>NZ_CP040018.1:1236389-1854584 GCF_005280255.1 Arthrobacter sp. 24S4-2 | reverse complement strand
GAACTCCAGCCCCTTGGCTTCCCTCGGGCTGATGACAACAATGTCCTGCTCGTAGCTGCCTGCACCGGTACCGACGCGGCGGCCGTAGGCAGCGCGCAGCGCCGAGGTGGCCTGCGGCAGCAGTTCACCGTCGGCGATCACGGCGAGCAGGCCGCCGTCGAGCGCGTCCAGCTCGTCCGGGAGGACCTCAACGAGCCGGCTGACCACCGATCCGGCGTCCACGCGGTCAATGATCGGCGACCAGCGACCTTCCCGGACAGCCTTGGGAGCCGAGATCACCAGGCCGGCGGCTGTGGCCATCCTGGCGGCGGCCTCCGCGATCTGTGAGGGCGTCCGGTAGTTGACCGTGAGTTCCTCGAGCTGCCAGCGGTCACCGAACATCGGCTCCAGCGCACTCTGCCAGGACTTGGCGCCGGCCACGGAACTCGTCTGGGCGATGTCCCCGACGATTGTGAACGACTTCAGCGGGCAGCGCCGGACCAGCAGGCGCCACTGCATCGGAGACAGTTCCTGGGCCTCGTCAACCACAATGTGCCCGAAGGCCCACGTGCGGTCGCTGGTGGCCCGCTCCGCGGCAGTGAGCCGCGCTTCGCGTTCCTGGTTCTGGTCAACGAGTTCCTCGGCCGTCATCAGGACGTCCACGCCGGCGGTTTCCATGTTCACCAGGGTTTGCTTCGCGTTGGCGATGTCCCGTGCACGGTCATGCTCCTGCTGGGCCAGTCCGCGTCCCGCGGCGGGATCGAGCTCGCCGAGCAGCTCGGCGGCCTCGTCCAGCAAGGGCACGTCCGCTTCGGTCCAGGGGCTGTCGGCCGGGCGGGCCAGCAGGGCGCGATCAGCGTCGGTCAGGTTGGGCGTACAGGCTGCCAGGATGGCGGGCTTGCTGAAGAGCTCGGAGATGAGCTTTTCCGGGGTCATCGGCATCCAGCAGAGATTCAGCGCGATCCGGACGTCGCGTGCCGTGCGGACGTCCTCGGCCAGATACGAACGGTCAGCGTTGTTGCCGATGCTGCCGGCTTCCACGAGCTCGGTCATCTGTTCGGTCAGTTCCCGGAGCAGGATCTTGACGAACGTGAGTCGCGCCTCGTTGTGCGGCTTGTGCGTGGCGCGGGCCTTTTCGCGTGCCCGGCGCACCTGGCGCGGGGTCAGGACCAGCTTGCGGCCATCCACCTCAAGGATCCGGTCCTCCGCCGGAATGCGCTGCCGGTTTGTCACCGCGCTGGCCACCACCTCGGCCATGTCCAGCCGGCCCTTGACGGCAGCCACGTCGGCTTCCTGTTCGGGCACGGCATTGATACCGGGCATCAGCCGGCCGACACTTGCCATGACCACGCCGGTCTCCCCAAGGGACGGCAGGACGCGCTCGATGTACTTCATGAACGACGACGACGGCCCCACGAGCAGCACGCCCGCGGTCTTGAGCCGGTCGCGGTGCGTATAGAGGAGGTACGCAGCGCGGTGCAGTGCGACGGCGGTCTTGCCCGTTCCTGGCCCGCCCTGGACGACGACGGCTCCGGAGATGGACGAGCGGATGATCCTGTCCTGCTCGGACTGGATGGTGCCCACGATGTCCGACATGCGTCCGGTGCGCTTGGAGTTCAGGGCCGCCAGCAGCGCGCCCTCCCCCTGCAGCGATTCGTTGTCGGCCAGCATGTCGGCGTCGAGGACGTCGTCTTCAATGGCCTTGACCTCGCGGCCCTGCAAAATCAGGTGGCGGCGGCGGCGCACGCCTTGGCGGTCGAAGGCCGTGGCCTGGTAGAAGTGCCCGGCTTCGGGCGCGCGCCAGTCAACCATGAGCCGCTGGAGGTCATCAGTTGTCAGGCCGATTCGGCCGATGTACTGGGCCTCCCCCGAGTCCAGGTCAAGGCGGCCAAAAACCAGCCGGTCGTCCACAGCGTCCAGCTGCGCCAGACGGTCCTCATAGAGGGCCGCGAAGGCGTCCCGTTCGGAAACATTCTGCATGGTTCCCACGGCTCCGGCACGGCGGACCTGGGCCAGTTGTGTGCGCTTTTCCTCGCGCAACTCATCAAGGCGGGCATACAGTCCGGCAACATAGTCCCGTTCATGGACCAAATCAGCGTCGAGCATCGAGACTTTCCCCTATCGCAAAAGACAGACCGTCCATTCTACAACCATTTTGATGAACGCGCCTGAAACAGTTCAGTGCCGCCGTTTTCCGGCAGCAACCCCGTGGCCGGACACTCGTGGCCGGACACTGCGCAGCGGTCCACGCAAGCCCACGCTAGATCCGGATGAGCGAGCGGACACGGTGGCCTGTCAGGGCGGAACGCCCGCGGAGTTCGCCGAGCTCCATGACCACCCCCACACCGGCAACGTGGATGCCGCAGCGTTCAAACAGCCGGGTGGCGGCGCCAAGCGTGCCGCCGGTGGCCAGGACGTCGTCAAGAATCAGCACCCGGCTTCCGGCCGGCAGGTCGGTGGTGTGCAGTTCCAGTGTCGCTGTGCCGTATTCGAGCGCGTAGTCCTCCGCAACCACATTGCGGGGGAGTTTTCCGGCTTTCCGGACCGTGATCACGCCGGTGTTGGTGGCATACGCGGCAGCCGCCGCCAGGAGGAAGCCGCGCGCTTCCACTCCGGCAACGGCGTCGAACTGCCCTTTGAACGGCTCAACGAGGGCGTCCACGACGGCGCGGAAGGCCTCTCCGTTGGCGAAGACGGGCGTCAGGTCCTTGAAAACGATTCCAGGCTTGGGGTAGTCCGGCACCGTGGTGCAGAGGCTGTTGACCAGCTGGTCCACGGGAACGGTTCTTCTGGCATGGCCAGGCTCGCTTTGATTCACGCATCCACCCTATGCCGGTGGCAGCTATTCTTCACGATCGCGTGCGTTCACGGCCGGTGCCGCCCGAAGCAGCCACGCCGGCTGCCTACCCCGGACGGGCTTTGGCTGCCTTGTACCGCGAAACGGTGGGATCGCCGGTGAGCCAGTACCGCCACGGATAGGCGTGGCTGCCGCCGGCGCCCGAAACTCCCACACGCGGCCCGGAGCTGACGTCGCGTGCCCGGGCCACCGGCAGCTCCAGCCCGAAGGGTTCGCCGAGCGCGTCGCGGCCGCTGTCCGCCGTCGTCAGTCCCATTGCCGTTGCGAGCCGGGCGGGTCCGCTGGCCAGGTCCTTGGGGGATTTCGACGTCGGACGCCTGGTCCGTGCGAGCTCCGCGCCTCCCACGACTTCACCGGCGCGCAGGAGCAGGGCGGAGGCCACGCCGGGCGGCCCGCAAACGATGTTGGCGCAATAATGCATCCCGTAGGTGAAGTAGACATAGAGGTGCCCGGCTGGTCCGAACATGGGCTTGTTGCGCCCCGTGGGTCCGCGGAAGGTGTGCGAACCAGGGTCCGGGTGCAGCGAATCGTGCGGGCCGAGATAGGCCTCCACCTCGGTGATCCGCACCGAGACCGAGCCTTCGGGACTGTCATAGGTGAGCACCGCTCCGAGCAGCAGCGGCGCGACGTGCCGGGCGTCCCCGGACAGCAGCTGCCGCGCTGTGTGTTCGTGACCGGATCGCGTCGGGCTGCTGCTCATGCTTCGACTTTAACAAAGGCCGGGTCAACAAGGACTGCCACGGCCATGTCCGATTTCCGCTAGCCCGCGCTGCCGTTCGCTGACAGGATGGAGCCATGGACTTCTGGCAGCGCTACCGGGCAATCGATGCCCGCGACACCCGTTTTGACGGGCAGTTCTACACGGCCGTCCGGACCACGGGCATTTATTGCCGTCCGTCGTGCCCGGCCAGGACGCCGAAGGCCGAGAACGTCACGTTCTACGAAACCTCCGCTGCCGCCCATGACGCCGGGTACCGCGCCTGCAAGCGCTGCCTGCCCGAAGCCGTTCCCGGCACACCCGCGTGGAACCTCCGCTCCGACATCGCCGGACGCGCCATGCGCCTCATCAATGACGGCGTGATCAACCGCGACGGCGTTGAGGGCCTGGCCTCCCGCCTGGGCTACTCGTCCCGGCAGCTCAACCGGATCCTCAGCCACGAGCTGGGCGCCGGTCCGTTGTCGCTGGCACGGGCAAGCAGGGCCCAGACCGCCCGGACGCTGCTGGTGTCCACGCAGATGAAGCTCGCCGACGTGGCCTTCGCAGCCGGGTTCAGCAGCGTGCGCCAGTTCAACGAAACCATCGGCGAGGTCTTCGACATGACGCCGACCGCACTCCGGGCCACCGCCCGCCACCACCGGGCGACGGCCGCCACAACGGCGCTGACGCTCAACCTGCCGTACCGTGAACCGTTCGATCCGGGCATCTTCGACTTCCTCGCTGTGCGGTCCATTCCGGGGATCGAATCCGGCACCGGCACCTCTTACGCGAGGACGCTGCGGCTCCCCCACGCCGACGCCCGGTTTAGCGTTGAGTACGACGCCGCCGTCCCCGGCCGTCCGATTATCCTCACCATCGGGGCAGTGGACCTGAGGGACCTGCCGTCACTGCTGAGCCGCGTCCGGCGCCTGCTGGACCTCGATGCCGACCCGGTGGCCATCGACGGCGCGCTGGGAGCAGATCCGCGGCTGGCCCCGGCCGTAAGAGCCCTGCCCGGCATGCGGATGCCCGGGGCGGTGGACCCGCAGGAGCTGCTGGTCCGGGCGATGATCGGCCAGCAGATCACCGTGGCCGCGGCCCGGACCGCACTGACCCAGCTGTCCGTGTGCGGCAGCGAGAGCATGGCGCCCGCTGACGGACTGCACCGGATGTTCCCCAGCGCCGCCCAGATCGAGGAGACCGGCTTCGAACTGCTGCGGGGTCCGCAGCGCCGGATCGACTCCGTCCGGGCCGCCGCTGCCGACATGGCCTCCGGGGACCTCGAATTCGGCTACGGCGACGACCTCGCCGGACTGCAGGCCAAGCTCCTGCCACTCCCCGGAGTGGGACCCTGGACCGTGGGATACGTTGCAATGCGGGTGATCGGCGCTCCCGACGTGTTCCTGGCCAATGACGCAGCCGTGAGAAACGGGATCCGTGTCCTCGACGCTGGCATGCTCGACGCCGGACCTCAGCAAGGTGTACGGCACACGCCCGATTTCACTGAAGTGAGCCCCTGGCGGTCGTATGCCACCATGCACCTCTGGCGGGCGGCCGCAGGCCTGCGCCCCGCGGGCCGTGCCGAAACCCGGCAACCCTCCGCCGTACCGGCGACTTAACCCAAGAAAGCGAAGCCATGAAAGCCGAATTGCTGACCATGTCCACCCCGGACGGCCCGTTCACCATCATTGCCCGCGACGGCGCCGTCCTGGCCTCCGGATGGACCGCGGAGCCCGCCGAGCTGACCGGACAGATTCATCCCGAACTGCTGCCGGACGAGTTCGTCCCGGTCCTGGAGCTGGGCGAAATTTCTGACGCCGTGGATGCTTTCTACGCCGGTGACCCGGAGCCCGCCATGCGGGTGCCGGTGCTGCAGAAGTCCGGACCGTTCCGCAGCCATGCCTGGGATGTCCTCCGGACGGTCAGCCCGGGCGGCCGGTGACCTACACCGAATATGCGGAGCTGTCCGGGAACCCGAAGGCGGTCCGTGCCGCGGCGAGTGCCTGTGCTTTCAACGCGGCAGCGTTGTTTGTGCCGTGCCACCGCGTGGTGCGGACGGACGGCACGCTGGGCGGATTCAGGTGGGGGCTCGCCGTCAAGGAAAGCCTGCTGGGACGGGAAAAGCGCTGACACCGGCGGGCTGGCGGCAGCCTACTTGGTGATCGGAACGCCCGACGGCCACGGCAGGAGTTCCGGAAGGTCCACGCCATCCGCAGCAGCAGCCGCGCGCAGGCTGCCCAGGGAAGGTTCGCGTCCCGCGAGCCACGCAGCGATGTCGGTCAGCATTCCGTTGATGACAGTGGACCGGGTTCCCGTGCCAATGGTCACCGGAGGCAGGCCCAGGGGCTGCAGGACGAATCTCTGTCCCTCCGGCACCCTGGCCGCGACGAAATCGAACAGCTGCTCGCAGAAGGTGCGGCTCCAGGCTTCAGGACCGAGTCCGGTGTTGAGGTCCGAGGCATGGATCACCAGTTCCCGCCAGAGCGCGAAACCGCCGTCCAGTACCACTCCCCCGCGGTAGGAAATAGGAACGTGCCAGCCGTCAGCATCCAAAGAATCAAAGGCACGCAGGGCCCGTTCCAGCGCAGAATCCAGATCGGCACGGTGTTCCACCAGGGTGTGTCCGGCGACCATCCCGATGGCCTTGGTGCGGCCTTCGTAGCCGCCGTCGTAGAGATCAACGCTCTCCCCGTGCCCGGCGAATTCGAGTTGCCGGGCCATGGCGTTCGAGATCCCGGCGATGTGCGCCAGGACGTGTCCGCGTGTCCAGCCGGGCAACGTGGACGGTGCCGGGACGTCGGCTTCGGTGAGTTTGCGTGCCTGGGAGGCAACGACGTCGGCAGCTTTGTGGAGTTCGGCGAGCAGTGCGTCCGGTGTGATTGCGGTCATACGGCAATCGTAGCGGACAGTTAATTGCACTTATCGCAGCCCGTTCTCCTCGCCCGGACCGTAGCGGTGGCGCACGTGGCGGCGGTCGTGGCGGGCCTGCCAGAACTCGATCTCGAGCGGCTGGATGGCATAGAGCTGCCAGTCCGGTTTGGGGCTGCCGTCCGCCGCGGGCCTCGCGTCCCAGTCCGCCGCGGAGAGCTCCACGACATGCCCAGCCACACGGACCTGCCTGCCTTGCAGGGGCCAGTAGAAATTCAGCGCAGCCTTCGGGTTCGCCGCGAGTTCCCTCCCCTTGCGTGACGTCGCGATGTGCCAGCCGTCGTCGTCGATGTCCTTCAGGATCAGCATCCGGGACGACGGCCGCGCGCGTGCGGCTGCGGCTCTTCCGCGGCCAGCGCCTTAACCACCGCGAGAGGGCACTTCGCGGCAGTGTTTACGAAAAACATTGCCCAGAAGTGCCCTCTCGCGCAGAAGCCGGGAGTTACCCCGCGTACTCGCGCACGCCGGCAAGCTCGGCTTCCAGCGCGAGCAGTTGGCGTTCGACGGCGGCCGGCGCCGTGCCGCCCTGCGAGTTCCTGCTGTTGAGCGAACCTTCGGTGCTGAGGACCGTGCGTACCTCCGGCGTCAGGTGCTCGGAGATCGCGGCGTATTCCTCGTCCGTCAGATCCCACAGCTCGACGTCGCGGCTTTCGGCCTGCTTCACCGCGGCACCGGAGAGTTCATGCGCCTCGCGGAACGGAACGCCCTGGCGGACCAGCCATTCGGCAATGTCCGTGGCCAGCGCGAAGCCCTGGGGAGCCAGTGATTCCATCCGTTCAGTGTTGAACTTCAGCGTCGCGATCATGCCGGAGACTGCAGGCAGCAGGACCTCCAGCGTGTCCGCGGCGTCGAACACCGGCTCCTTGTCCTCCTGCAGGTCCCGGTTGTACGCGAGGGGCAAGCCCTTGAGCGTGGCCAGCAGCCCGGTCAGGTTGCCGATCAGGCGTCCTGCCTTGCCGCGCGCCAGCTCCGCCACGTCCGGGTTCTTCTTCTGCGGCATGATGGAGGACCCGGTGGAGTAGGAATCGTGCAGGGTGACGAAGGAGAACTCCTTGGTGGCCCACAGAATGACCTCCTCCGAGACGCGCGAGAGGTCCACGCCGATCATGGCCGTGACCCAGGCGAACTCGGCAAAGACGTCTCGCGAGGCGGTGCCGTCGATCGAGTTGTGCGTCGCCGAGAAGAAGCCCAGCTCCGCGGCCACGGCCTCCGGGTCCAGTCCCAGCGAGGAGCCGGCGAGGGCACCCGAACCGTAGGGCGAAACCCCGGCGCGCTTGTCCCAGTCGGCCAGCCGCTGCACATCGCGCAGCAGCGCCCAGGCGTGGGCCAGCAGGTGGTGGCTGAGCAGCACCGGCTGAGCGTGCTGGAGGTGGGTGCGGCCGGGCATGGCCACGCCCTGGTGCGCCTTGGCCTGGTCCACCAGCGCGTCGATCGTAGCCAGGACCCCGCGGGCGATGATCCTGGCGTGGTCGCGCAGGAACATCCGGCCCAGCGTGGCCACCTGGTCGTTGCGGGACCGGCCGGCGCGGAGCCTGCCGCCGAGCTGGGTGCCGGCGCGCTCGATCAGGCCGCGCTCCAGCGAGCCGTGCACGTCTTCATCGGACTCCGCCGGCAGGTAGGCGCCGGAGGCGACGTCCTCGTCCAACTGCGTCAGGGCGGCAAGCATGCCCTCGAGCTCGGCGTCGTCCAGCAGCCCGGCCTTGTGCAGCACGCGGGCGTGCGCCTTGGACCCGGCGATGTCGTAGCGGGCCAGCCGCCAGTCAAAGTGGGTTGACTTGCTCAGCGCCGCGAGGGCGTCCGCGGGGCCGCCGGCGAACCGGCCGCCCCACAGCGCGCCTGTATTGGTCGCCTCGGACTTGGTGGCTTCGGACTTTTGCTCAGCCACGCGGGCTACTTTCCTGCGACGCGGATGTCGCGGCCGGAGGCAACCTTGGCAGACATGCCCCACAGCTCGATGAAGCCGCGTGCCATGGACTGGTCGAAGGTGTCGCCGGTGTCGTACGTGGCGAGGTCGAAGTCGTAGAGCGAGGTCTCGGAGCGGCGGCCGTTGACCACTGCCTGGCCGCCGTGCAGGGTCATGCGGATGTCGCCGGAGACGTACTTCTGGGTGTCTTCGATGAAGGCGTCCAGGGAGCGCTTGAGCGGTGAGAACCACTGGCCGTCGTAGACCAGCTCGGACCAGCGCTGGCCGACAGTGGCCTTGAAGCGTGCCTGTTCGCGCTCGACGGTGATGTCCTCGAGGTGCTTGTGCGCGGTGATCAGGGCCATTGCTCCCGGGGCTTCGTAGATTTCGCGGGACTTGATGCCCACAAGGCGGTCCTCGACCACGTCGATCCGGCCCACGCCCTGTGCACCGGCACGGCGGTTCAGTTCCTTGATGGCCTGCAGCGGGGTGACCTTGACGCCGTCGATCGCTACCGGAACACCGGCTTCGAAGGAGATGGTGACCTCATCCGGGGCCGGCGGGAATTCCGGGGTAGCGGTGTAGTCGTAGATGTCCTTGGTGGGGGCGTTCCAGATGTCCTCGAGGTAGCCGGTTTCGACGGCGCGGCCCCAGACGTTCTGGTCGATCGAGTACGGGTTCTTCTTGGTGGTCTCGATCGGCAGTCCCTTTTCCTCGGCGAAGGCGATGGCCTTGTCGCGGGTCAGGGCGAGGTCGCGGACCGGGGCGATGCACTTCAGGTCCGGGCCAAGGGTCTGGATGCCCACCTCGAAGCGGACCTGGTCGTTGCCCTTGCCGGTGCAGCCGTGGGCAACCGTGGTGGCGCCGAATTCGCGGGCGGCCTTGACCAGGTGCTTGACGATCACCGGGCGGGAGATCGCGGACACCAACGGGTAGTGGCCCTGGTAGAGGGCGTTGGCCTTCAGCGTGGGCATGCAGTATTCGTCAGCAAACTCATCGCTGGCGTCGGCCACATAGGCTTCGACGGCGCCGCAGCCCAGTGCGCGCTGGCGGATGGTCTCCAGCGACTCGCCGCCCTGTCCGACATCGACCGCCACGGCGATGACCTCGGCACCGGTGGCTTCACCGATCCAGCCGATGGCTACGGAAGTATCGAGGCCACCGGAGTAGGCCAGAACAATACGCTCAGTCACGTCAAATGCTCCTTTAGTTGTTTGGTGATGCTTGATGTCTGATGAAAGTTGTCTGTGGAAGGTGTCTGTTCAAAGCCTGTCACATCGCTTTGGCAGTCCCAATCCGGCGGCGTTCAGCTGCCTGGCAACCGCCGGCCGGTAACGGCGGGCTACTGGCTGCCGGCTTCCTCGGCGAGCTGTAGGAACCGGGCGGCGAGCTCGGCACCGCCCAGCGGGTCGCGGGTGACCAGCAGCACGGTGTCGTCTCCGGCGATGGTCCCCAGGACCGACGGCATGACGGAATGGTCGATGGCCAGTGCCAGGAAGTTCGCCGCACCCGGCGGAGTCCGGAGCACCACGATGTTGGCCGAGGCATCGGCCGTCACCAGCAGTTCCCCGCACAGCCTGGCGAGCCGGGCGTCCAGGATCTCCTGGGTGACCCCGCTCTTGGCGGCGCGCTCCCCTCCTTCGCCGGGCACGGCGTAGACCAGAACGCCGTCCTTGCCGCGGACCCGGACTGCGCCGAGTTCCACGAGGTCCCGGGACAGCGTGGCCTGGGTGACTTGGACGCCGTCGTCGGCCAGCAGCGCGGCCAGCTCCGCCTGCGAACGGACGGACTCGCCGGTCAGGATCGCGGTAATCCGCGCAAGCCTGGCCGTTTTGGTGGCCGGGCTCGCGCCCTGGGCCGCCGGGGGGATGGACATTATCCGAGTCCCCGGACCGGTGCCAGCCCGTCAACAACAGCCAGCCCCGACCGGTGCATGAGCCAGGCCATGAGTGCCTTCTGGGCGTGGAGCCGGTTTTCTGCCTCGTCCCAGACGATCGACTGCGGCCCGTCGATGACGCCTGCGGAGATCTCATAGCCCCGGTACGCCGGCAGGCAGTGAAGCACGACGGCGTCCGGCGCCGCGAGCTGCATCGCCGCTTCATCCACGGAATAGTCGCGGAACAGCTGCAGCCGGGCTTCCTTCTCGGCTTCCTGGCCCATGGACACCCACGTGTCGGTGGCGACGACGTCGGCACCCTTGAGAGCCTCCGCCGCGTCCGTGGTGATCAGCACCGAGCCGCCTGTTTCAGCAGCACGTTCCTCCGCCGCAGCCACGATGTCGGCGGCCGGCAGATAGCCGTCCGGACCTGCAATGCGGACGTGCATCCCCGCCGTCACGCCGGCCAGCAGGTACGAGTTCGCCATGTTGTTGGCGGAATCGCCCAAGTAGCTCATGGTGAGGCCCTTGAGCTCACCCTTGTGCTCCTTGACGGCAAGCAGGTCGGCCAGGAGCTGGCAGGGGTGGTAGTCGTCGCACAGGGCATTGATCACCGGGACCCTGGAGTTCCCGGCCATGGCAACGAGCCCGGCGTGTGCGCCGGTGCGCCAGACGATGGTGGAGACCATACGTTCGAGCACCTTGGCGGTGTCCTCCACCGATTCCTTGTGGCCAATCTGTGCCTCGCCCGGGTTGATGATCAGGGCGTTTCCGCCCATGTCCGCCACGCCGGTGGCAAAGGAGACCCGGGTCCGGGTGGAGGTTTTGTCAAAGATGACGGCGACGGTTTTGCGTCCGCTGCCTTCAGCGGCGAACGGCTGGACGCTGTAGGGCGCGGCCTTCATGCGCACGGCGAGGTCCAGGACCTCGGCCTGCTCGGCCGGGGTGAGGTCGGTGTCCTTGAGGAAGTGGCGGGTGGTTGCGGAGCTGGTCACTGGGCATCCTTTGCGGTCTGGAGGAGCGTGGGCAGTGCCTGGATGAAGCTGTCGGCCTGGTCGGCGGTCAGGATCAGCGGCGGGGCAAGGCGGATGGTCCGCGGACCGGGGCTGTTGACGATGAACCCGGCATCCAGTCCGGCCGTCACGACGGCGGCCGCGACGTCGGCGTCCAGGTCAAAGCCGATCAGGAGGCCTTCGCCGCGCACTTCCGTGACGCCGTCGACTCCGGCCAGCTTCGAGCGGAGGTGTTCGCCGACGCTGCGGACGTTGTCCAGGACGCGCTGGCTTTCAATGGCGTGCAGCGTGGCCAGGGCGGCTGCCGTGGCCACGGGGTTCCCGCCAAAGGTGGTGCCGTGCTGTCCGGCCGTCAGGAGCGAGGACGTTGCTGGGCCGAACGTGACCAGCGCGCCGATGGGGAAGCCGCCGCCCAGGCCCTTGGCGAGGGTAACGGCGTCCGGGACGATTCCGGCGTCTTCGCTGGCCAGCCATTTGCCGGTGCGGCCGATGCCGGTCTGGACTTCGTCCAGGATCAGCAGGGCGCCGGCCTTGGTGGTGGCTTCACGTGCGGCCTGCAGGTAGCCGGCAGGCAGCGGCCGGACACCGGCCTCGCCTTGGATGGGTTCGAGGAAGACAGCCGCGGTCGTTTCATCGATGGCCTCCAGCAGGGCGTCGACGTCCCCGAACGGGATGTGCACCACGCCGCCGGGCAACGGTTCAAACGGCGCCCGGTACGCTTCCTTTGCAGTCAGGGCCAGGGCGCCCATGGTCCGGCCGTGGAAGGCGCCCTCCAGGGCGATGATCTTTGTCCGTGTTTTCCCGTTTCCATCCGCGCCCGCGCCGGAGTTGCGGCGGGCCAGCTTGAACGCCGCCTCAACGGCCTCAGTGCCGGAGTTCGCGAAGAACACTTTGGAACCGGCCGGCGCTTTGCTCAGTTCCAGCAGCTTTTCAGCCAGCGCGATCTGCGTGGGGCTGGTGAAGAAGTTGGAGACGTGGCCCAGGGTGGCCAGCTGGCTGGAGATCACCGAGGTCACGAAGGGGTGGGCGTGGCCCATGGCGTTGACGGCGATGCCGCCGAGCAGGTCAAGGTATTCCTTGCCGTCGGCGTCCCAGACCAGGCACCCGGCCCCGCGCACCAGGACGCGCTGCGGTGTGCCGAAGACGCCCATGAGCGAGGAGGAGTAGCGGTTCAGCCACTCGGCTCCGGTCGTGTGGCCTTTGGTTTCGACAAGGTCGACCACCGGGGACTTTTCAATCTGGCTCATGCGTTCACTTCCTCGTCAGGGACCACCTGCGTGCCAATGCCCGCGGTGGTGAAGGTTTCCAGCAGCATGGAGTGCGGGAGGCGCCCGTCCACAATGTGCGCACGCTCCACGCCCTCGTCGACAGCCCTCAGGCAGGCCGCCATTTTGGGGATCATCCCGGACTCCAGCCGCGGCAGCATCTCCCGCAGCTCCGAGGCCGTCAGCGACGAAATGAGCGATGACTTGTCCGGCCAGTTCGCGTAAAGGCCTTCGACGTCGGTCAGGATAACCAGCTTGGAGGCGCCCAGTGCCGACGCCACTGCCGCGGCCGCGGTGTCCGCATTGACGTTGAGCACCAGCCCGGTGGTCTGGAACCGTTTGGTTCCTTCATCACCGGTTCCCTCATCAATGATTTCCGGGGCAACGGTGGAAATCACCGGGATCCGGCCGGCCGCGAGGATATCGACAATCCCCTCCGGGTTGACGCCCACGACTTCCCCGACGAGGCCCAGGTCCACTTCTTCGCCGTCCACGACGGTCCCGGTGCGGACGGCCCGCAGCAGGCCGCCGTCCTCGCCGGACATGCCGACGGCGTACGGGCCGTGGGAGTTGATCAGCCCGACGAGTTCCCGGCCCACCTGCCCGGTGAGCACCATACGGACCACGTCCATGGCCTCGGGGGTGGTGACGCGCAGGCCGCCCTTGAATTCTGACTCGATGCCCAGGCGGCTGAGCATGGCGTTGATCTGCGGACCGCCGCCGTGCACCACCACGGGGTGGATGCCCACGTGGTGCAGGAAGACGACGTCCTCGGCGAACGCACGGCGGAGCTCGTCGTTGACCATGGCGTTGCCGCCGTACTTGATCACCATGGTGGTGCCGGCAAAGCGCTGGATCCACGGCAGGGCCTCGATCAGGGTGCCTGCTTTGTCCTGCGCATCGCTCATCGACGTGGTCTCGCGGGTCTGGGTGTTCATGTGCTGCTGTCTCCAGGGGTGGCTGGTGGTTCTAGCTTGAGTACGCGCTGTTTTCGTGGACGTAGTCGTGCGTGAGGTCGTTGGTCCAGATCGTGGCCTCGGCGCCACCGGCCTGCAGGTCGATCTCCACCAGTACCTCGCGGGGCTCGAGGTCCACCAGGTTGCGGTCCTCGCCGATGCTTCCGTTCCGGCAGATCTGTACGCCGTTCATGGAAACGTTCAGCTGGTCCGGTTCGAACGCGGCATCGGTGGTGCCGACGGCGGACAGCACTCGGCCCCAGTTGGGGTCCTTGCCGAAGATGGCGGTCTTGAAGAGGTTGGAGCGGGCCACGGCCCGGCTGACGATTTCGGC
Source organism: Arthrobacter sp. 24S4-2 (assembly GCF_005280255.1). NCBI lineage: Bacteria > Bacillati > Actinomycetota > Actinomycetes > Micrococcales > Micrococcaceae > Arthrobacter > Arthrobacter sp. 24S4-2. The sequence goes on along the minus strand of NZ_CP040018.1, from coordinate 1,840,776 downwards.
ATCCTTTTCGCTGGCGGCGTTGAAGGTGCGGATGGCGATGTCATGGCTTGCACCCTCGGCGTCGCCGATCAGTTTGCGGGCCAGTTCGGCGCAGACCTGGGTCAGTCCGGCACCGAACTCCTTAGCGGAGGGCACGGCATCCGAGGCGCCCGATGCCAGCAGCACCACGGTGTCGTTGGTGGACATGCAGCCGTCCGAGTCCGCCCGGTCAAAGGTGACCCGGGCGGCGTCGCGGAGCACGACGTCGAGCATTTCAGGCTGCACGTCCGCGTCCGTGGTGATGACCACCAGCATGGTGGCCAGCCCGGGAGCAAGCATGCCCGCGCCCTTGGCCATGCCGCCGATGGTGAACCCGTTGCCTTCGGCGTCCTTGCCGGTGAACACGGCCTCCTTGGACACCGAGTCCGTGGTCATGATCGCCGTGGCAGCGGCGGGTCCGCCGTCGGCACTGAGGGCTGACCCGGCCGCGCTGATGCCCGGGATGACCTTGTCCATGGGCAGCTGCTCACCGATCAGGCCGGTGGAGCAGACAAAGATGTCCGTGGCGGAGACGCCCAGGACTTCGGCGGTCTTTTCTGCGGTGGCATGGGTGTTCTGGAAGCCCTGGGGGCCGGTGCAGGCGTTGGCGCCGCCGGAGTTGAGGATAACGGCGTCGACGCGGCCATCCTTCACCACTTCACGGGACCAGTGCACCGGTGCTGCGGCCACGCGGTTCGAGGTGAAGACCGCCGCCGCGGCCTTGGACGGGCCGTCGTTGACCACGAGGGCAAGGTCGGGGTTGCCGGAGGCTTTCAGGCCGGCTTTGACGCCGGCGGCCCGGAATCCCTTGGGGGCGGTAACGGTCACGGGGCAACTCCCTGCAGGTTGAGGCCGGCGGTTTCCGCCAGGCCAAGGGCGATATTCATGGACTGCACGGCGCCGCCGGCGGTCCCCTTGGTCAGGTTGTCGATGGCGCACGTGACGATGACGCGGCCAGTGTGCGCATCAAAGGCGAGCTGCATCACGGCGTGATTGGAGCCCTGCACCGCCTTGGTGGCAGGCCACTGGCCCTCCGGGAGCAGGTGCACGAACGGCTCATCGTCGTAGGCTTCTTCCCAGGCGTTGCGCAGCTCTGCCGCAGTGACGCCCGGCTTAACCCTGGCGGTGGCCGTGGTGAGGATGCCGCGGCTCATCGGGGCAAGGGTGGGTGTGAAGGACACTGTCACCGGCTCGCCGGCGGCGTTGCCCAGCCCTGTTCGATCTCCGGCGTGTGCCGGTGGCCGCCGCCCACGCCGTAGGGGCTCATGGACCCCATGACCTCGGAGCCGATCAGGTTGGCCTTCGCGGCTTTGCCGGCGCCCGAGGTGCCTGAGGCAGCGACAATGACAACGTCGTCGGGCTGGAGGAGGCCGCCAGCGAACCCGGGCGTGAGGGCCAGCAGGGCCGACGTCGGGTAGCAGCCGGGAACGGCGATGCGCTTGGCTCCCTTAAGCTTTTCCCGCTGCCCGGGCAGCTCGGGCAGGCCGTAGGGCCAGGTCCCGGCGTGCGCGGAGCCGTAGAACTTTTCCCACGCGGCGGGATCTTCCAGCCGGTGGTCGGCGCCGGCGTCGATCACTACCGTGCCTTCGGGCAGCTGCGCTGCGATCTCGGCGGAGGCTCCATGCGGCAGGGCCAAAAAGACCACGTCGTGACCGGAGAGGTTCTCCACCGTGGTGTCTTCCAGGATGCGGCTGGCCAAACCATGGAGATGAGGCTGCAGTTCGCCTAGTCTGGAACCGGCGTTGCTGTGGGCTGTGATGGCGCCGATGGTGACGTCGGGGTGGCCGGCCAGCAGCCGCAGCACCTCGCCGCCGGCGTAACCGCTCGCACCGGAAACGGCAACAGAAATAGTCATGGGAACGACTATACAGCAAGACTATGCATAGGTGCCGATATTTATGCATCCGATGCTGCCTGCCCGGTGATTGCGGAGGGCCCCGCGCCGGCGCGGGTTAGGCCGGTGAGCGTATGCTGGGTGAAGGGTGATCCTGACCGCGCGGTCCGAACGTCGGCTGCAGCGTTGCCCGTAACAGTTACGAGGCCCCGAGTCCATGACCCCCACAACAACTTCGGAGCGCCCGCAGTCGCGCGTCCGGCAGCCCAACGCGGTTGTCCTGAGCTACTCAGAGCTCCTCAAGAGCGTCAAGGCCGCAGGCCTGCTCGAACGCCGCGTCGGCTTCTACATCACGGTCTTCGCCAGCCTGGTGCTCCTGATGACCGCCACCTGGTTCGGTTTCGCCCTCATCGGTGACAGCTGGTTCCAGCTCCTCATCGCCGCAGCAGTGGGCATCCTTTGCACCCAGCTAAGCTTCCTGGCCCATGAGGCCGGTCACCGCCAGATCTTCGCCTCCCGGCGTGCCAACGACTGGGCCGCAAGGCTGCTCGCCACCTCAGTTGCCGGCATGAGCTATTCCTGGTGGGAGCAGAAGCACGGCGCGCACCACAACCACCCGAACGTCATTTCCAAGGACCCGGACATCGCGCCCGGCCCCATGGCCTTCCACCCCCAAGCGGTAGCCGACCGGCAGGGACGGTTCTCCTTCCTTACCCGCAAGCAAGGATGGTTCTTCTTCCCGCTGCTGTTCCTGGTGGGCCTGGGCCTGCAGATCGACTCGGTCAAGTTCGTCTTCCGCCGAGCCAAAGTCACGCACCGCTGGGTTGAACTCCCGATCCTGGTGGCACGCCTGAGCGTCCTCCCGGTGCTCGCGTTCACCTTCCTGCCGTGGGGCATGGCCCTGGCGTTCATCGGCGTCCAGCTGGCCGTCTTCGGTTTCTACATGGGCGCGTCCTTCGCGCCCAACCACAAAGGCATGCCGGTCCTCCCGGCAGACAGCCGTGTGGACTTCTTCAGCCGCCAGGTGCTGACCTCCCGGAATATCTCCGGCGGCCGCTTCATGGACATCCTGCTCGGCGGCCTCAACCGCCAGGCCGAGCACCATCTCTTCCCGGACATGGCCCGTCCCCAGCTGGACAAGGCCGCGAAGATCGTGCGCGAGTACTGCGAAAAGCACCAGGTCCCCTACACGGAAACCACACTGCTGCAGTCCTACGGCATCATCGTCCGCTACCTCAACGATGTGGGCCTGACCGCCGGGCGCCACTTCGAATGCCCCATGGCCACTGTTACCCGCCGCTACTGACGCGTTCGGCTCCCGCCTCCGGGCGGAGCCTAGGATGGTTTCAGGATCCGGGCCAAGGACCTACCTGCCCGGAGGAGGAGACACCCATGACGCATGCAATCGTCGCCCGGCAGCCGGGCGGACCCGAAGTACTCGAACTTGCAGAAGTTGAGCGGCCGCTCCCCGGCCCCGGCCAGGTCCTCGTCAAGGTCGCGGCCGCCGGGGTCAACTTCATCGAAACCTACCAGCGCAGCGGCGCCTACAACGTCGCGTTCCCGTTTACTCCGGGCGGTGAATTCTCCGGAACGGTGGACGCCGTAGGCGATGGCGTGACGGACGTGGCTGTCGGCGACCGCGTGGCCACCGCGGAGGGGTCGCGAGGCTATTCCGAATACGCCCTGGCAGCTGCCGACAGGATCCTCCCCGTGCCTGAGGGCGTCGATCTTCTAACCGCGGCCGCACTGCCGCTGCAAGGCATGACGGCGCACTACCTGATGAACTCAACGTTTAACGTCCAGCCCGGCCAGACCGTGCTCACCCACGCCGGGGCCGGCGGGGTGGGTCTGCTCCTTCTCCAGCTGCTGAAAGCGCGGGGCGCGCGGGTTATCACCACCGTCTCCACCGACGAAAAGGAAGCGCTGGCGCGCGAGGCCGGGGCCGACGTCGTACTGCGTTATGACGGGTTCGCCGACAAGGTGCGGGAAATCACCAACGGCGACGGAGTTGACGTTGTGTTTGACGGCGTGGGAAAGGACACCTTCGAGGGCTCCCTGTCCAGCCTCAGGGTCCGCGGAATGTTGGTGCTGTTCGGTGCCGCCTCGGGCAAGGTGCCGCCTTTCGACCTGCAGCGACTGAACTCTGCCGGGTCCCTTTTCGTCACCCGGCCCACCATCGGCCACCACCTGCAGAACCCGCAGGAACGGCGCTGGCGCTCCGGTGAGATTTTCGCGGCTGCTGCCAACGGCAGCCTCAACGTCCGGATCGGCGCTCAATACCCGCTGGCCAAGGCGGCGCAGGCCCACACCGACCTGGAAGCGCGACGGACCACCGGAAAAGTCCTCCTGGTCCCCTGACCGGGTACACGCCCCTGATCCGGTAAACGCGGCACCAATCCCCTGAAAACATCGGGAGAACCCGCGGCAAACGGCGACACCTTTTGTTCATCTTGTGCGGAAAGAATCACCCTGTGACTGAAGCACCGCAAGCGCCCGGATTCGTACCCGCGCCCGAGACCGGACCCGATGCACTTCCCGCCGTCCGGAACGTGTATCCGCCGCAATTGCCCGGCGCCGCCGCGGCCCCGCCGGAGCGGACCCTGATTGATGTCCTCCAGGAGTCTGTCAGGAGGTTTCCCGACGCGTCGGCCCTGGACGACGGCCGGCAGCGCCTCAGCTATGCGCAGTTGATGTCCGAAGTCCGGGCCGCGGCCCGCGAACTGCATCTGGCCGGTCTGGGTGCCGGTGACAAGATCGGTGTCCGCATCCCGTCCGGGACCAACCGGCTCTACGTGTCCATCCTGGCCATCATGCTGATCGGGGCGGCCTACGTCCCGGTGGATGCGGACGATCCCGACGAACGGGCCAAATTGGTGTTTAGCGAAGCCCGGGTGGCCGCGATCCTCAGGGCCGACGGTGAAATCGTTGCGGGCGCCAACCGGCCCCGGCCGTTCCCCGGGCCCCGGATGCCACAGCCCGATGACGACTCGTGGGTGATCTTCACCTCAGGGTCAACGGGAACGCCGAAGGGCGTGGCCGTGCAGCACCGCTCCTCCGCAGCCTTCGTGGATGCGGAAGCACGCATCTTCCTGCAGGACGAGCCCATCGGCCCCCAGGACCGGGTGCTGGGCGGGCTGTCCGTGGCATTCGATGCGTCCTGCGAGGAGATGTGGCTTGCCTGGCGCCACGGGGCGTGCCTTGTTCCCGCGCCCCGTTCCCTGGTCCGGACCGGCATGGACCTTGGCCCTGGCTGATCAGCCACGGGATCTCCGTGGTCTCCACGGTGCCAACGCTCGCTGCGCTCTGGCCCGCCGAGTCACTGGAAAACGTGCGCCTGCTGATCTTCGGCGGCGAATCCTGCCCGCCCGAGCTCGCCGAGCGCCTGGCCGTTGACGGCCGGGAAGTGTGGAACACGTACGGCCCCACCGAAGCCACCGTGGTTGCGTGCGCGGCTCCGCTGGGCGCGCCCGGCCCCGTCCGGATCGGCCTGCCGCTGGACGGCTGGGACCTGGCCGTCGTTGACGCCGAGGGCATCCCTGTAGGCGAGGGCGACGTGGGTGAGCTGATCATCGGCGGCGTGGGGCTGGCCCGGTACCTTGACCCCGATAAAGACGCTGAAAAGTATGCCGCCATGCCGTCCCTCGGCTGGTCGCGGGCCTACCGTTCCGGTGACCTGGTCCGCTACGAGGCGGCGGGCCTCGTTTTTATGGGACGTGCCGACGAACAGGTGAAGCTCGGCGGCCGGCGGATAGAACTCGGTGAGATCGACGCTGCGCTGCAGGCCCTGCCTGATGTCGGCGGTGCGGCGGCGGCAGTACGCTCGACGGCGGCCGGGAACGAGATCCTCGTGGGTTACCTTGCCGCTGCCGGCACCGCGGAGATCGATCTCGCCGCGGCACGGGAGCTGCTGGGCGCCAGCCTGCCGGCGGCGCTCATTCCGCTCCTGACCGTGGTGGGCTCGCTGCCGACCAAAACCAGCGGTAAAGTGGACCGCCGCTCGCTGCCGTGGCCCTTGGCGGGGACGGGGGCGGCTGACGCAAAGAACGCCCCGCTGAACCTGCCCGACGACGCCAGCTGGATCGTGGAGCAGTGGGGCGCCGTGCTGGGGACCCCGGCGTCGAGCCTGGACGCGGACTTCTTCGCGCACGGCGGAGGATCCCTTGCGGCCGCCCAGCTCGTGTCGGCACTGCGGGTCCGCTACCCCACCGTTACGGTGGCCGACATCTACGCCACGCCCAGGGTCGGCGCCCTGATCGACACGGCCCGGCAGTCCTTGCCGGACGGGATCGCCGGACCCGCGCCGGAGCGGTCGGTTCGTCCCACAGCCCTCAAGTCGCAGATTTTCCAGACGCTCATGGGCGTCCCGCTGCACATCCTGGTGGGCATGCGCTGGCTCACCTACGTGATGGCGGCAAACAACCTCCTGGCCGCTTTCGCCGGGTTCACCGCGGCTCCCGTTGTTTCGTGGTGGTGGGTGGCGGCTTCGTGGCTGGTGTTCGTCAGCCCGGCAGGCCGGATGGCCATCTCAGTGCTGGCCGCCCGGACCCTGCTCCGCAATGTGAAGCCCGGGACCTATCCCCGGTCCGGCAAGATCCACCTGCGGCTGTGGCTGGCGGAACAGATCCAGGACCTCGCCGGTGCCATCAGCCTGGCCAGCGCACCCTGGGTGCCGTACTACGCGAAGGCCCTCGGAGCGAAGATCGGCAACGATGTCCAGCTTCATTCACTGCCGCCCGTCACCGGAATGCTGTCGCTGGGCCGCGGCTGCAACATCGAGCCCGAAGTGGATCTGTCCGGATGGTGGATCGACGGCGACTTCGTCCACATCGGCGCTGTGCACGTCGGAGCCAACGCCACCGTAGGGGCCCGCAGCACCCTCATGCCCGGGGCGAGCATCGGAGCCGGCGGCCAGGTGGAACCCGGCTCCGCTGTCCTCGGAAAAGTCAAGGCCGGTCAGCTGGTGGCAGGCTCCCCTGCCGAGCGGATCGGCAAGGCCAGGCACGCATGGCCGGATGCGCCGCAGAGCCATGCGCTGATTGGCAGGCTCTGGTTCGCAGCGTTTGCCGCCGCCTCGGCCGTGCTGGCCACCATCCCCTACCTCTCCGCTGCCGCCGCGGCCCTGGTGGTCTTCCTGTTCATCCGCGGCAGCGAATCGCTCTCCGCTGCTGTCCCGCAGGTCCTGGCCTCCCTCCCGCTGGCGGCGCTGGCCTGGTTCGCCACCAACCTGCTGCTGATCCTTGCCACAACCCGCTTGCTCGGCGTGGGGCTCAAGGAGGGATATTTCCGGGTACGGAGCCGGATCGGCTGGCAGGTCTGGGCCACGGAGCGGGTGCTGGACCTGGCCCGCGACGTCCTGTTTCCCATCTACGCCAGCCTCTTCACACCGGTATGGCTGAGGTTGCTGGGAGCGAAGATCGGCAAGAATGTTGAGGCGTCCACAGTCCTCCTGCTCCCCAAGATGACCACAGTCGGCGAAGGCGCGTTCCTTGCGGACGACACGATGGTTGCATCCTACGAACTGGGCGGCGGCTGGATGCGGATCGCGCCGGCAAAAATCGGCAAGCGTTCCTTCCTGGGCAACTCCGGGATGACCGCGGCGGGACGAAGCGTTCCCAAGAACTCCCTGGTTGCGGTGCTGTCCGCCACACCTGCGAAAGCGAAGCCGGGCACGTCCTGGCTGGGCAGCCCGCCGGTCCGGCTGCGCCGCACAGCCATCGCCACCGACAACACGCGCACCTTCCAGCCGCCCGTAAGACTGAAGTTGGCGCGTGCAGCCTGGGAACTTTGCCGGTTCATCCCGGTGGTGCTCACCGTCGCCCTCGCTGCCGGCGTGATGCTTGGCTTCGACTGGCTTGCCACGGTTGCCGGCTACGCCGCCGCGGCACTGCTGGGAGGCCTGGTCCTTCTCACCGCGGGCGCCATTGCCGCAGCCAGCGCCGTGGCGGCCAAATGGCTGCTGGTGGGCAGGATCAGGCCGGGCGAGCACACCCTGTGGAGCTCCTTCATCTGGCGGAACGAAGTGGTGGATACGTTCATTGAAATGGTCAGCGCCCCATGGTTCGCCCGCGCCGCCACGGGAACCCCGGCGCTCGTGTGGTGGCTCCGCGGCCTGGGCGCCACGATCGGCCGCGGCACGTGGTGCGAAAGCTACTGGCTGCCTGAAGCTGACCTCGTAACCCTGGGCCGGTCCGCCACGGTCAACCGGGGCTGTGTGGTCCAGACCCACCTGTTCCACGACCGCATCATGAGCATCGACACTGTTACGCTCGAAGACGGAGCCACCATGGGTCCGCACGGCGTCATTCTTCCGCGCGCACGCATCGGCAGGGGCGGCACCGTGGGGCCGGCGTCCCTGGTCATGCGCGGGGAAACCGTTCCCGCCGGGACGTACTGGATGGGTAACCCGGTCAGCCCGTGGACCGGCCCGGCAGTCCCGGCGCGGCGGCTCAAGTAGCTCCAGCACGCCACGTCCAGGATCCACAACCGTTCGCACCTAAGGCCCGCTCCCATGAGTTTCGCAGCAACTTCCAGTCCCGATGGCGTCCGGCGGACGGGCGAGCCATCGGGCTCCCCGGATCCCTATGTCCCCGGCCACGGAACGAACGCCTACCGGGTCACGCGGTACGAACTCGACCTCGACTACAAGCTGGCCAGCAACAGGCTGAACGGCCGGGCTGTGCTGCACGCCGAGGCGGACCGTCCGGCGTCGGCCGTTGTCCTGGATCTCGCGGGGCTCCGCGCCGTCAAAGTTTCCCTGAACGGCAAGAAGGTGCGCAGATTCAGCCAGCGGGCCGAGCAGCTGGTGATCGTTCCCGACGTCGCCCTGCTGCCTGGCGACTTCTTCGTGCTTGACATCCGCTATGAGGGCAACCCGGCCCCCCGCCGGGGCCTCTGGGGCGAAGTGGGCTGGGAAGAACTGACCGACGGCGTGCTCGTGGCGGGCCAGCCCAACGGCGCCGCGTCATGGTTTCCCTGCAACGACCATCCGCAGCACAAGGCCAGCTACCGGATCACGGTGACCACCGACGCCAACTACCGGCCCGTCTGCAACGGCCTGCTGATCTCCCGCAAAAGCGGCTCCAGCCGGGAGACCTGGACCTACGAGCAGGCCGAGCCGATGGCCACGTACCTGGCCACGGTCCAGATCGGCCGCTACGACGTCCTGACCCTGGACTCCTCCCCCGTCCCCGGAAACGTCCCGCAGCACGTCGCGGTGCCGGCAGCCCTGGCTGATTCCGCGCTCCGCGGCCTGGCCCGCCAGCCGGAGATGATGCGGACCTTCGTCAACAGTTTCGGCCCGTACCCGTTCCAGGAGTACACCGTGGTGGTGGCGGAGGACGAGCTCGAAATCCCGCTCGAGGCCCAGACGCTCTCCATCCTGGGCCGCAACCACCTCGACCCGGGCTGGGAATCGCAGCGGCTGATCGCCCACGAGCTGTCGCACCAGTGGTTCGGCAATTCCGTGACTGTTTCCATCTGGAGTGACATCTGGCTGCACGAGGGTTTCGCCTGCTATGCCGAATGGATCTGGTCCGAGGCGGCCGGAGTCATGACCGTCGCGGACCGCGCCGCGGCCGCCTGGCGGAAGCTCGACGCCGGGAACCAGGACATCGTTATCGGGGACCCCGGGCCCGAGCTGATGTTCGATGACCGCGTGTACAAGCGCGGAGCCCTGGCTCTGCACGCCCTGCGGACCAGGTGCGGCGATCTGGCCTTCTTCGCCCTGCTGCACGACTGGGCCGCCACCAACCGCCACGGATCGGTGACCACCGCAACGTTCATCCTGACGGCAGACCGTGTGACCGGAATCGACTCGGAAGCCCTGCTGCATCCCTGGCTGTTCGAACCCACTTTGCCCGCCCTTCCGGTCCGCTAGCAGTCCCCACCCACCCTGGCCGGGCGCGGCCGTCACCCCATGGCGACGGCGGCCACCAGGCTCCCGGGCAGCCCGGAAGCGGCGGGCGCCAGGTCCCTGACGCCGGGGTGGTCCACGGCCTCGAGCGTCTCCGGGGAGCGGTTCAGGCCCTCCCCCGTCATCTTCAGGACAGCCTCCTTCCGCGCCCACAGCCGGGCGCGGGCGCGCAGGAGCCCGTCTCCGCGCAGCGAAGCCACGCTATGCCGCTCCGCCGGAGTCAGCGCCACGGAATCGAAGCCGTCAAAATCCAGCCGCCGCGGGTCCTCGACGTCGATCCCGAGCCGCTGCCCCGGGCCCGGTTCCGTCACCGCTCCCAGTAACGTCCAGCCCGCTGCCCTGGACAGGCTCAGCAGCAATGGCGCCGGCGCACCGGCCAGCAGGTAGCCCGGCCTCCCGTGGGCGATGTCAGGTCCGCTTCCGCATCGGGGGCAGGCGTAACTGGCGCGCAGGTCCTGCGCCCGGACCTGCAGCAGTTCCGCGGCAAGGCTGCGCTGGGCAATCCGGGCGGCCAGAAAATCCTGCCGCGGCACGGGCATCATGGCGCGGGCACGCTCCAGCTCCGGCTCGTCCAGGAGCCTCAGGGCATCACGCTCCAGTGCCGCAACGGCCGGGGCGGAATCCCGTCCGGGTACGCGAAAGGGCGGGCAGGCACGCACAACAAGCTGTGATGCCATGGCCCGCCCTTCCGGTCCTATCGCTGAAACGCTTCTAGCGCTGAACGGCTCCGAAGCGCTCGGCAGCCACGGCCACGGCGCTTTCGCGCGCGGCCGACGCTTCGTCAGCCGTGAGCGTGCGGTCCGCGGCACGGAAGCGGAGGCCGAAGGCGAGCGATTTCTTGCCGTCTTCGATGCCCTTGCCCGCGTAGACGTCGAAGAGTGCCACGTCTTCCAGCAGTTCGCCGGCGCCTTCGCGGAGGGCGGCCAGGACCTCGTCAGCCGGGATTTCCTTCGGAACCACCAGGGCAACGTCCTGCGTGGCCACCGGGAACCCGGAGATGTGCTTCGCCACGATGACGTCTGCGGCCGCTTCGAAGAGGGCATCAGCGTTGATTTCAAGCGCCACCGAACGCGCCGGCATGTCCTGCGCGGCCAGCAGCTTGGGGTGCAGCTCGCCCGCGTAGCCAACAACTTCGCCGGAGCGCAGTGCCAGCTGGGCCGCGCGTCCCGGGTGGTACGCCTGGTGGTGGCCTTGGCTGACCACGATTTCGACGCCGAGGACGTCTCCGGCAAGGCGGGCGATGTCCACGGCGTCGGCCCAGTCCCAGGCACGCGGAGTGTGCGACGCGGCGGCGGGCGAGTCGTGGCCGGTCAGCACGGCTGCGATGTGCAGCGGCTGGTCCGGGACGCCGTCGTACAGGGCATCCAGCACCTCATCGGAGGGCTTGACGCCGAGCGGAGGGATGGAGGGCGTCCCCACGGTGTCACCCGGCAGGAACACCAGGCCCGCTTCAAAGACCGCCAGGTCGCGGAAGCCGCGGGAGTGGTTGCGCTTGGCCACCTCGATCAGGCCGGGCAGGATGGACGTCCGCAGGTAGCCCTGTTCCTCGCTGATCGGGTTGGCCAGCTTGACGGCCTTGCGGGCGGCACCCTGTTCGGCCACGCCGAAGGTTTCGTTGGCGGCTTTGGACACGAACGGGTAGGCCAGGACCTCGGTGAGCCCCGCATCAGCGAGGGCCTGGACCAGGCGACGGCGCTGCTGCTGCACGCGGGTCAGGCCGCGTCCCGGGGGCGCCACGGGAAGTGTGGCGGGGATGTTGTCGTAACCCACCAGCCGCGCGATTTCCTCGGAGAGGTCTTCCTTGGTTTCGAGGTCGTTCCGCCAGCTCGGGGCAGTGACTGTCCAGCCGGCGTCGTTCTTCACCACGGCAGCGCCGAGGTCCTCGAGTGAGGTGACGATCTGCTCTTCGGTGAAATCGATGCCGATCCGCGCTGCGGCGAAAGCCGCCGGCAGCCCGATGGTCACGGCGTCGGGCGCAGTGCCGACGTCGGTGCCCGGGTCGTCGGCGGTGCCGCCAGCCAGTTCGACCAGGAGGTCAACCGCCCGCTGCGCGGCGATGCCCGCAACGTGCCAGTCAACGCCGCGCTCGAAACGCTTGGACGCTTCGGAGGGCAGCTTGTGCCGCCTGCGTGACCGGCCGATGGAGACTTCGTCGAAGTGTGCCGCCTCAACCAGGACGTTTGCGGTGGAGTCGCTGACCTCCGTGGCGGCGCCGCCCATGACGCCGGCGATGCCGATCGCGCCGGAACCGTCAGTGATCAGGAGGTCCTCGACGTCGAGCTTGCGCTCTTTGTCGTCAAGAGTGGTGATCTTGTCCCCCGCCACGGCGCGCCGGACCACGATGTCGCCGGACAGCTTGTCCAGGTCGTAGCAGTGCGTGGGCTGGCCGAGTTCCAGCATGACGTAGTTGGAGATGTCCACCGGCAGGGAGATGGAGCGGATGCCGGCAAGCCGCAGGCGCGAAACCATCCACAGCGGCGTCGGCTTGGTCGCGTCGACCCCGCGGACAGTGCGGGCCACGAAACGGTCGCAGCCGGGCTTGCCGTAAATGGGCGCGTCGTCGTTGAGCTTGACGCCGTAGCCGCCGGCCAGTTCAGCCGGCGGCTGTACCTTTGCGGCCGGGTCCGTGAAGGACGTACCGGTGGCGTGGGCGTATTCGCGGGCCACGCCACGGATGGAGAACGCGTAGCCGCGGTCCGGCGTCACGTTGATCTCGGCGGCCTGGTCGTAGAGGCCCAGGAGCTCCATGGCGTCGGTCCCGATTTCCGGGTCCAGGCCGAGGCGGGACAGCACCAGGATGCCGTCGTGGTCCTCGCCGATGCCCAGTTCGCGGACGGACGCGATCATGCCTGCGGAGAGGTGCCCGTAGGTCTTCCGCGCCGAGATGTGGAAGTCGCCGGGCAGCACGGCACCCGGAAGGGTGACGACGACTTTGTCACCTTCCACGAAGTTGTGGGCTCCGCAGATGATGCCCTGGACACCGGAGGGGTCGATGCCCTCGCCGGTGAGGGTCTGCTCCTGGCCCTCGGGGACCACGCGGACCTGGCACCAGTTGATGGTCTTGCCGTTGGTCTGCGGTTCCTTGACCAGGCTCAGGACCTGGCCCACAACGACGGGACCGCTGAGGGTGTCCGTGGGGCGGTGGACCGCTTCTTCTTCAAAACCGACCTTGACCAGTTCTGCCATAACGTCTTCGGCCGTTGCTCCGGCCGGTACCTGCGCGAACTCACGCAGCCAGGAAAGTGGGATACGCACTGTTAGATCTCCATCCCGAAGTGCTCGCTGAAACGTACATCGCCTTCGATCATGTCGCGCATGTCGCCCACCTCGTTGCGGAACATAAGGGTGCGCTCGATGCCCATGCCGAAGGCAAAACCTGAATAGACGTCCGGATCAATGCCGGCAGCCCGGAGGACGTTGGGGTTGACCATGCCGCAGCCGCCCCATTCGATCCAGCGCGGGCCGCCCTTGGCGCCGGGGTGCCAGATGTCCAGCTCCGCGGACGGCTCGGTGAACGGGAAGTAGTTGGGGCGCAGCCGGATCTGGGCTTCGTCGCCGAACATCTGCCGGGCGAAGTGTTCCAGCGTCCCGCGGAGGTCAGCCATGCTGAGCTTCTTGTCGATGGCCAGGCCTTCGAACTGGTGGAACACCGGGGTGTGCGTGGCGTCGAGTTCGTCGGTGCGGAACACCTTGCCCGGGCACAGCACGTAAATCGGCACTTCGCGTTCCAGCATGGAGCGGACCTGCACCGGGGAGGTATGCGTGCGCATCAGCAGGTGGGCCTCGGGGGGCTCCACGAAGAAGGTGTCCTGCATTTCGCGGGCCGGGTGGTCCGGCTTGAAGTTCAGGGCGTCGAAGTTGAACCACTCGGACTCCACTTCGGGGCCTTCCGCGATCTCCCAGCCCATCCCGACGAAGATGTCTGCCACACGGTCCTGCAGGGTGGACAGGGGGTGGCGCGCGCCGGCGCGGCGGCGGCGCGGAGCCGCCGTGACATCGACGGTCTCCTCGACAAGGATCCGTGCGTCGTTTTCGGCTTCGAGCTCGGCGGTGCGGTCCGCGAGCGCCTTGTTGACGCGTCCGCGGGATGCGCCCATGAGTTTTCCGGCGGCGGCCTTCTGGTCCTTGGCCAGGCCGCCGATTTCGCGGTTGGCAAGGCTCAGCGGCGATTTCTCCCCGGTGTGCGCCAGCCTCACGGCCTTGAGCTCATCAAGGGTGGTGGCAGCGGCAATGGCGGCGACGGCGTGGTCTACGGCGGCAGTGATGGCGGCTTCATCCAGAGGGTTCGGGATGGCAGCGCCCGGCAAAGTTTCAGTCATCTACTGTTCTTAGCTACGAGTCGGGTATCGCCAGCGACCTGTCCGGCTGCATTCGGCTCCACCGGCAGCGTGTCCGTCACTGACTTGTCTTTCCACCCGGCCGTTTTTTGGGCGGCCGTACGGAGCGACAAAGGGCAGGGCTCACCGGAATCCGTCCGGCGGGCACTCTCCCCCAGTCTAGTTGAAGGCGCCCGGCAGCACGTGCCACGGCCGCTCGGCGAGACGGGCCCACGGGGAGGAGCAGCGGCAGGAGCGCGGACGGACCGCCGCCGCTACCATGGCATCATGACCTCCGGACAGCGTCTGCGGCAGATCGCCAACGTGCTGAATGCAACCACCCTCTTGGGACTGCTGCTTGCCAGGTGCGCACGGACCGCGATCCGCACCGGACCGCGGGGGCTGCTGATCGCCACGGGCTACCGGTGGCCGCTCCCTGTCGCCCAGGCCTTTACCGTGGGGAACGTCGTATTGTTCCGGGCCGGGGCGTCGGGTGCCCTTGCCAATCCGGTGCTGCTGGGGCACGAGGAACGGCACAGCAGCCAATACGCCTGGTGCCTTGGCCTGCCGTTCCTGCCGTTGTACTTCCTCGCGGCAGGGTGGTCGCTGCTGCGGACGGGGAACCCCGGTTCCGCCAACATCTTTGAACGCCTGGCGGGGCTGGAAGCGGGCGGATATGTGGACCCCCGCCTCCGTGAAACGGACAAACGCCGAACGGGCAAACGCATGACGGACAAACGCCGAACGGGCAATGCTGCCCCGATGGGATTGAGGCCTGAGATGACGGAAACCGCACGGACCATCACGGTGACCGGCTCCGGGACCGCCGAGGCCGTTCCGGACCTGCTTACTGTTTCCATCGGCGTCGAGTGCCGCCGGGAGGACGTGGGCGCCGCGTATGCGGCGGCCGGCAGGGCGGCCTCCGGGATCTCTGCATCCTTGCGGGAACACGGTGTGGGCGATCCGGACATCAGCACCTCCGGCCTTAACGTCCGCGCGGACGTCGTGTGGAAGGAGGGCCAGGGCCAGACCGTGGCAGGCTATGTGGCCTCCAGTGTCCTGTCCGTGCGGCTCCGGGATGTTGCCGGGTCGTCCGAAATTATCGCCGGTGCGGTGGCCGCGGGCGGCAACGACGTCAGGCTGAACGGGCTGGATCTCGGTTTTTCGGATCCGGCTGCGGTGACGGCACGGGCGCGCGAGGCGGCCTGGCAGGATGCCCTTGCCACAGCGCGGCAGTTCGCCTCGCTGGCCGGCGCCGAACTCGGCCCGGTAGTGTCCGTCACCCAGCAGCCCGGGGTTCCGGCGCCGATTCCACTGGCAAGAATGCAGCGCGCCATGGCCGCCGATTCCGTGGGGATCGAGGCCGGGCAGTCGAGCGTGTCCGCCACGGTGGGCGTTGTGTGGGAGCTTCGGTAGCCAGCTAATGAACGCTTCCGGCGGCCAGCTTGATGTCCGCCGTGGTTGTCAGTGCGGTACGGACGACGACGGCGAGCGCCTCCGCCATCACGGCGGCAGGCAGTGACGGGGTACCGCTGCCCCGGGGCACCTGGTGTGTCTCGTACGGGACGTGGATGAAGCCGCCCCGCGCTCCTTTGAAATCGCTGGTTCCCCTGGCTCCGTTTACTGTTCCGCCGTTGGGCGTGCCCTCGCTAAGGGCATGCATCAGAGCGTAGAAAATGTGGTTGCAGACGTAGGTTCCGGCGCTCTGCGAGACCTCGGCCGGTATCCCCGCCGAACGCAGGGCGTCCAGCCCGGCCTTGACCGGGAGCGTACTGAAGTAGGCAGCGGGTCCGCCGGGGATGACTTCCTCGTCCACGGGACGGTTTCCGTCGTTGTCCGGAATGCGGGCGTCATCGCAGTTGATGGCGACCCGCTCCAGGGAGATCCGTGCCCTCCCGCCAGCCTGGCCGACGCAGATCACGAGCTCCGGGCGGTACGCATCCAGGGCCGCCTCCAATGCCTTGACCGATTCGCCGAACACACAGGGCAGTTCCACCGCGGCGACGGCGTGGCCGTCGGCCCGCAGGATGGAGGACGCCGCTTCCGCTGCGGTCCACGACGGGTTGGTGGTTTCGCCGCCGAACGGTTCAAAGCCTGTCAGGAGGATCATGGCCCCAGCGTAGCAACCGCCCCTGACGGGACGGTGTGATCAGCAGGGCTTGACCAGCAAGCCTTGATCAGCAGGGCCGGACCACCAGGGTCCTTGACATTGATTCGAACATACCTTCGAATAGTAGTCATGAGATGGGACGCACAAGCACTCCGGCCGGCGCCTGCAGGCAACGGCGCAGACAACGCAACAGCAGCCGCCCCGGCCGCTGAAGCGTTATTGCCGCTGGCCGGGCTTGTGCGTTCCGTTTCTACCCCCGAATTTGCCGGGGTCACTTTCCATGAGGTCACTGCAAAATCTGTGCTCAACAAAGTGGCGGCCGGTTCCCGCATGCCCTTCGAATGGACAGTCAATCCGTATCGCGGCTGCAGCCACGCCTGTGTCTACTGCTTCGCCCGCAAGAGCCACACGTATCTGGATTTTGACGCCGGCCTGGACTTTGACAGCCAGGTGGTGGTCAAGATCAACGCCGCAGAGGTTTTGCGGAAGGAGCTCGCGAAGCCTTCCTGGGGCCACCACCATGTGGCTCTGGGGACCAATACGGATCCCTATCAGCGCGCCGAAGGCCGGTACCAGCTCATGCCCGGCATCATCCGCGCGCTTGCCGATTCGGGAACGCCGCTGTCCATCCTGACCAAAGGAACGCTGCTTGCGAGGGACATCCCGCTGCTGAAGCATGCCGCTGCGCAGGTGCCGGTGGGTATCGGGATTTCGCTGGCCATGACTGATGAGCAGTTGTCGGAGGCCATCGAGCCGGGAACGCCCGGTCCGCGGGCGCGGCTCAAGCTGCTGTCGAGGCTGCGGGAGGCCGGCCTGCCGTGCGGTGTGATGGCGATGCCCATCCTGCCGTGGCTCTCCGACAGCGACGAAGCGCTGGATTCGCTGTTCGGTTCCCTCGCGGCAGCCGGCGCCACGGGAGTCACGGCCGGCGCCCTCTACCTGAAGCCGGGCACCCGGGAGTGGTTCATGCAATGGATCGCTGCCCGGCACCCTGAGCTGGCCGGGCGCTATCGGCGCCTGTACGGAACCGGATCCTACGCGTCCAAGGAGTACAGGCAATGGCTGGCTGACCGGATCCGCTACTTCAAGGCGCGGCATGGATTTGCCGGTTCTCAGGGATTCAGCCACCGGGACCTCGCCCAGGATCCCAGGGAAGAAGAGGCGCAATATCCCGCGGGCAGCATTCCGGAACCGCGAGCCCGTCCGGCCGGAAGCGCGGCTCAGCGGCGACGTGCTGACCTGGCAGGACGCGGTGTCGCCATAAGGAATGCCGCGCCGGACTCAGCGCCGGACTCAGCCCAGCCAACGCTCTTCTGACGCCAGAGCGTTGTGGCCCGGGGCGCCTTCGGAGTACGTCGGCCGCGTTAGCTGGCCCGCATCACCAAGCCCACGAACCTGGCCCGCGTCCGGCGCGCCGCGCAGGCCGGCACCGGTCAGCGTGGTGACATCACCGCCGTCCACCGTGACCGACCTGGAATACGGACGTTCCGGCGGATTGATGGCTCGATCCACGCGAAACACCCATCCGAAGTTATTCCGCGGAAGCGGTGTTCAGCACCCGGATATTTTCACGATTCAGCCGAAACCGGTTCCGAACCGGCAACAGCAGCCAGCAGGGCGCGGACAATCGGGAAGTCCGCGGGGATCCAGGGCAGGGTGAGAGCTTCGTCACTTCCCGTCAGGCTGATCCAGCGCAGTTCGTCGTGGTCTTCCAGCGGCCGGGGTTCGCCATCGGCAATCTCGGCAAACCAAACACGCATGGATGCCTTGGCGTTGAGTGGCCAGCCGGCGACGGTTTCGGCCGGCAATTCAGTGCCCAGCCGGACGCTGATGCCCAGTTCCTCGCGGAGTTCCCGGTGCAGGGCGTCTTCCGCGGATTCGAGAGGCTCCACCTTCCCGCCGGGGAATTCCCACATGCCGGCGAACTGGGGCGGCGCCGTCCGACGGGCCACCAGTAGCCGGGCAGGGGCGCTCAGGGAGTCCACAACAGCGCCGCCAACAACATTGATGAGTCCAGTCACCGAAACAGTCTATGGGGGACAATGGTTGTGGCCGGTGCCGCGATGACCCCCGAACAGCGTTCACTCCGGAATACGGGCCACTCCCCCAATGTTGAAGTAATCAGATTTATATTGCCGGGCTGGTCCATACAGCACCTCCAATGAACCCGAACTTTCGAAGAGCAGGCCAATGACCTCCACGCCCACACTCAGCCCCGCCAAGCCGAAGGTCGGAGCCCAACACCTCGCCTTGGCCATCGTGTCCCTGGCGATGGGAGGTTTCGGCATCGGCGTCACCGAATTCACCATGATGGGACTGCTCAAGGAGGTGGAACAGGGCCTGAACATCGGCACTCCGGAAGCCGGCCACCTCATCTCGGCCTATGCGCTCGGCGTCGTCATTGGTGCGCCGCTGCTGGCGGCCGTGGGCGCGAAACTTCCCCGCAAGCACCTCGCGCTGGGCCTCATGCTGTTTTTCAGCCTGGCCAACCTCACCTCGTTCATCGCTCCGGATTACGGCACCATGCTGCTGTCCCGGTTCGCGGCCGGACTGCCTCACGGTGCGTTCTTCGGTGTGGCGGCCGTGATCGCCGCTTCGCTGGTCGCTCCGACCAAGCGGGGCTGGGCGATATCCATGGTGATGGCAGGGCTGACCATTTCGAACGTTATCGGGGTTCCCTTCGCCACCTGGCTGGGACAGACTTTCGGCTGGCGCCTGCTGTTTGTGTTGGTGGGTGTCATCGGGCTGGTGACGCTTGCCATGCTCTGGAAGTTCGTCCCGTTCCAGGCGGCGCACCCCGACGCCAGCATGCGCCGTGAACTTGGCGCCCTGAAACGGCTTCAGGTCTGGCTCGCTATCCTGATCGGCATCGTTGGCTTCGGCGGCTTTTTTGCCACGTACACCTACATTGCGCACACCATGACCTCCGTGGCGGGCATCCCCTCCGGATGGTTGCCGCTTGTCGTCGCGCTTTACGGCTTGGGCATGGTGGCAGGAAACATCGTTGGCGGCCGCATTGCGGATAAGTCAGTCATGGGCACAATCTATTGGGTCCTGCCGGGCATCGCCGTCGCGCTGGTGGTGTATGCCGTAGCGGTGCACTGGACGTGGTCCGCTTTGGTCATGGTGTTCGTGGTGGGCGGCGCAGGTTCGCTTCTGGTGCCCGCCCTCCAGACACGGCTGCTGGATGCCTCCCCCGACGCTCCGTCGCTGGCCTCCTCGCTCAATCACGCAGCCCTCAACGTGGCCAACGCTTTGGGTGCCTTCCTCGGCGGCCTGGTCATCGCATGGGGCTGGGGCTACGTTGCCCCTGCACTGGTGGGGGCTGTCCTGGCGATTCTGGGGCTCGGCGTTGCCGCGGTCAGCGGCCTGCTGGAACGCAAAAGGCCGCTGGTCTCGTAGCCTGCTCCAAGCAGTACGGGTCCAACGGCCCTCCGCATAGCGCTAAACGAGGGCGGCAGCCCCACACGTGACTGTCTGCCTGCCTGCCTGCCTGCCTGCCTGCCTGCCCCAAACGCGACGGAATCAGACGTGTGCCCGCTCCACGTCGGGTTCCAGGTAGATGACCCGCGCAATGGGGACGGCTTCGCGGATGCGGATTTCGGCGTCGTCGATCACCTTGGCGATTTCTGCTCCCGAATCTGCTGCACCGATGCTGATCTTGGCGGCCACCAGCAGTTCCTCGGGACCCAGGTGCATGGTCCTCAGGTGGATGATGCGCGTCCCGTCCGCTTCGATGGCCGAACAGATCTTGGCGTTGTCAGCCTTGGTGGCGGATTCGCCCAGCAGCAGCGATTTGGTTTCCATGGCGAGAATGATGGCGATGGCCACGAGCAGGAAACCGATCATGGCCGTTCCCAGGGCGTCCCAGATGCCGTTGCCGGTAATGAGCGTGAGGCTGACGCCGAACAGCGCGAACACGAGCCCCAGCAGGGCGCCCAGGTCCTCCAGCAGGATCACGGGGAGCTCGGGCTGCTTGGCGTTGCGGACGAAGTGCACCCAGCCCTGCTTGCCGCGGATGTGGTTGGATTCGATGATCGCCGTTCGGAATGAGAACGATTCGGCGACGACGGCCCCGATGAGGACGGCCAAGGGGACCCACCAGAAGTCGCCCTCGATGGCATGGGGATGCTGAATCTTCACCCACGCCTCGTAGAGCGCAAAGAGGCCACCCACGCTGAACAGCACAATCGAGACGATGAACGCGTAGATGTACCGTTCACGTCCGTAGCCAAAGGGGTGTTCCGGGCTCGCGGCACGCTTGGCTCGCTTGCCGCCTACCAGCAGGAGGACCTGGTTGCCTGAGTCGGCAACGGAGTGGATGGCCTCGGCCAGCATTGACGAAGACAGCGTCAGGATGAAAGCGACGAACTTCAGTACAGCGATGGTCAGGTTTGCAGCCAGAGCCGCGACGATCGCCTTGGAACCGCCATTTGCAGCCAAGTGAGCTTCACCTCTTCAGGGATTGCCGGAAATTTGCATGTGCGATCACCGCACAACGCTGATGCCCGCAAGGAATACCGTACCCGGCTGCCGCGGCCGGACGCACCACGCGTCACTGCGGATGACACCAAAATCATTGAATCTAAGCCTGCTGACAAGCCAACACACCGTGTGTTAGCTTGAAGCTAATCGGGACCCGTAGTGAGTTCCGACGATTATGTAGGAGGAGACATGGGCTTTCTTGGCTGGATCATTCTCGGACTCATTGTAGGAGCAATCGTCAAGGCAATCATGCCTGGCAAGGTCGGCGGCGGCTGGGTTACCAGCCTTCTGCTTGGTGTCGTTGGCGCCATCGTCGGCGGCTGGATCGGCGACGCTCTGTTTGGCGGCGGCAGGATGGAATTCTGGAACCTCGGTTCCTGGCTTCTGGCCATTGTCGGCGGCCTCGTCGTAGCCGGCATCTACGGCTTCATCACCGGCAGGAGCAAGACCACCACATAACTACACTCACCACCGCTGAGGGCACAGAGATGCCCAATGGTGAGGACTACGACGGCGGGGCCCACCGTAAGGTGGGCCCCGCCTTTGCGTTGCGGCAGGAATGCCGGTCAGCCGCGTTTCTGCGACCGGGCGCTTGCGTAGAGGCACACCGTAGCGGCGGTGCCGAGGTTCAGGCTCTCTGCTTTCCCGTAGACGGGTACGGCCACCCGGTGGTCCGCCAGCGCGATTTCATCCTCAGACAAGCCCTGGGCCTCGTTGCCGAAGAGCCAGGCTGTCGGCTTTTCCAGCGCGTAGATCGACTCAGCGGCGGAGTACCCCAGACGGCGGGCCGCGTTCTCGTCCTGGAGTCGGTCCAGGTTCAGCTGGCCGTAACCGTCGGCAGCCAGGACCCCGATCCCCCGCTCCTTGCACCGGACCGCCAGCTCCGCCACGTCGGCGCCGAGGACGATTGGCAGATGGAAGAGGGATCCCGCCGTCGAGCGGACAGCTTTGGGGTTGTAGATGTCCACGCTGGACGCGGTTAGGACGACGGCGTCGGCGCCGGCGGCATCGGCCGCGCGGAGCACGGTTCCGGCGTTGCCGGGGTCGCGGACCTGGCACAGGACGGCAACCAGCTGCGGACCGGCGTCGAGTACCTGCTCAAGGCTCACGTCCAGGAAACCGCAGACCGCGAGGATGCCCTGCGGGGTGACCGTGTCCGCCATGGCGGCGAGCACTTCCTCGGTGGCGAGGTATGCGGTGGTGCCCTCCGCGAGTATCTCCAGATCCGGGTGCCGGTCCAGGCAGGACTCGCTCGCGTAGACCTCATAGACGATGCCGGGCTCCCCCGCGGCAATCCGCTTCTGATGTAGTGTCAGGGCCTCGCGCACGGCCTGCGGACCCTCCGCCAGGAATTCGCGGCGCTTTAAACGGGCCGGGCGCCCGGCAAGTTGTGCCACCTTCCTCACCCGATCAGCTCGGGGGTTGGAGAGTGGAAAGACTTGCGGGCGCCCGGTTTCGTTCATATAAGAACTTTAGTGGCTGTTGCCACCAGTCCTTGAACGGGGATGCTACTCGGCAGCCTCGTCAGCAGCCGGCTTCTTTGCAGCCTTGGCCTTGGGGGCCTTCTCAGCCGGAGCTTCCTCGGCCTTGGCGGCCTTGGCCTTCGGTGCCTTAGCCTTCGGGGCGGCTTCGGCCGTGACGGCCGGCGCGGAGGTGTCTGCAGGCAGCGAGTCCTTGGCGATCTGTACCAGAGCGGCGAAGGCGTTGGCGTCAGAGACGGCCAGCTCCGCCAGCATGCGGCGGTCAACCTCGACCTCAGCGGCCTTCAGGCCCTGGATCAGGCGGTTGTAGGTCAGGCCGTTGGCGCGGGATGCAGCATTGATGCGCTGGATCCAGAGGCGGCGGAAGTCGCCCTTCTTCTTCTTGCGGTCGCCGTAGCTGTACACAAACGAGTGCAGCAGCTGTTCTTTAGCCTTGCGGTACAGGCGTGAGCGCTGTCCACGGTAGCCTTTTGCGCGTTCGAGGATAACCCGGCGCTTCTTGTGGGCGTTTACCGCCCGCTTCACACGTGCCACGTGCGTACTCCTTCAGAATTCTGATCCCAAGCGTCTACTGCCGGAAGTCCGGCTGGCCTGAGAAGCCTTTTTGGTAGTTGACCGCTGCCAGGTGGCGAGCAGTCAGAGAACTTGGAACTTAGATGCCGAGCATCTTCCGGATGACCTTGGCATCGCCCTTGAAGACGATCTTGTCGCCGGCAAGGCGACGGGTCAGCCTGGAGGACTTGTGTTCAAGGTAGTGGCGGCGGTTGGCCTGCTGGCGGCGCAGCTTGCCGCTGCCGGTCAGCTTGAAGCGCTTCTTAGCACCACTGTGGGTCTTCATCTTCGGCATGGGAACCGATCTCCTTACGTATCCGCAGACAAGTCTGCAGTCTTTCGTGCAGCCACCCCTGCGGGCGGCGTGCTGGTTGCTTGCTGCGCGAAGACGGTGCTTCGTGCAGCTTTGAACTAGTTGGTCTTCTTGCTGCCCGGCTTGGGAGCGGCCGGCCGTGCTGCAGGCTTGGGCGCTGCGGGCCGTGCTACCGGCTTGGGCGGCGGCGCGGGGACTCCGGCAGGCTTCGGCGCCGCAGGGGCGGCCGCAGCGGGCCTCGGCGCCTCAGGCGCCTTGGCCGCAACCGGCCTGCTGACTGCAGGACGCGGCGTTTCAGCCCTGGGGGCTTCCCGCCTGGGCGCTGCCTGCTTGGCAGCCTTCGGAGCCTCCTGCTTCGGTGCTTCCTGCTTGGGAGCCTCCTGCTTCGGTGCTTCCTGCTTGGGAGCCTCCTGCTTCGGAGCTTCCTGCTTGGGAGCTTCCTGCTTGGGAGCTTCCTCGGCCGGCGCTTCCTGCTTGGGAGCTTCCTGCTTCGGAGCTTCCGTCGCCTGGGCCTCGGGTTCGGGTGCAGCAACCGTTTCGATAGGTGCCTCGACGTCGGCTGACTCCGTAACGGCCTCAGCGCTCACCTCGGGCGCTGCCTCTTCAGTCGAGACAGCAAATCCTTCAGGAAGCAGGTCCGCCAGGGACTGCGTCAAGGCGGGCTGGTCGCGGCTGACGTCCACCCGGCCATCGGCCTTGGCTTCGTTCTGTGCCTTCGCTTCGGCACGCTGCGTAGCGCGGCGCGCTTCGGCCTTGGCCTCAGCCTTGTTCTTCAGCGGGCCTACCACCATGACCATGTTGCGCCCGTCGATGCGGGGGCTGGACTCCACTACGCCCACTTCAGCGACGTCGTCGGCGAAGCGCTGGAGCAGGCGGATGCCCATTTCAGGGCGCTGCTGCTCGCGGCCGCGGAACTGGATCATGGCCTTGACCTTGTCCCCGGCACCGAGGAAGCGGAGGGCGTGCCCGCGCTTGGTCTCGTAGTCGTGGGTGTCGATCTTCAGCCGGAAACGGATTTCCTTCAGAACCGTGTTTGTCTGGTTCTTCCGGGCCTCACGTGCCTTGACAGCGGCTTCGTACTTGTACTTGCCGAAGTCCATCAGCTTGCACACCGGAGGCTTGGCCTGCGGTGCAACTTCAACGAGATCAAGGTCGGACTCGGCAGCCAAACGCAGGGCGTCCTCAATACGGACAATTCCTACTTGTTCGCCTGCAGGGCCGACCAGCCGCACCTCGGGGACGCGGATACGCTCATTGATTCTTGGCTCGCTAATGTTAGAACTCCTGTGGTTGAGGTGAGTATTCCACCGGCAAATAGAGAAGGCCCCCAATTGCCGGAGCAATCGAAGGCCTCGAAGATCGGATGTACGCGCCTTCGTGAAGGCTGTACGCGTTCCGCACGGCTGATGCCGCGATGGAATGCCCGACCAGGTACCCGGCAACCTTGCTTCCAATGGGAATTGCTTCCTTGCGGAAAACGGCTGACGCGGGTGGGAGAGAACTCCGCTTGCAAACTGAAAATCAATTCTACAGACAGAAGCCCGAATACTGCACATTCGCAGCCACGAGTTTCACATAGCAAAATAACGACATTCAGTCGGTCTGTGACAAGCTTACCAGTATGAGCACTTCAGACAGTAATTCACATGTTTTCGAGCCCGCAGCCGGCCATGGAAGCGGCCAGGAACAGGTGTCGCAGCAGATCCGCGACATCTCCGAGGTCCCGGCCATCGAGGTCATCACCACCGCCGCTGTTCACCTCATGAGCGCCTCAGCCGTCAAACTGGGCCTCGCGGCTGAGGAGAATGCCGAGGAGCTCAAGGACCTGGACGAGGCCCGCAAGCTGATCACTGCACTGGCCGGGCTGGTCACGGCAGCCGCGCCGGAAATCGGCTCCCAGCACGCCGGGCCGTTGCGCGACGGACTCCGTTCCCTGCAGTTGGCCTTCCGGGAAGAGTCCGTCATTCCCGATGCTCCGGGCAAGGGCCCGGGTGAGAAGTACACGGGACCAGTTAACTAGGCGGTTCACAGGCAGAACGCAACGGCGGGCGGACCACGAATGGTCCGCCCGCCGTCGTGGTTTCAGGCCAGTTTCAGACCCGCCGTCAGGCGGCCATCCCGCGGCGGCGCCGGTGCTGCAGCGCCAGGCCCAGGAGGCAGAGGACGACGCCGGCGGTTCCCACCGAGACAAATCCGGCGGACGGTCCGATGCCGTCGATGAACACTCCGGCCAGCGGGGCGCCGAAGGCAACTCCCGCAGTCAGCGCAGACCCGTACCAGCCCATGGCTTCGCCGCGGCGGCTCTCCTCCACGAGGTCGGCCACCTTCTCCGAGGCAGCGGAGAGGACCGGAGCGCAAAGCAGCCCCGGAAGCAGCGACAGCAGGCACAGCGTCAGGGTGTCCCGTGCGAAACCCATGGGAATGGTCAGCGCGGCCATGCCGAGCAGCAGGAGTATTGGCGAAACGGGCCGGTGCATCGCACCGTAGATGAGCCCACCCACCACGGAAGCCGCACACCAGAAGACAAAGACCAGGCCGATCTCCGCCTGGTGTCCGCCGATCTCCAGGGCGGCAACAATGCCCACGTCGGTGCCGCTGAGGACCATACCGGCCCCGGCCGCCACGGCAAAGACCGCGGCCACCGCGGCAGTGAACCAGATAAAGCTGTGCGCCACTTTGTGCCGCAGCCCGGAACGCCGAATGCCGCCGGCCGCCATCGGCGCTAGTTCCGCCGCAGCTTCCTGCAGATGCGCCGGTGCCGCCGCGACCACCGCCACTTCGGCGCCCTCCTGCTGGTCCGCTTCGTAGTCCTCGTCCGGCACAGCACTGCGGGTGGGCGGGTTGAACCACATGAGGCAAAGCCCGGCCACGGACGTGGACAACCCCACCACGGTCAGCCCGATGACGGAGTACCCTGTGGTGGCCACTATGGCGCCGACGGCGGGGCCGATCATGAAAACCATTTCGGTGGTAATGGCGTCCAATGCGAATGCAGTCCGGCGCTGTTCGCCCCCTGCCAGCACACCAAGGGACTGGCGCACCACGCTAAAGATGGGGAGCGTCAGGAGGCCTCCGACGAACACCAGCGCCAGCAGCCATTCGTACGGAACGTGCGGCACGATGGACCAGATGACGGCCTCTGAAACTACCGACGGGATGAGTGCCCGGCGAAGCCCCACGGTGTCCACGCGGCGTCCGCGCCAGGGAGCGCCAAGAGCGATGCCAATGGTCATCACCGCTGCCGCGGCCCCTGCGGCGGCGTACCCTTGGCCGAGGGTCAGTACGATGTGCAGCGTCAGCAGGACGCCCGCTGCGGAGTGCGGCACTCGGGCTATCATTCCGACGATCAGTAGGCGCCTGATGGGCCTGACTGCAAGAAGCTCCTTGTAGAGAGCGAAATTCACGGGTTACGTCCTTCGTCCTGCCGGCGCCAGGACAGGGACGCGTCCCCCGGCTGCCGGCTACTCTGCTGCGCGCTGCAACTTTACCTCGATCGAGTCAACGCGTTCGGCAAACACCGCATTCCGGGACCAGTCCGAATTCAGCCCCGCCACGACAGCCTGGACACCGGCGGCGTCGAGACCGTCCTCGAGAAACAACACCACCCGGAGCTCCGGGCCGGGACCGCCGCCCGGAACAACCGCGCCGGCGGCGGTCGCCGAGGCCACACCGCCGCCGGGCCGGAGTTCGACGCGCCGGACCGCGGGATAGCCCGCCGTGGCCTGCGCCACCGCTTCAGCCAGTTCCGGATCCGCGTAGGACGGAACCCAGTCGTGCTGCTGGGCCAGGGCCCAGACGGCGGGCCGCCGGACAACGAATGTGTACTCGGAGCCGGGATCCAGGACCAGGAGTTCCGCGCCTTCGGCCACTGCGGACAGCGCCGCCCGCGCGGCGTAGACCGCCACCGGACGGGCCTGCGGATGCCATGCCGCGAGGCCAGCCGCCGACGTGAACACCGGCATGGCAGTCCGGCCGTCGGGGGCCTTGAGCGTCACGAGCGCCATATCCGCCTGCTTGTCCCCATGCACGGTGTGACCATTCGGCGTTGCTGCCGCGTCGCCTTCTTCGGCCAACTGGGCAACAATGGGCACGAACACCCGGGCGGCGGCGAGGGAGGCCACCACCGCCGCCTCATCGCCCCCGGCGGACTGGAGGGCCGCAACGGCGGCGAGGTACCCGGCGTCGGCGGTGCCGTCGTCGTCCTCGAAGTTATGGATCTTTGCGTCCTCGCCGGCGAGGCTGCGGCCGGCCCAGGGCTGTCCGGCCGAGTCGGTGGCGCCGCCGGATCCGGCGAGTGCGGCGGCGATGTGGCCGGGCAGCTCACGGGCAGCCCTCGGCGCCGCCGACGGCCCGCCGCTGGCTGGTTCGCCGACGCCGTGCCGGCCGGTGGCTGGTTCGACGTTGCGCGCTTCGGAGTGGCGTGCATCGCCGTTGCGTGGATCGCCGGTGGACGACGACGGGTGGTGCTGGCTCATGGTGGCTGCCGGCCTAGCGGCGGCCTGCTACGTCCAGCGCTTCCGGCAGCGTAAACGCCCCGGCGTACAGCGCCTTGCCCACGATGGCGCCTTCGACGCCCAGGGGGACGAGGGATCGCAGGACCTTGAGGTCGTCAAGGCTGGAGATTCCGCCGGAGGCGACGACCGGCTTGCCGGTCTTCTCCACCATCTGGCGGAGCAGTTCAACGTTGGGGCCCTGGAGGGTGCCGTCCTTGGTGACGTCGGTGACCACATAGCGCGCGCAGCCGGCCTCTTCGAGCCTGGCCAGCACGTCCCAGAGGTCCCCGCCTTCCTTGGTCCAGCCGCGGCCGGCCAGGGTGGTCCCGCGAACGTCAAGGCCGACGGCGATCCTGTCGCCGAAGCGGTCGATGGCACGCGCAGTCCATTCGGGGTTTTCCAGGGCCGCCGTGCCCAGGTTGACGCGGGCTACGCCCAGGTCCAGGGCTTTTTCGAGCGACTCGTCATCGCGAAGGCCGCCGGAGAGTTCCACCTTGATGTCCAGCCGGCCCACCACTTCGCGGAGCAGTTCCGCGTTGGAGCCGCGGCCAAAGGCTGCGTCCAGGTCCACCAGGTGAACCCATTCGGCGCCCTGTTCCTGCCAGGTCAGCGCCGCTTCCAGCGGCGTGCCGTAGCTGGTTTCGCTGCCGGCTTCGCCCTGCACGAGGCGGACGGCCTGGCCGTTCACGACGTCGACGGCGGGCAACAGTTCCAGTACGGGCAGCGGCGTTTCGGTGGTCATCTTGGGGTCCTCAGGTTGTAGTGAAGCTGCGTTGATCGGGGTGCGCCTGCGCGGCTAGTTCGCCGGCAGGGTAAGCAGGTAGGCGGCCAGCAACGCCATTCCGGCCAGCACGTAGAAGACGATCTGGGTCCAGAGCGGCTTGTGCTGCTGCCTGAACGACAGTGCTCCGCCAACCAGGAGGCCGGCGAGGCCCATCAGGACAATCGACCACATCTAGGCGGCCGGTCCGGAGTCGGCGGCTGTTGCTGCGGCGGCTGTTGACCCCGGCGTGGTGCTGCCGGCGGTGGACGCTGCGGCGTCCGGAGCTTCGGCCTTGCCGCGGCGGAGGCCGTTGACCCAGTTACGGAGCAGCCTCGCACCGGCGTCGCCGGACTTTTCCGGGTGGAACTGCGTGGCACACAGCGGCCCGTTCTCCACGGCGGCAATGAAGGGTGCACCGTGCTCGGACCAGGTGACCAGCGGAGCTGCCATCCGCGGCTGGATCACGTCGAAGTCCCAGTGCTGCACGCCATAGGAGTGCACGAAGTAAAAGCGCTCGTTTTCAACGCCGTCGAACAGTGAGGAGCCTTCCGGCACCTTGACCGTGTTCCAGCCCATGTGCGGAACCACCTCGGCGGGCAGCAGCTCGACTTTGCCGGGCCACTCCCCCATGCCTTCGGCTTCGGTGCCGTGTTCCACCCCGGCTTCGAACAGCACTTGGAGGCCCACGCAGATGGCGAAGACGGGACGGCCGCCGGCAACGCGGCGGCCGATCATCCGGATGCCGTCCACGGCTTTGAGCTCGCGCATGACTGTTTCGAAGGCGCCGACGCCGGGCACCAGCAGGCCGTCAGCGTTCAGGACGTCCTCCGGCTTGGCGCTGAGGATGACTTCGGCGCCGGCGCGCTCGAGGGCGCGGACGGCCGAGCGGACGTTGCCGGAGCCGTAATCCAGCACCGTGACCGTGGGTTTGCCTTCGGGCGACGCGGGCTTCGCGCTGCCAGCGGGGTCCAGGATGGCGCCGTCACGCAGCACCGGGCCGGTCACAGGGCACCCTTGGTGGAGGGGATGCCCTCGACGCGGGGATCCGGTTCTACGGCTGCGCGGAGTGCACGCGCGAAGGCTTTGAACTGGGCCTCGACAATGTGGTGCGGATCCCTGCCGGCGATGACGTTCATGTGCAGGCAGATGCCGGCGTGCAAGGTGATGGCCTCGAAGACATGACGGGTCAGGGAACCCGTGAAGTGACCGCCGATCAGGTGGTATTCCTGACCCGCGGGTTCCCCGCCGTGCACCAGGTAGGGGCGGCCCGAGACATCGACGACGGCGTGGGCCAGGGCTTCGTCGAGGGGTACTGTGGCTTCGCCGAAGCGGCGGATCCCCGCCTTGTTTCCAAGGGCCGTCCGGAGCACTTCGCCGAAGGTGATGGCGACGTCTTCCACCGTGTGGTGGACGTCGATGTGGATGTCACCGGTGGCCTTGACCGTCATGTCGATGAGTGAGTGCTTGCTCAGGGCAGTCAGCATGTGGTCATAGAACGGAACCGAGGTGCTGATATCCGAGACGCCGGTGCCGTCAAGGTTGATCTCGACGAGCACTGACGATTCGCTCGTGGCGCGCTCCATGCGTGCGGTCCGGGCCTCGGCAGCAATGGATCCGGTGGTGCTCATGTGTTGTGTCCTTTAGACGAAGGAGGGGGGCTGTCTGCGTGCCCGTTCCCGAGCGCGGGTTCTCTTGAGTACTCGGCTTGCGTGAGTACTGGTCCTGGCTCCAGTTTAGGCCGGGACGCTTGGCTGCCTGGTCAGGATGTGCTCAAGGGCTTCCAGGAACGCTGTGGTTTCGGTCTCAGTGCCTGCCGTCACCCGGAGGTGGCCGGGGATTCCGACGTCCCGGATGAGGACGCCGGCGTCCAGCAGCCCCTGCCAGACGTCGTGGGGGTTCTCAAGGCCGCCGAAGAACACATAGTTGGAGTCCGACGCTGCAGGTTTGAGGCCCATCCGGATCAGCTCCGAAACGATCCGGTCGCGCTGCCGCTTGATGTCCTCGACGTCCGCCATGAGTGCCTCACGGTGCGTCAGGGCAGCCAGAGCGGTGGCCTGGGTGATGGCTGACAGGTGGTATGGCAGCCGCACCAGGCGCAGCGCGTCCGTCACCTCGGGCGCTGCCGCCATGTAGCCCAGCCTCGCCCCGGCCAGGGCGAAGGCCTTGCTCATGGTGCGGCACACGATCAGCCGCTCCCGGCCAGGCAGCAGCGTCAAGGCGCTCGGCGTGCCGTCGTGGGCGAACTCATGGTAGGCCTCGTCAACAATCACCACCGTCTGGCTGGCTTCGCCGGCCTCGTAGACTGCCTCGACAACGTCGAGTCCCAGGCCGGTGCCGGTCGGGTTGTTGGGTGAGCACAGGAAGACAATATTGGGCTGCAGTTCCCGGACCTGCCGGGCTGCGGATTCGGCACTGAGGCCGTAGTCTTCCGCACGTTGGCCAACGATGTATTCGGTGTCCGTGCCGCTGGCGAGCAGTGGGTACATGGAGTACGTCGGCGGGAATCCGAGGGCGGTGCGTCCCGGGCCGCCGAACGCCTGGAGGATCTGCTGCAGCACTTCGTTGGACCCGTTGGCCGCCCAGATGTTCTCCGCTCCCAGGCCGTGGCCGAGGTAGTCAGCCAGCCGTTCCCGGAGCTCGGTGAACTCACGGTCCGGATAGCGGTTGAGTCCCGCCGCGGCGGCCGTGACCGCTTCGGATATGGCTGCCAGGACGTCGGCCGGAACGCCATGGGTGTTCTCGTTGACGTTGAGCAGGATGGGAACGTCCAGCTGCGGCGCACCGTATGGGGTGAGGCCCCGCAGATTGGACCGGAGGGGAAGTCGGTTAAGGCGCTCTAGCTGGTCAGTCACTTCACCAGTTTAAGTGAGGGCGGCCGGGGCACTGAAACTGTGACGCTTTCCGGACCTCCGCAACGGCGTCTTCGCCGGGGTTGCTGCCCGCCCGGCTATCGGTTCTGCAGTCGGCACCCGGCAGCAGAACTGCCTATTTCGAGGGGACAAAGATCTGCTGGCCTGGCATGACCCTGCCGCCGTCAAGGTTGTTGAGCTGCACGATGTCCGCCACCACATCCCGGGGGTCGCGCTCAGGTGCGACGGTGCCGGCAATCCCCCAAAGGGACTCCCCGGGCTGGACGGTGACCGAAACGGTCGGCGTCACCGACAGCTCCGAGGCGGATTCCGCGGCCTTGGCTGGGGAGTTCAGGAAACCGGCCAGCGTGATCAGGACCGCTGACAACAGAATGAGCGGGAGCCCCACCAGGACGATGCGCCCACGGCGCGTCAGGCGGAGCGGCGGCTGGGCTGCCTTGGCCTTGCGCACGGGACGTTCCTCCCAGTTGAAGCCCTGCATTCCCGTTCCATGGCTGGTCCGGCCATCGGCGGTGGAACGCTGGCCTGCTGAACCGTGAATAGCGCTTATTGTTGACATGAACTGAGCCCTCCTGGACCTGACTTTGCCGCCCGGCATGTTCCTCAAGATGTCGTCCGCCCCGGCCCGGTCTTCGAACATAGGGCCGAATGGAGCTGGAGACTAGAACACATATTCGAACTTTGCTGGTTCTGTTCTAGCACTTATTAACGAACATTGTCGAGACTCACTAGAACAAATGTTTGAAAAAGGTGTGTGGCTGGCCTACGTTTGAGCTACAGATCAACCACTTCTGCAGTTGATCAGCAGGGTCTGACATTTTCAGGCCGGAAGTTCCCGGCAGCTGCAGCCACGGAGGCCGGGTGGAACGAAAGGCGTTGGCGAACATGGCAGCACAAGCCACCGGCGGCAGGGCTACGCAGCGGAGCCAGCAATCACCAGCGAAGCCCAAGGGCCTCACGGTGCGGCAGAAGAAGATTCTGGAAACCATCCAGCGCTCGGTCAATGACAACGGCTATCCGCCGTCGATGCGCGAAATCGGCGACACCGTGGGCCTGGCCAGCCTCTCCAGCGTCACGCATCAGCTCTCGCAGCTTGAGAAGCTCGGCTACCTTCGCCGCGACCCCAAACGTCCCCGTGCCATGGAAGTGCTCATGCCGCTGACCCTGGATGAGGGGTCCGCCAAGATCTCCGGCGTCGAGAAGCCGGCCCGGCTGCGCACCGTGGGCGGACTCACAATTTCCGAACTGGCCACAGCGACGGATACCGCGATGGTCCCGCTGGTGGGCCGGATCGCTGCAGGCGGCCCCATCTTGGCCGATCAGATGGTGGAGGACGTCATGCCCCTCCCCCGGCAGCTCGTTGGCCACGGCGAGCTCTTCATGCTGAAGGTGACCGGAGATTCCATGATCGATGCCGCCATCTGCGACGGCGACTGGGTGGTGGTCCGCCGGCAAAGCGATGCCGTCAACGGCGACATCGTGGCCGCCCTGCTTGATGATGAAGCGACCGTCAAGACGTTCCGCCAGCGTGACGGCCACACCTGGCTGCTTCCGCAGAACACCCAGTACGAGCCCATTCTGGGCGATCACGCCAACATCATGGGCAAGGTCGTGTCGGTGCTCCGCTCGCTCTAACCGGCCTCACGCCTCCCTACCCGCCCGGCTCACGCCAGGCACGGACGGCAGTACCGCAGCCGGCGCGAGGCGCGGGAAGGGTTCAGCCGGCGCGAGGCGCGGGAAGGGTTCAGCCGGCGGCCGCGGCTGCCGCCGGCGCCTTGGCCAGCCGCGCCAGCGCCGCAACCGCGATCGCCGGGTCCGTGGTGGGCCAGAAAGGCGGCAGGGCGGCCCGCAGGAAGCCCCCGTAGCGTTCCGTGGACAGCCGGGAGTCAAGTACAGCCACAACGCCCTTGTCCCCCGTAGAGCGGATCAGGCGCCCCGCCCCCTGGGCAAGCCGGATCGCCGCATGCGTGGCCGACACCGACATGAAGCCGTTGCCGCCCGCCTGGGCCACCGCCCGGGAACGGGCAGTCATGAGGGGATCATCCGGCCGGGGGAACGGGATCCGGTCGATGACCACCAGCCGGCACGAGCCGCCGGGCACGTCGACACCCTGCCAGAGCGACATGGTGCCGAAAAGGCAGGTGTCCGGTTCGTCGGCGAACTGGCGAACCAGGGCCGTCATGGTCGATTCGCCCTGGCAGAGAATACTGAGATCCAGGCGCGGCCGCATGGCTTCTGCGGCTTCCTCCGCGGCCCGCCGGGAGGAAAAGAGGCAGAGTGCCCCGCCCCCGGATGCCCGGATCAGCTTCTCGAGTTCGTCGAGCGCCTCCGGGGATGTTCCGCGGCCCGGTTTGGGCAGATGGCTGGCAACGTAGAGGATCCCTTGTTTGGGGTAGTCGAACGGGGATCCGACGTCGATGCCGGTCCAGCTGGGCGCGCCGGGTCCCACGAGCCCCAGCCCTCCCGCTGCCGGCTCAAAAGCCGAACCAATCGCTAGGGTTGCCGAGGTGAGGACCACGGTGTGGCCCGCGAACAGCCCGTCGCGGAGTTTTCCGGCGACACTCAGCGGGGCGATGTTGATCAGTGCCGGCGCGCCGTCGTCCGGCTGCGAGTAGCCCTGCTGCGGATCAAAGGTGCTGGCCCGCGAAAACCACACCACTTCCCGGTTGTCGCGGGCCGCGATCAGGCGTTCACACAGCTCCAGGATGACCATGAGGCGTGACCGCGCGAGCTGCCGCCCGCCGTCGGCCGTTCCTGAGCTGTCCCCCTTTGAATCCGACAGGGCCGCGCGGCAGGCTTCGCGCAGCTGGTCCACGCAGTCGAGCTGCTCGTCGTTCAGGCCGTTGGGCAACAGCCCGCTGGGGGCACCGGCGATGGCCAGTTCGAGGTTCGCCGCGGCGTTGCTTAGTGCATCAACCGTGATGCCGGTATGTTTGCGTGCGCCCGAAGCGGCGGCGTGGACCATGGCCACGGACAGCTGGCCGGAAACTGCTCCCGTCACCCTGTCCTGCAGCTCATGGGCCTCGTCAACCACCACGACGTCGTACTCCGGCAGGACTGCCAGGCCTTCGAAGGCGCTGACGGCGAGCATAGCGTGGTTGGTGACCACAACATCGGCATCGGCGGCGTCCTGCCGGGCAAGCTCGCTAAAGCACTCCGCGGCCATGGGGCATTTCTGCGCCCCCAGGCATTCCATGGAGGTGACCGAGACCTGCCGCCAGGCGCGGTCCGTCACGCCGGGCATAAGTTCGTCCCGGTCCCCGCTGGCCGTCTTCTCGGCCCATTCGCGGAGCCGCACCACTTCCTTGCCCAGCTGGGATGCCGGGCCGCCCATGGCTGCGGCGAAGTGCGGGACGCTGGTGTCCTCGCCGAGGGAAAAGAGCTGGCCTTCGGAGGGCTCCTCCGAAGGAAAGCCGCCCTCGAGCTTGTGGCGGCAGACGTAGTTGGACCTGCCCTTGACCAGGGCGACCTTGACGGGACGGTCCAGCGCCGGAGTGATTGTCTCCAGCAGCCGGGGAAGGTCCCTGCCCACGATCTGCGTCTGCAGGGCCAGGGTGGCCGTTGACACGAGGGTGGGTTTGTCGCTGACCAGGGAATGGGCGATCAGCGGAATCAGGTACGCGAGGGACTTTCCGGTGCCGGTTCCGGCCTGGACCAGCAGGTGGTCGCCGCTGTCGATAGCGCGCGCCACCTGCCGGGCCATTTCGTGCTGGCCGCTGCGGCTCTGTCCGCCCATGCCGGAAACCGCGCGGTCGAGCAGTTCGATGACAAACTGCTCGCCGGCCGAGCCGCTGGTCTCACCAGCCCCTGGATCAGACATTGCTGATGAAGGATTCCAGTTCAGAGGCGAGCCCCTCGCGCACCATGACGAGGGCACGCGTGCCCTCTTCCTCATGCTCGAGGCGGAGGATTTCGGCATCCGCCTCATGGAGTTTGCTGATCAGGTCCCCGCGGTTGTACGGAATCAGCAGTTCCATCTTGACGCTGGGCCGGGGAATGGATTCGCTGATCGCCTTCAGGAGTTCGGCGATGCCCTGCCCGGTGCGGGCAGACACCACAACATGGCGGGGTTCGCGCTGCTTGAGGCGTTCCACCACAAAGGGATCCGCGGCGTCGGCCTTGTTCAGCACGATGATTTCCGGAACCTTGCGCGCGTCCACTTCGCTGAACACGGAACGGACCGCGGCGATCTGTCCTTCCGGATCAGGATGCGAGACGTCCACCACGTGCAGGATCAGGTCCGCGTCGGCCACTTCCTCCAGGGTGGAGCGGAAGGCTTCCACCAGCTGGGTCGGAAGCGAGCGGACAAACCCCACGGTGTCGGCGAGGGTGTATCCCAGGCCGTCGGCGGTTTCCGCCTTGCGGACTGTGGGGTCCAGCGTCGCGAACAGGGCGTTCTCCACGAGGACTCCGGCGTCGGTCAGCCGGTTCAGGAGCGAGGACTTTCCGGCGTTGGTATAACCGGCGATGGCAACCGAAGGCACGGAATTACGACGGCGGTTGGCCCGCTTCGTTTCGCGCGCGGGCTTCATTGCGGCAATTTCACGCCGCAGTTTGGCCATCCGGGTGCGGATCCTGCGCCTGTCCAGCTCGATCTTGGTTTCACCGGGGCCACGGGAGCCCATGCCGGCACCCGCGCCGCCCACCTGGCCACCGGCCTGGCGGGACATGGATTCGCCCCAGCCGCGCAGGCGCGGGAGCAGGTACTCGAGCTGCGCGAGCTCTACTTGCGCCTTGCCTTCGCGGCTCTTGGCGTGCTGCGCGAAAATGTCGAGGATCAGGGCGGTCCGGTCAATAACCTTGACCTTCACGATGTCTTCGAGTCCGCGCCGCTGGGACGGTGCCAGCTCGGCGTCAACCACCACGGTGTCAGCGCCGGTGGACATCACGATGTCCTTGAGCTCCTGTGCCTTGCCGGAACCGAGGAAGGTGCCCGGGTCAGGCTTCGCGCGGCGCTGGACCATGCCGTCCAGCACTTCCGAACCGGCTGTCTCCGCGAGTGCGGCGAGTTCGCGAAGCGAGTTCTCGGCGTCGGCAAGGGTGCCTTCGGTCCAGAGACCGGCGAGGACAACGCGTTCGAGGCGCAACTGCCGGTATTCAACCTCGGTGACGTCCTCAAGCTCCGTGGAGAGCCCGGCGGTGCGACGCAGGGCACGGCGTTCTTCCAAGTCCTGCTGGTCGCCGTCGAAGATGCTGTGTTCGCTGTCCTGGCGGGAAATCGCCTGGGCCGATCCGAGGACGCCCCGGGGATCTTCCGGAGCGGATTTGGCAACGTGGGCCGGGACATCCTTGGACAGAATCCGGTCGATGACAGCCTGGATTTCCTCAGGGCTCATGTCCTGGGAGGCTGAATCTGATCCGGTGTTGGGCTGGTTGGTCATGTTCTCCTTTGAAGATTCGACATCTTCAGAATAATGCTGATTGCTTGACTGCGGCGCGGTATTCGCGCTGGGCTGACGACTATTGGTCATTCGGGCTCCTGGGATGCCGGCGCTGGCGGAGGCCCCGCTGGCGCCGGTACGGGCGTTGAACGCAAGTGACGGACTGCAGGGCAGGCATCTCTTCGTGGAATGGTGACGTCGGTGACACCGGTAGGCTCATTGACCGCATCCTATGGATGGGCACTGTCAGCGAGTGGATGCTGCCCGTCAATGAGCAGGATCCAGGCGTTGGGACGGTTCAGATGGTCAGCACTGCTGGACTCCAAGTAGTTCGGGCGGAGCACCCGGCCAGGCAATAACGGCGGGGTGGCGCACGGAGCGGAAGGTGAATACCTGCGTCGCTGCGGGACGGGCAAAGGCCCGGGCCGGCTACTCAAAGATCAAGAACATGGATTAAAGATTAGCAGATCGGTTTCCCCGCCCCGTTCCCCGCGTTTCCCATCCGCGCGCGGGACAACTAATCTGGCGAGTTATGGAGTCTGCACACTATTTCAGCGCCCAGCCAGCCGGGCCGTTCACCCGCAAACCGCTAACCGTGGAGCTTGCCGGTGAAACCCGACGGCTGCAGACCTCCAGCGGCATCTTCAGCCCGGACGGCATTGACAAGGGAACTGCCGTGCTGCTGGCCGACGTTCCGGCCCCTTCGCCGCAGGGCAACCTGCTGGACATCGGCTGCGGATGGGGACCGATCGCCCTGACGATGGCGCTCCGTGCTCCCCACGCCCAGGTTTACGCCGTGGACGTGAATGAGCGTTGTGTGGCGCTGACGAATGAGAACGCCGGCCTGCTGGGGCTGAGCAACGTCACCGCCAGCCTGCCCGACGGCGTTGATCCCGGGCTCCGGTTCGACACGATCTGGTCCAATCCCCCGATCCGGATTGGCAAGGACGAGCTTCACTCCCTGCTGCTGCTGTGGCTGCCTCGCCTTGCGCCGGGCGGCTCGGCCTGGCTGGTGGTCCAGAAGAACCTGGGTTCCGATTCATTGCAGCGCTGGCTGGCGGGCGAACTGGACAAGAGCTTCACCGTTACCCGGGAAAGCACATCCAAGTCGTTCAGGATCCTTCGGGTCAGGAAAGCTTCCCGCTAGCCACGATCACGGCAGGGCCGCTGAGTTCCACGTGTTCGTGGCCCTCGGGCCCGGCAAAGAATTTAACGCCGACGACGCCGCCGGGCACCTTGACGTCCCAGGCGTCGGGGCGCCCTGGCCGGCCCAGTGGCGGATAGCCACCGCGGCGGCGCAGGCTCCGGTGCCGCAGGACTGGGTCTCCCCTACACCGCGTTCGTGGACGCGCATGGTGACCGTGCCGACGCCGTCGTGGACCAGCGGCTCGGACGGGACGACGAACTCGACGTTGGTGCCGTTGGCGGGCTTTGGGTCGACGTCGGGCGCCTTGAAAAGCTGCGTGGCCTCAAGTTCGCTGAGCTCCGCCAGGGCCACCACAGTGTGCGGGTTCCCCATGCTAACGGACAGCGCCGGTCGGGGCACCTCCAGGCCGTCAGCGGTCACGAGTGAGTCCATGGCCCGCGCGGTGGCTTCGCCGGGGAAGATGAATTCCCACGGGCCCATGTCCACGGCGTAGCCGTTTTCTGTGCGCACCACGGTCTTGACGCCGCCGCGGGTGCAGATGACCAGCGACTCGCCGGCACCGAGCCGGACCAGTCCCTCGGCGACCAGGAAGTGGACGAAGACGCGCACGCCATTCCCGCACATTTCGGATAGGGAGCCGTCACCGTTGCGGTAGTCCATGAACCACTCGGCGTCGGGATGCACGGCCTGGAGCTCGCGGCCTTCGGGGAGGTAGCGCGACGGCACGGCCCGGATCAGGCCGTCACCGCCGATGCCCCGGTGGCGGTCGCAAAGTTCCGCGACCTGTTCGGGGGTAATGGGCCACGTGCCTGCGGGGTCGGCGACAAGCACAAAATCGTTGCCGGTACCGTGGCCCTTGGAGAACGCCAGGCCGCTCAGACTCTGGAGTGCGCGGTCTGAGGCGGGTGCAAGGGTTTCGTCCATGGTTCAAGGTTACAGTCACGGCAGGACGGGCCGGAAAACCGGCTGCCGCGAACGGCTGCGGCGACGGAGCCGGTGATCACCGGCAGAGTCCCACGGATTTGGCCACGAGGTCCGGGTCCTGCCAGTCCAGCCACGTGATGCGGGGATCCGCCCTGAACCAGGTGAGCTGCCGGCGGGCGAATTTTCTCGTCGCCACGATGGTGTCCTCCGTGGCCTGGTCCGCATCCCATTCGCCGTCGAGGACCTTCAGGAACTGTGAATAGCCCAGCGCCCGGGCGGCGGTTTTGCCCTCGCGCAAACCGGCGGCGTCGAGCCGCTGCACTTCGTCCTGGAGACCGTTGGCCACCATGCCATGAACGCGGCGGGCGAGCCTGTCCTTGAGAAGCTGCCGGTCCACCTCGAGCCCGATCTGCACTGCCGGCTGGAAGTACTCCCTGGCAGGCATGAAGGAACTGAACGGGCGGCCCGTCAGTTCGAAGACCTCCAGTGCGCGGACAACCCGGCGGGCGTCGCCCAGGCGTGCGGCTGAGACCGGGTCCGCGGCCTCCAGGCGGGTGCGCAACGGGGCCAGCCCGGCGTCGGCGAGCTGCGCTTCCAGACGGCGCCGGATGTCCGGATCCGTGCCGGGAAACTCCAGAACGTCCAAGGCGGCCCGGACGTACAGTCCGGACCCGCCGACGAGGATGGCGCGTTTGCCGCGGCCGTGGATATCAGCAATTGCAGCTCGCGCCTCCCGCTGGAAATCGGAGACACTGGCTTCTTCGGTCACGTCGAGGGTGTCCAGCAAATGGTGCGGGACTCCCCTGCGCTCCGCCGGGGTGATCTTGGCCGTGCCGATATCCATGCCGCGGTAGAACTGCATGGCGTCCGCATTGACTACTTCGCCGTCCAATTGCAGCGCCAGGGCCACGGCCAGGTCTGATTTGCCGGACCCGGTGGGCCCCACCACCGCCACGACCGAGGGCTGCTGGACGTCGCTTCCGCCGGTGACCGGAAGTGGCGTTTCCGGTGCGGTCTGCTGGGGGTTGCGCACGGACTAGCTGCGGCGGACGGGGAGCGCCGGCATGCCGAGAGACACGCCGCTCTTACCGGCGCTCCTACCGGCGCCTGCGCCGGGCACCGGGGCTCCGCAGGAGTCTGCCTGGGACCTGTCCCAGGCGTCGCCGGCACGCGAACGGCGCAGGACGTAGTCCGCCGCCGACGCCGGATCCGCGACCAGGTGGAAGGCGGCTGCTTCGGTGATGGTGACCGTCACGAGGTCGCCGGGCCGTGGCGTTTCCGCGCCCTGGGGGACGGAGAAATGCACCAGCCGCTGGTCTTGCGACCGGCCCGACAGCCGGTGTGTTTCCTCCGCTTTGCGGCCCGCCTGCGCCGTGACCAGGACTTCCACACGCCGGCCGAGCTGGCGGGCGTTCTCCTCAGCCGCGATCCGGTCCTGCAGCGCAGTCAGGCGCTCAAAGCGTTCCTGGACCACGGCCTTGGGGAGCTGGTCCGGCAGGTCCGCGGCCGGCGTGCCAGGGCGCTTGGAGTACTGGAAGGTGAAGGCCGTGGCGAACCGGGACTTCTCGACGACGTCAAGTGTGGCCTGGAAGTCCTCTTCGGTTTCGCCAGGGAAGCCCACGATGATGTCCGTGGAGATGGCCGCGTGCGGAATGCGTTCCCGGACCTTGTCCAGGATGCCCAGGAACTTGGTGGAGCGGTAGGAACGCTTCATGTCCTTGAGCACTTTGTCAGAGCCTGACTGCAGCGGCATGTGGAGCTGCGGCATCACGTTCGGGGTTTCGGCCATGGCGTCGATAACGTCGTCAGTGAACGCTGCGGGGTGCGGGCTGGTGAACCGGACCCGCTCAAGCCCTTCGATTTCGCCGCAGGCCCGCAGCAGT
Source organism: Arthrobacter sp. 24S4-2 (assembly GCF_005280255.1). Taxonomy (NCBI): domain Bacteria; kingdom Bacillati; phylum Actinomycetota; class Actinomycetes; order Micrococcales; family Micrococcaceae; genus Arthrobacter; species Arthrobacter sp. 24S4-2. The sequence continues at coordinate 1,800,294 of NZ_CP040018.1, read as the reverse complement.
TTGGAGAAGGCCTGCCGGTCGCCGAATTCCACGCCGTAGGAGTTCACGTTCTGGCCGAGCAGTGTGACTTCGATGGCGCCGTCATCGACGAGTGCCTGGATTTCGGCGAGGATGTCGCCAGGGCGGCGGTCCTTCTCCTTGCCGCGCAGGGCGGGAACGATGCAGAACGTGCAGGTGTTGTTGCAACCCACGGAGATTGATACCCAGCCTGAGTAAACAGAGTCACGCTTGGTGGGGAGGGTGGACGGGAAGACGTCCAAGGACTCCAGGATTTCAAGTTGTGCTTCATTGTTGTGCCGGGCACGGTCCAGGAGCGCAGGCAAAGCCCCGACGTTGTGCGTGCCGAAGACGGCATCCACCCAGGGCGCCTTTTTCAGGATGGTTTCGCGGTCCTTCTGCGCCAGGCAACCCCCCACCGCGATCTGCATGCCGGGGTTGGCTGCCTTGACCGGCGCCAGCATCCCGAGGTTGCCGTACAGCTTGTTGTCGGCGTTCTCCCGGACGGCGCACGTGTTGAACACCACCACGTCGGCGTGCTCACCGGTCGCCGGGACGTACCCGGCGTCTTCCAGCATCCCGGCCATGCGCTCGGAATCGTGTACGTTCATCTGGCAGCCGAAGGTCCGCACCTGGTAGGTGCGGTGCTCGTCGGCCGCAGGCACAGAAGCAGCCACCGTTTCGGTGCTGGACGAAGTGCTGGTGCCGGATGCTGGGGAGGGAATGGTCAAACTCACGTGTTAAGGGTACCGGCACAGGAATTCCGTTGCCGCACGTTCACCGGTAGCGGCATCGAGGACTTCCCCTACGATGCGGAAGGCCTGCGACGGCTGGTATCCCTTGCGGGCCAGCATGGACGCGAGCCGGCGCGTGACTTTGTCCCGCTCGGAGCGGTCCGTGAGGTCTGCTGTGCCTTTGAGCTTGCGTTGGACCAGTTCACGGGCGGCAGACTCCTCCGCTTCGTCGCTGAGCTGTTCCAAGGCCTGTGCCGCAATGTCGGCGTCGATTCCCTTGTCCGCAAGCTCCCGCCGCAACGCGCCTTTGGCGAGCTTCCGGGTCTGGGACCTGCTCCGAACCCACATGTCTGCGAACTCGGCATCGTCCACGAGCCGGACTTCCTCGAACCTGTCCAGCACGGCTTCAGCCACGTCCTCCGGAACATTGCGTTCGGCGAGCTTGCGGGCCAACTGCAGCCTGCTCTTGGGCGAGCTGGTGAGCTGCCGAAGCACGATAGCCCGGGCCACGGAGGCCGGATCCGGTTCAGTGTCCTGTTCGGCCTGCGGGTGCAGGGAAGCCTGGGCCCCGTCAGTGAAGCCCGTATCCTGGCCTGCCTGGCCGAACGCAGCCGGGCCAGATTTCCGGGAGGGGAAACCTGGCCCGCTTAGCCGGTTTCCCCTAGAAGCCGTCAACGGCCTTGAGCTTCGGTGACGCTTCCTTTTCAGCCTCGGCGGGCTTGACGCCGACGCCGAGCTTCTCCTTGATGAGGCGCTCCAGTTCCGCGGCCAGCTCCGGGTTGTCGCGCAGGAAGCGCCGCGAGTTCTCCATGCCCTGGCCCAGCTGGTCACCGTCGTAGGTGAACCAGGAACCGGACTTCTTGATCAGGCCATGCTCCACGCCCATGTCGATGATGCCGCCCTCACGGGAGATGCCCTGGCCATAAATGATGTCGAATTCGGCGATCTTGAAGGGCGGGGCCATCTTGTTCTTGACGATCTTCGCCTTGGTGCGGTTGCCCACGGAATCGGCGCCCTCTTTGAGGGTCTGGATCCGGCGGACATCGATGCGGATGGACGCGTAGAACTTCAGGGCTTTACCACCGGTAGTGGTTTCGGGGGATCCGAAGAACACACCGATCTTTTCGCGCAGCTGGTTGATGAAGATGGCGGTGGTCTTGGTCTGGCTCAGGCGTCCGGTGATCTTTCGGAGCGCCTGACTCATGAGGCGGGCCTGCAGACCTACGTGGCTGTCGCCCATGTCGCCTTCGATTTCCGCACGGGGCACCAGTGCGGCGACGGAGTCGATGACGATGACATCGAGGGACCCCGAGCCGATCAGCATGTCCATGATTTCCAGGGCCTGCTCGCCGGTGTCCGGCTGTGACACCAGGAGGGCGTCCGTATCGACACCCAGCTTGGCGGCGTATTCCGGATCCAGGGCGTGCTCGGCGTCGATGAACGCAGCGATTCCACCCAGGCGCTGGGCATTCGCCACAGCGTGAAGCGCGACGGTGGTCTTACCCGACGATTCCGGTCCGTAGATTTCCACGACACGGCCGCGCGGCAGGCCGCCAATTCCCAGCGCGACGTCCAGGGCGATGGAGCCGGTGGGAATCACTTCAATGGGGGCCCGCACTTCGTCGCCCAGCCGCATGACGGAGCCTTTGCCGAACTGCTTGTCAATCTGTGCAAGCGCTGCGTCGAGCGCCTTCTGACGATCCGGGGCTGCCGCCATGGTTCACACCTCTAATTTTCTCGCTGTGGAGTGGCCTGAGCGGCCCTATATCTGTCATCACCGACGCTAACGGCACCCACCGACATTCTTGCCGGATGACATTGCGTATGTGGAAAACGGTCTGAAAAAAGCATAGCCCTACCCGAACAGATATTCGAACAACCGCCCGGCGTGTCAGGCGGGGCCCGGCGTGTCAGAGCGCCTCGGATCAGTTCCGGGAGGGTTTAACGTCCCTGCCAAGCCGGCGTTCGGCCGGAACGTCCTGCACATCGCACATCGCCAGCCAGACCTGCCGCGGCGGAACTCCTGCTGCCAGCGCCTGGTCCGCGGTGCGGCTGCCGACGCCTGCCAGTACCAGCGAGCTGCTGAGCACGCGGGAGTACCCCGCTCCGAACTCATCGTCCATTAGCCGCCAAAAGTCGCTGATTCTCACCGATAAAGTCTCTCACGCCCGTGGCCAATAGAATGGTTGCCATGAGCAACCCAGCCGTGGAACCCGAGGCTTCAGGAACCACCGAAAACAGCGTCGACGCGGCCTTGCGGACCGTGGAGCACCAGATCAGCCTGTTCTGGCGCCGCGGCCGTTCCATTTCCCAGCAGCTGTCGCGGCAGGTTCACCCTGATATGGAGCCCGCCGCGTACGGTCTCCTGACTGTTATCCGCCGCGAGGGGCCCATCAGGCTCACGGAACTGGCATCCTGCATCGGCGTGGGTAAGCCCTCGGTCAGCCGTCAGATCGCTTTCCTGGAGAGCATCGGCCTGGTGTCCAAGGAAGCCGACCCCCTCGATGGCCGTGCCCAGACCATCCGGCTGACGGCCAAAGGCGAGGAGAAGATGCACCAGGTACAGGATGCCCGGCGCGAGGTTTTTCGTGAACGGCTGGGCGAATGGCCGGTGGAAGAGCTGCAGACACTGGCCGCCTATATGGCGAAGCTCAACTCGACCTACGAACGGGACGGCTTCCCGAAGGACGAAGCCAAATAGCTTCGGGACCCGAATCACGAAATGCCCCAGGGGCTGTGAAAAGTCCCGGCGACACGAAAGGCCCCCGGCTGCGCCGGAGGCCTTTCGTGTGAGTCTGGAACGACTTAGTCCTGACGAATGCGGGTCAGCGGGCGCCCGAGAGCAGTCCCTTGGCCAGTTCGTCAGAAAGTTCGGTGTTGAGTTCGCGGTCAAGATCGCGGCCGTAACGCTGCGAGAATTCCTGCGGAATGGTGTCCGGAACAGCTACGCCCTCAGCGACAGCAACGCGGTCGCTGACTTCGCGGAGCATGCTGGACAGCGGAACGTCCAGGGCCGAGCAGATCGAAGACAGCAGCTCCGAAGAGGCTTCCTTCTGGCCGCGCTCCACTTCACTGAGGTATCCCAGGGAAACCCGGGCACTGTGTGAAACTTCGCGGAGGGTTCGGCCCTGACGCTGGCGAACGTCGCGCAGAACATCACCGATTTCGTGACGAAGTACTACCATCTTGCGCTCCTTCTGTTCGCTCTTTGCCTGATCGGCGAGGCCCACATCCTTCCAGCGGACAACGCCGTTCACGGATACGGGCTGCTTTACCATCTGTATCGCCTTGCTCCCTCGTACGTCAGGTCCGCCGTCATCAGGCGAACCATAATTATTTACTCATCCTAGGCGCCTCCATTGTTCGGAAGCGACACAATGTAACAACTATTAGGAATCAAATTTTGTTCCCGGCAACTTTACGCCGGGTAAGCCTCGGAAGATAGTGCTTCAAGGAGCCGTTCCAAGGCAGCCGCACAAGCCTGCCCGCGGATGTCGGCACGGTTCCCTTCGAAAACGTAACCGAACGACGTCGTGCCCGCCGCTGTGGCAATGCCAACAAACACGGTCCCTACTGCTTTCCCGCCGTGCGGTTCCGGGCCGGCGACGCCGGTTGTCGACACTCCGATGTCGGCCCCGCAGACCCTTCGTGCTCCCGCTGCCATCGCTTCTGCAACGGCGCCTTCGACGGATCCGACGGCGTCCAACAGCTCCCGGGGCACGTCCAGGACGTCGGCCTTGACCGAATTCTGGTAGGAAACGACGCCGCCCTGCAGCATGTCCGACGCGCCGGGCGTGTCGGCAAGTACGGCCGTCACCATGCCCGCCGTCAGCGATTCGGCGGTGGCGACGGTCACTCCCCGGGCGATGGCTCCGGTAACGGCCTGTTCGGCGGTGCGGTGCAGATTGCTCACGGCATTTCTCCTTGAACGCGCTGGCTGGCGGCACGCCGTCCGCTCGCCCGCAGCTTGAGTGCTTCAACAACATACTGGACACCGGTCCAGACGGTGATGGCGACGGCGGCGAGCATCACCAGCAAGGCCACCACACCAAGCCACGGTGCCAGCGACGCGAGCGGGACCACATACAGCAGGATCGCAACGGTCTGCACAACGGTCTTCAGTTTTCCGCCGCGCGACGCCGCGATGACGCCGTACCGGATGACGAAGAACCGGAGTGCGGTGATCCCCCATTCGCGGACCAGGATCAGGATGGTGATCCACCACGGCAGTTCGCTGAGGAGGGAGAGCATCACCAGGGCAGAGCCCGTTAGCAGTTTGTCGGCGATGGGGTCGGCAATCTTGCCGAAGTCGGTGATGAGCCCGCGGCTGCGGGCGATGTCGCCGTCGAGCTTGTCGGTGTAGATCGCGACGGCGAACGTCAGTGCCGCAGCCCAGCGCCAGATCCCGTTCTGGCTGGTGAGCCCCGGGGCGTCCGCGAGGAGGAACCAGACGAAGAACGGCACCAGAACAATCCGCAGCATCGTCAGGATGTTCGGAAGGTTCCAGATCCCGGAGGCGGAGCCTGAGCTGTTGGCTTCAGTGCTAGTCACCCTCCTAGGCTACCGTCCGGTGAGCGACCAGGCGTCCTCGGAGCCCTCTTCGTCGTCGCCGTATCCCCCGAGCCGCCGTCGGCGCCGTCGAAGTACTCAACTTTCTGTGTCCGGTTCTCCAGGTCCGCGGCAACCAGGTCCTCGGCGTAACCGCCTTGGGCGATGTTCGCGTTGGCGTTGTCGCTCAGCGCCGCAGTCTGCGAATCCGGCGCGGCGGGGGCATCCTGGCCCTTCATGGCTGCCAGAACCGCAGCCAGGTCATCCGGCTTCACCAGCACGTCGCGTGCCTTGGACCCCTCCGACGGCCCCACCACTCCCCTGGACTCGAGCAGGTCCATGAGCCGGCCCGCCTTGGCGAAGCCGACGCGCAGCTTGCGCTGGAGCATGGATGTCGAGCCGAACTGGGTGGTGACCACCAGTTCGGTGGCCTGCAGCAGGACTTCGAGGTCGTCCCCGATGTCGTCGTCGATCTGCTTCTTTTGCGCCTCCGGGGCGACGTCGTCACGGTAGACAGCCTTGAGCTGCCCCTTGACGTGCTCGACCACCTTGTGGATTTCGGACTCGGTGACCCAGGCACCCTGGACGCGCATGGCCTTTGAGGCGCCCATGGGCAGGAAGAGCGCGTCACCCTGGCCGATGAGCTTTTCCGCTCCTGGCTGGTCCAGGACCACGCGGGAGTCGGTCACGGAGGAGGTCGCGAACGCCATCCGGGACGGGACGTTGGCCTTGATCAGGCCGGTGACGACGTCAACGGAGGGGCGCTGGGTGGCCAGGACCAGGTGGATGCCGGCGGCGCGGGCGAGCTGGGTGATGCGGACAATGGAATCTTCGACGTCGCGCGGGGCCACCATCATGAGGTCGGCGAGTTCGTCGACAATCACCAGCAGGTACGGGTAGGGGCGGATGACCCGCTTCGAATCAACGGGCGGATGGACCTTGCCGGCCCGGACAGCCTTGTTGAAATCGTCGATGTGCTTGAACCCGTAGTTGGCGAGGTCGTCGTAGCGGGCGTCCATTTCCCGGACCACCCACTGCAGGGCCTCTGCTGCCTTCTTGGGGTTGGTGATGATGGGCGTGATCAGGTGCGGGACACCTTCGTACGCTGTGAGTTCCACGCGCTTGGGGTCCACCATGACCATGCGGACCTCGTCCGGGGTGGCACGCATCAGGATGGACGTGATCATGGAGTTCACGAACGAGGACTTACCGGCGCCGGTGGCACCGGCCACGAGCAGGTGGGGCATCTTGGCCAGGTTGGCCACCACGTAGCCGCCCTCGACGTCCTTGCCGACGCCCATCACCATGGGGTGGTCGGTCCGGCGGGCATTCTGACTGCGAAGCACATCGCCGAGGGAGACCGTCTCGCGGTCCGTGTTGGGGATCTCGATGCCGATGGCGGACTTGCCGGGAATCGGGCTCAGGATGCGGACGTCGCTCGAGGCAACGGCGTAGGAGATGTTCTTGGACAGCGCCGTGACGCGTTCCACCTTGGTGCCCGCGGATAGCTCAATCTCGTAGCGGGTCACGGTGGGCCCGCGGCTGAAGCCGGTGACCTGCGCGTCGACGTTGAACTGGTTCAGCGTGTCCGTCAGGGAGGCCACGATGGCGTCGTTGGCCTCGGTGCGCTCCTTCGGGATGGAGCCGGGTGCCAGGACGTCCGACGGCGGCAGCGTGTACGTGACGTCGCCGGCAAGCGAAAGCTGCTCCGTGCGTTGCGGAATCGGCGTGGGCAGCGGTGCCGGGGCGACGGGGCGTGAGGGAACCTGCGCAGCCGCGGCTGCGGCGGCGGTTGCTGCTGCAGTTCCGGCGGCGGCGTTCAGGGATCCGGCGGCGACCATGCCCGGGGTGACGAGCGGAATGGCCTCGGTGGCGTTATCCCCGTGGAGGTCCTGTCCCTTGGTGCCGAGACCCTGGGCGGCCTTGATTTTCCCGACGGCGATTTCGGCCTGCGTGGGCCGCCGGACGCCGGGCGCCGGCCGGGCGCCCTTGCCGCCCTTGGCGTTTTCCGCCGCCTCGTCGTCGTCGATGACGGCGTGCTCGAAGGCTTCGTCTCCCACATAGCCTTCGAGGCGGGGATCGGTGTCCTGGTCCTTGCCAAAGAGGCGGCCGCGCCTCTTCTTTTTCGGCTCCGCCTCGGCTGCATTTTCGTAGAGGTAGCTGCGGTCGTGTTCGTCGCCGGGCTCCTGCAGGTCGATGCCCATGAGGTGCTCGTAGGCGTCCCTGATGCGCCGGGGAATCGCCCCGAAGGGAGTGGCGGTAACAATCAGGAGGGACGTGAAGGCAAGCAGCGCGTAAACGGCCACCGGCACGGCGGTGTGCAGTGCAGCGAGCGGCGATGCGGCCAGGAAGCCGAGCATCCCGCCGGCCTGGCGCAGTCCGTCAAAACCGTCTTCAACCGTGGGCTGGCCGCCAATGACGTGGGCCAGGCCGCAGCCGGCAAAGGTCATGATGAGGAATCCGATGCCGATTCTGTTGTTCCCGCGCCCGTCCGAGGGCTGGCGGAACAGCCGGAAGGCGCAGACGAAGAGCATGAGCGGCAGCAGCAGGGACATCCACCCGAAGGTCCCGTTGACGATCGCAAAAACAGTGTCGGGGAACCAGCCCTTGAAGCCCCACCAGGCGAAGGTGGCGACGAAGACGCCGAGGGCCAGGTTGAACAGGGCAGCACCGTCCCGGCGGTCCTCGGGGGCGAGGTCGCTGACGTCAGAGCCGATCCGGCGAACGCCGGCACCCACCACGTGGCCGATGCCCAGCCAGGCCCCTGCGGCTACGCGTACAAGCCACGGCTGCCGGGGTTCGACGGCGGCCAGCTGGCGCGTGCGGGCCGTGCCGGACGTGCCTCCGGTCCGGCTGGATTTGGACGCAGCGGGGCCCCTGCCCGCTGAGCTGCCTGACTTGCCGCTTGAGTTGCCCCTAGGCGCGGAGGAGGTACGTGTCGCCATACTCGCCACGGTACCGGATCAATGGCCAGAAACCGCGGATTTGCGGGGCGGCCGGGGATGCATGTTGCAGATGGGAGGGCCTGAAGGACGTGCTGCCGGGCGGGCTTCGCCCGGCTTGGGCCCGGCTTAAAAACAGCAGGGCCTCCACGCAGGACGGTGGCCCCAAGGCTCACCTTCCTGCGGGGATGGCCCCGCCAAGACATGTCCAGTCGCTTATGCCTCAAGCACGACCGGGATGATCATGGGCTTGCGGCGGAGTTTGCGGTTGACCCATGTGCCGACAACGCGCCGGACAACCTGCTGGAGCTGGTGGGTGGTGTGCTCCGTGTTGTTGAGGACGGCCTCTTCCAGCGCGGCGTTGATCTTGGGGATGATCTCATCGAACACCGAATCGTCTTCGGCGACGCCGCGGGCGTGGATCTCGGGCCCAGAGACCACCTTGCCGGTGGCGCGGTGGATCACGGTGATGATGGAGATGAAGCCTTCATCGCCGAGGGTCTGGCGGTCCTTCAGGTCAGCTTCGGTGACCTCGCCAACGCTGGAGCCGTCCACGTAGACAAAGCCAACCTCAACCTGGCCCACGACGTCCGCCTGGTGGTCGCGGAGGTCGATCACGGTGCCGTTGTCCGCCAGCAGGATGCTTTCGTCCGGCACACCCGACTCGAGGGCGATCTTGCCGTTGGCGATCAGGTGCCGGGTCTCGCCGTGCACCGGCATGGCATTGAGCGGTTCGAGGATGTTGTAGCAGTACAGCAGCTCCCCGGCGGCGGCGTGGCCGGACACGTGGACCTTGGCGTTGCCCTTGTGGATGACGTCGGCGCCGAGCTTCAGCAGGCCGTTGATGATGCGGAAAACCGCGTTCTCGTTACCCGGGATGAGGCTCGAGGCCAAGATGACGGTATCGCCCTTGCCCACGACAACGCGGTGGTCGCCGTTGGCCATCCGGGACAGGGCCGCCATCGGCTCGCCCTGGGAACCTGTGGACATAAGGACCACGCGGTTGTCCGGCAGGTTGTCGATGTTCTTGATGTCCACCACGATGCCGTCGGGCACGTCAAGGTAGCCGAGCTTTGCAGCGATGGCCATGTTGCGGACCATGGAGCGGCCCACGAAGGCAACCTTGCGGTTGTGGTTGGCCGCGGCGTCCAGGACCTGCTGCACGCGGTGGACGTGCGAGGAGAAGGACGCGACGATGATCCGCTTGCTGGCCTGCCCGAAGAGCCGGTCCAGGGTGGGGCCGATTTCCTTCTCGGCGGTGGTGAAGCCCGGGACATCGGCGTTCGTGGAATCCGACATGAACAGGTCAACGCCTTCTTCGCCCAGCTTGGCGAAGTGGCGCAGGTCAGTGATGCGGCCATCCAGCGGGAGCTGGTCCATCTTGAAGTCGCCGGTGTGCAGCACAGTTCCGCCCGCGGTGCGGATGAAAACGGCCAGGGCATCGGGAATCGAGTGGTTGACCGCAACGAACTCGGTTTCGAAGGGACCGAAGCGCTCCACCTGACCCTCCGTCACGGTGAGCGTGATGGGCTTGATCCGGTGTTCCTGCAGCTTGGCCTCGATGAGGGCAAGCGTGAGCTGGGACCCGACCAGGGGAATGTCGGCCCGCAGGCGCAGCAGGTACGGCACGGCACCGATGTGGTCCTCGTGGCCGTGGGTCAGGACGACGGCCACGATGTCATCCAGCCGGTTCTCAATGTAGGAGAAATCGGGCAGGATCAGGTCGACGCCGGGCTGGGTCTCTTCAGGGAAGAGGACGCCGCAGTCGACGATAAGCAGCTTGCCGTCGATTTCGAAGACGGCCATGTTGCGGCCGATCTCCCCCAGGCCGCCGAGCGGGACGATCCGCAGGGTCCCTTGGGGCAGTTTCGGTGGCGTGACAAGGCCGGGAAGGGCGGTTTGGGTCATAGTGCACTACTTTCCGGGCGGAACAGTGGGGTCTTTGCCGATTAGGAAAAGACCATTCCTGCTTCCGCCAAATCCTCGCGGATGATTGCGATCTCGGCTTCGTCCGGCTCCACGAGGGGCAAACGGACAACCGAGTTGGGCAGGACTCCCTGCCACTTAAGAATCTGCTTGGCCGCAACGGCCCCCTGTACGCGGGTCATCGTGGCCCGGATAACAGGTTCGAGTTCAAAATTGATTTTCCGGGCGGTGCCGAAGTCGTTCGCGTTGATGGCGTCGATCAGCTCGCGGAATCGGCGGGTGGCAACGTGGGTGGTGACGCCCACGAGCCCGACAGCGCCCAGCGCCATCCACTGCAGGGTCAGGCCGTCGTCGCCGGAGTAGAAGAGCAGGTCGGTCTCTGCCATGACGCGGGTGGCGGCAGCGAAATCAGCCTTGGCGTCCTTGACCGCGACGATGTTCGGGTGCTCCGCAAGCCGGATCATGGTATCCGGAGCAATCTGGATCGAGGAACGGCCGGGGATGTCGTAAAGCATCACGGGAACGTCGGTGGAGGAGGCAATGGCCTCAAAGTGGGCGCGCACGCCGGCCTGGCTGGGCTTGTTGTAGTACGGCGTGACGATCAAGAGGCCGTCGACGCCAACGTCGGCTGCCTGCCGGGAAAGATGCACGGAGTGTGCGGTGTCGTTGGTTCCGGTGCCGGCGATGATCGCGGCACGGCCGCCGACAGCTTCCTTCACAGCACGGAACATCCCCACGTTCTCCTCGTCGGCGAGGGTGGAGGTTTCGCCGGTGGTTCCAGTGACGACCAGGCCGTCGCAGCCGTCGTCGACAAGCTTCACGGCCAGTTCCGCCGCCTGCTGGTAGTCCACTTTGCCGTCCTCAGTGAACGGCGTGACCATGGCGGTCAGGAGGGTGCCAAAAGCAGGGATATTCGCGGAAGTTTCAGCCATAGGAAAAACGTTACCCTGTCCGTGCCTTGTTAGGACAATGGCGAAGGCGTGATGATCGTCAAATTCGGACCGTCAGGTGTCACTTCTCAGGGTGCGTTCCAGACGTAGGCGTACCGCAGGACCGGCTCACGGCGTCCTCCCGGAGCGACTCCGCCCATGAGGCGAGCCGCTGGGCTGCGCGGACATAGTGGAACAGCTCTACGGGGGTGAGCGCCTCAAGGTCGCACTCGGATAGCCTGCGCGCCAGTTCCGCTCCCGGTGGCTGTGCCGAGAGTGCCACTCCTTCGCTGCCCCACTGGACGTCCTCGGCCGGGTTTCCGGTCACCAGCTGCCGGAAGAGGTAATCGACCACGCCGGGGCTCATTGCCTTCAGCAGCCCCGTCGCCGCGGCCGGAGCCGGCCTGTCGGATCCCGGGCTGCGCGGCTGCGCCCTGCCCGCCGCCGATTTCGTTGTGCCGGCCACTGTTGCTCCGCGATCTGGTGCGTTGTTCATGACCCGATAGTATTCGAACATATATTCGAATACAAGGGGCGTCGGCCGGATATGAGACGATCGGCTTATGACCTCCCGTGGCACTGATTCACCCTCGAGGACCGCCAAAGGCACCACCAAGACGACCAGACTCACCGGAATTGACGCTGCCCGGGGGCTGGCCCTGCTCGGCATGATGGCCACCCACCTGCTTCCCACATTCGAAGCCGACGCGCAGTTGACGCCCACCTGGATCGGCCTCACCTTCTCCGGGCGGGCGGCGGCCCTGTTTGCCGTCCTGGCCGGCATCGGGCTGGCCCTGTCCACGGGAAAGCAGCGGCCGCCGGAAGGCCCGGAATTGTGGGCCGCACGCCGCGGGATCGCCCTCCGCGCCCTCGTGATCGCCGTCGTCGGACTCTTCCTCGGCGGGCTGGAAGTCAACGTCGCGGTGATCCTGGTCCACTACGCGGTGCTGTTCTTATGTGTCCTGCCGTTCATCGGCCTCAGCATTAGGCCGCTCTGCGCGCTGGCCGCCGGATGGGTGCTCGGTTCACCGGTCCTGGCGTTCCTGCTGCGGCCGTGGCTCCTGGCACCCTCACCGCCGCTGCAGCTGGGCCACAATCCAAACTGGGACGACCTTGCCACGCCCGGCCGCCTGCTCGGGGACGTCTTCCTGACCGGCTACTACCCTGTCCTGCAGTGGCTCAGCTATCTCCTGATCGGCCTGGTGATCGGCCGGCTGGCGCTGACGAAGACGACGGTGCAGGTCATGCTGCTGGCCGGGGGGCGGTGGTGGCCGTGTTCGCCAAATGGCTGGGCGAGCTGGCGATGGACCAGTGGGGCGGCAAGGAGGCCCTGCAGGCTCAGCTGGCTGACCCCCGCTACCCGCTGGACAGCCTGCTGCAGGTGAACCTTGCCGGCGTCGAACAATCGGGGTCCTTGTGGTGGCTGGCGGGCAGCGCACCGCATTCGGGCACGTCACTGGACCTGCTCCACACCTCGGCCTTCGCAGCCGCCGTGGTGGGAGCCTGCCTGCTGCTGGGGCGGCTGGGCGAATGGCTCAATCTTGACCTGCTGCTGCCGCTCCGCGGGGCCGGCGCCATGACACTCAGCCTGTACACGGCCCACGTGTGCCTGGTGGCTGCCATGTACCTGCAGCCGCTGCCCCTCGGCTGGACTGCGGAAGGCGTGTACGCCGCCCAGGCCCTCACCGCCGTCCTCATTGGCGGTTCGGTTGCGGCGCTCAACTGGCGCGGGCCGCTGGAGTGGGTGGCCCACGCCGCCAGCGAAGCGGGCCGGCACCGGCGGGCGGGAGTGCAGTAGGAACAGCGGGCACGGGTGCTTTCGGACGGCGCCCGCTGCAACACTGGTTACTGGGACGTGCGGCCGGTGCCCGGAGCGGCGTTGCTGTCGCGGAACAGTTTCAGGGCATCGCGCATCGCCGCGCGTGCCCGTTTGCGGTCGCCCGCGGCGTCGTATGCACAACTGAGCCTGAACCAGGATCGCCAGTCATCCGGCGCAGCCTCGGCCTCGGTCCGGTACTTCTCAAATTCGGCGTCGGCGGATTCCCGCACGATCCTCCCGGCGGGAGTGCGCTGCAGGTTATCCACCGGCAGCCCGCCTTCGGCTTCGAGGACCTTGGCCATCTGCTCCGTGCGGGCACCGAACAGCAGTTCACGGATAAGCGCCCAGGCTCCAATGATGGGGAGAACCAGATAGGCGGCCCCAATGGCCTTTGCCACCGGGTTCGCGTCCGTGAGGAGCAGGACCGACCGCTGGAAGGAAACCACCAAATAGAAGACCAGCAGCAGCGTCACCGCTCCGACCCAGATTTTGGTGCGGTTCTTCTTCAGGCCCGTTAGAACATTGCCCATAGCCGTCAGACTCCGAGGTCCAGGTAGCCGTCCAGGCCCACGGTCAGCCCGGGGTTGGACGTGACATTCCGGACTCCCAGCAGCACGCCGGGCATGAACGAGGCACGGTCGAAAGAGTCGTGCCGCAGCGTCAGCTGCTCCCCCGGGCCGCCGAGCAGGACTTCCTGGTGGGCCACGAGGCCGCGGAGCCGGACGCTGTGGACGCGGATGCCGTCAACGTCGCAGCCGCGGGCGCCGTCGAGTCCTGTGGTGGTGGCATCGGGACTGGCGCCAACCCCGGCGGCCGCGCGCTCGGCCGCGATCAGCTGCGCGGTCCGGACCGCCGTGCCCGACGGTGCATCAACCTTGTCCGGGTGGTGCAGTTCGATGACCTCCACGGATTCGAAGTATTTGGAGGCCTTCGCTGCAAACGCCGAGGCCAGCACGGAGCCGAGCGCGAAGTTGGGTGCGATCAGGACGCCTACGCCGGGATTCCGGCCAAGCAGTTCCTCAAGACCAGCGAGCCGGCCCGCGTCCCAGCCCGTGGTGCCGACGACGGCGTGCATACCATGTTCGACGGCGAAGCGGACGTTCGCTTCGGTGCTTTCGGGGACGGTCAGGTCCACCACAACCTGGGCTCCGGCGTCGACCAGCTGATCCAGGGAATCGCCCCGCCCAAGGGCCGCTACGAGCTTCATGTCGGCGGCCGCTTCAACGGCTTTCACGGCCTCGGCGCCCATGCGCCCGTTCGCGCCCAGGACGGCGACGGCAAGTTGTTCGGTCATGCACTTAACCCTACCGTCGGGCCGCCGCCCGAATGAACCGGTCCTGCAGGTTACCCGGGCTCCGTCCGCGGGATACCGGGCTCCGGCGCGGGAAGCTAGCCGTCGGCCCCTACCCATTCGACGGTCCCGTCGCTGAAGAACTGTTCCTTCCAGATGGGCACATGCGCCTTGATCCGGTCAACGAGCTCCGAGCACACTTCGAAGGCCTGGCCGCGGTGCGACGCGGACACCGCGCAAACCAGGGCGGGGTCGCCGATTTCCAGCATGCCCACCCGGTGTGCGGCCCAGATGCGAACCGGCTCGCTGCCGGAGGCGGCACCGACAGGGACAGCAACAGCGGCCCCGACGGCGTCGCCGGCGTGTTCAGCGACGAGCTGTGCCACGACGTCGGCCATTACCTGGTGTGCCGTGGGATGCGCACTGTAGCTGAGCCGCTCCACGGGCTTCCCGCCGTCGTGGTTCCGCACCACTCCGCTGAAGCTGACCACGGCGCCCGCCGTGTCCGATTCCACCGCGGCAATTGCCTGCGCCACGGAGATGGGTTCCGCGCTCAGCACCGCGTTCACAATCTCGAAGCCGGTTGCCGCACCGGTTGCGGGGCCGGTTTCAAGGCCATTTCCAAAACTGTTTTCAGTGCCCATGATCGCCCTCCAATTGGTCGCAAAGGTGACCGATGACCGGGTCCAGCACGCTGAGGCCGTCCATGACGCCCTTGGGTGATCCCGGAAGATTGACAATAAACGTCCGGCCGGCGGCGCCTGCGTGTCCGCGGCTCAGCATGGCCATGGGTGTCTTGGCCAGTCCGGCCTGCCTGATGCCCTCCATGATCCCTGGAATCTCGCGGTCCAGCAGGGGAACGGTCATTTCCGGCGTGAGGTCATCGGGGCTGAGCCCGGTTCCGCCGCTGGTGATGATCACCGCGGGCTGCTGCGTCAGCAGGGCGCGCAGCGCGGCCCCCACCGGTTCACCGTCGGGCACCACCATGGCCGGGAACGTTTCGAAGCCGTGCTCGGTGAGCCAGTCGATGATCACCGGGCCGGTTTCGTCCCGGTAGATGCCGGCCGCCGCCCGGTTGGAGGCAATCACGACGCCGGCCTTCCGCCCGGTGGCGTCGCCGTGGCGGTGCGGTTCGGCCTGCTGTCCAAAGCTGCTCATGCTGTCCAGTCCCCGCTCTTGCCGCCGCTTTTCGCCAGGACCCTGATGTCAGTCAGCACTCCGTGCTTGTCCACGGCCTTGATCATGTCGTACACGCTCAGGGCTGCCACCGACGCAGCCGTGAGCGCCTCCATTTCCACGCCGGTGACCCCGCGGGTCTTGACGGTGGCGAGGACCGTGACCGCGTCGTGGCCCAGTTCGAAGTCAACGGTGACCTTGGAGATGGGCAGCGGATGGCACAGCGGGATGAGGTCGGGGGTCTTTTTAGCCGCCATGATCCCGGCTACCCTGGCCACCGCCAGGGCATCGCCCTTGGGCAGCCCTCCGGAGCCCAGCAGTGCCAGGACTTCGGCAGTGGTGCGGACGGTGGCTGTGGCCGTGGCCTCGCGCGTGGTCTCTGCCTTGCCGGAAACATCAACCATCTGTGCTGTGCCGTCCCGGCGCAGATGCGTCAGGGCCGCAGCGTTGTCTTCAGTGTTCACAGCGTCCATACTTCCACTTCTGCGCCTGCGGCGAGCGCAGAAGTCCCCACCGGGACGTGGATCAGGGCGTTGGAATGGGCCAGTGCATGGATCAGATGGGAGCCCTCTCCGCCTTCCACCCGGACCGTGCCGTCCGGCAGGAGGGTGCCGCGGCGGAGCTGGTGCTTCCCTGCCGGCGACTCCAGCGGGCCGGCCAGCCTGGCCCGGACGGCCGGCCGCGGTTCCGGCGCTCCGAGGAGGGCGCTGAGGACGGGACGGAGGAAAAGCTCGAAGGAGACCAGGCAGCTGACCGGGTTCCCCGGAAACCCGACGAACGGCACGCCGTCGAACTTTCCGATTCCCTGCGGGCCGCCGGGCTGCATGGTCACGTGCAGGAACTCGACAGCGTGCCCGGCGGCAGCTTGCCGGACCACTTCGTAGGCGCCCTTGCTGACGCCACCGGTGGTGACGATCAGGTCCGCGTGCGGAGCGTGCTCCCTAAGGAGGGTTGTCAGCTCCTCCGGACTGTCCGTTGAAATCGCGGTCCGCAGGACTTCCAGCCCGGCCTGGCGCATGGCTGCTTCCAGGAGGGTGCCGTTGGCGTCGTAGATCTTGCCGGGTTCCAGCGGCCGGCCGGGCTCCACCACTTCGTCCCCCGTGGTGGCAAGGAGTACTTTCACCCGCCGGTGTACGGTGACTTCCGTGATGCCCAGGGCCGCCAGCAGTCCCAGCTGGCCCGGGCCCAGGAAGGTTCCGGCGGCGAGCGCCAGTTCCCCAGCCCGGATATCGCTGCCGGCGTGGCGGACGTAGGTTCCGGACTCCGTTGCCGGCAGCCGGACCGCTGCAGCCGTGCCGGGCTCCGGAAAGGAATCGGGCACCGCCCTCTCAATGGGTACGACGGCGTCCGCGCCCGGGGGATCATGGCCCCGGTCATGATGGGGGCGGCAGTGCCCGGTTCAAGCGCCGCCGCGGTGGCACCGGCTGGGATGGGGGCCACAACCGTGAGCTCCGCCCCGCCGTCGGGAAGATCCGGGCTGTGGACGGCAAAACCGTCCATCTGCGAGTTTGCGAAAGGCGGCAGGTTCATGGGGGCAAGGACATCCTCGGCCAGGCCGCGGCCCAGCGCATCGAGGAGTGGCAGCTGTTCAGTGCGGCCAGGGCTGCCGAGTCCCGCCAGGAGCTCCCGAACTGCGTCGCGGTGGGCCTCCACGGAGCGGGCCGGGTGGGCGCCGTCGGGATCGCTGCCGTGGCTTCCGCCGGTGACGTGCCTGTTGTCGGTGCGGTGCATGCGTTCCTTACCTCGGTCCGGGTGAACTGCGATTGGGCCTGCTACGGCGTCACGTCAACTCTAATGGTGTGGAATCCGGTAGCACCGTCAGGAGCCACCGGGGAGCGCTCTTCAACCTGCGGTTGACCCTTGAGGTCGGTGGCCCGGACCTGGATCTCATATTGCCCGGTTGTCAGCGGCAAGGACAGCTGCCATTGGTACCAGGTGTCCCGGGAAATGCCGGGAGCAAGCGCGGCGGCCTGCCACGGACCACGGTTGACCCGGAGTTCCACCTTGCTGATGCCGGTGTGCTGCGCCCACGCGACACCGCCGAATGCCACCGACCCGGCCCGGACGGAGCGGCCGGCCCGCGGAACGTCGATGCGGGAGGACGTCTTGATGGGCCCGCGGTCGGTCCAGCCGCGGGGTGTCCAATAGCCGACGTCGTCAGCGAACCGCGTCACTTTCAGTTCCGTGAGCCACTTGGTGGCGGACACGTACCCATACAGCCCCGGCACGATGAGGCGCACCGGGAAGCCGTGTTCCAGCGGCAGCGGTTCGCCGTTCATGCCCACGGCGATCAGGGCGTCCCTGTCATCGGTTAGGACCTCCAGCGGCGTGCCGGCCGTCCATCCGTCCTTGCTGCGGGACAGCACCATGTCTGCGCCGGTCTTGGGCCCGGCCATGGCCAGCAGCTCCCGGACGGGCCACCCCAGCCACAGGGCATTGCCAATGAGGTCGCCGCCCACCTCGTTGGAGACACAGGCGATGGTCATGTGGCGCTCGATCATGGGCTTGGCCAGCAACGTGGCGAAGTCCAGCTCGATTTCGCGTTCCACGAGGCCGGTGACCCTGAGCACCCACGAGTCGGGGTCAACCGCCGGAACAGTCAGCGCCGTGTCTATCCGGTAGAAATCCTGGTTGGGCGTTACCAGCGGGTCCATGCCGCTCAGCCTGATCTCTGCGCCGGCCGGAACAGGCGGGGCGGCAGATGCCGGTGAAGGCAGCGACAGTTTGCTCCGAAGCTCGCTGACGCCCGCGGCGGCACCGCGCAGCGCGGCGGCAAGCACGCCGCCAACCATGGCGACGACGGCACCGCCGCCCAGTGCTTGCAGGAAGCGGCGGCGCTCTGTTCCTGCTGCCGCTCCGGCTTGCGGGGCATCCGGCCCCGCCGGGTCCCTCCCCCAGTCCCGCAGGCGCAGGATCAGCCAACGCAGCACCAGGATCCCGGTTCCAGCTGCAAGCAGGGGAAGCGGAATGGCGTTGCCGGTGACCTGGGCGCGGCTAAGGACGGCCAGCAGGCCCACGACGCCGAATACTGCAATCACCGCAAACCCCGCAAAGCGGCGCCGCCATTCCACGACGCCCGCCAACGCAGCCAGGGCTGCAATGGCCAATCCCATTCCGGTGAGCAGCGCCACCTTGTCAGCAGTACCGAAGAGTGCGATCGCCCACTCCTTGACGGCTGGCGGAACAGCGTCGATGACGGCACCCCCAACGGCCGTAACGGGCGAAAGGGACGGGCTCACCAAGGCAGCGACGAGTTCGCCGAGGACCACACCTGCGGTCACGGCCACGACGCCGGCGGCGGCCGCCCAGCGGCCGGGCGCCCTGCTCTGCGAATCACTGTTCACGTTGCACCGTGGTTTCCTGGAGGTCATCTCGTGGGCTTGCAGGCTGGTTCGCAGTTTCCTGGGCCGGGAGGAGCAGTGAGAACCGGCACCCGCCGTCGACGTTCTCCACCGTGACGCTGCCCTCATGGGCGCGGACAATCCCGGCCACCATGCTGAGCCCGATCCCGGCGCCGCGGTAGCCCGCGGCCGGTTCCATGCCGGCGTCGGGTTCCCGTCCGGAGTAGTCTCCGCCGGACCGGCCGCGGGCAGGATTTTTCTGCCAGCCTGTCTCGAAGACGTGGCCGATGTCCTCGGCAGCGATTCCGCCGCAACCGTCCGTCACCGACACCACAGCGTGCCCACCTTCCCTGCCGACTTCCACGTTCACGCCGGAGCCCGGCCTGCTGTACAGGATGGCGTTGAGCACCACGTTGCGGACCGCACGCCCCAGGGACGGTCCGTCGGCCAGCGCGAGGCACTCCCGGACGCCACCGCCGTCGAGCGCGATCTGCCGGCGGGCGGCGAGCGGCGCCAGGTCCGCTATGGCGTCGCTGGCGAGGTCGTAGAGGTCCAGCGGCTCGGCCTTGAGCCGCAGCGTTCCGGCCTGGATCTTCGAGAGTTCCAGGAGGTCGTTGACCATTACGGCCATCTGGTCAGTCTGGCCGATGATCTTGCGGTAGTAGCCGTGGACGTCGGCGGCCATCCCGTCCTCGAGGGCTTCAGCCATGGCGCGCATGCTGGCCAGCGGAGTGCGAAGGTCGTGCGAGATCCAGCTGACAAGTTCCCGGCGGGAATTCTCCACCGCGGCCTCCCGTTCCCGGGATTCGGCCAGCATGCGGCTGCTGCGTTCCAGTTCGTCCGCGAGTTCCGAGAGTTCGGAGCTCATGAGCGGTGCGGGCAGGCCCGGGTTTTCGCCGCGCCCGATGCTCCGTGCGGCTGCGGCGAGGAGCTTGGCGTTGCGCGAGACCCGTGCCCCGAGGACCAGGGAGATGGCCAGTGCCACGGCGGAGGCGATGGCCAGGACGTACCACATGACTTCGAGGTCCCGGGCAGAGATGAACATGGCGTTGAAGGCACTGACCATTCCCGCGGTCAGGACGGCGACCGTGGAGAGCACCACCACGCAGATCTGAACGGCGATGGAGGTCCTGCGGAGGGGCCTGAGCAGGAGCAGCGACACGGCGCCGATGACCACGGCCCACAGCAGCGCCCAGGCCACGATGGCCAGAAGCTCAGAGGTTTGCACCGGATGCCCCGTCCGGGGTGTCCAGCCGGTAGCCGACGCCCCACACCGTCTTCAGGAGGGCAGGCCGGGTGGGGTCAGCCTCGATCTTTTCCCGCAGCCGCCTGACATGGACCGTGACCGTGGACAGGTCTCCGAAGTCCCAGCCCCACACCGCCTTGATCAGCTCCTCGCGGCTGAAAACCTGGTTTGGACGCCGAAGCAGGAAGGCCAGCAGGTCAAACTCGCGGATGGTCAGGGCGAGGAGGCGGCCGTGGTGTGTCACGGTCCGGGCTGCCGGGTTGAGCTCAAAGCCGGCCACCTCAACCGCAGGCTCAGGGCTGAATTCCTGGATGCTGCGCCGCAGCACGGAACGGACCCGAAGCACCAGTTCGCGGGGTGAAAACGGTTTGGTGATGTAATCGTCGGCGCCGACCTCCAGGCCCAGGATCCTGTCGTCCTCGGTCCCGAGGGCAGTGAGCATGATGACCGGCACACTCATGGTCTGGCGGAGCCTACGGCATACTTCCACTCCGTCCAGTCCCGGCAGCATGCGGTCCAGCAGCACAAGGTCGGGGTTCCGCTCGGCTGCCAGCCGCAGGGCCGTAAAGCCGTCACCGGCCAGGTCCACCTGGAAGCCTGCCTGAACCAGGTAGTCACGGACCACGCCGGCGATGGTCTGTTCGTCTTCGACGAGGAGTATCCGCCGGTTCCCCACTTCGGCCTGGACCGGGGCAGGCTGGGACTTGTTCACACCTCCAGCATAGGGACGGGGCCGGGCCGCGGCACCGGTTTGCGGGCGTCCGGGGCGATCCGTAGGGATTCCGTAAGATCCGTGTTTGTCACAGGCGTGATGGTTGGCCCCTAGGTGGCGTAGCCTGATTTTATGAGTGTTCAGCTTGGCATGCCGCAGCCCCGGGAGGGGACCGGTTCGGATCCGGGAGTACCCGCATTGGCGCTGCCGTCGCGCCCGGCGGGCATGCCTGCGGGCTTGGTGGACCGTTACGGACGCCGCGCCACGGACATGCGGCTCTCCCTGACGGACAAATGCAACCTGCGCTGTACGTACTGCATGCCGGCCGAAGGCCTGGAGTGGCTGTCCAAACAAGCCGTGATGTCAGCGGCGGAAATCGTCCGGATCGTTCGGATCGGCGTCGACGTGCTGGGAGTTCGCGAACTGCGCCTCACCGGAGGCGAACCCCTGGTCCGGGCCGACCTGCTGGACATCATTTCCGCCCTGCGCCAGGCCCACCCCGAGCTGCCGATCTCCATGACCACCAACGCAGTCGGCCTGGACAGGAAAGCGGCCGGCCTCAAGGCTGCAGGACTTTCCCGAATCAACGTCTCGCTCGATTCCCTGCACGAAGAGACATTTACCAAGCTGACGCGCCGCCCGTTCCTGGACAAGGTCCTGGCCGGAGTGGACGCTGCCTGGGCCGCCGGGCTGGGCCCGGTGAAACTCAATGCCGTGCTGATGCGCGGAATCAACGACGCCGAGTCCCCCTCGCTGCTGGCGTGGGCACTGGACCGGGGCTATGAACTCCGCTTCATCGAGCAGATGCCCCTGGACGCGGACCACGGCTGGACCAGACGGAACATGATCACGGCCGCGGAAATCCGTGAACTCCTGTCCGTCGACTTCGTGCTCAGTGCTGATCCGCGGGACCGCGACGGCGCTCCGGCCGAACGCTTCGAAGTCCGACGCCGGGCCCCGGGTTCAGCCGAGGCCACCGGGCCCGTACTGGGCACTGTGGGCATAATTGCCTCGGTCACCGAACCGTTCTGCTCGGACTGCCGCCGGACACGGATCACGGCCGAGGGCAAGATCATGAGCTGCCTGTTTTCCCGGGAAGAGTTCGACTTGCTGGGGCTGCTGCGCGGCGGCGCCACCGACCAGGAGCTCGCGGAACGCTGGCAGGACGCCATGTGGGTCAAGCCCAAGGCCCATGGCATGGACCACGTCGGCCTGGACGCACCGGATTTCGTCCAGCCCGACCGCAGCATGAGCGCCATCGGAGGCTAAACCGTTGAACGTACGTTACTTCGCTGCCGCACGCGCCGCGGCCGGCGTGGAAGAGGAACGCTTTGAGCTCCCTGCCGGCTCCACGGTCGAGGCACTGCTGGCTGCCGTGCTTGACGTCGAACGGCCGGTTCCGCCCGCCGGCACCCCGCCACTTGCCAGGCTCCTGTCGCGAAGCAGCTTCCTGCTCAACGAGGTGGCGGTCCGCGACCGGTCAGTGGTCCTGGGTCCGGATGACGTAGTGGACGTGCTGCCGCCGTTTGCCGGCGGGTAGGTTTTCCGCGTCCGGTTTCCAGCGGCGGGATTCGTGCGTACGCGTGCTCGCTACGACAGCGACAGGTTCTTGCGACGGCGGAGCTTTAGGACGATGGGTTCTCACGACGACGGGCGCTCGCCGATGTCCCCAGCGCAAGGGCCAGCAGGGCGTTCCTGCTCCGGACACCGCATGCGGCAAACACTGCCTTGAACTGGTCCTGCACCGTGTAAGGGCTGATCCCGAGGGCCGCCGCCAGCGCCGCGGTGTCCAGTCCGCCCGCGGCGAGTCCCAGCAGGCTGCGCTGCCTGGGCGTCAGGCCGAAGCACCGGGCAAACACCTCGAGCCGTTCGGCCGCCGGGCATTCCTGGATTGTCACGGCCAGCGGCGCTTCGCCGCCCCTCCCCACGTCCATCCGGAATGACCTGAGCACCGCCCACTGGCCCAAACCGATGGGTACCCGGGCCGACGCCGCATGGGAATCCACCCCTGCCTCGCGCGCCAGGAGCTGCGCCGCCACGTTGAAGACCTCTGCCGGAACGGCCTCGTAGGGGCGGGGCCCTGGCTGCAGCAGGGCTAGCCAGTCAGCGGCAGAGGCGCTCCGGCCAGTGATAGCCAGCCCCGCGTCCAGCGTCAGCACCGCCTGTTGGGGCAGACCGGATGCCGGAAGCCGGCGGTGGTGGGCAAGGCGGTGGTCCGAGTCGTCAGGATGTTCCTGGTCCTCTCGGCCCGGCTGGGAATCGCGCCTCATCCGGGCTGCCCTGCTTCCCCGCAAACCGGCCGCGACAATGGGCGCCGCTGCCGCCAGGTGCTTCGTTTCCAAGTCCGTGAAGAGCCGTTCGTCCGCGCTCCGCCACAGATCCAACCAGCCCCAGCAGCCGTGGCTGTCGGCAAAAACCGTGGACAGGACATCCGCGACGTCGTAGCGCCTGAGGATGCCGCTCCACAACGGACTGCGGTCAGGGTCTCCCCCGGTTGCCGTTTGCAGGGTCACAGCAGGCTCAGCACCAGCAAGGAGCGATGTCCACCGGCCGGGCGAGGTCACGTACTTCAGCCTGATGAGGGCGGGCAGTTCCTGCGGGCATGGAATCCGGGCCATCGGGGAAACGCCCGTGCAGGTTTCGGGGTCCGTCAGCGGCCAGGCAAACCAGGTGAAAGGAACAATGCTCCCCAGCTCGGAAAGCACTTCTGCGCGCAACTCATGGTCCTCCAGGGACGAACCGCAGAGCAGGGCAATTCTTTCCAGGCTACGGCTCACCGCCCAACTCGTGGTCATGGGAACAGTATGGCCCGGCAAGCCCCCGAAACGTGCGGGGCATCGGCCCTTCCAGATTTCTGGGATACCGGGCGTGCCCGGTGCAGGCCTACCGTGTGGCTATCCGTAACTGCGAAGGCGCCCTGGAAGGAAGGGACTGAAATGTACACGCTTCAAATCGAACACGGCATCAAGGACTTTGCGATGTGGAAGACAGCGTTCGATCGCGACCCGGTAAACCGGGTGGCCTCGGGCGTTCTTGCCCATCGCGTCGGCCGTCCGGTGGACGATCCCCGCTACGTGGTGGTGGAACTCGACTTCGACAGCCTGGACCAGGCCGAAGCGCTGCTGGCCAAGCTTCAGCAGAAGGTGTGGGATTCCCCGGCCGCCCCTGCCCTGAACGGGGCACCGATTACGCGGATTGTGGAATCAGCCGGCTGACTGGCTGTCCGCGGGGGCGCAAAATGCTTGGCATGACCTGGATCCTGTCACCACCGACGCCGGCTGGTGCATTGTGCCGACGACGACCCTTGAGGACTGCCCCCCAGGCGGGCGTAAGGCAGACCCCGAAACAGTAAGGAGCATCATCGCCGCCACCGAGAACCTCCACGTGGCCACGGTCCGAACCTCTGCCGGTGCCCTGGCGACCGCGCAGCCCTCTGCATAACCGGAGCTTTGCGGAAGGGACACAAACACGCAATCATCCCGGTGTGAATCGGCCTACGTCACGGCCCTCCTTACAGGGGAAGATCCGGGGACCGGTTTTTCGCCATTGCTGCACCTCAATGCGTCAGTCTTCGCACTCCATCTCGAGGCGAGCCGGGTGAGTGATCGCACTGACTGGTATCCATCGAGAAGGGCGTCGCGGACCCTTGAAGGACATGGGCCTCCATGTCGCGTCTCAGCCCTTGGAACTGAGATACCCGTTTCGATGATCGGAGACATTTCGCCGACAACCCCGCCGTCACTGAGGACCGCCCGTTGCCATTTGTGCCCGTTTTGATCGATTCAGGCAGTTGGTGACGGGAGGGATCCCCCGGCGTATGATTCGGTACTCGGAACGCCACAATCAGGCAGAAGGTGGGAACAATGCAGCTTGACGAGGTCGTCGGCCGGTTTCATCAAACGATGAATGATTTTGCTAAAGGAGACCCGGAACCCGCCAAGGCCATTTTCTCCCACGGCGAGGACGGGTCCCTTGCGAATCCCTGGGGTCCTCCAGTTGTGGGCTGGGATCGGGTATCTAAGGCCCTCGATTCAGCCGCTGCCCGGTTCAAGGATGGACGTGTCACTGCTGTTGATGGCCTCACCAGGCACGTGACTTCCGACCTCGCCGTCTTCCTCGACATAGAACACTGGCAGGCCAAGCTTGGAGGAGGAGACGAAATATCGCAGTTTGATTTGCGTGTAACGAGCGTTTATCGCCCCGAGGGCAACACGTGGGCGCTGGTGCACCGCCATGCAGACCCGGTCATCACACCGCGTCCCCCGGACGCTGTCCTGCAATAACTAGCGCACGGGATTCACGCCGTCCGTTGGCGTCATGATTGCGCCGAGCGTGACCCTTACCGCTACCGGACTCCCCGTCCACCCCAGCTGCCACGTCGACTTCGCTCGCTTCTCGGAACCGATCGTCCTCCAAGACAAGGTGTGGATCGGCAGCAACTCAGCCGTCGTGCCCTGCGTACGAATCGGTTACGGATCCGTAATCGGCGCAGGCAGCGTCGTCACCCGCGGTGTCCCTCCGATGACCATCGCTGTCGGTACTCCAGCTCGCGCTGTCCGCACAATTTCAGATGAAGACCTCACAACACGCGCGGCCAAGAGCGTCTAGGTCTCGGATCGCGTGGTTCCCGGGCGCCCCCGGGGCCGGAAATGCCCGCTCGCGCTGTCAGGTTCGGCGGCAAACGGACGTCATGAACGGGGCGAAAGCCGCGGCGTCGGCCCGGCGGACCTCGGACGTGTGCGTCAGCACGCCGTCGTTCACCCGGAAAGTGTGCCGGGTCGTGTCCCTGCCGTTGCGCCGTTCCACGGTGAGCACCCCGCCGTGCAAGCCGCACCGCGTCGGGGCTTCCCGCGGCAGGCCCACACTGTCCATGTGGTACCAGACAGTGTCCGGGTGGTCAGTGTCCATGGTGAACATGCCGTGCCGCTCAAACCGGATCCCTCCGGATTCGGTGTGACGGTAGCTCTGCAGAACGGCAAAGCCGCCGGCGGCCTTGGTGAACACCACTTCAGCGTCCGCTGTCCGGGCCGGTCCGCGCGGCGACGCCTCAATATGGGTAGTGCCTGTCCAATGGCCGAGGAAGGCCTCGAGCTCCTGCGCAGTGCCCGGGTGCGTACGGTCCATGGTTCCTCCAG
This sequence comes from Arthrobacter sp. 24S4-2, assembly GCF_005280255.1. Classification (NCBI taxonomy): domain Bacteria; kingdom Bacillati; phylum Actinomycetota; class Actinomycetes; order Micrococcales; family Micrococcaceae; genus Arthrobacter; species Arthrobacter sp. 24S4-2. The sequence goes on along the minus strand of NZ_CP040018.1, from coordinate 1,774,498 downwards.
TGTGACCCCGGGTTCATCATCACGCGGCTACGTTGGGATGTCCAGATGGGGATGTCCGGAACGCACAGCCGGCAGCCTCGGCGCAACGGGCAGAACGGGCCAGGTCAGAGGCCGAAGGTTTCGTCTTCCTCGAACGGTCCCACGACGGTCACGGTCCGCGGGGCTGCTGCCAGCTCCTGGGCCAGCTCCCGCACCTGCTCCACGGTGACACCCTTGATCTGCCGGAGTGTCTCCTCAATGTCCTGGTATTCACCGGACACCAACTCGGCCCGGCCCAGCCGCGACATCCGTGAGCCGGTGTCCTCCAGCGCGAGCACAATGCCGCCGCAGAGCTGGCCCACGGCTTTCTTCAGTTCGTCATCGGAGATGCCGTGCTCCGCAAGCTTGTCCAGTTCAGCCCCGAGCAATTCAAGGACCTGGCGGACCTTCGACGGCGTGCAGCCGGCGTACATGCCGAAGTAGCCTGCATCGGCGTAGGACGAGGCAAAAGAGTAGGTGGAGTACACCAGGCCGCGCTTTTCCCGGACTTCCTGGAAAAGCCGCGAGGACATGCCGCCGCCGAGCACCGCGTTCAGCACGCTCATGACGTAGCGGCGCTGGTCCGTGGCGACGATCGTGGGGCAGCCCATGATGATGTTTGCCTGCTCAACGGGCCGCTTCACCACGTGCAGTCCGGCAGTCCCGGTGATCTCCGCCCGTTCAGTCGAGCGCCGGTCCACCGGAGCCGCACCGGGCTCCAGCGACCAGCCCGCCTCGTGGAGCGCATCCACCACGAGTCCGCAGACGACGTCGTGCTCCAGGCCGCCGGCCGCCGTGATGACAAGCTCGCCCGGGCGGTAATACCGGCGGTAGTGGTCCCAGACGGAATCGCGGGCAACCGCCCGGATGGCCTCCGGGGTCCCGCCGATCGGACGGCCCAGCGGGTGTGTTCCAAGGACGGCGGCAACGAAATGCTCGTGGGCAACGTCCGTGGGATCGTCGCTGTCCATCGCGATTTCCTCCAGGATGACGTCGCGCTCCTGCTCCATCTCCTGCGGGTCCAGGACTGCACCAGTGATCATGTCGGCAATGACGTCGATGGCCATTGGAAGGTCGGTGTCCAGGACGCGGGCGAAGTAGCAGGTGCTTTCCTTGGCCGTGGCCGCGTTGGACTCCCCGCCGACCTCGTCGAAAGCGGATGCGATTTCCAGCGCTGTGCGCCGCCTGGTGCCTTTGAACAGCAAGTGCTCGAGGAAATGCGTGGACCCGTGCTGCCCGTGCGCTTCGTCCCGGGAACCCACGCCTACCCAGAAGCCGATGGTCGCGGAACGCTGGCCGGGCATGGCCTCCGTCAGTACGCGCACGCCGCCGGGGAGCACCGAACGGCGAACAACGGACCCGCCGTCGGCTCCGTGGATCAGGGTGTCACCGGGCTGGTTCTGCACTAGCGGCAGGCGTACGACAGTCATCAAGGCCTTTCAAGAAACGGGTGCCAAATCTGCCTGCAATCGTACCAGCGGACCGCTGCCCCACGCCCCGGGAACTGCCCGTTCCATCGCTCGGCTTAACGGCGGCGGGGCCGGTGGAAATTCCACCGGCCCCGCCGTCGTGTTTGCACTGCCAAGTGCGCTGCAGACTACTCTGCGGCCGCCTCAACGACCTCAGCGGTTTCAGCGCCTTCTTCTTCGGCGATGACCGGAGACAGGGACAGCTTTCCGCGGTCATCGATCTTGGTGATCTCGACCTGGATCTTCTGGCCCACGGAGACGACGTCCTCGACGTTGTCAACGCGCTTGCCGCCGGCGATCTTGCGCAGCTCGGAGATGTGCAGCAGGCCGTCCTTGCCCGGGGTGAGGGAAATGAAGGCACCGAAGGTGGTGGTCTTGACGACCGTACCCAGGTAGCGCTCTCCGATTTCCGGAACCTGCGGGTTGGCGATGGCGTTGATCGCGGAGCGTGCGGCGTCGGCGGACGGGCCGTTGGTGGCGCCGATGTAAACGGTGCCGTCGTCCTCGATGGAGATGTCCGCGCCGGTGTCTTCCTGGATCTGGTTGATCATCTTGCCCTTGGGCCCAATGACCTCGCCGATCTTGTCCACGGGGATCTTGACCGCGATGACGCGCGGCGCGAACTCGGAGAGCTCGTCCGGGGTGTCGATCGCGGAGTTCAGGACCTCGAGGATGTGCAGGCGTGCTTCGCGTGCCTGCTTCAGGGCGGCAGCCAGGACGGAGGCCGGGATGCCGTCGAGCTTGGTGTCCAGCTGGATGGCCGTGACGAACTCGGAGGTACCGGCAACCTTGAAGTCCATGTCACCGAAAGCATCTTCGGCGCCAAGGATGTCGGTCAGCGCAGCGTAGCGGGTCTGGCCGTCGACCTGGTCGGAAACCAGGCCCATGGCGATACCGGCAACGGCAGCCTTCAGCGGCACACCTGCGTTGAGCAGGGACAGCGTGGAGGCGCAGACGGAACCCATCGACGTCGAACCGTTGGAGCTGAGAGCCTCAGACACCTGACGGATGGCGTAGGGGAATTCCTCGCGGGACGGCAGCACCGGCACGATGGCGCGCTCAGCCAGGGCACCGTGACCGATTTCGCGGCGCTTGGGCGAACCCACGCGGCCGGTCTCACCGGTGGAGTACGGCGGGAAGTTGTAGTTGTGCATGTAGCGCTTGCGCGTTACCGGCGACAGCGAGTCGATCTGCTGTTCCATCTTCAGCATGTTCAGCGTGGTGACACCCATGATCTGGGTCTCGCCGCGTTCGAAGATGGCCGAACCGTGGACGCGGGGCAGAACCTCGACCTCCGCGGTGAGCTGGCGGATGTCCGTCAGGCCGCGGCCGTCGATGCGGATCTGGTCCTTGAGGATGCGCTGGCGCACGACCTGCTTGGTCACCGAGCGGAAAGCTGCGGACAGCTCCTTCTCGCGGCCCTCGAACTGGCCGGCAAGCGAAGAAGTGACTTCGTCCTTGAGCGAATCCGTTGCGACGTCGCGCTCCTGCTTGTCAGCGATCTGGAAAACAGCGGCAAGCTTCTCGGCTGCAGCGGCTTCAACAGCGGCGTAGACATCGTCTTCGTAGTCGAGGAAGACCGGGAATTCGACGGTCGGCTTGGCGGCGCGGGCAGCCAGGTCGGCCTGGGCCTCGCAGAGGGCCTTGATGAACGGCTTGGCAGCCTCGAGGCCTTCGGAAACAACCTCTTCGGTGGGAGCGGTGGCGCCCTGTTCCTTGATGAGGTTCCAGGAGTTGTCCGTGGCTTCGGCTTCAACCATCATGATGGCGACGTCGTCTCCGGCAACGCGACCGGCAACAACCATGTTGAACACGGAGTTCTCAAGCTGGGAGTGCTTCGGGAAAGCAACCCACTGCGAGCCGTTCTCGTCAGCAACGAGGGCAACGCGGACGCCACCGATCGGGCCGGAGAAGGGCAGGCCGGAGAGCTGGGTGGACATCGACGAGGCGTTGATGGCCACGACGTCGTAGAGCTCGTCCGGGTTGATCGCCAGGACGGTAACGACGATCTGGACCTCGTTGCGGAGGCCCTTGATGAAAGCCGGACGCAGCGGGCGGTCCATCAGGCGGCAAGCCAGGATCGCTTCGGTGGACGGGCGGCCTTCGCGGCGGAAGAACGAGCCCGGGATGCGGCCGGCGGCGTACATACGCTCTTCGACGTCAACGGTCAGCGGGAAGAAGTCGAAGCCTTCACGCGGGTGCTTGCCGGCGGTGGTTGCGGACAGCAGCGCGGTGTCTTCGTCGATGTACACCATGGCTGCGCCGGCTGCCTGCTTGGCAAGACGGCCGGTTTCGAAGCGGATTACACGCTTGCCGAAGCGGCCATTGTCAATGACTGCTTCTGAGAACTGGATTTCGGGACCCTCCAAGAGAGTCACCTCCGTTTCATGATTTACGGAAGTCCAGCCGCATCAACCCAGTCCAGCATCTGTCTACTGGCCTGCACTGCACCCGGTCATCGATCGAGACCCACGGGCCCTGCTTCAGTCAACGAAGCTTCCCGGAGATCACTACCGAGGACCGCGAATGCGTGATGCGGTTGATCCTCCTGTTTAGTTTTTGTACTGAAGGAGACGGCCCGTTCCGGGTGGAATGGGCCGCCCCTTAGAGCTGACTAGCGGCGCAGGCCGAGGCGCTCGATGAGCGCACGGTAGCGGTTGATGTCAGTGTTCTTGAGGTAGGTGAGCATGCGCTTGCGACGACCAACCATGGCCAGCAGACCGCGCTGGGTGTGGAAGTCGTGCTTGTGCTCCTTCATGTGCTCAGTGAGATCCTTGATCCGCTGAGTCAGGACTGCAACCTGGACCTCCGGTGAACCGGTGTCGCCCTCGGACGTTGCGAAATCCTTGATGATGGACTGCTTTACAGCGGCTTCAAGTGCCACAATAACTCCTAGAGATGTGCCGTGAGGCCCGAATCAGTAACGCACTGCCGGGTGTGCCTGCGTCGAAGATCCCGGTTAATCCCGGATTTCCCGCGCATAGCAAGAGCCAGCCGCCACGGACTGCAGCCGGATCCAACGTTTAGTTTACCGGCCAAGCTGCAATCTTGTCGAAACACGCTTCGCTGGCGCCCACACCTATGGGCGGGCCAGCAGGTCACGGATGGCGGCGACACCGCGGTAGACCTCCGCGAACGACGTGCTGAGCGGTGACAGGCCGATCCGGATCCCCTCCGGAGCGCGGAAGTCAGGGATGACATCCTGTTCCCAGAGCTCGGCCGTGATTCCGCGGAAGTCCGGATGGTCCACGGTGATGTGGCTCCCCCGCTGCTCCGGGTCACGCGGGGTCGCCAGCTGCACACCTGCCGGAGCCAGCCACGCATCATGGAGTTCGAGCGCGAAGGCAGTCAGCTTCCGTGACTTCTCGCGGAGCGCGCCCATCCCGGCTTCTTCGATCAGGTCCAGCGTGCCCTGCATTGCGATCATGCCAAAGATTGCCGGTGTTCCGCTGAGGAACCCCCGGATGCCCGGGGCCGGCTCGTAGCCCGCCGCCATCTCGAAGGCGTCCTTGCGGCCCATCCAGCCCCAGATCGGCTGATTCAGCCCCGGAAGATGGCGCGAATTGACGTAGGCGAAGGCAGGCGAGCCCGGGCCGCCGTTGAGGTATTTGTAGGTGCAGCCTGCGGCGAAATCGACTCCGGCGTCATCGAGCTGCAGCTCAACCGACCCGGCGGAATGGCACAGGTCCCACACCATCAGGGCGCCGGAGTCGTGCACTACGGACGTGATCGCCGGCAGGTCGGCAAGGTACCCCGAGCGGTACGCCACCTGGCTGAGGACCACGACGGCGGTGGCCGGCCCAACGGCCGACCGCATCTGATCCACGGTCACGCCGGCGGCGGGATCGGCGCCGATCCATCGCAGCGTCAGCCCTTCTTCGCGGGCGATGCCTTCCAGGAGGTAGCGGTCCGTGGGGAAGTTGTCCGTGTCCAGGACGATTTCGGTTCTGGCGGGGTCCGTGACCGCGGCGAGGGCCGCGCGGATCAGCTTGTACAGGACCACAGTGGTGGAGTCGGCAATGATGATCTGCCCGGGAGCAGCGCCGAGCACGGCCCGGCCCAGCTGGTCGCCAATGGCCTCGGGCAGCTGGAGCCAGCCCTCGTCCCAGCCCCGGATCAGCCGGCCGCCCCAGCTCTCATAGATGAAGGCGCTGATGTCCGCGACGGTCCGCTTCAGCGGACGGCCCAGGGAGTTGCCGTCCAGGTAGGACAGGTCAGTGTCCGTTCCGATGAAGTGGTCGCGGTAACCTGCCAGCGGGTCTGCGGCGTCGAGTTCGACGGCGCGCTGCAGGAAGGCGTCTTGAGTCTCGTGAACCGTGCTCACTGGCCAATCTCCGTCCGGACAGCGAAGAGTTCGGGGAAGAACGTCAGCTCCAGGGCTTTCTGCAGGAACGCCGCGCCGCTTGACCCGCCCGTGCCTGCCTTCATGCCGATGGTCCGTTGCACTGTCCGCAGATGCCGGAACCGCCAGAGCTGGAAGTTGTCCTCCAGGTCCACCAGTTCCTCGCACGCTTCGTAGGCGCCCCAGTTGTCCGACGCGTTTTCGTAGATGTGCTTGAACACCGGCACCAGCTCGGGGCAGAACTGGTGCGCCTTCGTGACATCGCGTTCCAGCAGGGACGCCGGAATGTCGAATCCTTGACGGGCAAGGTAGGCCAGGAATTCGTCATAGATGCTCGGCGCCTCGAGGACGCGGCGGAGCTGTTCATGGGCCTCGGGATCGGACTCGAACACCGGGAGCATCTTGCGGTTCTTGTTGCCCAGGACGAACTCCACCGCCCGGTACTGGCTGGATTGGAAGCCGGAAGAGTTGCCCAGGAAGCCGCGGAACTGCGAGTACTCAGTGGGCGTGAGCGTGGCCAGCACAGACCATTGCTCTGTCAGGGTCTTCTGGATGTGCTTGACCCGCGCGATTGCCTTCAAGGCGGAGCCGAGGTCGTCGCTGCGGAGCCACGCCGCCGCGCTGCGCAGCTCGTGCAGGACCAGCTTCAGCCACAGCTCCGTGGTTTGGTGCTGGATGATGAAGAGCAGTTCGTCGTGGTGTTCGGGATCGCTGACCGGTTGCTGCGCGCTGAGGAGCGTGGGCAGCTGCAGGTAGGACGCGTAACTCATCCGCGAACTGAAATCCCGGACAATGTCCTTTTCCAGTTTCCTGGTGTTCTTCTCAACCGACACAGCGGTGCCTTCCTTGCCAGTGACTGTGGTCAGCGCCGGAACAGGATGTCGTGGGCCTGGACGACGTCCAGGCGCATCTGTTCGACGAGCGCCTCCGGCCCACGGTACGCCACCATGCCGCGCAGCCGCGCCACGAATTCCACCACTACTGTCTGGTCATACAGATCGAAGTCCTCGATGGGCTCTTCCGGGCGGTCGATGACGTGTGCTTCAACCTGCCTGCTCACGCCGTCGAACGTCGGGTTGGATCCTACCGAGATGGCAGCCGGCCAGCGGGTGCCAGCTTGATCCACCAGCCAGCCGGCGTAGATGCCGTCCGCAGGAATGTAGCCGGTGGCGTCCGCGGCAAGGTTGGCGGTGGGGAAACCGAGGGCACGGCCGCGGGCGGCGCCATGGACCACTTCGCCGCGCATCCGGTGCGGACGGCCCAGCACAGCAGCTGCGGTAGTGACGTCGCCCTCCCGCAAGGCCTCACGAACCCAAGTGGACGAACAGCGGCGGTCCTCGCCGGCGTCGTTGTGAATCGGAAAACCTTCGGAACCGAACTCGCTGATGACCTGTACGGTGAAGCCAAACTTCTCCCCCAGCTCCTGCATGGTGGCCAGGTCGCCGGAGTTGCCGCGGCCGAAGCGCGCATCGTGGCCGATCACCACGTGGCTGGCCTTGAGGCTGCCGACGAGGACGCCGGCCACGAACTCCTCCGGAGTGAGGCTGGCCAGTTCCAGGGAATACTTCATGACGAGCACGGCATCGAGGCCCAGCTCGCCGAGTGCAACAAGCTTGTCCTCCAGGCCCATGATTAGCTCGGGAGCAGACTCGGGCCGGTGCACCTGCGCAGGATGGGGGTCAAACGTGACAGCGACTGACCGCGCCCCGTTGAGCCGCGCCGTTCGGATGAGCTGCGACAGCACCTGTTGGTGGCCCCGGTGCACGCCGTCGAAATTGCCGAACGTGACAACGGTGGGGCCGAAGTCCGCGGGGACCTCGGACGGATCGTTCCAGATGTGGACCATCAACCTCGCCTTTTGCTGCCTGCCATTGACTCGTCCGGGGAGCCGCGCCTGGCCCCGGAACTCTCTAAGATTACCCGCAATTGCCTGCGGCAATTACCTCAAATCACCCCTATACACCCCAACCTCGGCCGACACCCCGGCCGGTGCCCGGCACCAGATCAGAGGCGGCCGGCGTCGTCATCGACACCCAAGGACGGGTCGCCGCTGGAACTTGGGCCAGCCAGTCGTTCAAGTCCGCAGGCCTGCGAAACACCAACACAGGCGGCATGTCGGGGTTGGACTGCCACTCGCTGAATACGCGTTTCTTCCTGGCGAATGAATTGAAATGCCAGAAGAAGATCGAGTCCCTCGCTAAAAGCCTCCCGAGCGTTTCCGTGTTCCCATTGCAAACTTGCTCTTTTGCGATCACTCGCCGAAGGGAGCGGCGCACCAGGCGGGAGAGCGAAAGCCAACGCGGATAGTCCAACGCCACAACGAGCTCGGCTCTGGGAACCACGATGTCGCGCCAAACGCCATAGGCGCTGTCGAGGACCCAGCGATCGCGTGCCGCGACATCCGCTGCGATCTCCCGCTGCTCGTCGGCGCCGCGCTGCTGCCACCCGGGCAGCCAGCCGATATCGTCGTCAGCCGAAAACTCCGGGAGGCCCGAAGCGGCCGCGTACGCGTGTGCGGCCGACGACTTGCCGCTTCCCGTCACACCATAGAAGAGGACCCTGGACGGATTTGCGGGAATGGGTTTCACTATCAGCTCCCCTATCTTGCTCGGCGCTTTCGCGCATCCCCCTTAACACGCTGCACCGGCGATTTGTCACGATAGCACCCCTCGAATCGCCCGGTTCAGAGTGTGCTCTCTTCGGACTGCGGCGGACCGCGGATATTCAACACTGATCCGATGCCTGGGTTCAGTTTTCATACCGGCAGTGAGATTCCCACCGCATAGGTGGTTGCCCTGTACGAATCAGTGGGTTGGTCCACGTACACAAGGAACCCCGAGGTGCTCGTGCGGGCGATTCGAGGGTCAGCGTTTGTCGTCACCTGCCGTGACGGGCCGGTGAGCTCGGGGACCTGGCGCGCGCCATTCGAGTCTGAAGTACCTGTTTCGTTGTGATTGTTGGTGTGGGTCGATGTGGGGTGGCGGGATGAACCAGGGGACGCCGGTTTTGACCTGGATGGTCCACAGTTCTTTGTGGATGAGGTGGTGGTGATGGGAGCAGAGCAGGGTTCCGTTGTCGGTGCTGGTGGGTCCGCCGTGTGACCAGTAGGTGATGTGGTGGGCTTCGCACCAGGGTGCGGGGATGGTGCAGCCGGGGAAGGCGCAGCCCTGGTCGCGGGCGGTGACGGCTTTGCGGATGTGGGGCGGGAAGATCCGGGTGGTGCGGCCGATGTCCAGGATGCGGCCTTCGCTGCCGAGCAGGACGGGGATGATGTCGGCGTCGCAGGCGATCTTCCGGACGGTGGCGGCGGTGACCGGGCCGGTGAACGTGAACGACCCCGTGCCCGGGATCCCGGTGGACCCGTGGTGCCCAGCTGTAGCGCTTCCGAAGCCGTGGTTGTCGGCATGGCTGGAGCCGTCGAAGCCGTGGTTGTCGGCATGGCTGGAGCCGTCGAAGCCGTGGTTGTCGGCATGGCTGGAGCCGTCGAAGCCGTGGTTGTCGGCATGGCTGGAGCCGTCGAAGCCGTGGCCGGTGTCGAAGCCGTGGAAGCCGTGGTCGCCCGCATCGCGCGGGCCCTCACCCGGGGCGGAGCCGGTGGCAGCATTGGCGTGGTGGGCTGTGTCGTTGTGGCCGGAGCCGGAGCCGGAGCCATGTCCGTGGCTGGTGTCTGCGGTTCGGGAGCGGTAGCGGGGTCCCTGGTTGGTGGTGTGTTCGAGGCGGTCCAGGAGGTCGCGGTAGTCGATGGTGACCATGACCTGGGGCCGCAGCCCGCCCGCGGCCGGGAGGGTGCCGGCGGCGAGGGCTGCCTTGCACGCGCCGATGAGGCCGTCGAGGAGCCGCTGCGGGCGGGTGCGCCTGTCCAGGTCCGTGTCGGTGGCGCCGTCCTGCCCATCCCAGTCCTCGCCGGCCGGTGCAGTGGTGTCCGCCTCTGCATTGTGGGCCGCGGCGGAAGCGCCCTCCGTGCCGGTTCCGGTGTCTGCCATGGCGCCGCTGTCCGCCGCCGCACCGTTGGTTGTGTCCGTATCTGGGCCGTCGCCGTTTCCGTCGCTGCCGGTGTCACAGTCGGCAGCCCCTCCGGGCGGGTGCGGGGGTTGGTGGCGGTGTTCATGACGGTGAGGAGGGATTCGTACTGGTCGGGGGTGGCGAAGATTTCCACATGGTGCAGTCCGCGGCGGGCCGGGCGGAGGAACGCACCCTGACGGCGGCGGAGTTCTTCCTCGGAAGGCTCCGAACCGTCCTGGTCGATCGCATCGGTCCACTGGCGGGCGATCCGGGTCAGGAAGTCGGTGTCGCGTTCGGCCGCGGTGCGGGTCAGTGCATGTTCCATCCGGGCCAGGGCCTCGTCCGGGGCGTGGTGCCGGACACGGTCCAAAGCCATTGTGATGATGGTCGCCGGACGGGAGCCGATGGTCCCGGCGGCGAGGGCGGCGGCGAGTTCGGGCCGCTCCGCAGGCTCCGTGTGGCCCGTGAACCCTGTCCGGGGCAGCACCGCCGCAGCGAGAGTGATCCGGCGGCGTGCTTCAGCGGCGCTGATCCGCAGCCGGGCACGGAGGAACTCGGGGGCGTTCCGGGACCCGTCATCCGCAGGATCCGGCGGGGCGGATCCCGGCCCGCCGCTGGCCGCCGGACCGCTGGCGCCAGGCCCGCTTCCCGATGGGCCGGTTTGGCTGTCGCCAGGGCCGCTCTCGGCTTGGCCGGCTTTCCCGGTGACCCAGCCCACCGGCTCGCGCACGGCAGTCTCACCCCATCCCGTAACCCAGCCAACCGCCGCGCCCGACCCTGCACGCGCCGCTGCTGTGGCCTGGCGCCGGCTCCGGTCCACAGCACCGGCCGCAACAACCTGCAAGTATTCGACCGTCCGGGAGACTTCCTCGACGTTGGCGGCGAAATCCGCGGCCTCACGGAAATCAAGCAGTGCGGCCTCGGCGACCGCCGTCGAACTAAGGCTTTTGAGCAACTCAAGGCTCCGGGCCAGATCACCGGACGCACCGCCGTCGGACGCCAAAGCGTCCGGATGCCGGCGTTCCGAGGGGACGCTGCGCAGGCCGCGGAAGCGCGCGGCAGCCGGTTGAACAGCACGCGATGGAACAGCAGGAGGTTGAACAGCAGAGGCGCCGCGAAGCTTCGCCCACCGCAACGCACCTCCCGCTGCAAGATCCCCCATGGCTTCCATGGGATAACTCTCCCAAAGGGGTCAGACAATTTACGCCCGAGGAATCAGTCCGGAAGGATCAGGTGCCGCGCTATGCCTTGAGCGGTGCCGGACGCCTGCGGTATAGCCACACAAGTCCGAGGATGGGCAGCAGCAGCGGTATGAAAGCGTAGCCGCGGCCGAAGAGGGACCACACGGTTTCATGCGGGAAGCTGACGGAGTCGAAAATGCTTAGCGCCCCGACCACGAGCACGCCCAGGAGCTCCACAAGGACCGCAGCCACGGAGACCTTGAACCAGGTGCGTCCCGCTTTCGCCAGCGAGACCGTCGCCACGACATAAACGATCGCTGCGAAGGCGGAGAGCAGATACGCCAGCGGCGCTTCGGAGAACTTGGTGAAGATCTGATAGCCGGCCCGGGCCGTAGCGGAGATGGCGAAGACGGCATAAACCGCAATCAGCAGCCGTCCGGGGCCGGTATTCCGGGTGTCGGTGGACTGGGCTTGGGCCTTGGCATCGGTATTTTGAGTTTTGTTGGCGGGGGTCTGCGGAGTCACGTTGTGTGCTTCTTCCAATTCAGTACCAGATCTGGTTCATGCGGGCGGCCATAACCAGGGCGGTGACGCCCACGGCAGCCAGGACAAAGTTGCTCCACCGGGTGCGCTCCAAAATGGACCAGTACACGGCGCCTACCGGGAGAATCAGTGCAGTCACCAGGTAGCCCCAGAACTCCCACGCTTCGCCGGCGATGTGCTCCCCCGACGCAACACGGACAATCGAACCCACCAGGTAAACCAGCAGCGCGAGTTCCACAGCGGCGACGGACAGGATGGTCGCATCGTTCGGAGCCTTCTTCATGATCCCCGCCGCGGTGCAGATGACTGTGGAAAGCAGCCCGATGGCCAGAATGATGTAAAAGTATGCGTCCACGCTACTTGGCCTGCTGTTCGTTGCTGGGGGCAAACACCAGCACCGGTTTTGCGTAGCTGCCGGCGTCGGCCAATAGGGCCACGAGGGCGCCGTCAGGGGCGAAAGCTGCGGCGGGCTTGTCCGCGGTGGCTGCTTCGGGCGTGCCGGCCGCGGCCCCGGCGGAGATGCGACGACCGAAAGAAATTTCAGTGGTTTCATCCTCGCTGAGCTCGCGGTTGGGCATGAGCGCGCGCGCGGCCAGGGACATTTCCAGCACTTCAAGTTCCTCGGCAAGCTGCTCGAGAGTCCGGGCCTGGTCAAGCGTGTACGGGCCAACCTGGGTCCGCCGGAGCGCCGTCAGATGGCCTCCCGTACCCAGCGCTTCGCCAAGGTCCCGGGCCAGGGCACGGATATACGTTCCGGAAGAGCATTCCACGGTGACGTCCACGTCGAGGACCTCCCCTTCACGCTGCGGAAGGACCGAGTGGACATCGAAGCGGTGAATGGTGACCGGTCGCGCCGCGAGCTTTACGTCTTCTCCGGACCGGACCCTGGCATACGCACGCTCGCCGTTCACCTTGATGGCGCTGACGCTGCTGGGACGCTGTTGGATCTCACCGGTGAGTGCCGCGACGCCGGCTCGGATGGCTTCCTCGGTGACGGCAGCGGCAGATTGGGTGCTGACGACCTCGCCCTCGGCGTCGTCCGTCACGGTGGATTCACCGAGGCGGATGGTGGCGGTGTAGGTCTTGGAGGTTCCGACGATGTAGGTCAGCAGGCGGGTGGCCTTGTTGATGCCAAGCACCAGCACCCCCGTGGCCATGGGATCCAGCGTTCCGGCGTGCCCCACTTTCCGGGTACCGGCCAGCCGCCGCATCCGACCAACCACATCGTGGCTGGTCCATCCCTGCGGCTTGTCCACTATTACCAGTCCAGAAAGCACGCCTCCCAGTATATCCGCGCCGAACGCTCTCCCTTTTCGTCCGACGGCGGCAGGTCAGGCGGTCGGCCGGGCGGACGCCGAGCGGGGAAAGCCCGACGGCGGGCGGCCGGCCCGGCGGGCCCGGCGGGCCGGGCGGACGCCGAGAGGGGAGAGCCCGCCGTCCGGCGGTGACGCTGACGGTTAGGATGGCAGACATGCCCGAGCTTGCCGCACATATCCGCGACGTTCCCGTCAACCAGATCCGCGAGATCACCGAAGCCGCATGGGCCAGCCCAGGCGCCATTGTGCTGAGCATCGGAGAACCGGGGTTCCCCCTCCCCCGGCACGTCCTCGAAGCCGGCATGGCCTGTTTGGACCGGGACGAAACCAACTACACGCCGAACGCCGGAATCCCCGCCCTCCGCGAGGCCTTCGCAGCGAAGTTCCGTGAGCACAATGGCGTAGACATCGGGGCTGAGCGGGTCTACGTGGTGGACGGCGCCCAGCAGGGACTGCACTTCGCCATGAGCCTGCTCCTCTCCCCCGGAGATGAAATCCTGATCCCGAATCCCGGTTACCCCACGTTCGCCATGACCAGCCGGCTGCTTCACGCCGTGCCGGTGGAGTATCCGCTGTACCCGGAACATGACTTCCAGCCGAGGATCGCAGACATTGAGGCGCTGGTCTCGCCGCGCACCCGTGTGCTGGTCCTGAACTCGCCGTCCAATCCGCTGGGCGCGGTGCTGGGCGAGGAACTGACCCGCAGCCTTGTGGAGCTGGCCCGACGCCATGACCTGTGGATCATCTCCGACGAATGCTACGAGGCTTTCACCTACGACGTCCCCCATGTCAGCCCGGCCAGGTTCGACAGTGACGTCCCCGGAGAAGCCAGGGTTTTCACTTCCCTGACACTCTCGAAAACTTACGGCCTTACCGGGCTACGGATCGGCGCGCTGGTCTGCCCGCCCGGGCTGGAGCAGAAGATGAACAACGTCATGGAGTCGATTGTCTCCTGCGTGGCCTCGCCTTCGCAGTACGCCGCGATCGCCGCACTGACAGGGCCGCAGGACTACGTCAACCACGCCCACGCGCATTACCGGGCCAATCGCGATGCGGCGTCCGCCGTCCTCCGGGACAAAGGCATCCCTTTCCTTTCAGCGCAGGGCGCCTTCTACCTGTGGGCCGAAGTATCCCACGCCAGCGGCGGCGATGTTCGCTCCTGGGTCCGGCGCTTCCTGGCTGATTCCGGAGTGTCGTTTGCTCCCGGGACAGCTTTCGGTTCCATCGGTGAAGGCTGGGTCCGGATCGCGCTCTGCGGCGCGCAGGCAGACCTCGTGGAAGGACTGGGCCGGCTACCCGACCGCAGGTAACCGCCAAAGACGGGCACAGAGTCCCTAGTGCAGGAGCCGGCCGACGTCTAACCTGTCCACAGGGGCGGCTCCGGAGAGGAACGACATGTGGTGGCAGGACCTGCTGTGGGGCTTCTGGAACGGTATTACGGCGTGGATCATCCTCATTGCCCACGTGTTCGGCGCGTGGCAGGAATTTCCTTTCTATAACACCGGGAGAGCCGGGAACTGGTACGACTTCGGTTTCCTGCTGGGCATGGGGTCGCCGCTGCTGGGGGCCTGGGCGCACGGGGTGGCCGGCGGTCCCGGCGGACGTAAGCCAAAAGTCCAGGCGTGTCAGCTCAGGTTTGAGGACAGTGCGTGTTCGAGCCAGGTACGGAGTTCAGGCGCCGGTGCGGCACCCGACTGGCGGGCGATCACCATTCCGCTGACGATCACCATCAGGGTGGGGATAGCCTGGACGGCAAACCTGGAGGAAAGTCCAGGCGCGCGGTCCACGTCCACCCTGACCAGCTTGATCCGGCCCGCCTTTTCGGTCGCGAGCTGTTCAAGCACCGGGCTGACCAGCAGGCACGGCCCGCACCATACCGCCCAGAAGTCGACCAGCACGGGCACGGTCGACTGCTCGGCAATCCGTTTGAAGTCCGCATCAACAGCATCGACGATCCAGGGCAGCTCGTGGCGGCAGTTGCCGCAGCGGGGACGGCCGGGGCAGCTGCGGGAATCCGGTTGGTCTTCCCGCAAGCGGGGCACCTGACGAGTCTTGCTTCCACGGCTCCTCGCTGCCTTCCAGTCGCGCCTGAAGTCATGGATTAATCGGACGCCTCGGGGCCGGACCGGCATAGAGTCGAAGGTCCCGCCGGCACCGGCTGCCCGCGGTTCCAGAACAAGCCGCGGTTCCAGAAAAGACGTCAGTATTCGGTGCGGTCCGGGTTGCCGCGCCACGCTTCAAAGGGAACGTTCGACGTCGGCACGTCAGTTTGGCTGACCGGCATCAGTTCCGGCCGGGTGCCCTCAAAGTACTCGTAGAAGACGGCGTCGTCGAACCCGGCGGATGCTGCCCCGTGCCGGTCCGCGGCGAAATATACGCGGTCGATCCGTGCCCACAGCGCCGCAGACAGGCACAACGGGCACGGCTCACAGCTCGCATAGAGCACGGCACCGCTGAGGTCGAAGTTGGCGGATTCGGCCGCCGCCGTGCGGATTGCCACAACCTCGGCGTGCGCGGTGGGATCGTTGTCGCGGGTTACCCGGTTGACGCCGAAGTGGAGCTTTCCGTCACGTGTGACCACCAGCGCACCGAACGGGCCACCGCCGTCGTCCACATTCCGAACGGCCAGGTCAACGGCCTGGCTGAGGAACTCCTGAATATCAGCGGCAGAGGGTTGGGCATCCATGCTCCGATCATAGCCAGCTATCCCCCGCCTCACGTGAAGACGCCGGCGGCAGTTTGCCGGGGCCATCGACTAAGCCGAGGGCGAAGAAATAGAATGTCCGCAGTGGGGGCAGCCGTGTTTTCCGGAAGCCAACTCCGTGGTCTCTAGGCCTTTGATATGCATGACTGGCCATTGGAGAAAACCATGAGAAAATACCTGTCCCTTGTCGCGGCTGCGGCCACCGCCGCGGTATTCCTGGCCGCCGGTTCGGCGGCCGTCGCAGCTCCGGCGGAAACCCCGCCCACGACTCATGCCACTGCACTGGTGGGTCCGCTGCATGTCAGCACCGGCCGTGATGGCACGGTGATAGTCAGCGAGGAATTTGCCGGCAGGCTGACGCAAGTGAAGAACGACGGAACCAAGACGGTACTGTACTCCGACGCCGGATGGGACGTCGCGGGCAGCGCCCAGCGCCGTTCCACCACCTATTTCGTTGAAAGCCAGGGGGCCGGCCCCATGGATCCCCGCCCGCTTGCCGGTCACGTCAGGACCATTGCAGCCGACGGAACGCAGGCTACGTTTGGTGATCTGGCGGCCCTGGAGACCGAAGAAAATGCCGATGGCGACGTCCAGTACGGCTTCGAGGACCTTCCGGATGGGTGTGCGGCGCAGCTTCCGCCTGAAGTTCCGGCGTCGTACACCGGAACCGTTGACTCCCACCCGTACGGCATCGCGCTGTCCGGGAACACTGTTTACGTGGCCGACGCCGGGGCCAACAGCATCGTGGCAGTCGACTCCGACACGGGAGAGGCGGAAACAGTGGCGGTCCTGCCGCCTCGTCCGTTTGTGGTCACGGCCCAAGTGGCGACGGCCCTGAATTTGCCGGCCTGCGTCGCGGACCACAGCTACGCGTTTGAGCCTGTGCCGACCGATGTGGCGGTAGGCCCAGACGGATTGCTGTACGTGTCCGTGCTCCCGGGCGGACCGGAGGATCCCGCCCTCGGTGCCCGCGGCGCCGTTTACCGGGTGAACCCGCACAGCGGCAAGGTCACGCTGTTCGCTGACGACGTCATGTCCCCCACCGGGTTGGCAGTGGACGATGACGGCAACGTCTACGTCGCTTCCCTCTTTGGCGAAGGCGTCCTCCGGCTCGGCTGCTCCGGGGATGACCGGACGGTGGTGCTGACCGGAAACCTTACTGCTGACGTTGCCCTCAGGGATTCGACGCTCTATGCAACGGTCGATTCCCTTCCGGCAGAGAACCAGGCGCCTGACGGCAAGCTGGTTTCCGTGGACCTCAACGGGCACTCCCACAGCTGACCGGATTGTGGCTGACCGGACTTAACGCAAAAGTGTGGCCGGCCCCTTCGCGGGTCCGGCCACACTGATGTTTTGGCGCGCTGGGCCAGCGGCCCTATGCGATTGATTCTATTTGTTGCTGTCTTCGTCGAGTTCTTCGTCGTCGAGGAGGTCCTCATCCTCTTCGTCGAAGTCGTCCTCGTCGATTTCCACGTCCTCGGGAATGTCGCTCTTGTAGGGATCGGCGTCGCCGGCGTGCTTGGCGCCTGCAGCCAGGGCGGCCACTTCGGCGTCGCGCTTCTTGGCGGCGCGGAGCAGTTCCTCAAGGTTGGAGGCGTTGACCGGAATCTGGTCAGCCACGAATTCCAGGGTGGGGGTCAGCCGAACGGTGATGTTGCGGCCTACTTCCTGCCGGAGCACACCCTTGGCCTTCTCCAGGCCCTTGGCGGCATCCGCCTGCACAACCTGGTCCCCGAACACGGTGTAGTAGATCGTGGCGTGCTGCAGATCATTGGTCACACGGGCATCGGTGACGGTAATCCCCTCAAGCCGGGGATCCTTGACCTTCCGGCCCAAAGCCTCTGCAACAACAACCTTAATCCGCTGCGCCAACTTGGCAGCGCGTGCCGGATCAGCCATTTCCACTCCTAAAAATTTGGATGTACGACGGCGCCATAGCGGCTTACGTACACAAGTTCGAATAAATGCCACTCACTAAGGCGAGTCTATGACGGACTACCGTTGGATTCTTCCGGCGGCCCTTTTGGAGCTGATGAGGGGGCCCGGGAGTGGCATCGGGCCTGCCGGAGACGGACGGCTGCCGATCGAAGATCGCAGGCCGTCCGTCGCAGGGGCGGGGCCCCCTTGTCGGCGGAAAAATGCGGGGCCGCCGGAAAAATCCAACGGCCCCGCACCGAGACTGCTACGCGACCTTAGACGCGCGGCTTCTCGCGCATCTCGAAGGTCTCGATGATGTCGCCTTCGGTGATGTCGTTGAACGAGCCAAGACCGATACCACACTCGAAGTCCGTGCGGACCTCGGTGGCGTCGTCCTTGAAGCGCTTGAGCGTCTCAACGGTGAGGTTGTCGCCGATGATCTTGCCGTCGCGGCTGATGCGGGCCTTCGTGTTGCGTCGGATAACACCCGAGCGAACGATGGAACCGGCGATGTTGCCGAACTTGGAGGAACGGAACACTTCGCGGACCTCGGCGGTGCCAAGCTGGACCTCTTCGTACTCCGGCTTGAGCATGCCCTTGAGGGCCATCTCAATGTCATCGATTGCTGCATAGATGACGGAGTAGAAGCGCATGTCCACGCCTTCGCGGTCTGCCAGTTCGGCAACACGCTCGGCGGGCTTGACGTTGAAGCCGATGATGACGGCGGAGTCGACCGTTGCAAGGTTGACGTCGTTCTGCGTGATCGCACCGACACCGCGGTGGATAACGCGGAGCTGGACACCTTCGCCGACGTCGATCTTGAGCAGCGCGTCTTCGAGGGCTTCCACGGCACCGGACACGTCACCCTTGAGGATGAGGTTGAGGGTGTCGATCTTGCCTTCGGCGACGGCCTGGTCGAAGTCTTCCAGGCTGATGCGCTTGCGGCGCTTGGCCAGTGCGGCGTTGCGGTCTGCTGCTTCACGCTTCTCGGCGATCTGGCGGGCGGTGCGCTCGTCAGCGGTCACGAAGAAGGTGTCGCCTGCACGCGGGACGTTGGACAGACCCAGTACCTGCACGGGGCGGGACGGGCCGGCCTCGCTCAGGATGCTGCCGTCGTCGTCGAACATGGCGCGGACGCGGCCGTGGGCCGTGCCTGCCACGATCGTGTCGCCGACCTTCAGCGTGCCGGACTGAACCAGGACGGTGGCCACGGAACCGCGGCCCTTATCCAGGTTGGCTTCAATCGCGATGCCGCGGGCGTCCTTGTTCGGGTTGGCGCGCATATCCAGGGCTGCGTCTGCGGTGAGCAGGACAGCCTCGAGCAGCTCGTCGATGTTGAGGTTCTGGCGGGCAGAGACCTCAACGAACATGGTGTCGCCACCGTATTCTTCGGGAACCAGGCCGTACTCGGTCAGCTGGCCGCGGACCTTGTCCGGGTTGGCGCCTTCCTTGTCGATCTTGTTCACAGCCACGACGATCGGCACGTTGGCCGCCTGTGCGTGGTTTAGGGCCTCAACGGTCTGCGGCATAACGCCGTCGTCCGCTGCGACCACCAGGATGGCGATGTCAGTGACCTTCGCACCACGGGCACGCATGGCGGTGAACGCCTCGTGGCCCGGAGTATCGATGAAGGTGATCTTCCGCTCGATGCCTTCGTGATCGGTGGTGATCTGGTAGGCACCGATGTGCTGCGTGATGCCGCCGTGTTCACCCGCGACGACGTCGGAGTTACGGATGGCGTCAAGCAGGCGGGTCTTACCGTGGTCAACGTGACCCATGACGGTGACCACCGGCGGACGTGCTTCGAGGTCCTCGTCGCCTTCGGCTTCCAGTTCGGCGTCGAAGTCGATGTCGAAGGTGCTGAGCAGCTCGCGCTCCTCGTCCTCCGGCGATACGACCTGAAGCTTGTAGCCAAGCTCCTCGCCGAGCAGGGCGAAGGTCTCTTCATCCAGCGACTGCGTGGCCGTGGCCATCTCGCCGAGGTGGAAGAGCACGGTCACCAGTGCTGCGGGGTTTGCCTCGATCTTGTCGGCAAAGTCCGTAATGGACGAGCCGCGGCGGAGCCGGACAACGGTGTTGCCGTCGCCGCGGGGCACACTTACGCCGCCCAGCGACGGAGCACTCATCTGCTCCAGTTCCTGGCGCTTGGCACGCTTCGACTTGCGCTGCTTGCCACGGCCTGCGCCGCCCTTACCGAAGGCACCCTGGGTGCCACCGCGACCGCGGCCACCCTTGCCGAAGCCACCGCCGGCCGGAGCGCCGCCACCGGCACCGGGAGCGCCACCGGTACCCGGAGCGCCGCCCGGACGGCCCGGACCACGGCCTCCGCCGCCGGGACGGCCTGCACCAGCGGGTGCGGGACGCTCGGTGCGGTTAGGCATCATGCCGGGAGTAGGACGGTTTCCGCCGCCTGCACCGGGACGTGCACCGGCAGCACCGGCCGGACGCGGAGCACCCGGACGTGCACCCTGTGCACCAGCGGGACGGGGAGCACCCGGACGGGGACCCCCGGCGCCAGCTGCCGGACGAGGACCGCCGGGGCGTTCGCCCTCGGTACGGTTTCCGCCCGGACGGGGCATGCCCTGGGAAGGAGCGAACGGGTTGTTACCCGGACGCGGCGGACGTTCGTTGTCGCCGCCGCGTCCGCGGGGCATGCCCTGGGACGTGGCGAACGGGTTGTTGCCGGGACGGGGACCGCCCGGACGGGGAGCGGAACTGCCCTGTCCGCCGGAGCGGGACGGGGCAGCCGGAGCTTCAGCCTTGGGGGCCGGGCGGGCGCCGGGTTTTGCACCGGTGGACGGTGCAGCCGGAGCCGGGGCCGCAGGAGCAGAAGCTACAGCAGCAGGGGCCACCGGGGCGGGTGCTGCTGCCGGAGCGGGTGCCGACGGCGCGGCCGCAGCCGGAGCTTCAGCCTTGGGTTCCGGAGCCTTCGGAGCTGCCGGGCCGGGCGCGGGGGCCGGGCGGTTAGCCGAAGGGCTCGCCGGCGCCTTAGGCGCTGCGGCGGGAGCTTCGGACTTCGAAGCGCCAGCGGCGGGGTAGGCGTTGCGGAGTTTCCTCACAACGGGGGCCTCAATGGTGGAAGAGGCAGAGCGAACGAATTCGCCCAGTTCCTGCAGTTTGGTTACTGCATCTTTGGAAGTAATACCGAGCTCTTTAGCAAGCTCATGTACGCGGACCTTGGCCACATTTCTCCTGTCTCGGTCCGCACCGAGCCAGGCACGAACCGTCTACTTCTTACTGCGGGCCTCCGCCGCCATAGCAGCTGAAAGGCCCATTGCAGAGCGCAACAAAGTTGTCATCGTTGCGCACTCATCGCTGGGAACTCATCGGGTTTCCATCAGTTTTCTGACCCGCTTTCAGGTTGGACGGTTGTTGCTGCGGCCACCGGAGTGTCCACGGCTTTCGTGCCTGCCGTTATCCGGCGTTCGACGGCGGCTGTTCCGGTTGTGCCCGGGAGGGCACGTCCGAACGCACGCCGCTTGATTGCCAGCGCCAGGCACGTTTCGCTGAAGTGCAGCCATGCACCCCGGCCAGCCATCCGGCGTCGTTCGTCCACCACGACAGCGGTGGAACCGCTGCCTTCGGCGACGAGCCGGAGTAACTCAGACCGCGGCCCCTTTTTCCGGCATCCGATGCAGGTACGCTGCGGCTGATTCTCAAGGTGTTGCACTAGCGCCACGGTGAGTATCTTTCCTGCCCATACATATCTGCCGCCCGGAACACACCCGCCAAATCCGGTTTCCTCATGAAACGCAGATTCTGCGGGCACGCTCAGGGCGCACGAATACCGGCCTTAAGGCGCGGTCAATGTCTATTCTAGCCCCTCAGGTGCCCAGGCCCCGAAACAACGGGTCGAAACCGGGCCGGACAGTCCGAGGGTCCCTCCGCCGGTGCGGCTCAGTTTTCGCGCGGAGCCGCGGCGTCAGAGACGATGTCGATGCGCCAGCCGGTGAGCTTGGCGGCCAGGCGGGCGTTCTGCCCCTCCTTGCCGATGGCCAGCGACAGCTGGTAGTCCGGCACCACAACGCGGGCGGAGCGGGTCGCTTCGTCCGTGATAGTGACGGAATTCACCCTCGACGGCGACAAGGCGCTGGCAATGAACGTGGCCGGGTCCTCGCTGAAGTCGACGATGTCGATCTTTTCGTCGTTCAGTTCGGTCATCACTGCCCGGACGCGTGAACCCATTTCACCGATGCAGGCGCCCTTGGCGTTGATGCCCGCAATGTTGGCCTTGACGGCGATCTTGGTGCGGTGCCCGGCCTCGCGGGCCAGCGCCACGATCTCCACCGAGTGATCGGCGATTTCCGGAACTTCCAGTTCGAACAGCTTCCGGACCAGGCCGGGGTGCGAACGCGACAGCGTGATGGACGGGCCCTTGGTGCCGCGGTGCACGTCGATAACGAAGGCGCGCAGCCTGTTGCCGTGGATGTACTTCTCGCCGGGTACCTGCTCGGGCGGGGGCAGCAGCGCCTCCACCGTTCCGAGGTTCACCTGGATCATGTGCGGGTTGTTGCCCTGCTGGATGGTGCCCGCCACAAGCTCGCCCTCGCGGCCCTTGAACTGGCCCAGGACGTTGTCATCCTCGGCGTCGCGCAGGCGCTGCAGGATGATCTGGCGGGCCGTGCTGGCAGCGATCCGGCCGAAGCCGGCCGGGGTGTCCTCGAACTCACCGATCGGGGCGCCGTCGTCGTCGATTTCGGTGGCCCAGATGGTCACGTGGCCGCTCTTGCGGTCCAGCTCTGCGCGGGCCTTTTCGAAGGCTCCCGGAGACTTGTGGTAGGCCACCAGCAGTGCCTGCTCAATGGTGGGGATCAGGAGGTCCAGCGGAATTTCACGCTCACGCTCCAGAAGTCTCAGTGCGCTCATGTCAATATCCATCAGGCCTCCTCAGAAGGTCCATTGTGTTCGTCTTCCAGACCGACCTCGTCGAGGTGGCTGAACTCTATCTCGACTTTTCCATTGCGGATCCTGTCGAAAGGAATTTTCTCTGGCTCGCCCTGCTTGGGCTTCATTCCCTTTTTTGCCGCGATCTCCGGAACCAGGGTCACGCCGTCGTCGTCGACGGACTGGATCCTGCCCATAACGTTGTCCCCCTGGATGACGTTCACCTTGACCATGCGCCCGCGGGCACGGTGCCAGTGGCGCGGCTCGGTCAGGGGCCGTCCAACGCCGGGCGAGGAAACCTCCAGGTCATAGGGACGGCTGTCGTAGCTGGGGTCGCTGTCGAGGATGTCCGAGAGTTCCTTGGAGATCTCGGCAATCACGTCAAGGCTTACTCCGCCGGGTTCCTCCTGCGGCAGGTCCACCACCACGTGGACCACCCGGTGGGAACCCTGGATGTTGATGGCAACGTCCTCCAGGTAGAGCCGGTTTGCCTGGACCGAGGGTTCCAGCAGCGCCCGGACGCGCTCGGCCTCCGGGTTGTGGACGGATTCGGCCTCAGCCTTACCCGTCCCGGTCCGGTCTGATGAAGTCGTGGCTTCTGCATTACTCACGATGCCGGCCGCCTCCCGCTAGATGATGTTGTGTGTACTAGCGTAGCGATTTTATGGGCGGCATGGTGCACTCGCTTGCTGCCGGGCATGACAAAATGGTCTGTTGTGAAAGACGACACCAAGGAAAGACGACGGCCGGCCCGCTATTTCCGGTACGGCATCCTTGCGTCATTGGCGGTACTGGTCCTCAGCCTCGGACTGGCCCTGATTCCGGGGACGCCGCCCGAGGCCCCGGAACCCGCCTTTTCTGAGAAGGCGCGCACCGCGGCCCTCGCGGAAACGATGCGGTTGCGCCAGGCCAGCAGCACACTTGCCGACGCCGTTTCCGGAGCGGAGCGCCAGGCCCTTCTGCACACTGTGACGTTGCTGACAACGCAGGCCAGGGCTCTCATAGGGCCGGACCAGGGCCCGACGCCAACTGCCACGGGCACCGCTTCCGGTAACCCCTCAGCTACCGCCCCGGGCACCGGCGCCCCATCGCCTGCCGGCGGCGAAGCCCCGACCGCAGGCTCAGCTCCCGAGCTGGCGGCGGCGTTGAGCGCCAGCAGCAGCCGGCGGTTTAAGGATGCGGAAGCGGCCGACGGCGGGATGGCACGCCT
Organism: Arthrobacter sp. 24S4-2; assembly: GCF_005280255.1. Classification (NCBI taxonomy): domain Bacteria; kingdom Bacillati; phylum Actinomycetota; class Actinomycetes; order Micrococcales; family Micrococcaceae; genus Arthrobacter; species Arthrobacter sp. 24S4-2. The sequence goes on along the minus strand of NZ_CP040018.1, from coordinate 1,750,912 downwards.
GCTGGCGGCCGTTGGCACCGCGCAGCTGCTTCAGGCGTCTTCGCTGGCGACGGCGGTGGGGGCACCCGGCCCGGAACTCCCGGCACCCGCAGAACCGGGTTCGACGCCCGCGGCTGCGTCTCCGTCTCCGTCTGAGTCTGCACGGTCCTGCCCGGCCGCGGCGACCTCCTCCGGCGCGGCTGGGGGCGGCGCAACCTCGGAATCAGCCCTGGCCATGACAGTCAAGACCGAGGCTGAAACGGTCTACGGCTACCAGGTGGCACTGGCGCGCCTCGACGGCAGTGCCGCCGGCTCGGCATCGCAACTCCTGGCGCGCCACGAAGCCGTGCTGGCCGAGGCTGAGGCCCTGAGCCGGGCAGACTGCGCGAGCATTCCGCCGAGGGAAGCGGGCTACACGCTTGGCCCGCTGTTCCTGGAGAAGCCTGCCGCCGGCCTCGGAAGCCTGGAGGCCGGCACGCTGCCGGTCTACGGTGACCTGGTGGCGCTTAGCGATGGCAGCACGCGGCAATGGGCCATCTCCGGCCTGCTGGCTGCCGCAAACCGGGCGGCGCTCTGGGGTGCCGATTCCGGTCCCCTGCCGGGCATCGTGGTGGACACCGCGCAGCTCCCCCAGTTGCCGGAAGCCAACCCGGCCCCGACATCCCCCAACTCAGCGCCGTCCCCCAACTCAGCGCAGTCCACGGGAACAGGCACGGCGCCGGCACCCTGAGCCTGCCGTGCGAAGCATGGCTTACCTTCGTTAGCACCGTATTACTGGCAAGCCCCCGACAGTGGTGCTTTGCTGTAGTCATGGATACTGCCGGAGCACCAGCGCTGCATCAGAACGAGCCCCATGGCAATGACATTGCGCACCGGCTGAACTGGCTGCGCGCCGGTGTGCTCGGGGCCAATGACGGGATCGTCTCCGTTGCCGCAATCGTAGTGGGCGTGGCCGGTGCCACCTCCGCGACCGGCCCGATCCTGACCGCGGGCGCCGCCGGCCTGGTGGGCGGCGCAATTTCGATGGCACTGGGTGAATACGTTTCCGTCAGCAGCCAAAGCGACAGCCAGAAAGCCCTGATCGAAAAGGAACGGCGGGAGCTGGAGGAAGAGCCCGAAGAAGAGCTCGCCGAGCTGGCGGCCATCTACCAAAGCAAGGGCCTGAGCCAGGCCACTGCCCAGGCGGTGGCCAGGGAACTCACGGAACACGACGCCCTGTCTGCCCATTTGTCGGCTGAACTCAACATTGACCAGGAGGACATCGTCAGCCCCTGGCACGCTGCCTTGGCCTCGGCAATCGCCTTTGTCGTGGGGGCTATCCTGCCCATGCTGGCCATCCTGCTGCCGCCGGAGAACATCAGGGTCCCGTTGACGTTCGCGGCCGTGCTGGTGGCGTTGGCGGCAACCGGTTCCGTTGGCGCCTGGCTCGGCGGCAGTTCCAAATCCAGGGCAGCGGTGCGGGTGGTGGTTGGCGGGGCGCTGGCGCTTGCCGCGACATTCGCCATTGGCAACTTCCTGGGCGCCACGGGCGTCGTCTGATTTCCGCTCGGGATGCCGCCCGCTGAACTACTCTGGAGGAAATGAGCAGCCCAGCAGAAGTCCCGATTCCGCCCGACCTCCTGCGGAGGTACAGCGGCAGCAGCCCGGGTCGAGCCTGGCTTGGATCGCTTCCCGGGCTCGTCTGCGGACGCCTTGAGCGCTGGCAGCTGGAGGTGGATCTCCGCCCGGGGCAACTGCCGTGGAACGGGCACGGCGGCCTGGTGGTCCCGGTGCTCCGGGCAGGTACTCCGGCCGCGCTGAAGGTTGCCTACCCCCACGACGAAGCCAAAGTGGAGCGTCACGCCCTCAGGCTCTGGGACGGCCACGGCGCAGTCCGGCTCCTGGAGTCGGACGCCGGAACGTGCTCCATGCTCCTGGAGCGGCTCGACGCCGGCCGCTCCCTGCAGGACGTTCCTCTGGACGCGGCCGTGGACGTCTGGGGCGTGCTGATGCGGAAGCTGAGCCTCACTCCGGACCACCGCCCGGAATGGAAGGAATTCGACCATGTGGCCGCGCGGGCCGAGCAGTGGAGCGATGACCTGCCAGCGGACTGGGAGCAACTGGGGCGGCCCTTTCCGCGGTGGCTGCTGGAGGCCGCCCTTGAGGTCTGCCAGATCCGGGGCGCCGTTGGCCGGCGGGCCGGGACCGATGTCCTGGTCAACACCGATTTCCACTACCTGAATGTCCTCGCCCGCCCTGAAGCTGCCGCGCTGCCGTCCGCTGACGCCGCCACGGACGGATTCGCAGCCATCGACCCGCAGCCGATGATCGGCGAAGCCGAGTTCGCCGTGGCCCCGCTGCTGTGGAACCGCATCCGGGACCTCCCGCGCGCCGACCCGGAGCGGGGTCTTCTGGACAGATGCCGGGACTTCAGCGTGGCGGCTGGCCTCGATGCCGAGATCGCCCGGCAGTGGAGCGTTGCCCGGGAAGTTGAAAACGCGCTCTCCTACGCCTCGCGGCCGCACCACGGCGGCGACCTCGCGCGCTCCCTGTGGGTGGCGAGCACGCTCGCCGGGCACACCCTCAGCAGGCTGCCCGCGGCACATGACCTCCCCGCCCCCGGAGAAGCCGCCGGACTGGCCGCCGTCTAGCCGCGGACGGCGGCCAGCGCCCTCCGCACGGCCCCGACTGCTTGCCCGACGTCGCCGTCGTCCGTGGTCCAGTCGCTCACCGAGATCCGCAGGACATCACGTCCCTGCCAGCGGGAGCCGGACATCCACACCAGGCCGTCGCCGATGATCCGGGCCGTCACGGCGCGGGTCGTGGCGTCGTCGCCAAAGGCCAGCGAAACCTGCGTGTACACAACGTCGTTCAGCACTTCGACGCCGTCCAGCGCCGAGAGCCTGTCCGCAAGGGCGGAAGCGCGTTCCATGAGCCGGCGGACCTGGGCGGCGACGCCGTCCCGGCCCAGGGACTTGATCGCCGCCCACACGGGCACACCGCGGGCCGGCCGCGACAGTTCCGGAACGAGCTGGAAGGGATCCGCGGCCGCACCGGAGTCGCGGATCATATAGCTGGGATTCACGCTCATCGCGGCGCGGAGCGCCTGTGTGTCGCGGACGGCCACAATGCCGCAGTCGTATGGAACGTTCAGGGTCTTGTGCGCATCGGTGGCCCAGGAATCGGCGAGGTGCAGGCCTGCGGTCAGCGCTGCGGCCTCGGGAACCGCTGCCGCCCAGAGTCCGAAGGCACCATCGACGTGCACCCAGGCCTTGTGGGCTTTCGCGACGGTGATCGCCTGAAGGAAGGGGTCGAAGGCTCCGGAATGCAGGTTTCCTGCCTGCAGGCACACGATCAACGGGGTCGGGGCGGATCCGTTGGAACCGTTGAGCGCACGGTCCAGGGCGCGGTCCAGCTCCGCCGGATCTATCCGGCCCTGGCGGTCCGTGGGCACCGCGGCCGGGCGGCCCAGGCCGAGGTACCGCAGCGCCAGGTCGATCGAGTCGTGGCGCTCCTGGCCGACAAGACAGCGGATGGCCGGCGCTCCGGCGAGTCCGTCCGCATCAACGTCCCAGCCGGCGTCGGCGAGGACGCGCCACCGGACGGCCGCAAGGCCGGTGAAGTTGGCCATGGTAGCCCCGGTGACAAAGCCGACGTCGGACTCTTCCGGCAACCCCAGCAGATCCAGGAACCAGCGGCCGGCCGCTTCCTCGATGGCCGCCGCGGCGGGAGTGGCTGCCCGGAGGAAGGTGTTCTGGTCCCACGCGCTCACGAGCCAGTCAGCCGCCAGGGCGGCCGGCAGCGAGCCGCCGATGACCCAGCCGAAGAAGCGTCCGGAGGGCATTGCCATCAGGCCAGGCTCGGCCTTCGCGGCGAGGTAGTTGATTATCTCGGCCGCAGGCATCCCGCTATCCGGCAGCGGGCCGCCGAAGTCGGCGGACAGATCTGCCGCTGACACGGCCGGTCCGACGTGCCGCTTTGGCTGGCTTTCCAGCCAGGCGGTGGCGTGCCGCGCGGCTGCGTCCAGTGCGTCCCGGAAAGGTTCCGATCCTGCTGACATAGGAGCATGCTACGCCCTCTGCCGCCCGGCCGGGAGGGCCCGTTAGGCGAAGGTGTCCTGCCAAATGTCATAGCCCAGTTTGAGGATCAGCGCACCGACGACCGCCAGGAAAACGTTGCGGATAAAGGTGCTGCCCTGTTTCACCGCAGTCCGTGCGCCGAGGTAGCCGCCAGCCATGTTCGCGAGCCCCAGGACCAGCCCTACTCCCCACAGGAGTGAGCCGTGCGGAAGGAAAAAAATCAGGGCACCGGCGTTGGTGGCCATGTTCACTATCTTCGCCTTGGCGCTGGCTTCGAGGAACGCGTAGCCCATTGCGGACACCAGGGCGATGATCAGGAACGAGCCTGTACCGGGTCCGATCAGGCCGTCGTAGAAGCCGATGGCCGCACCGATGAGGCACGCCACCACATAGTGGGTCCGGCCGTCGTGACGGAGCGCGGTCAGGTCACCGATGTTCGGTTTGAACGCCGTGAAGAGCGCGACGGCGACCAGCGCCGCCACGATGATGGGCTTGAACACGCTCGCGGGCAGGGTGGCCGCCAGCACGGCCCCGCCGAAGCTTCCGGCCAGCGCAATGACCGCCATCGGGATGGCCGTCCAAAGGTCCGGCTTCACCCGGCGGTAGAAGGTCACAGCGCTGGTGGTGGTGCCGAAGATGGAACCCATCTTGTTGGTGGCCAGCGCCTGGACCGGGCTGATGCCCGGCACCAGCAGCAGGGCCGGGAGCTGGATGAGTCCACCGCCGCCCACCACGGCATCAATCCAGCCCGCGGCGAAGCCCGCAACGATGATCAGGATCAGCGTGGCGGGCTCCAGCGACTCGAATCCCGAGATCACTCCTTGGACCGCAAGCAGTTATTTGCTGCGGACGGCGTTGACCACGTAGTCAACAGCCTTGTCCACGGCCACGTTTTCCGCCTCACCGCTGCGGCGGTCCTTGATCTCCACCACGCCGTCCACGAGGCCCTTGCCGACGGCGAGGATGGTCGGCACGCCGATGAGCTCGGCGTCGCCGAACTTCACGCCCGGTGAGACCTTGGGGCGGTCGTCGTAGATGACCTCAAGTCCGTTGGCTTCAAGCTCAAGGGCGAGTTGCTCGGCAGCGGCGAAGATCTCTTCGCCACGGCCGACCGCCACGACGTGGACATCAGCCGGGGCCACGGCCCGCGGCCAGACCAGGCCCTTGGCATCGTGGTTGGATTCGGCCAGTGCCGCGACGGCACGGGTCACGCCAACGCCGTAGGAACCCATGGTGACCACAACCTGCTTGCCGTTCTGGTCCAGGACCTTCAGTTCGAGGGCTTCGGCGTACTTGCGGCCGAGCTGGAAGATGTGGCCCATCTCGATGCCGCGGGCGGTCTCCAGCGGACCGGAACCGTCCGGGGCTTCGTCACCGGCGCGGACTTCGGTGCACTCGATCACGCCGTCCCAGCTGAAGTCCCGGCCGGCTACGAGGCCGAACACGTGCTTGCCGGCCATGTTGGCTCCGGTCACCCAGGCGGTGCCGCTGACGACGCGGGGGTCCACCAGGTAGAGGAGTTTGGCGGCGCCTTCCAGGCCAAGAAGCGGAGTGCCCAGGGACATGCCCGGGCCCAGGTATCCCCGGACGATCAGGGGGTTGCGCGCGAGGTCTTCTTCGCCCGCAGCTTCCACGGTGATCTCGCCGGCAACGGGCAGGTACGCGCCGATGTTGGCCTCGACGCGCTTCAGGTCGACACCTCGGTCGCCGGGAACACCGATGACAACGATCTGGCGATCCCCCGTGGGCAGGGTGACGGCGAGGACAACGTTCTTGAGGGTGTCAGCGGCTGTCCAGGCGCCGCCGTCGTCGTCGCTGCGGGGAACCATCTGGTTGGCGGCGTCGACGAGGGTTTCGATGGTGGGAGTGTTCGGGGTGTCCCGGATCTCCGCGGGCGGGGCGTCGGTGAAGTCGATCTCGGCGGGCACCACGGTGGTCACTGCCTCAACGTTGGCTGCGTAGCCGCCGGCCGAACGCACGAACGTGTCTTCACCGATCTCGGTGGGGTGCAGGAACTCCTCGCTCCTGGAGCCGCCCATGGCGCCGGCCGTGGCTGCCACGGGAACAACTTCGAGGCCAAGGCGTTCGAAGATCTTCAGGTAGGCGGCGCGGTGCGCGTTGTAGCTGGCGTCCAGGCCGGCGTCGTCGACGTCGAATGAGTAGGAGTCCTTCATGATGAACTCGCGGCCGCGCAGCAGGCCCGCGCGGGGACGCGCCTCGTCGCGGTACTTGTTCTGGATCTGGTAGATGCTCAGGGGCAGGTCCTTGTACGAGGAGTAAAGGTCCTTGACCAGCAGCGTGAACATTTCCTCATGCGTAGGGGCGAGCAGATAGTCGCCGCCCTTGCGGTCCTTGAGCCTGAAGATGCCTTCGCCGTACTCGGTCCAGCGGTTGGTGGCCTCGTACGGTTCCTTGGGCAGGAGCGCCGGGAAGTGGACTTCCTGGGCACCAATGGCCGTCATTTCCTCGCGGATGACCTTCTCCACCTTGCGCAGCACGCTCAGGCCCAGCGGCAGCCAGGTGTAGATGCCCGGCGCTGCCCTGCGGATATAGCCGGCACGCACCAGGAGCCGGTGGCTCGCAACCTCGGCGTCGGCGGGATCTTCGCGCAGGGTGCGCAGGAACAGCTTGGAAAGTCGAAGGACCACGGGTAGGAATCCGTTTCTTGGGAGGCGCCTGTTTGGATGACGGGCTGGGCAATTTCGTCTGGGTACTAATCTACCGTGGCGCGGCGGGTGCCGAGTCCCATGCGAGGTGAAGGAAGCCGCGCGGGCGGGGACACGACGGCGTGAGCGTGGCGCTTAACGGAGAAGAGCCACGCCAGAACTGAAAGGAAGCCCCTGGCCGTTGCCGGCTGGTCATCCTGTTTTGGCGTGGCTCTTTCGGCCTGTCAGACCGGTAAGTCCGGAGGAGGCGCTAGGTGTACCTGCTGGGAGGGTACACACGTAGTGCCAACTGCTGTTTCCCCTCTGAGACCGCACGCACCCCATCGGCGCGGCATAGGTAGAACGTATGTGATCCACGGCACCATTACAAGAGTCGTCACACACTTTTCTGCAGTAGACTCGGGGGCTTCGCCGGGCGCAATGGACGGGGCATCGGGACCGGCGGCCAGCTAGAACAGCACTGTAGCGAACGTACCCACCTGGCGGAACCCCACCCGCCCGTAGGTTGCCCTTGCGCGCGCGTTGTAGTCGTTCACATAAAGGCTGGTGACAGGGGCGAGCTGCTGCGCAAGCAGCACGACGGCGGCCATATAGCCGGCGCTGAGTCCGAGCCCGCGGCCGGAAGGGTTCATCCACACGCCCTGGACCTGGGTCACGTCGGGAGTGACGGCGCCCAGTTCAGCCTTGAACATCACCTGGCCGTCGTCACTGAGGTGGACCAGGGAATGGCCTTGCCTGATCAGCCCCTCAACGCGCCTGCTGTAGAAGTCACGACCGCCGAGGAACGGCGAATAGCCCACTTCCTCCTCAAACATGGCAGCGCAGGCCGGCAGGATCTTCTCAAAGTCGGCCAGCTGGCCAAAGCCAAGTGCTGCGTTCGCCTTCACCGCGGGCGGCCCGGCGATGGTCATCAGCGGCTGGTCCGCCCGGACATCGTGCGCGAGCTGGCCCAGCTGCTCCAGCTGTTCGTACATTGCCAGGACGGTTTCGGCCGGGCCGAAAATCGAGGCGAAGCGGCGGCCGGAGCGGTGTGCGCGCATGGCGACGAGCCCGGCAAATTCCGGATCCAGCTGGATGGGAACCAGGTTGGCCCCCGCCCAGCACGCCCCTATCAGGTCGTCGCCGTCGAACACCCCAAAGATACTGGCCCCGCCCATGGTGGGCGCGGCCGTAGCGGTCGCGGCCAGGTGCGACAGGATGAAGACGTTCGCCACAGCGTCCGTTTTGGCCAGTTCCCTGAGCCCGGCAGTGTCCGGGCCGGCCAGCACCCTGATGGATACGCCGGCTCCGGCGCTCTCCTTACGAGACGCTAACCACGGGGCTACCCTTGACAGCATCTTCGCCATCGGCCTCCCCCATCTCTTCAGCGATTCTCATGGCCTCTTCGATCAGTGTCTCAACAATTTCGCTTTCGGGAACAGTCTTGATGACCTGGCCCTTAACAAAAATTTGTCCCTTGCCGTTGCCCGAGGCCACGCCCAGGTCAGCTTCACGCGCTTCACCCGGGCCATTAACCACGCAACCCATGACCGCGACACGCAGCGGGATCTCCATGCCTTCTAGGCCTGCGGTGACCTGCTCGGCGAGGGTGTAGACGTCCACCTGGGCACGGCCGCAGGACGGGCAGGAGACGATTTCCAGCTTGCGGGGACGCAGGTTCAGCGACTGCAGGATCTGGTTGCCCACCTTGATTTCCTCGACCGGAGGAGCCGAGAGGGAAACGCGGATGGTGTCGCCGATACCCCGGGAAAGGAGCGCGCCGAAGGCAGTAGCGGACTTGATGGTGCCCTGGAATGCAGGACCGGCCTCAGTGACGCCGAGGTGCAGGGGCCAGTCACCCTTTTCGGCAAGCATCTCGTACGCGGCAACCATGATGACGGGGTCGTTGTGCTTGACCGAGATTTTGAAGTCGTGGAAGCCGTGCTCCTCGAACAGCGAGGCTTCCCAGACGGCGGACTCGACAAGGGCCTCCGGGGTCGCCTTGCCGTACTTCTTCAGGATGCCGGGCTCGAGGGAGCCGGCGTTGACACCGATCCGGATGGAGGTGCCGTGGTCCTTGGCCGCCCGGGCGATCTCCTTGACCTGGTCATCGAACTTGCGGATGTTGCCCGGGTTGACACGGACGGCCGCGCAACCCGCCTCGATGGCCGCGAAGACGTACTTCGGCTGGAAGTGGATGTCAGCGATCACCGGGATCTGCGACTTCCGGGCGATGATCGGGAGCGCCTCGGCGTCGTCCGCGGACGGGCAGGCCACCCGCACGATGTCGCAGCCCGACGCCGTCAATTCCGCAATCTGCTGCAGGGTGGCGTTGATATCCGTGGTGGGCGTGGTGGTCATCGACTGCACGCTGATGGGCGAGTCGGAGCCTACGCCCACCGAGCCCACCTTAATCTGGCGGGTCTTCCTGCGCGGAGCGAGGACGGGTGGCGGTGCTGATGGCATTCCCAGGCTGACCGAGGTCACGTGGACTCCTCTTAAATCGAAGTATCGGTGGTGTGTTAAGCCGGCGGGCTACGCGGCGTGCTCGGCCAGCAGGCCGGTCACCGGGGCCCATTCGGTGGTGCGCGTGCCTGCGATGACGTCGGCCGCGGCGAAGGGATCCTGCTTAAGGAGGCCATTCAGGGCGTTCTCGTCCGCGGCGTTGAAGATGAGCAGGGCTCCGGCTCCGTCCCCGTACGGGCCGCTGGCCAGGAGAGCGCCCTCCCGGGCGAGGCCTGCCGTCCACTCCCGGTGCGCCGGGCGGGCGGCGTTGCGTGCTTCGGTGGAGTCGGCGGCGTATACGTACTCAACAGCAAAAACAGTCATATGGATACCCTATCTCCCTGTCCGCCAGAGTATGTATCCGAGGTCAGCCGAGGAAGAGGATCCTGGCGAGTGCGGCCACGCCGGCCGCCCACAGCATGGACGCCAGGGTGCCAATGATGAACCGCTCGGCCGCCACGGGGGTCTCTTTCAGTTCGGCAAAACGCCCCAGGCCCTTGATGGCCACTACATAGGCGATGGCCACCGGCTGGCCTCCCATGATGGCAAGGCACACGGCCAGCCGCTCCAGGACGCCGATGATGGCGCCGCCACGCAGGATGCGGGTACCGGGCGCCGGCGAAGTGCCCGGTTCACGGTCTACTGATTCCCGGCCTGCTGGTTCCCGGTCTTCCTGTCCACGATCAACGGTGACGTCGGCGGCGGGGTCATCGGCCGAGCGGTCGGCGGCACCGGCCCGGTCCTCCGCCGCCTTGGCCGCATCCGCTTTGTCGTCGATGGTGCGGGCCAGCCGGAACACCAGGGCCGTGACGGGCCAGCCGACGAAGCCTGCGGTCAGCAGGGCAATCGTAATCCAGAGAGCGTTCACCGGTTTCCTTCCAGGACGGCGTCATGGGCAATCGACAGGAGCATCTCGGCCGCCGGCCTCGCGGCCCATTCTTCCTGCCAGCCGGACCGGAGCACGGCGCGGCTCACCGACTGATCCGTGATTCCGAGATTCCGGGCTGCGAGCTTCTGGCTCCCGTGCCTGGCGGTACCGCCCTGCTGCTGCAGGGCGCGGAGGGCGTCCACCACTTTCCATTGCGCCTCCGTGCGGTCCTGCACCAGCCGGCCGATCAGGCGCAGGACTGCCTCGGCGTTGGCACAGGCTTTGGCGCCCGGCCCTGCTTCCGCCGGCATTGCGCCCCGCCCCATTCCGCCGGAAACCACGGACAGCGGCACGTGCGCGGCAGCGGACTTGGCTTCATCAACTGCCAACCGGGCGGCGACGAAGGCGGGCCCGGAGCCTTCCCGCGGACTGGCGGGCAGCGGCAGGTCAACGGCACCCACCCCGATTCCCACGTACCAGCGGCCGCTTCGCAGGGCATGCAGGGCGATTTCCACCACATCCCCGGGCTGTTCCACCACACCCTGGACTTCGTCGCCCACGGAGCGTTCGAACCGTCCGCTCCGGGTGATTTCCTGCAGCTCGGCCAGGAGCCCTGGAACGCGGTCCCGGTCCCCGGTGCTGCCACGCTGGTCGATCGTGAGTACGTACATAAAGCAAACATAACCGACTGATTATTCAGTATCAATCAAATTTGACTGATTTTTAAAAATCAGTCAAAAAGAGGTGATATATGAAACTAAGCCCGTGAAGGCTGACTAGCCGAAGAGGTTGACCGGCTTGACGATGTCGGCGTATATCAGCAGGGCACCCATGCCCATCAGCAGCACAGCCACCACGTAGGTCACCGGGAGCAGCTTGGCGATGTCGAAGGCGCCCGGGTCCGGGCGGCCGAACAACTTGGCCACCCGCCGTCGGACACCTTCATACAGCGCCCCGGCCACGTGGCCGCCGTCCAGCGGCAGCAGCGGGATGAGGTTGAACACGGCCAGTGCGAAGTTCAGCCCGGCCAGCAGGCCAACCAGCGCCGCGAGCCTGGATTGCAGGGGCACCTCTTCCATGGCCGCAACTTCACCGGCCACGCGCCCCACACCCACCACGCTGATGGGGCCGTTCGGATCGCGGGGTTCCTCGCTGAAGGCCGCCTTGGCCACGCCCACCACGCGTGCCGGGAGATTGAATACGACTCCCGCCACCTGCTTGATGTTTTCCCCCGCCATGGGCAGCACGGACGACGCCGGCTGGGCGACGAGCGCCGTCTGGGCACCGATCCCCAGGAAGCCGACTTCCTGATACTGGAGACTTCCGTTGGAATCAGTGGCCTGCCGGCCGTCGGCGCCGATGACCGGCCGCGCCGAGAGCACCGGAGTCACTTTCGTGGTGAGGGGCGAGCCGTCCCGGTCGACGGTGATGCTGACTTCCCGGCCCGCCGACGCGCGGATCCAGCCGGTGAGTTCAGCCCAGCTGGTCACGGCTTTGCCGTCAAACGAGGTGATGGTGTCATTGGGCTTGAGCTGTGCCGCTGCAGCGGGCGTGAGCTTGCAGTCGGCGGAATCCGGATCGACGGTCTCCCCGGCCTTGACCTGGCACTTGGAGACGTCAGCAATAGTGGTGGTGGGTGTGCTGGTCCCGAATCCCATCAGCAGCACCGCCGTCAGCGCCACACCGATCAGCAGGTTCATCGCGGGGCCGCCAAGCATCACGATGATTTTTTTCCAGACCGGCAGCCGGTAGAAGACCCGCTTCCCGTCTCCGGGCCCCACTTCCTCGTGGGCCACGGAACGGGCTTCGCTGGCGAGGGTCTGGAACATGCCGGTGCTGGAGGGGCGGACGGTGCCGTCGTCCTTGTTGGGCGGGTACATGCCGATCATGGACACGTAGCCTCCCAGCGGGATGGCCTTGACGCCGTATTCGGTTTCCCCCTTGCGCTTTGACCACAGGGTTGGGCCGAAGCCGATCATGTACTTGGTGACGCGCACATTGAACAGCTTGGCCGGAAGGAGGTGGCCCACTTCATGCAGCGCGATGGAGACGGCGATGCCGACCGCCACAAAGACGACACCAAGGATGAAGAGGATAACGGGACTCATGCTTAGATCTGCTGCTTCCTAGAGACTGCTCACTGCTAAACGTTCGTGGGTGCGTGCTCGTGCCCACTTTTCAGCATCCAGCACGGACTCAACTGTCAGCCCGGAAGATCCTGGGTGTTCGCTGAGCACCGCTTCGATGGTATCCACAATGTCGGTGAACCGGATCCGGCCAGCATGGAAGGCCATCACTGCCTCTTCATTGGCGGCATTGAAGACGGCCGGGAACGTACTCCCCTGCTTCGCGGCGTCCTTGGCAAGCCCGACGGCCGGGAATGCCTTGGCATCAAGCGGTTCGAACGTCCAGCTGGTGGCCTTCGTCCAGTCGCAGGCCAGCGCCGCGTTGGGCACGCGGTTCGGCCAGCCGAGGCCCAGCGCTATGGGCAGGCGCATGTCCGGGGGTGAGGCCTGGGCAATGATGGACCCGTCCACGAACTGGACCATGGAATGGACCACGGACTGCGAGTGGACCACCACGTCGATCCGGTCCAGCGGAATGTCGAACAGCAGGTGCGCCTCGATGACTTCGAGGCCTTTGTTCACCAGGCTTGCGGAGTTTGTGGTGACCATCAGGCCCATGTCCCACGTCGGGTGCGCCAGCGCCTCCTGGGGCGATACGCTGTGCAGCTCCTCGCGTGTCCGGCCGCGGAAAGGTCCGCCGGAGGCTGTCAGGATGAGCCGGTCCACCTCGGCGGCCGTTCCGGAGCGCAGGCACTGGGCAATGGCGGAGTGCTCGGAATCCACCGGGACAATCTGGCCCTCCCGGGCTGCAGCCTTCACGAGTGCGCCGCCGACAATCAGCGATTCCTTGTTGGCGAGTGCCAGCGTGGCCCCTGACTTCAAGGCCGCCAGCGTGGGTGCCAGCCCGATGGAGCCGGTGATGCCGTTGAGCACAACGTCGGCCTCGATCGCCGCGATCCTGGTGGACGCGTCCGGTCCGGTGATGATCTCGGGGCGGTAGCCGGTGACGCCGGCCGCGCGGGCGGCGTCGTCGATCAATGCATTAAGAGCAGCCGCGTCGCCGCCGGCAATGCCCACCGCCGCGGCCCTGGTGTGCACAGCCTGCCGGGCAAGGAGCTCCAGGTTGCCGCCGCCGGCGCTCAGCGCCACCACCTCGAACAGGTGTGGGGCGCCGTCGACGACGTCAATCGCCTGGGTGCCGATGGAACCGGTGGATCCGAGAAGAACGATTCTGCGTGGCTGCATCCGTTAAGTATCCCGCATGCTGACCCGCCAAGGGGCGCCCGCGGGCCCGGGCAACCTAGCCGAAGGCGAGCTCCACCATGCCCTTGGTGATCGTTGACACGGCGCCCGTGTAGGCGATCACCACGACGATCCGGCGGACCGCCCCGGGCCGCACCCGCCCGAGAGCAGGTCGCCCGCGATGATTCCGAGCACCATGGCCGCCAGAACTCCCAGCCATTGCAACCCTTCCAGCGCCGGTACGTGGCCACCGGAAAAGAAGTACTTGGTGGTCAGCGAGGTCAGCCCGGTGGTGACGAAGTACGGCTGCAAAGTGGCACCGAAGCTCTTCTGGTCCCAGCGCGTGGCGATCGCATAAGCGGTGATCGCCGGGCCGCCCACGCCTGCCGCAGCGTTCATGAGGCCGCTGGAAAACCCCAGCGACACCATGGGGACCGGGCCCGTGGCGCGCCACGAACTCCGCGTCAGCCGCTGGGAAGCGAGCAGGGCGATGATGAGCAAAACTCCGATGCAGATTTCCAGGGGCGCAGCGGGGACATTGCTGGCCAGCCAGGCGCCCGGGGCCACTCCCACCACTGCGGACGCGGCCAGCCCGGCGTAGCGCCGCCAGTTGACGTGCCGCCACACCCTCGACAGGATCAGCAGCGACGACGCCGCCCCGCAGAGGTTGATGATCATCACGCCGTCGAAGGGGCCCAGCAGCACCACCAGGACCGGGGACACCAGCAGGCCGAAGCCGAGACCGGCGATGCGTTGGGCCAGTGCCCCGGCCACTACGGCGATGAGCACCAGAGCAAACATGGTTCGATCCTAGCGCCGCAGCGGGAGGGTTCAGCGCCGCAGCGGAAGGGACCGGCGCCGCAGCGGGAGGGTTCGGCGCCGTGGCGGAAAAGTCCGGCCCGCAGTCCATTGACGCCGTGCGCGGCAGGCGTAACGTGAACAACGTGGAGTGGGCCGCCTGGTTCGACGCGCCGGAGTACGAGTTCGCCCGGCAGGTGCTGCAGCGCGGCGTTGCGACGATCTTCTTCGTGGCCTTCCTCTCCTGCCGCAACCAGTTTCCTGCCCTCCTCGGCGAGCGCGGCCTGCTTCCCGTCCCCGACTACCTGGACAGCTTCAGGCGCCGGCGCCGGCCCAGCCTGTTCCTGTGGCGCTACTCGGACCGCTTGCTGCAGTGGGTCTGCTGGTGCGGCATGGCCATCGCGGCCATGCTCGTGGCGGGACTTCCCCAGCTGGGTCCGGCGTGGCTTCCGATGATCGCCTTCCTTGCCCTGTGGCTGCTGTACATGTCGATCGTCAACGTTGGCCAGACGTTCTACGGCTTCGGCTGGGAGATGCTGCTGCTGGAGGCGGGCTTCACTGTGGCGTTCCTTGGCTCGGACCAGGTTCCCCCGCCCCGGGCGATCCTCATCCTGCTGGCATGGCTGCTGTTCCGGCTGGAGTTCGGGGCCGGGATGATCAAGATCCGCGGAGGCAGCGAGTGGCGGGACCTGACTGCGCTGTACTACCACCATGAGACCCAGCCGATGCCTGGCCCGCTGAGCCGCCAGGCGCACCTTCTTCCCAAGCCGCTGCACCGGATGGAGGTCCTGGGCAACCACTTCGCGCAACTGGTGGTCCCGTTCTTCCTGTTCGCCCCGCAGCCATTGGCCAGTGTCGCGGCGGGCGTCGTCATCTTCACCCAGCTGTGGCTCGTGGCAACCGGGAATTTTGCCTGGTTGAACTGGATGGCCATCATCCTGGCTTTCGCGGCCGTCAGCGATCCGGTGGCTCATGCCGTGCTGCCCGTCATCCCGCTGGACTGGCACGGGACCGGTTCCGGCGCCGAAGGCTGGCGGGCCCCGGTGTGGTGGCTCGCCATCGTCCTGGCCGTGACGTTGCTCCTCCTGGTGCTGAGCTACTGGCCGGCCCGGAACCTCATCCAGCACCGGCAGCTCATGAATGCCAGCTTCAACCGCTGGCAGCTGGTGAACACATACGGGGCATTCGGCACGGTGACCAAGCTGCGGATTGAGATCGTGGTGGAAGGGACCCTAGACGCCGAGCCCGACGACGGGTCCGACTGGCGGGAGTACGGTTTCCGCGGGAAGCCGGGGGATGTCCGCCGGCTCCCGCGGCAGTGGGCTCCGTACCACCTGCGCCTTGACTGGCTCATGTGGTTCCTGCCCCTGCGCACCGTGCACGAGGAATGGTTTTACGCGTTCCTGGCCAAGCTCCTGGAAGGGGACGCGGCTGTGCTCCGGCTACTTCGCTTGGACCCGTTCGACGGCGCCCGTCCCCGGTGGGTGCGCGTCCACAGCTACCTGTACCGCTTCGCGAGCCGGGCGGAGTTCCGGGAGTCCGGCCAGCGCTGGATCCGGACCCGCTTGTATGAGGCCATCCCGCCGCTCTCGCTCCCGCCGGGTCGCTGACGGGCACTTCCGGTCGCCGATGCTACGCGGGCTTCAGCGCGTAACGGCGTTCGGGCCGGCCGGCACCGTACTTGAGCCTGACATCCACCCTCGACTCGTCGTGGAGGTATTCGAGGTACCGGCGCGCGCTGACCCTGGACATGCCCAGCAGGTCGGCGACTTCTGCGGCCGCCAGGTCAGTGTCGGCGGTTTGGAGCACGTCGACCACCAGCCGGAGGGTTTCCGCGCTGCAGCCCTTGGGGAGGTGGGGTTCGCTGCGCTCGCGCTCGGCGCGTTCCAGCCCGAACACCCGGTTGACGTCCGACTGCTCGGCAACATCCTTCGAGAGGTCCAGGCCCTGGTACGCGCTGCGGTAATGCTCCAGCCGTTCCTGCAGGTCCGACTGTGAAAACGGCTTGATCAGGTAATGGACAATGCCGCCGCGAAGAGCCCGCCGGACGGTCTCCACTTCGCGGGCCGCACTGATCACCAATACGTCCAGCTCCGGCGCCGTTTCCCGCAACCTGGTCATGAGGTCCAGGCCGTTGATGTCCGGCAGGTGGATGTCCAGGAGCACCAGGTCAGGTTGCAGGCGGGCGGTTTCGGCCATGGCCTGCGCCCCGGTATGGGCAACCCCGACGACGGCGAACCCCGGCGTCCGCTGGATGAACCCCGCATGCACTTTGGCCACCATGAAGTCGTCGTCGACAATGAGGACTTTGATCATGGCTGTACCACCTTTCCCGGCGGCGGTGTCGGCGTTGGCGGCGTCCGTTTCAGCCGCGGACGCTTAAACCGCGCGGTAAAGACGGCCCCGCCGTCGTTGGCCACCTCCAGCTCGCCGCCGCTGCGCCGGCAGACGACCCGCGACAGCGCCAGGCCGAAGCCCCTGGCACCAGCCGGGCCGGGCTGTTTGGTGCTGAATCCCTGTTTGAAGATCTCCTCGGCAGCCGCGCCGTCAATGCCCGGGCCGGTGTCCCGGACGGTGACGACCACTTCCTCGGGACTGTCCTGGACGAGGACCCGGACGGACGCCTCCGCGGCTCCCGTGACGGCGTCGAGCGCGTTGTCCACGAGGTTTCCCACCACCGTCGTCAGGTCGCGGGAGAGTTCGTCCGCCACCGGGGACAACGCCGAATCGGAGTCCAGCTGCAGCGGCACCCCCCGCTCCGCGGCGAGGCTGGACTTGGCGATCAGCAGGGCTGCGAGCGCCGGGTCCTGGATGCGGCCGGTGACTTCGTCGTTGAGGCGCGTCCGGTCCAGCGTTGCACCATTGACGAACTGCACCACGGAATCGTATTCACCGATCTGGATCAGCCCCGAAATGACGTGCAGCTGGTTCGCGAATTCATGGGCCTGCGCCCGGAGCGTGTCCGTCGCTGTGCGCGTTGCGCCCAGTTCGCGTTCCAGGGACGAAAGCTCGGTCCGGTCGCGCAGCGTGGCGACGGAACCGATCACGCGGCCCTTGGAACGGATGGGCACCCGGTTCAGGACGACGAGCCGCTCCCCCACAAGCACCATCTGGTCCTGGTCCGGCTGCTCACCGGTCAGGACTTCCTTCAGCGCCGGTTCAACGGGCAGGCCGGCCAGGTCTTTACCCACGCAGTCGGCGGGCAGGCCCAGCAGCGCACGGGCACTGTCGTTGGCCACCGTCATCCGTCCGTGGAGGTCCAGCGCCACCACCCCTTCCTTGAGGCCGTGCAGCATCGCCTCGCGGTTCTCCACCAGGCCGGTGATTTCGCTGGGCTCCATGCCGAGGGTCTGCCGCTTCACCCTGCGTGCCAGGAGCAGGGAACCGGCCACGCCCAGGACGCTGGCCACCCCAAGGTAGGTGAGCAGGTTCGGCACGGCGTCCCCCAGCCGCTCCCACGTGGACGGATAGTTCCTGCTGATCGAGGCGATGCCGATCATTTTGCCCGAGTCATCAAGGACGGGAACGTGGGCGGAGAGTATCGGAGTTGCAGCCGCATCCACCACGCCGGTCCAGGCCCGTCCCTCCATCACCCGGCTCCCGCCAAGTTCCAGCGGCCGGCCCAGCAGCCCAGGGTCCGAGGAAGCCACCACCGTGCGGTCAAGCCGGGCCAGGGCAACCTGCGCGGACCCCGAAACCGTGCGGACCGACTCCGCGACGGCCGGCAGGGCAGAACCGCTGCGCGGCTCGGCTGATGGCAGCAGGGTCCGGACCGTGGGGTTGTTGCCAAGGGCTTCCGCGGCCGACAGTGCGCGGCGGCCCTCGGTCCGTTCAAAGGCCGCGGCAGACTGGGCCAGGGAGATGGCGACAACGGCCACCAGGACGGCCAGGACGATCAGCAGCTGCAGCAACAGGTATTGCCCGGCGAGGGACATTCCTCTTCGTCGAGTCACGTGCCGTCTTTCCTATTTCCTGGGTGATGGTTCAGCCGGATTCCTTAGACCGGAGGCGGGAGCGTCCGTGGGGATGCAAATCCGCGGCGGTGGGGTGAACTATACCCCACGGCGGCGGTTCAATTCCGGCGCCGATTCGGGTGCCGGTCCGGCTTGGTTGAGGGCCGGAAACGTGAACGAAATGAACTTAACTTTCTCTGCGTACACAAGAGTGATGTCCGTCACTTGTGCCCCTAGCATCAAAGCACCAGTCAGTTTTGCTTAGCAGTCTTATTGAGAAGAGGAACACCATGCGCCAGATCCGCGCATTGCGAATTGCCGCCGTCGCCGCCGGCATCGCCCTGATGGCCACCGGCTGCGGAGCTACCGGCAAGAGCTCCCCCGCCGCCAGCTCCGGCGCAGCCGCCGGTCCGCTGACGGGGCTCCAGATCTTGGTCCCCAACACTGCAGGCGGCGGCTACGACACCACAGCCCGTGTAGCCGCGAAGGTTCTCGACGACGAGAAGATTGCCACCAACACCGAGGTGTTCAACCTCGCCGGCGCAGGCGGAACCGTCGGCCTGGCCCGCATAGTCAACGAAAAAGGCAACGGCGACCTCGCCATGCTGATGGGCCTTGGCGTGGTGGGCGCGAGCTACACCAACAAGTCCCAGTCCAAGCTGACGGACACCACCCCACTGGCCAAGCTCATCGAAGAGCCCGGCGCCATCATGGTCAACAAAGCTTCGCCCTACAAGACCATCGATGACCTGGTCAAGGCCTGGAAGGCTGATCCCGCGTCCATCGCCGTGGGCGGCGGTTCCTCGCCTGGCGGCCCTGATCACCTGCTGCCCATGCAGCTTGCCGGGGCCGTTGGCATCGACGCCACCAAGGTCAACTACGTTGCCTACGACGGCGGCGGTGACCTCCTCCCGGCCATCCTCGGCAACAAGCTCGGCTTTGCAGCCTCCGGCGCCGGCGAATACCTCAAGCAGATTGAATCCGGCGAGGTCCGTGTCCTGGCCACCAGCGGCGAGAAGCGCCTCGACGGCGTGGACGCACCGACGCTGAAGGAATCCGGGATCGACCTGGTGTTCAGCAACTGGCGCGGCGTGGTGGCCCCTCCCGGCATCAGCGACGCCGACAAGGCCAAGCTGATCGGCGCCCTCGAAAAGATGCACGGCACCGACGCCTGGAAGGAAGCCCTGAAGACCAACAGCTGGACCGACGCGTTCATCACCGGCGACGGCTTCAAGACCTTCCTGACCGAGCAGGACAAGCGGGTGGCGGACGTCCTCACGAAGCTTGGCCTGGCGTGAGCTCCGCAACCACTTTGACCTCACGGCTCAAAGGCCGCTCCGAGCTGGGGGTAGCCCTCCTGCTCGGGGCGGCCGGGGCCCTGGTCATCTGGGACGCGGCGCGCATCGTCGTTCCCTACTCCCAGTCTGATCCTGTAGGGCCGAAGACCCTTCCGTACATCGTGGGCGGACTGCTGCTCGCCTGTGCCGTGCTGCTGGCTGTCAACGTCCTGCGGGGCGGCCACGGCGAGGCCGAGGGCGGCGAGGACGTTGACCTGGCGCACCCCGCCGACTGGAAGACCGTCCTGCCCCTGGCCGGCGCCTTCATCGCCAACATCCTCCTGATCGACTGGGCAGGATGGGTGGTCTCGGGAACCATCCTGTTCTGGGGCAGCGTGTGGTCCCTGGGAAGCCGGCACTACGTCCGCGACGGGCTGGTTTCCCTTGCCATGTCCCTGCTCACGTTCTATGGCTTCTACCTTGGCCTCGGCATTGCGCTGCCCGCCGGGCTCCTGGAAGGGATTCTCTGATGGATGTCTTTTCCTCCCTCATGGACGGGTTTGCCACCGCCCTGACCCCCATGAATTTCCTCTACGCCGTGATCGGCGTGGTCCTGGGTACCGCCGTCGGCGTGCTCCCGGGGATCGGGCCGGCCATGTCCATTGCCTTGCTGCTCCCGGTCACCTACGCCTTGGAACCCACCAGCGCCTTCATCATGTTCGCCGGCATCTACTACGGCGGCATGTATGGCGGCTCCACGACATCCATCCTGCTCAACACTCCCGGGGAATCGTCGTCGGTGGTCACCGCCATCGAAGGCAACAAGATGGCGAAAGCCGGCAGGGCCGCCCAAGCACTGGCGACGGCGGCCATCGGCTCGTTTGTGGCCGGCACCATCGGCACCACGCTGCTGGCCGTCTGCGCACCCGTCGTGGTGAAATTCGCCGTCAGCCTGGGTTCACCGAGCTACTTTGCCATCATGGTGCTTGCGCTCCTGGCGGTCACAGCCGTCCTGGGATCATCCCGCCTCCGGGGCTTCGCCTCGCTGGGCCTGGGACTGGCAATCGGCCTGGTGGGCTTGGACTCCGTCACCGGGCAGGCACGCCTCACGTTCGGCCAGCCCCTGCTGGCTGACGGACTGGACATCGTGGTGGTGGCTGTAGCCATCTTCGCCGTCGGCGAGGCGCTCTGGGTGGCCGCGCACCTGCGCCGCACGCCGTTGAACATCATCCCGGTAGGCCAGCCGTGGATGGGCAAAGAGGACTGGAAGCGTTCCTGGAAGCCCTGGTTACGCGGAACCGCGTTCGGGTTTCCGTTCGGAGCACTTCCTGCGGGCGGTGCGGAGATCCCCACGTTCCTCTCCTACGTCACGGAGAAGCGCCTCAGTAAGCACCCCGAAGAGTTCGGCAAGGGCGCAATCGAAGGCGTGGCCGGACCCGAAGCCGCCAACAACGCGGCGGCCGCAGGAACCCTGACCCCCATGCTTGCCCTGGGACTGCCCACCAACGCCACGGCAGCCGTGATGCTGGCGGCTTTCACCTCGTACGGCATCCAGCCCGGCCCGCAGCTGTTCGAGAGCCAGGGGCCGCTGGTCTGGGCCCTGATCGCCAGCCTCTTCATCGGCAATTTCCTGCTCCTCATCATCAACCTTCCGCTCGCGCCGCTGTGGGCAAAGCTCCTTCAGCTCCCGCGGCCGTACCTGTACGCGGGGATCCTGTTCTTCGCCACGCTGGGCGCCTACTCGGTGAACCTGCAGGCGTTCGACCTGGTGATCCTGCTGGTGCTGGGTGCGCTCGGGTTCATGATGCGGCGCTTCGGACTCCCCGTACTGCCGCTCATTCTCGGCGTGATCCTCGGGCCGCGGATTGAAGGTCAGCTCCGCAAGACCCTGAAGCTGAGCGCCGGCGACCCTTCCGGCCTCTTGAGCGAGCCGATCGCCGTCGGAATCTACGTCATTGTGGGGGTCATCCTCCTCTGGCCGTTGCTGATGCGGCTCTGGCGCAAGGCCCGCCCGCAGACGGTGCCGGTGATTGCCGGCATCCACCCGACACACACCGAAGCGACGGACACACCCCCGGACAACCACCTGGCCGAAAGCGGCCGGCAGGCTCCCCGCACACAACGACGGCAGGAGAGCCCATGAGCATCATCGTCGGATACGTACCCACCCCGGAAGGGGCGGCAGCCCTGGCCACCGCTATTGACGAAGCGCGGAAAAACGGGAAGCTGCTGGTGGTGATCAATTCTTCCCGTGGCGACGCCGTTGTGGACAAGCGCTACGCCGCCGGCGATGACATCGCCACAATCGAGGAACGTCTCCGGAGCGAAGGGATCGAGCACCTGATCCAGCAGCCGGTCCGTGGCAACGATGCAGCCAACGAGGTCCTGCAGGCAGCCGAACAGCACCGTGCGGACCTGATTGTCATCGGCCTGCGGAGACGCACTCCGGTGGGGAAACTGATCATGGGCAGCACGGCCCAGCAGATCCTCCTCGAGGCCGACTGCCCCGTCCTCGCCGTCAAAGCCGGGCAGTAGCCCAGGCCGGCAATCCAGCCGGAAATGCCAGAGGCCGGGAGTCGTTCGACTCCCGGCCTCTGGCATGTCCTGCAACGTTTCTAGCGGCCGGCCCGCCGCAAGGTTGATTCCGCGTGCTTCAGGATGGGGCCGTCGATCATCTTTCCGTCGAACTGGAACACTCCGCTGCCAGCAGCCGCTGCTGCCTCCAGCAGCGCGGCTGCGGCCGCGACGTCCGACTCGGCCGGGGCATATGCGTCACGAACCACGGCAACCTGGCTGGGATGGATGCAGGCCTTGGACCCGAACCCGGAAGCCACCGCGTCACGGGACTCCGCAGCCAACCCTTCGAGGTCCGGAATATTGACGTACACGGAGTCGATGGCTTCCTTGCCGAAGGCGCCGGCCGCCAGCAGCACCGTGGAGCGTGCGTGCAGGGCAACAGCACGGTAGCCGCCGTCGTCGTTCCTGCTGGACGTCCCGCCCAGGGAGGCGAGCAGGTCCTCGGCTCCCCACATCAGCCCCACCACGTTGGGCTCGGCGGCGATGGCGGCGGCATTGACGATCCCCGCGGCCGTCTCACACAGCGCAATCACGCTGTACCCCTCAAGCGCCTTGAGCTGGCCGGCATTTTCGGCCTTGGCGAGCATGACGTGGCGGTACGGGGTGTGCTTGAGGCAGTGCAGGTCCTTCTCGAACTCGTCCGTGCCGGCGGGATTGATCCTGATGATGGTGCGGCTGGGATCCAGCTCCGGAACATCGCCGGTGGCGCCAAGCTGGGCCAGGATGGCGCCGCGGGCGCGCTGCTTGTCAGCCGGGGCCACGGCGTCCTCCAGGTCCACGATCACGCCGTCGGAACGCCCGGCGGCTTTCTGGTAACGCTCGGGGCGGTCGGCAGGGCAAAAAAGCAGGGCGGGACCCATCAGGAAACTCATGCTTAGATTGTCCTCTTTTCCGCGGATTCTTTCTGCTCGGTTTCCTTCTGCGCTGTTTCCTTCTGCGCTGTTTCCTTCTGCGCCGCGGCGTGCGCTTCCCGCGTCCACATCAGGCAACTGCGCGTGGCCAGCGCCACCACCGCGCCGTCCTGGTTCCGGCCCGTGTGCTGCATGGTCACGATTCCCTGGCCCGGCCGTGATGCGGACAGCCGCTTACCGGTGATGACCGTCTCCGTGTACAGCGTGTCGCCGTGGTACATCGGATGCGGAAAGGACACGTCGGTCAGGCCCAGCTGCGCAATGATGGTCCCCTGGGTCAGCTGCGTTACGGATTGACCCACCACGGTGGCCAGGGTGAACATCGAGTTCATCAGCCGCTGGCCGAAGGGCTGCCCGGCGCTCCAGGCAGCATCCAGGTGCAGTGCCTGTGTGTTCATGGTCATGGTGGTGAAGATGACGTTGTCCGTCTCGGTGACCGTCCTGCCTGGCCGGTGCGCGTAGAGCACGCCCTCTTCCAGTTCATCGAAATACAGGCCGCGCTGCTCGATGATCCGCGGCGGCGTCGGGTCCGCGGTGGCACTCTGTGCCGCGTGGCCGGCCGTCATACGGTGAGCTCCTGGTCTTCCTCGAACAGCTCGGCGCCGGTGGCCGCGGCGACGTCCTCGGCCGTCACGTTGGGGCCAGTTCGCGCAGTACCAGCCTGGCGGAGCTTCCTTCGGTGACGACGTCGATCACGGCTAGGTCCGTGATGATCCGGTCCACGCAACCCTTGCCGGTGAGCGGCAGCGTGCACCGCTCCACGATCTTGGGCTTGCCGTTGCGGTCCACGTGCTCCATCATCACGATGACTTTTTTGGCACCGAAGACCAGGTCCATCGCCCCGCCCATGCCTTTGACCATCTTGCCCGGGATCATCCAGTTGGCCAGGTCGCCGTTCTGCGCCACTTCCATGGCGCCGAGCACGGCCACGTCCACGTGGCCGCCGCGGATCATGCCGAACGAAGCCGCCGAGTCGAAGAACGCTGCGCCTTTGTTGACGGTGACGGTTTCCTTGCCCGCGTTGATCAGGTCCGGGTCCACCTGGTCATCGGCCGGGTACGGCCCCACGCCCAGGATGCCGTTTTCCGAATGCAGCACCACTTCGATACCGGCCGGAATGTAGTTCGGGATCAGCGTCGGCATCCCGATGCCGAGGTTGACGTACTGACCGTTGTGGAGTTCCTGCGCCACCCGGGCGGCCAGCTCATTGCGGGTCCAGCCCTTGGCCTCCGGATTGGCGCCCCCGGGGTGCCCGACGGCGGACCGCCGGTATTCGTGGCGGACGGCTTCGGGGCGGGGAGGGGCTCCCTGCGTGCTGTTCGATTCCACGGCTATGCTCCTGCCTGCTCGGCTGCTTCGGCTTGGGTGACCGCCGCGGACACGGCAACGGTGCGCTTTTCGATGCGTTTCTCGCCTTGCGGCGCAACCACGACCCGCTGGACGAAGATGCCGGGAACATGGACGTGCTCCGGGTCCAGCTGGCCCGGCTCCACCAGCTCCTCCACCTCGGCGATGGTGATCCTTCCGGCCATGGCGCACAGCGGGTTGAAGTTCATTGCCGTGGCGTGGAAGACGAGGTTTCCGTGCCGGTCGCCTTTCCAGGCGTGAACGAGGCCGAAATCCGGGGTCAGCGATTCCTCCAGCACATAGTCGGCGCCGCCGAAGGTGCGGACCTCCTTGGGCGCGGACGCGATCGCGATGGTGCCGTCGGCGTCGTACTTCTGCGGCAGGCCGCCGTCGGACACCTGGGTACCCACGCCGGCCGGTGTGTAGAACGCCGGGATGCCGGCGCCGCCGGCGCGCAGCTTTTCGGCGAGTGTGCCCTGCGGGGTCAGCACCACCTCAAGTTCGCCCGAGAGGTACTGCCGGGCGAATTCCTTGTTCTCCCCCACGTACGAGCTGATGGTGCGGCGGATCCGGCCGTCCTTCAGGAGGATTCCGAGGCCCCAATCGTCAACGCCGCAGTTGTTGCTCACCGTTTCCAGGTCACGCGTTCCGCGGCGGTGCAGGGCATCGATGAGGGCCACCGGGATGCCGCACAATCCGAAACCCCCGACGGCGAGTGACGCGCCGTCGGGAATATCCGCAACCGCGGCCTCAGCGCTGGCAACAACCTTGTCAATCATCGTCGATCCCTCCTGGTCCCGCTCCCTGGTTTGCTCCCCAACGGGGTGCTAAAGGCCGAGTTCGCGGGCGATCAGCATCAGCTGGACCTCGGTGGTGCCCTCCCCCACTTCAAGGATCTTGGAGTCGCGGTAGTGGCGTGCCACGGTGAACTCGTTGATGAAACCATAGCCGCCGAACACCTGGGTGGCGTCCCGCGCGTTGTCCATGGCTGCCTCACCTGCGACCATCTTAGCGATGGCCGCCTGCGTCTTGAACGGCTTCCCGGCCAGCATCCGCGCCGCGGCATCGTAGTAGGCCAGCCGTGCCGTGTGGGCGCGGGCCTGCATCCGGGCAATCTTGAAGGCGATGGCCTGGTACTTGCCGATGTTGTGGCCGAAGGCGCTGCGCTCCTTGGCGTATTTGACGGACAGGTCCACGCAGCCCTGCGCCGCTCCCGTGGCCAGTGCTGCGATGGCGATGCGGCCCTCATCCAGGATGGACAGGAAGTTCGCGTAGCCGCGGCCCTGTCCGCCCAGGAGGTTCGCTTCGGGCACGTGGACGTCCTTGAGCGTCAGCGGGTGGGTATCGGAGGCGTTCCAGCCCACCTTGTTGTAGGCCTTCTCCGCCTTGAATCCGGGGGTGTTGGTGGGCACCAGGATGGTGGAGATTTCCTTCTTGACGCTGCCGTCCTTGCGCTCGTGCTTGGCAGTTACGGCCGTCACGGTGACCAGGCGCGTGATGTCAGTGCCGGAGTTGGTGATGAACTCCTTGTTGCCGTTGATGATCCAGGTCTTTTCGCCTCCGACGACCTCGAGCCGGGCGGTAGTCTTGGTCCCGCCCGCATCGGAGCCGGCTTCCGGCTCGGTCAGGCCGAAGCCGGCGAGCGCCTTTCCGGACGCCAGGGACGGCAGCCACTCCTCTTTCTGGGCATCGGTGCCGAAGCGGTAGACCGGCATGGCGCCAAGGGAGACGCCGGCTTCGAGGGTGATCGCCACGGACTGGTCCACCCGACCCAGCTGTTCCAGGGCCAGCGCCAGGGCGAAGTAGTCGCCGCCCATGCCGCCGAACTCTTCCGGGAAGGGGAGCCCGAAGAGGCCCATGTCAGCCATCTGGGAGACGACTTCGTACGGGAAGCTGTGTTCCTCGTCGTGCTTAGCGGATACCGGTGCCACCACTTCGTCAGCGAATTCGCGGACAGTATTGCTGAGGTCCTGGTATTCCTCGCTGAGCTCAAAATCAGCCATGTTGGGTATTCCTTGTCTTATTAACTAACTGGTCTGTTGGGGGTAGTGAATGGTTAGATCCGGACCGACCGTCCGAATCGGTCTGGAACCGGCGGCGGAGGGGCTACTCTGCCGCGCCCATAGCGATGACGGCGTCCTCCACTGCGTCCGCCGCCGCCGGCGGTGCGGCCGTGGCAGCGGGGTGGACCGTGGCAACCACCTGGTCCGCCTTGACGAGGTCGCCGGATCCGACGCTGATGTGGACCGTGCCGTCGAGCGGCGCCACGAGCTGGTGCTCCATCTTCATGGCCTCCACCGAGAGCAGCACCTGACCGGCCTCGACGGTTTCGCCGTCCCGGACGGAGACGGACACCACCGTGCCCGGCATGGCTGACCGGACCTCGGGGTCCGCGGCGCCTTCCTCGCGCTGGACGGCGGCCAGGACGCGTGCGAGCCGGGACTCGCGCGTGAGCACCTCGAGCCGGCAGGACCAGCCGTCGTTGCCGAGGAAGATCTCCGTGGGCGCCGGGTTGTCCCGGCCCGGCCGGACGCTTCCCATGGACACCGGCGCGAGCGAGTACGTCCGGACCTCGCCGCCGAGAATCAACTCTGCGTGGTTGCGTTTGGGGAAACGAAGTGATGCCGGGCGCTGCGGCCCGCCGTCGACGCTCAACGTCGCCGTGCCCTGCCCTACCGCGCCGGACACCCCTACCGTGGCGACACCGCCGCCGGGCAGGCCCAGGCTGATCCGCCGCGGGGCGCGAGCGCCAAGCCTCCAACCGTCGCGGAGGTCCCACGGGCTTGTCCCGGCGGCCTGCGCATCATGCTCCTGCACAGCAGCGAGGTAGACGGCAGCGGCAGCCACCTCGAACTCACCCGCATGGCGGAAGGTGAATTCCGGCATCCTGCGCTCGATCAGGCCCGTGTCGAGCCGTCCGGCGCGGACGTCGGCGTCGTTGATCAGCAGTCGCAGGTATTCGACGTTGGTGTCGATGCCCAGCGCGGTGTACCCGGCGAGCGCATCGTCCAGGGTGTCCAACGCCGCCGTGCGATCCTCCCCCACGCAATGACCTTCGAAATCATCGGGTCATAGCTCGAGGAGATCTGGAGACCCTCCAGCAGTGCGGAGTCGACGCGGACGCGGCCCGCTGAGTCAGCGGACTGTTCGTCCAGCAACACAACCCGTCCGGTGGAGGGCAGGAAGTTGCGTTCCGGGATTTCGGCGTAGACCCGCGCTTCCACCGAGTGCCCGTTAAGCACGACGTCGCCCTGGGCCACCGTGAGCACCTCACCGGCGGCGATCCGGACCTGCCATTCGACCAGGTCGATTCCGGTGACCATCTCGGTGACTGGGTGTTCGACCTGGAGGCGGGTGTTCATCTCCATGAAGAAGAACTCGTCCGGGGCGTTGTCCGAGACCAGGAACTCCACGGTGCCGGCGCCGGAGTAGTGGACGCTGCGGGCGGCGTTGCAGGCGGCCTCACCGATCCGGGCGCGGACGGCAGCGCCGTCGGGCAGGGACTCCATCAGCGGGGCGGGCGCCTCCTCGATGACTTTCTGGTGGCGGCGCTGCAGCGAGCACTCACGCTCCCCCAGGTGGATGACGTTGCCGTGGTTGTCGGCGAGAACCTGGACTTCGATGTGCCGCGGCGTGGTGACAAGCCGTTCCAGGAACAGGGTGTCGTCGCCGAAGGCGCTGGCCGCGACCCGCCGGGCGGTGGCCAGGGTGGCCTCCAGGTCCTCGGGGCGTTCTACAATATGCATGCCCTTGCCGCCGCCGCCCGCGGAGGGCTTGATCAGCAGCGGGAACCCGACACCCGTGCCGGCCTCAATCAGCTGGGCATCCGTCATCCCGGGCTCGGCAACGCCCGGCACCACGGGCACGCCGTAACCGGTCACGTGGTTCTTGGAGCGGATCTTGTCGCCCATGACGTTGAGGGATTCGACGCCGGGCCCGATGAACGTGATCCCGGCAGCTTCGAGGGCGCGGGCGAAGTCGACGTTCTCGCTCAGGAAGCCGTAGCCCGGGTGCACTGCCTCGGCGCCGGTCTCGCGGCACGCCTGGATGATGGCCCCGATCTTGAGGTAGCTCTCGGTGGCGGCCGCCGGGCCGATCCGGACGGCACGGTCGGCTTCGCGCACGTGGCGGGCACCGGCGTCGGCGTCGCTGTAGACGGCGACCGAACGGATACCAAGGGCGCGCAGGGTCCGGATCACGCGGCAGGCGATCTCGCCGCGGTTCGCGACGAGCACCGTGTTGAACAGCGGCTTCTGGGAGGTTGTGGTCGGCGAAGAAATAGTCATTGCTGGCTCACATCCGGAAAAGGCCGAAGGAGGTCTCCGGCAGAGGGGTGCGGGAGACGACGTCGAGCGCCAGTCCCAGGACGGTGCGGGTGTCCGCGGGGTCGATCACGCCGTCGTCCCAGAGGCGGGCGGTGGAGTAGTACGGGCCTCCCTGGTCCTCGTACTGGGCCTTGATGGGTGCTTTAAAGGCTTCCTCGTCCTCGGCGGACCATTCCTCACCGCGTGCCTCATACTGGTCGCGTTTGACGGTGGCCAGCACGCTGGAGGCCTGGTTGCCTCCCATCACGGAGATCCGGCTGGCGGGCCACATCCAGAGGAAACGCGGTGAGTAGGCCCGCCCGCACATGGAGTAGTTGCCGGCACCGAAGGATCCGCCGATCACCACGGTCAGTTTGGGCACGCGGGCGGTGGCGACGGCGGTGACCATCTTGGCGCCGTTCTTGGCAATGCCGCCCTGCTCCGAGTCCTTGCCGACCATGAACCCGGAAATGTTCTGCAGGAAGATCAGGGGAATGCCGCGCTGGTCGCACAGTTCAATGAAGTGCGCGCCCTTGAGCGAGGACTCGCTGAAAAGCACGCCGTTGTTGGCAACAATGCCTACCGGGTGCCCGTGAAGCTTCGCGAAGCCGGTGACCAGGGTGGTGCCGTAGTTCTTCTTGAACTCGTGGAACCGGCTGCCGTCCACCAGCCGGGCGATGACCTCGCGCACGTCGTACTGCGCGTTGACGTCCGTTGGGACGGCGCCGTACAGCTCCTCCGGATCCGCCACAGGCTCGACGGCGGTGTCCACCTCCCAGGCGGGGGCAGCCGGCCCCGGCAGGGTGGAGACGATGTCCCGGACGATCTGCAGGGCGTGCTCATCGTTTTCGGCCAGGTGGTCGGTGACGCCGGAGATTTTCGAATGGACGTCCCCGCCGCCGAGCTCCTCCGCCGTGACGATTTCACCGATCGCGGCCTTCACCAGCGGCGGACCGCCCAGGAAGATTGTGCCCTGGTTGCGGACAATCACGGTCTCGTCGCTCATCGCGGGCACGTACGCGCCGCCGGCGGTGCAGGAGCCCATCACCGAGGCGATCTGCGGGATCTTTGCCGCGGACATCTTCGCCTGGTTGAAGAAGATCCGGCCGAAATGCTCCTTGTCCGGGAACACCTCGTCCTGCTTCGGCAGGAAAGCGCCGCCCGAGTCCACGAGGTAAATGCAGGGGAGCCGGTTCTCCAGGGCAATTTCCTGCGCCCGCAGGTGCTTCTTCACCGTCATCGGGTAGTAGGTGCCGCCCTTGACTGTCGCGTCGTTGGAGATCACCAGCACTTGGCGGCCGTGGACCAGGCCGATCCCGGCAATGACGCCGGCCCCGGGGAATCGTCGTTGTACATGCCGTTGGCTGCCAGCGGGGCGATCTCCAGGAAGGGGCTGCCGTCGTCGAGCAGCTGGTCGATGCGTTCACGCGGGAGGAGCTTGCCGCGTGCAACGTGGCGTTCCCGGGACTTCTCCGGACCGCCCAGGGCTGCGGCCGCGAGGCGTTCCCGCAGCTCACGCGCGAGCCCCAGCTGGGCCTCCCGGTTTGCGGTGAAGGCTGCGCTGCTCGCGTCCAGCTGGCTGGCGATTGTCTCCATTGACTGCTTCCATTCCCGGACGCCCCAACGGGGCCGACCTGAGCAATTCGGTTAGTACCGCATAACTGAGATTTAGGTTAGTCTCTATTAACTGTGATGTCCAACACGCTCGCGCATTGCTAGGATTTGCAGTTCCAAGGAGGAAATGTGCCGATCATCGAGCGTGGCCCGGCAACGCAGCCCGGCCCCGACAGCCAGGCGGAGCTGCCCATCCGGGCAATACCGCCCACCCAAGCAACCCCGCCCACCCAAGCAACCCAGCGCAGCCAGGCAAAAGAGAGCAGGCGCCGGGCGTTGCTGTCCTCGGCAGCCACACTTTTCGCCGTCAACGGCTTCAATCGCGTTTCCCTGGAGGACCTCGGCGCCGCCGCAGGTGTCAGCGGACCCGCCGTCTACCGGCATTTCGCGGGCAAGCAGGCGGTGCTGGGGGCGCTCCTGCTGAGCGTGAGCCAGGAACTGCTGGACGGCGGACGCCGTGTTGTGGCGGATGCCGGCGACCCCGCTGCCGCCCTGGCCCGGCTGGTCCAGTTCCACGTGGACTTCGCGCTGAGCAACCCCGACGTCATCCGGGTCCAGGACCGCGACTTCAGCAATCTCACCGACGACGACCAGGCCGACGTGCGCACCCTCCAGCGCAACTACGTGGAGCTGTGGGTTGAAGTGCTTCAACAGCTTCACGGCGGGACGGACGCGGCCGAACTCCGCATGCGGGCGCACGCAGCCTTTGGCCTCATCAACTCCACACCGCATTCTGTCCGCAGCCACGGTCGGCGGGTGGCCACCAAGTCTGCGCGGCCGCTGCTGGAAAGCATGGCCCTCGCTGCCCTGCTGGTGGCCGCCACGCCCCAACCGCTCAGCTGACGCTGCCGCGGAAAAATCAAAGCTGACGCCTCTCGGGACGCTGGCCCGCGGCCTAACCGGGGCACTTAGACACGGACACGCCGAAAACTGTGGTGGCGCCGTCGCAAATTGGCCTCAAAGTGCCCCACAATTGCCGACGGCCGCAGCCGCCGGCCACCGCTCCGGGAAGGGTGGGCCGGCAGCTTCCGCCGTCTGCTGGCTAGACCATGGCCAGGACCATGCCGGGGTCAGCCAGGATGGCACCGATGTCCGCGAGGAAACGGGACCCCTGCTCGCCGTCCACCAGGCGGTGGTCGAAGGACAGGCTGAGGGTCATGACCTGGCGCAGCGCCACCTCGTTCTTGTACTCCCACGGCATATTCCGCACCGCCCCCATGGCGAGGATCGCAGCTTCGCCGGGGTTGAGGATCGGTGTGCCGGCATCGATGCCGAACACCCCGATGTTCGTAATGGAGATGGTGCCGCCAGAAAGCTCGGCAGGGCTGGTCTTCCCGGCGCGGGCAGTCTCGGTCAAAGACGTGAGCGCCGTGGACAACTCCGTCAGGGACATCCGGTCGGCGTCCTTGATGTTCGGCACCGTCAGCCCCCTGGGAGTGGCCGCGGCGATTCCCAGGTTCACGTAGTTGAACTGCACGATCTCCTGGTTGGCTTCGTCCCAACGTGTGTTAAGCGTCGGCTGGCGGCGTAGGGCGATCAGCAGCGCCTTGGCAACCAGCGTCAGGGGCGTCAGCTTGAGGCCTTCGAAAGCCCTGCTGGCCTTGAGCCGGGCCAGCAGTTCCATGGTGGGCGTGACGTCGACGGTGAGGAATTCCGTGGCGTGCGGTGCCGTGAAGGCGCTGGACACCATGGCCGCCGCGGTCAGTTTCCGGACTCCCTTGATGGGCGTGCGTACTTCACGCGGCGCCTGTGCTCCGGTTCCCGCACTGACGGCAGGCTCTGCCCCGGCCAGTGCCTGGGCCGCCGCGGGGAGGTCTCCCCCGCCCACAAAATTGCGGACGTCATCGCGCGTGATCAGCCCGCCGGCGCCCGTGCCGGTCACCGCCGCGAGCTCAACGCCGAGGTCCTTGGCCAGCTTGCGCACGGGCGGGGTGGACCGCGGCCGTTCCGCAGCGGTTGTCAGGGCGGCGCGGGTCTCGGCAGGCTCCACGATCGGGGCCGTACTTTCGGCGGCTTCCACTACCGGGGCCGCGAAGGTGCGGGCGCGCCGGACAGGCCGGCCGGAACCTTCGACGACGGCGCCGTACCCCACGAGGTTTGGCTCGCGCCTGGCGGTCTCCGCCGGTGCCGGACCTCCGGCGCCGGGCCCGCCGTCGTCGCCCGCCACCTCGAAGGAAACGATCGGTTTGCCCACCTCCACGACGGTTCCGGGCTGTTCGTGGAGGGCGGTGATCACACCGGCGAACGGTGACGGCAGTTCGACGACGGCCTTGGCCGTTTCCACTTCCGCGATGACCTGGTTCAGGGCCACGGTGTCGCCCACGGCAACTTTCCAGCTGAGGATTTCCGATTCCGTCAGCCCTTCGCCGAGGTCCGGGAGCCTGAATTCCTTAATCATGGCGGCGCTCATCCTTCCAGCCCGCTGAGGGAGTTGGGGCGGCCCAGGGCACGATCAACGCCGTCCAGGATCCTGTCCAGACCCGGCAAATGGTGCATCTCAAGCTTCGAATAGGGGTACGGGATGTCGAAGCCGGTCACCCGGACGGGGGCCGCCTCGAGGTGGTAGAAGCAACGTTCCGTGATGCTCGCGGCCACCTCGGCGCCGAGACCGCCGGATTGCCCGGCCTCGTGCGTGATCACCAGCCTGCCCGTTTTGCGCACGGAGGCTTCCAGGGTTGCGAAGTCCACCGGGGCCAGCGAGCGCAGGTCGATGACCTCAACCGAAATGCCCTCGTCCGCCGCAGCCAGGGCGGCGTCCTTGGCCGTCTTGACCAGCGGGCCGTAGGCAACGAGTGTGACGTCCTTGCCCTCGGTGACTACCCTCGCCTTCTCCATGGACAGTGCCGTGGCGGGGTCGACCGACTCGTCCACTTCGCCCTTGTCGTGGTAACGGCGCTTGGGTTCGAAGTACAGCACCGGGTCATCTGAAGCGATGGCCTGCTGGATCATGATGTAGGCGTCCTGCGGGTTGGAGACGCTGACGACGCGCAGTCCGGAGGTGTGGGTGAAGTACGCCTCGGGAGACTCCGAGTGGTGTTCCGGGGATCCGATGCCGCCGCCGAACGGAACGCGGACGGTGATGGGCATCTTCACGGCGCCCTGCGTACGGTAGTGGAGCTTGGCCACCTGGGAGACGATCTGGTCGAAAGCGGGATAGATGAACCCGTCGAACTGGATTTCCACCACCGGCCGGTAACCGCGGTAGGCAAGTCCGACGGCGGTGCCCATGATGGCGGACTCGGCCAGCGGCGTGTCCACAACGCGGTGCTTGCCGAAGTCCTTCTGCAGACCGTCGGTGACGCGGAAGACGCCGCCGAGGGTGCCGATGTCCTCCCCATCAGGATCACTTTGGGGTCGTTTTCGAGGGACTTGCGGAGTCCGGAATTTATTGCCCGGGCAAAGGTCATTTGCGTCATCAGCGAGCACCTTCTTCAGAGTGGGCCCCTGCGGGATCGCCGAAGGAAGCCAGGTAGCGGGAGTAGTGGTCTTCCTGGCGGTCCAGCCAGGAGTTGGGGGTGCTGTAGACGTGCTTGAAGATGTCCAGCGGCTTCGGATCCGGCATGTTGATGCAGCCGGCCCGCATTTCCCTGGCCACGGCGTCGGCCTTGGCAGCCACCTGCGCCTCGAGCTGTTCCGTGAGCAGGCCCTTGCGCTCCAGCAGGCCCCGGACGCGGGCAATCGGGTCCTTCGCCGCCCAGTCCTCCAGCTCGTTGGCATCCCGGTAGCGGGTGGGGTCGTCCGCCGTCGTGTGCGGGCCCATCCGGTAGGTGACGGCTTCGATGAAGGTGGGGCCGCCGCCGTGGCGTGCCCGTTCGAGGGCTTCACGGGTTGCCGCCATCACGGCCAGGACGTCGTTGCCGTCCACCCGGATGCTGGGAATGCCGAACCCGGCCGCCCGGTCGGCGATCTTGATGTGGGACTGCAGCCGGACCGGTTCGGAAATGGCCCAATGGTTGTTCTGGCAGAAGAAGATCACCGGGGACTGGAAGCTGGCGGCGAACACCATGGCTTCGTTAACGTCGCCTTCGCTCGTGGCGCCGTCACCGAAGTATGTAATGGCGACGGCGTCTGCTCCGTCGTTCTGGATGCCCATGGCATACCCCGTGGCATGCAGGGTCTGGGCGCCGATGATGATCTGCGGGGTTGCCATGTTGATGGTGTACGGATCCCAGCCCGCGGAGGCGTTACCCCGCCACACCTTGACGATATCGGTCAGGTCCACCCCCCGGCAGTACGCGACGCCGTTCTCGCGGTAGCTGGAGAACACGAAGTCATCATCCCGGAGCGCCCTCGCGGAACCGATCTGGGAGGCCTCCTGGCCCAGCAGCGGCGGCCAGAGCGCGAGTTCCCCCTGGCGCTGGAGGGCGGTGGCTTCGGTGTCGATCCGCCGGATGACCACCAGGTCCTCGTAAAGGGAGCCGAGCTGCTCATCACTGACGTCCCGGACCCAGTGGTCATACTGGGGATGACTGACGCGCTCACCGCCGGGAGTGATCAGTTGGACAAAGCTCTCGCCTGCCCCGCTGTGATGTCCTGCACTGTTGTCCGGGCCGCCGGCGACGTTGCCGCCCTGGCCCAACTCGTCTGTAAACACAGTTGCACGCAACCTTCATACGTCGTGTCACCGCCGCTCAAGGGACTCGTGATCCCCGTGCACGCCAGCCGCCCGGGCGCCGTTGCCCCGGATAATTGTGACCATACTCACAATGCTCAATGGGTACAACCACTGCCGAAAATACTGAGCAGAATGCACTGTCTGCCGACCATCCACCGTGCTAGCCTTGCGCATTATGCAAGCTTTGGATGGCACCGACACCCGACTCCTCTCGGCACTCGCGAAGGACCCCAGGCGGACAGTCGTGGCGTTGGCGCAGAAACTGGGGTTGTCCAGGAATACGGTCCAGGCCCGGATGGCCCAGCTGGAGAAGAAGCACGTCTTCCTTACCTTTGAACGGCGGATCAATCCTGCCGCCCTGGGATACCCGCTGATGGCGTTTATCTCGGTCCACGTCCAGCAGCAGAAGCTGGGCCAGCTGGCCGTGGACCTGGCGGGCATCCCGGAAATCCTGGAAGGCTACGGCCTGACCGGCTCGGCAGACCTCCTGTTGCGGGTGGTGGCACTGGACGCCGAGGACCTGTTCCGCATCAACGGCAAGATCCTGGCCTGCGACGGAGTGGACCGGACGGATACCGCGCTGGCGATGGGCGAGCTGATCCCTTTCCGGATCCAGCCGCTGCTTGAGCGTGGCCCTGCCGCGGGTTAGGGATTTACGTCAGCGTGACGCTGTGCCGGTAAAGCGTGGCCGTGTGCCGGTAAAGGAAAGAAGTCACGGGGGCCCGGGGCTATAGGCTGGGTTCGAGTAAAACCCATCGCGGCCGTGAACGGCCCGTGCATCAGGCAGTGGCCAGGGCGGCTGCCGGAAAGGCTTGATCTTGAGCAATCCTCAGGAACCGTACCAGCCGGATGCCGGCGGGCCGCCCCAGTGGCAGCAGCCGGCCGTCCCGCAGCCGCCCGGCCCGCAGTATGAAGCGCCGCAGTACGGAGCACCACAGTATGGAGCGCCGCAGCACGGAGCGCCTCAACCGCCGGTACCGCCGTACGCGCCGCCCGGCCAGCAAGAGCAATATGGCGTGCCCGGGCCGTATGGCGCACCAGGCCAACAGCCGCCGGTGAAGAGCCGCCGGAAAGTGTGGATCGTACTGGGCATTGCTGGCGGAGTTCTGCTGCTGGCCATCGTGGGAGTGGTGCTGCTGGTCAACCTCGTCGGCGGCGCAACCAGCAAGGCCAGGGGCCTCGCGGACGACTTCACCCAACGTGTCATCGCGGGAGACACCGACAAGGCGTACGACGACTTCCTCGACCCGGCCCTGCAGGACAAGTTGTCCAAGGAGGAATTCGCCGCCGGAGTGCAAAGCCTGGAACTGAACAACACGTGCAAGCCGAGCTACAACGACGTCAAGGTGAGCACGGAAAACGGCAACAACTCCGCCGACGTCGCTGGCATCATCACCTGCGACGGCAAGGAAGTGGACCTTGCCTACCGCTTCGACGGCAACAAGGACATGAAAATGATCAACATCAAGCTCCGGCCCAAAGCCTGATCCACAGGGCTAAGAACCTGGTCCTCCCCTAGCAAACAGGAGCTCCCGCCATCGGCGGGAGCTCCTGTTGTGTGGGCGTTGTGTCGGGTCAGCGCCGCCGGGTCAGTGATCCACGGCCTTCTCGGCGCCCACCCCCGTGAGGGAGCGGACTTCCATCTCGGCCTGCTTGGTGGTGTCTTCCAGCTTCTTGTCCAGCACGGTGCCCAGCCAGCCCAGGAAGAACGCGAGCGGAATGGACACGATGCCCGGGTTGCTCAGTGGGAAAATCGCGAAGTTGGATCCCGGGATCATCGATGTCTTGGCACCCGAAACCACCGGTGACAGCGCGATCAGGATGATCGCCGACGCCAGACCGCCGTACATGCTCCAGACTGCGCCCTGGGTGGTGAACCTGCGCCAGAACAGCGAGTAGACGATCGTGGGCAGGTTCGCCGAAGCCGCGACCGCGAAGGCGAGCGCCACCAGGAAGGCCACATTCTGGCCGTTGGCGAAGATGCCGCCGACAATGGCCAGGAGGCCGATGACCACCACGGTGCGCCGTGCCACCTTTACTTCAGTGTCGGCGTCGGCCTTCCCCTTCGCAATCACGTTGGCGTAGATGTCATGGGCAAACGACGCCGCAGCAGTGATGGTGAGGCCGGCAACCACGGCGAGGATGGTGGCGAATGCCACCGCCGAGATGAAGCCGAGGAGCAGCGGTCCGCCAAGGTGGAAGGCGAGCAGCGGTGCAGCGGAGTTGACGCCGCCCGGAGCCGACTTGATGGTGTCGGCGCCCACCAGGGCAGCGGCACCGTAGCCCAGGACCAGGGTGAACAGGTAGAAGATGCCGATCAGCCAGATGGACCAGACCACGGACTTGCGGGCCTCTTTGGCCGTGGGCACCGTGTAGAAACGCATGAGCACGTGCGGCAGGGCCGCGGTGCCGAGCACCAGGGCCAGGCCAAGCGACATGAAGTCCAGCTTGGACGTTTCGGTCTTGCCGTACTGCAGGCCCGGGTTGAGCATGTTCGGGTTGCCCGAGGTTTCCACCGCACCGCCGAGCAGGTCGGAGAGGTTGAAGCCGTATATGGCCAGGACCCAGAACGTCATGACTGCAGCACCCGCGATCAGGAGCATCGCCTTGATGATCTGGACCCAGGTGGTGCCCTTCATGCCGCCGATCAGTACGTACATGATCATGAGGGCGCCGACGACGACGATCACCAGGGCCTGTCCGCCCCAGTCGCTGATGCCCAGCAGCAGGGAGATGAGGCTGCCGGCACCGGCCATCTGGGCCAGGAGGTAGAAGAAGCAGACGGCCAAGGTGGAAATGGCTGCCGCGATCCGGACAGGGCGCTGCTTCAGCCGGAAGGAGAGCACATCCGCCATGGTGAATTTGCCCGTGTTTCTGAGCAGTTCGGCCACGAGCAGCAGGGCCACGAGCCAGGCAACGAGGAAGCCGATGGAATACATGAATCCGTCATACCCGTTGATGGCGATGGCACCGGTGATCCCTAGGAACGAGGCCGCCGAGAGGTAGTCGCCGGCGATGGCGGTGCCGTTCTGCGGGCCCGTGAACGAACGCCCGGCCGCGTAGTAGTCAGCCGCCGTCTTATTGTTGCGGCTGGCACGGATCACGATAAACATAGTGACCGCGACGAATAGGGCGAAAATGCCCATGTTCAGCAGTGTGGTGTCCTTGAGGGCGGCGACGTTGACCGCCGGAACCATTCCGATCATTTTGCTGTCCCGCCCACTCGGTTGCCGGCCTTGTCGAACTCGTGGCCTTCGATTTCATGGCGGATCTCGGCGGCGATGGGATCAAGCCGCCGGTTTGAGTAGCTCACGTACCAGCCCGTGATGGCGAAGGTGGACACGAACTGCAGCAGGCCCAGGATGAGCCCGATGTTGATGTTGCCCCAGACCTTGGTGGACATGAAGCCAACGGCGTAGTCGGCCAGCAGGACGTAGGCGAAGTACCAGAGCAGGAACGCCACGGCCATGGGAAAGACAAAGCTGCGGTGACGTTTGCGCAGTTCCTGGAACTGTTCGGTCGACTGGACTTGCTTAAAGTCCACGGACGCCGTTGCGTCCGGAGTTCGGGCATCGTTACCCATCATTCCTCCTCATTGAGACTTGCCGTGCACACCGGCTTCCTGATCCTCTGGACACAGCTTCCGGCCAGTGTGACTGCAATCACTCTGACGCGTGACTTGCCTACATTCCAGAGAAGTCCGCTGGCCGTCGCTCAGCGGTCCTGATGCTGCGCCAAACGGCACCCGCCGCTACGCTGGGCAACATGCCGGACTCCCCCTTGTTCACCGCTGCGGCCCTCGCCGTCATCGCGATGGCGATCGCCGTCGTCGTCGCCGTGGGCCTCAAAGTCCTGCGCTCCTTCCGCGAACTGGGCACCGATGCCGAGCGCGCAACGTACCGGACACTGCACGCCGCGTCCCGGGCCGGACAGCACCTGCGCACGGGGCTGAACCCCGCCGGCGCGGCCAAAGCCAGCCGGCAGCTGCGCACGCTCCTGGGCTCCGATGCCTTCGCCATCACCGACACGTCCGGGGTGCTCGCCTGGGACGGCGCGGCCGAGGAACTCAGGCCGGCGCTCATGGGGCTCGCGGCCCGGGTCCTCGAGAGCGGCCACACCGCCGTGATCCCGGCCGGCGAGCTGCAGATGCTCGCCGGCGATACAGCCTCCGGGCTCATCACTCCTGACCTGGAGCGCGCTGCCGTCATCGCCCCGATCAAGGCCGGCGCACGGGTGGTGGGGGTAGTGGCCGCCTTCGCACCGTCCGCTGGGGCCGGACTGGTCAGGGCCACCGGCGAAGTGGCCGACTGGGTGGCGGCCCAGGTTGAACTCGCCGAACTCGACGCCTCACGGACTCTCCTGATGGAAGCCGAGGTCCGGGCACTCCGCGCCCAGATCAGCCCGCACTTCATCTACAACTCCCTCAACGCCATTGCGTCCTTCATCAACACGGATCCGGTGCGGGCCCGTGAGCTTGTGGTCGAATTTGCGGACTTCACCCGGTACTCCTTCCGCCGGCACGGGGACTTCACCACCCTCGCTGAAGAGCTCCGCTGCATCGACCGGTACCTGCTGCTTGAACGGGCGAGGTTCGGCGACCGCGTGCAGGTCAGCCTGCGGATCGCACCGGAAGTGCTTAGCACCGTAATCCCGTTCCTCAGCCTGCAGCCGCTGGTCGAAAATGCCGTCCGGCATGGCCTGGA
Organism: Arthrobacter sp. 24S4-2; assembly: GCF_005280255.1. Lineage (NCBI taxonomy): Bacteria > Bacillati > Actinomycetota > Actinomycetes > Micrococcales > Micrococcaceae > Arthrobacter > Arthrobacter sp. 24S4-2. Next base: position 1,711,450 of record NZ_CP040018.1, on the reverse strand, counting down.
GGCCAAAGAGGGTCCCGGGCACATCACCATTGCGGCGAATGACTCCGGCGCCTTCGCCGAAGTCACCATCGAGGACGACGGCGTGGGGATGGATCCGGAACAGCTGCGGTCCGTGCTTGCCGGGCACAGCGACGGAGACCATGTGGGACTGCGCAACGTCGACGCCCGGCTCCGCCAGGTCTACGGCGAGGACAACGGCCTGGTCATCGAAACGGCTCCCGGCGAGGGCACGCTGATCACCATGCGGGTGCCCAAGTCGCAGCCCAGCCACGATGCCTGACGGCGGGCCACCGGACCACCAGCCGACTGGACACCGGGATTCTGGCCGACAACACCGCGGGATGCGGGCCGCCGGGATAATCTAGAAGCATGATCAACGTCCTCGTCGCCGACGACGAACTCCCCGCCGTCGAGGAGCTCGCTTTCCTGCTTGGGCGGGATGACAGGATCGGCGCGGTGCACCGGGCCTCGTCCGGGGCCGAAGCCCTCCGGGTGCTGGACGCCGAAGCCGTGGACGCCGTGTTCCTCGACATCCACATGCCGGCACTGTCGGGCCTGGACATCGCCCGCGCCATCTCACGCAGCAGCAATCCGCCGGCGGTGGTTTTTGTCACGGCCGACGAGGAATGCGCGCTGGAAGCCTTCGAGCTTGCCGCCGTCGACTACCTGCTGAAACCCGTGCGCGCTGAACGCCTGGCCCGATCCGTTGGCCGCATCAGCGAGCTCATGAAGGACGGGGCCACTGCGCCGGAGATGATCACCGTGGACCTGGGCGGCACCACCCGGATGATCCGGCGCGACGACGTCACGTATGTCCAGGCCCAGGGCGACTACGCCCGGCTGCACACCGCCGATGCCAGCTTCCTGATCCGTGTTCCCCTGGCCGATCTGGAGCAGCAGTGGGCCGAGGCAGGATTCCTCCGCACGCACCGCTCCTACCTGATCGCCCTCAACCATGTCAGCCACATGAAGCTGGCCGCCGCCCGACCGAGCGTCACCGTGGCGGGAGCCGAGCTGCCCATTAGCCGCCGGCACCTTCCCTCGGTACGGGAGAAGCTCGAAACCACCCGGATCCGGCCGCAGGCATGACGCGCGTCCGGGTGACGGCCCCGCGGTCCGCCGCGAGGCCGGTGGTGGATTCCCGCGAGGCCGCCGAGGAATCCGAAGTGGGGCAGGTGTTCGTCCGGTCCCTGATCCGCTCCCAGCTGCGGCTCGCGCTGGTAGTGGCCGCATGCTTCCTGCTGATCCTGTTTGCCTTTCCTGTTCTGCTGGGGCTGGTTCCCGGGCTGGCGGAATCGAAAATCGCTGGCATCCCCTTCGGCTGGCTCCTGCTGGGCGCCGGCATCTACCCCGTGATCGGCCTCAGTGCCTGGCTGTACATCCGGACGGCGGCCCGCAACGAGGCCCGGTATCGGGACCTGGCGGAGGAACGGTGAGGCGGCCTTGAACCCGGTAGTGGCCATCTCGGCCTTCGTTGCCGTGTCCGTGGCCACGGCCGTCATCGGGTTTTACGGCTTGCGCATTTCCCGTACCACCGGCGACTTCTACGTGGCGTCCCGGACAGTCAGGCCCTGGTGGAATGCGTCCGCGATCGGCGGCGAATACCTCTCTGCGGCCAGCTTCCTGGGCGTGGCCGGACTGATCCTGCTCTCCGGCACCGACGCGCTCTGGTTTCCCATCGGCTACACCGCCGGATACCTCATGCTGCTGCTCTTCGTTGCCGCCCCGCTACGGCGCTCCGGTGCCTATACGATTCCGGATTTCACCGAAGTACGCCTGGATTCGCGCCGGGTCCGCCGCGTCACCAGCCTCGTGGTTGTGGTGGTGGGCTGGCTGTACATTGTGCCGCAGCTCCACGGCGCCGCCCTGACCATTCGGATCACCACGGGCCTGCCGTCCTGGGTGGGATCGGTGGCGGTGGTCATCGTGGTGTGCCTCACCGTGGTTGCCGGCGGAATGCGCTCCATCACCTTTGTGCAGGCTTTCCAGTACTGGCTGAAGCTGACTGCGCTGGCGGTACCGATCGTGTTTATCGCCCTGGTCCTCGCCGGCAACGGGACTCCGGCAATCGCCGAAGCCAATGCCAATCCCACCGGCCTTGCCCCGTCCGGCCCTTACCAAAACATCTCGTTGTTGGTTGCCCTGCTCTTCGGCACCCTTGGGCTGCCGCATGTCCTGGTGCGGTTCTACACCAACCCCGATGGGCATTCAGCGCGCCGCACCACGCTGATCGTTCTGGGACTGCTTTCCGTTTTCTATCTGTTCCCCACGGCGTACGGGTTGGCGGGACGGATGTTCGCTCCCGGCCTGGCGGAGGGCGGCAGGGCGGATGCCCTGGTCCTCCTGTTGCCCGGCAGGCTGGTCGGCGGGCCGGCCGGCGACATGCTCTCCGCCCTCGTGGTGGCGGGTGCCTTCGCGGCGTTCCTGTCCACCACGTCGGGCCTGGTGGTGTCCCTCGCCGGCGTCATCAGCCAGGACGTGCTGGGCGGAAGTGTCCGGGGCTTCCGGCTGGCGGCACTGATTTCAGCAACCGTGCCGCTCGGCTTCGCCTTCACAACCGACTCGCTGGCACTGGCCGGCAGCGTGGGCCTGGTTTTCGCGTTCACCGCTTCGACGATCTGCCCCGCACTGCTGCTGGGGATCTGGTGGCGCGGCCTCACCGACGCGGGAGCGATTGCCGGCATGGCGACCGGCGGGGTCCTCTGCGGCGGGGCTATGGTGGCCGGAGCCGTGTCCGGGTCGGGCACGGCCACTCCGGCCTGGCTGGCCCAGCCGGCCGCCTGGACCGTGCCGGCAGCATTCGCTGTGATGATCCTGGTGTCCCGTGCCACGAAGGCCCGTGTGCCGCGGACCCTGACCAGGGTGATGACTAGGCTCCACACGCCGGAACGGCCGCTGGCGACCGAACGCTAAGCGGCGGCGTCAGGCCGTCCGTAACCACCGTTCAGTCGATGGCGGCCATGAGCTCAACCACACGGTCCAGGAAGGCATCCACCTGAGTTTCCTCGTAGCCGTCCTTGCCCTTGGCCTGGCGGAAGACCGCACGGCGGACGTTGTCCACGCTCAGCGGCTGGTCGTGCTCGAGGTAGCCGATGAGGTCGTGGCACAGGTTGTCCACGTCCACCGTGTTGTAGCTGCGCCCGCGGGTGCCGGCGGGCCGGCGGAACCGGTCGCCGTCGGTCCGGTGGAGCCGTCCGCGGAGGAGGCCGGACAGTTTGCCGATCTCGCGGAGCCACGCGTCCTCGCCGCGGGCGGCGATGAGGTCGTCCCGTTCGCGCCGCGCAAAAGCGTCCTCGAGACGGTCCAGCGCGGCGTCTACGCCGGCAGCCGCGTAGCCGCCTTTGACCGGATCAAAAGAGACTGCCCGGACGTCGGCACTCTTGATGGCCTCGGCGGCAGCATGCGGGTTCTCGAAGGATACCCGTGCGCGCTGCAGGAACTGGTCCACCTGCTTGGCGTTGTAGCCGTATTCGTTCCGCTGCACGCGGTCAAATGACGCAGGTATCTGCCGTTGAATGTCCACTGTCACTTTTTGCTTCCTTCATGCTGTTCAGCTGTTCATGCTCCGCACCAGTCTACGGCGCAGAGCGGTTGCCAGACAGGACGCCTCAGGCTCCCGAAACGGCTGTGAACAGGATAAACGCCGCCGGAGAGGCGAAGACGATTGAATCCAGGCGGTCCATGACGCCGCCGTGGCCGGGCAGGATGCTGCTCATGTCCTTGATGCCAAGTTCGCGTTTCACCATGGATTCGGCGAGGTCCCCGGTTGTCGCCGCTGCCACCATGCCCACGGCGAGCAAGACTCCGACCCACCAGGGCTTGTCCAGTACGAAAAGGCAGGCCAGGACGCCGACGACGATGGCCCCGGCGATCGAGCCGGCAAAGCCCTCCCAGGATTTCTTCGGGCTGATCTTCGGCGCCATGGGATTCTTCCCGAAGGACGCCCCCACAAGATAGCCGAACGTGTCGTTGGAGACCACCAGCAGGAGCATCGTGGCGATCTGCCACGCCCCGTTGGGAATCACTCCGCCGGGCCAGAGGCCCACGGGTGTGGCGCTCCCCACCGCATGCAGCGGCAGGATCGCGAAACTGATGAAGAAGGGCACCCACGCCAAGGTGAAGACTCCGGCAAAGATACTGCGTGCGGACCCGGCGGCGCTCTCAATGGTGCGCCACAGCAGCACCGCAACGCTGCTGGCAAGCAACGCAAACAGCAGGCTCTCGACTCCGCCAAAGTATGCCGCCAGCGGCATGCCCACAGTGCCCACCATGACTGGCACGATGGGCAGCCGGGTCCCGCTCACCTCGAGCGCCCGGAAGATCTCCCACACGCCGAACACCGCGAAGGTGGTGGTGACCAGGACAAATCCGAGCGGCAGGAAGAGGAGGCCCCCCAATACGGCGAAAAGCATCGCGAGACCCACCGCGGTGGCGGCGGGAAGGTTTCTTCCGGCCTTCGGTGTCGGGTTGGAGCGCTGCTTCCCCCGGGCCCGGACCCCCGGTCCGGGCCCCTGCTCTGCCTGATTCATCAGACCTCGAGCAGCTCGGCTTCCTTGCGCTTCAGCAGATCGTCGATGCCGTCCACGTGTGCTTTGGTCATAGCGTCGAGTTCCTTCTCGCCGCGTGAGCCTTCATCCTCGCCGGCTTCGCCGTCCTTGACCAGCTTGTCCAGGGTTTCCTTGGCCTTGCGGCGGATGTTGCGGATGGACACCTTGGCGTCCTCGCCCTTGGCCTTGACGATCTTGACGTATTCCTTGCGGCGTTCCTTGGTCAGCTCGGGGATGGTGATCCGGATGACATTGCCGTCGTTGGACGGGTTGGCGCCCACTTCGGAGTCGCTGAGGGCACGTTCAATATCGCGCAGGGCGGTCTTGTCGAACGGGGTGATCAGGATGGTGCGGGCGTCCGGAACGGCGAACGATGCCAGCTGCTGCAGCGGGGTGGGCGAGCCGTAGTAGTCCACGAGCACCCGGTTGTAGAGCCCTGGCGTGGCACGGCCGGTCCGGATCGAGGCGAAGTCTTCCTTGGCTACCTCGACAGCCTTGTCCATCTTGTCCCCGGCTTCGAGCAAGGTCTCTTCGATCACGGTCTCTCCTCAGAAATTGGTGCATTCCGGCTGGCCGGAACTTTGCACGGTTCGTTCCGTCTTTGCGGCCTGTCCCTCGGGGGCAGACCTTCCTCAAATCATCCTAGCTGTTGCTAGGGGGTGACTACGGTGCCCAGGTCCTCGCCGCGGATGGCCCGGGTCACGTTGCCTTCGCCTTCCATGCCGAACACCACCATGGTGAGGTTGTTGTCCTTGCACATGGTCATGGCTGTCTGGTCCATGACGCGGATGTCGCGGCGCAGGGCATCGTCATAGCTGAGCCGGTCCAGCTTTTCGGCACTGGGGTCCTTTTTCGGGTCTGCGGTGTAGACGCCGTCGACTCCGCTTTTGGCCATGAGCACGACGTCGGCGTGGACTTCCAGCGCACGCTGGGCGGCCACGGTGTCGGTGGAGAAGTACGGCAGCCCGGCGCCTGCGCCGAAGATAACGACGCGGCCCTTTTCCATGTGGCGGATGGCGCGGCGGGGAATGTATGCCTCGGCAACCTGGCCCATGGTGATGGCGCTCTGCACGCGGGTCTCAACGCCTGCCTGTTCCAGGAAATCCTGGAGAGCGAGGCAGTTCATCACGGTGCCCAGCATGCCCATGTAGTCCGCACGGGAGCGGTCCATGCCGCTCTGGGACAGCTCAGCGCCGCGGAAGAAATTGCCGCCACCCACCACGATCGCCACTTCGACGTCGGGAACTGCTGCGGCGATCTGCTTGGCGACCCCGCGGACGGTGTCCGGGTCCACGCCCAGCTTTCCGCCACCGAAGACCTCGCCGGAAAGTTTCAGGAGGACGCGACGCCGGCTCTTCTCTGACTGGACAGAATTGTTGACGGTTTCCATGGTGCCTTCCCGTAAATGAGCTCTGAGCTAGGTTATCGTGCCGGATGGCCAAAGGTGTCATTTCCCCGGCCCGTACATGCAGCCCGGAAGGCTGCGGTTGCATGCAAAAGGGGCGGCCACCGAAGTGACCACCCCTTTGCGTGTGTAACTAGGAACCGACGCGGAAACGCGCGAAGTTCGTAGCCTTGACGCCGGCCTCTTCGAGGACCTGCGCCACAGACTTCTTGGCATCCTTGGCGAATGCCTGGTCAACCAGCACCTCACCCTTGTAGAAGCCCGTGACACGGCCTTCCACGATCTTGGTCATGGCTGCCTCGGGCTTGCCTTCGGCCTTGGCCGTTTCCTCGGCGATGCGGCGCTCGGACTCAACCAGCTCAGCCGGAACGTCTTCACGGGTCAGGTAGTTCGGAGCCATGGCGGCAACGTGGACGGCGACGTCGTGAGCTGCGGTTGCGGCACCTTCGCCTTCGCCGTCAACGGCGAACAGGACGCCGACCTGGGCCGGGAGGTCCTTGGAGGTCTTGTGCAGGTACGCGTCAACGGTGCCGCCCTCGATGCGGGCAACACGGCGGACAACAACCTTTTCGCCCAGGATTGCGCCCTCTTCGACGACAACCTCGGACAGCGGCTTGCCGTCAACTTCGGTGGCCAGCAGGGTTTCGATGTCGGCTGCGCCGGACTCGACTGCGACGGCCAGGACCTTGTCGGCCAGCTGGATGAACTTGTCAGCCTTGGCCACGAAGTCGGTCTCGCAGTTGACTTCGATCATTACGCCGACGCCGCCGTCAACCTTGGCAGCAACCAGGCCTTCTGCGGTGGAGCGGCCTTCACGCTTGGTAGCGCCCTTGAGGCCCTTGATGCGGATGATCTCGATGGCCTTTTCGGCGTCACCGTTGGCTTCGTCAAGAGCCTTCTTGACATCCATCATGCCGGCGCCCGTGCGCTCACGCAGAGCCTTGATATCAGCGGCAGTGTAGTTCGCCATGTGAACCCCTCTGTCTAGAAATTTTGTGTGGTGTACGGACTGACAGGACGGCAGCTCACGGAGTGAGCGGCCATCCTGTCAGAAACCCCCGGCACTGCGGACAGTGCCGGGGATGGTCCAGATTTATTTGTCTGCCTACTTGGCAGCGTCGGCTTCGCCGGCGGCGGGCTCGGTGGCCTCGGCAGCCGCCGGGGCCTCCTCTGCAGCAGCGGGAGCTTCTGCAGCGGCCGGAGCCTCTGCAGCAGCCGGAGCTTCTTCGGCCTTGCTGCCTTCGAGGAGCTCGCGCTCCCACTCAGCCAGCGGCTCTTCCGGAGCTTCGGTGGTGCCGGTCGCGCGCTGGTTGCGGGCGATCAGGCCCTCTGCAACAGCGTCGGCAACAACGCGGGTCAGCAGGTTCACGGAGCGGATGGCGTCGTCGTTGCCCGGGATCGGGAAGTCGACTTCGTCGGGATCGCAGTTGGTGTCGAGGATGGCAACAACCGGGATGTTCAGCTTCTTGGCCTCGTCAACCGCGAGGTGCTCCTTCTTGGTGTCCACGATCCAGAGCACGGACGGTGCCTTGGTCAGGTTGCGGATACCGCCGAGGTTGGTCTCGAGCTTGGTGAGTTCGCGGCGAAGGAGCAGCAGTTCCTTCTTGGTGTATGCGGAACCGGCGACGTCGTCGAAGTCAATCTCTTCGAGTTCCTTCATGCGCTGGATGCGCTTGGAGACCGTCTGGAAGTTGGTCAGCATACCGCCGAGCCAACGCTGGTTGACGTACGGCTGGCCAACGCGGGTGGCCTGCTCAGCGATGGATTCCTGCGCCTGCTTCTTGGTGCCGACGAAGAGAACGGTGCCGCCGTGTGCAACGGTGGCCTTCACGAACTCGTAGGCACGGTCGATGTAGGACAGCGACTGCTGCAGGTCAATGATGTAGATGCCGTTGCGCTCCGTGAAGATGAATCGCTTCATCTTCGGGTTCCAACGACGGGTCTGGTGTCCAAAGTGGACGCCGCTGTCAAGCAGCTGGCGCATAGTTACGACGGGCATGCCGACGCTCCTTCCGGCAGGTCATTCATGAGAGAACCCAAGGCTCTCTTACCCTGCCAATAGTTGACGGTTGATTAGCTTCGCCCAGGCGGGCGCTGCTCCTGGCATCCGCTGCGCTTCCCATCCGTGCCATATGGAACGGACCGCAGGAGGCACAGTCCTCCGCACCGGAAGTTTTGGGCTTCCTATGAGGAGGGCTGGATACGCGTAGTCAGCCACTGCTCCCCCACACCTCTGAATGAGACGTGCTGACTAGAACGGTCAACAGGACCAAGTGACCAGAAAGTGACTTGAACCGCCAGCCGGGCATCGTTGAGGGCACAGCAAACTGCTCCGTCAAGTGTACTACAGCGGCCCCGGTGAATTGCACCATTTGGACCCGCCGCCGGCCTTGTCCACATAGCGGCGCAAGGCCCTTCCGGCCCCTGCTTCCGGGCAGCAGGCTGAAGACATGAAAGCCCGAGCCATCCCGGCCGCCATCCTGCTGTCCGTCGCAGCCATCGCCCCGGCGTCCGGCGCAGCCGTCACACCCGGCCCCTGGAGCTGGCCGCTGACACCCAGGCCGGCCGTGCTCCGCGCATTCGATCCCCCGGACAAGCCGTGGATGAGCGGGCACCGCGGCGTTGACCTTCAGGCAGCGGGCGACGGCGCCCCGGTCACCTCGCCGGAGTCCGGAACGGTCAGCTTCGTGGGGGTGGTGGTGGACCGGCCGGTGATCACCATCGACCACGGCGGCGGCCTGCGCAGCAGTTTCGAACCTGTGCAGAGCAGCCTTTCGGCCGGTGCCGTGGTGGCCAAGGGCGACGTGATCGGAACAGTCCTGCCGGGGCACTGCGCCGCAATTCCCTGCGTGCACTGGGGTGTGCGCCGGGGCGAAGACTACGTCAATCCGTTGTCCTTCGTGACGGACCTGCGGCCCTCAATCCTGCTCCCGCCGGGCGTGCCGGGAAGAGGATGAGGGCCGCCGCCGGGCCGGCTACACGATCGCGGAAATGCCCGTAATTGCCCGCCCCGTCACCAGCGTGTTGATCTCGTGGGTGCCCTCATAGGAGTAGATGGCCTCGGCGTCGGAGAAGATCTTGGCCATCTCGAAGTCCGTCACTATGCCGTTGCCGCCGAGGAGGCTGCGGCCAATGGCCACGCTTTCGCGCATCCGCGCCGTCGTGAAGGCCTTGGCGAGCGCGGATTGTTCGTCCTTGGCCTCGCCGGCATCCTCCAGCTGCGAGAGCCGGACCATCATGCCCATGGAGCTGACGGCGTTGCCCAGGATCTGCACCAGCTGGTTCTGGACCAGCTGGAAGGATGCAATCGGACGGCCGAACTGGCTGCGCTCCACGGCGTAGCGGCGGGCGACATCGAAAGCCGCGAGCTGCTGGCCGACGGCCTGCCAGGCAACGGCGAGGCGGGTGACTTTCAGGACCTTGTTCGTGTCGCGGAAGCTGTTGGCGTTGGCCAGCTTGAAGAAGTCCGGCACCACCACGTTCTCCAGCGTGATGTCGGCGTTCTGCACGGTACGCAGCGAGATCTTGTTTTCGATCTTCGTGGCGCTGTAGCCCTCGGTCCGGGTGTCCACCAGGAAGCCCTTGACCTGGCTGTCGGCGAGGTCCCTGGCGTAGATGACCACCCAGTCGGAGAACGTGGCGTTCCCGATCCAGCGCTTGGCGCCGTTCAGGATCCAGTTGCCGCCCTCACGCCGCGCAGTGGTGCGGGTACCGCCGGCGACGTCGGACCCGCCCAGCGGTTCGGTCAGCCCAAAGGCGCCGATCTTCTTGAGCGAGTAAATGTCGGGCAGCCAGGCATCCTGCTGCTCCTGTGAGGCGAGGGCTTCGATGGACCCTGTGAAGAGGCCGTCGTGGACTCCCATGAACGTAGCGATGGAGGTGTCCGCGCGGGTGGCCTCGGCGTGCAGGATGCCGGCAAAGAGGTTGGAGTAGCCCTGGCGCCGCACGGGACTGACGAGGTCGATCTCGGCCAGCTTCGGAATCAGGTCCATGGGAAACTCGGCACGGTTCCAGCAGTCGACGGCGATGGGCTTGACCTCGCGGGCCAGGAACTCCCGGACTTCGGCCAGTCTGTCCTGCTCCTTGCCGCTGAGCAGCTGCTCGAAGGCGAAGAAGTCCCCGTCGGCGTACGGCAGGTTGTTGATGTCGATTGCAGCTTTGGACATGTTGTTCCTTCACGTGTGATCAGCAGCGACCAAGGGTCCCGGTCTGTGGGCCAGTGATAAGTTACTCACCAGTAACATACCGCAGCGGGGCCGGACGGGCAAGCCGAAACAGGGCTTTGAAGGGTCCGGGCAAGGCTTTGAACGGTCCGGGCAAGGGGGCAAACAGGAAGGGCGGCAAACAAAAAGAGCCGCGGCCGATGTCTGAACATCGGCCACGGCTCCCGTGGCACAGGCTCCCGGCTCCGCGTGGACGGGGAGGCAGGGCTGGAATGTAGGGCTACTCGGACTTGAACCGAGGACCTTAGGATTATGAGTCCCGCGCTCTAACCAGCTGAGCTATAGCCCCGTGCACCCCGCGTACTGCAGGCTCCGCCGGGAGCCTCGGCAGTTCCGGGGCAAAAACACTCTAGCAATAGTAATCGCCTGATTCGTGCACCGGCACTCCGGGCCCGGCCGAACGCCGGGGTTACACCACTTTGTCGTCGTAGCTGGCGCCGTAGTAGAGGTCCTCGAACGTCTGCAGTGTCCCCTGGATGCTGTGGGGCTCCACCATGCACCGGCTGGCCTTGCCCATCTGGGCCAGATCCTCCGCCGGCAGCTCGAGCACGCGCATGATCTTGGCGGCAATGTCGTCGCTGTCGTTCGGAGTGAACAGGTACCCGTTTTCGCCGTCGCGCACCAGATGTGGCAATGCCATCGCATCGGCCAGCAGGACCGGGGTTGAGGCGGACATGGCCTCCAGGGTGACCAGGGACTGGAGCTCGGCCGTTCCCGGCATGCAGAACAGGTCCGCCTTGATGTACGCCTCGCGCAGTTCCGCGTCGCTGGCCAGGCCCAGGAACTTCACCCTGGATTCCAGTCCGAGCCGGGATACCTGGGCTTCGAGGGCTGCGCGCACCTCTCCGCCGCCCACAACCTCCAGGTGCACGTTGAGCTCCGCGGGAGTCTTGGCGACCGCATCGATGAGCACGTTGACGTGCTTCTCCTCGGCGAGGCGGCCGGCGAACAGCACTGTGGGGTAGGGGTGCCGCTCGATGACTTCGTCCTCGCGGAGCTCATAGGCGGCTGAATCGATGCCGTTGGAGAGCGGCAGCACCTTACGCAGGAAGGCGTGCTGGTGCATGGCCTTGGCCGCAAGGGGTGTTGGGGTGGTGACGACGTCCGCCCGGCCCATCACCTTGCCCATATCCTTCCAGGAGATGCGTCCCACGATGTCCTTGAACCACTGTGGAAACGGCAGGAAAGGGTTCAGGTTCTCGGGCATGAAGTGGTTGGTGGCCACAATCCGAATGCCGCGCCGTTCGGCCTCGTACAGAACGTGCTCACCGATCATGTAGTGGCTCTGGATGTGCACCACGTCGGGCTTGACGCGGTCGAACAGGAGGCTGATCTCCTTTTTGATTTCCCAAGGGAAGGTGATGCGGAAGTATTCGTGCGTGGGCACGGAGTGCGAACGTATCCGGTGGACAGTGCCCTCGGCGCGGGACTCGGTGAAGCTCTTGCCCTTGTCCGGCCGGCAGGCCAGCACGTGGACGTCGTGTCCCCGCGCGGTCATGCCCTTGGCCAACCGGTAGCCAAACTGGGCGGCACCGTTGACGTGGGGCGGGTAGGTGTCCGCAGCAATCAGGATGGTGAGAGGTTGCTGGCTGTCAGGCATGGTCACGTGGAGAGCTCCTGGTGGTCACGGGGCGGTCAGCGGTGGCTGTGGGAGCCGGCTGTCCCTCGGCGCTGTCGCGCCGGGACTTCTGGTGAAGTCTGGGTATCGATCGCCCTACGGCACGCGTCCCGCGGCCTTGCGCGCGTCCTTCTTGCGCTTGGTCACTTCGGGGTGGTGCCGCGAGAGGGCGATTACTCCCACGATAGCAAGGGAAGCGGCCGTCCCCATTGCAATTGCCAATACGGCGTGGACATCGGGCCGGAGCTCGCCAAGGATTGCAATACCGATGGCGATGCCCACGATCGGGTCGATGACCGTCAGCCCGGCGATGACAAGGTCCGGCGGCCCCCCGGAGTACGCCGACTGGACAAACCATGAACCCAGCCCACCCGCGGCGACGATTGCCACCACCGAATACCACTGCACGTTGAGCAGTGCCAGCCCGTTCGGGTCGAGCAGGTGCTTGCCGATGATGCGCGTGAGCACCGCAACGAAGCCGAAAAGCACGCCGGCCCCAAGTATGTAGATGAACGCACTCATCCGGTGCTTGAACACCAGGGCCAGGGTGCCGAAAAGGCCCACAGCCAGCGCGAGCAGCAGAACAATGGTGAGTTCGTCGTCGAAACTCACGTGGTGGTTTTCCTGCGTGACGTTCACCGCCAGCAGCACGAACATCGCCGAACCGGTCACGCAGGCGGAGATGGCCACCACGGTGGCCCGGTTGATGCTCAGCCCTTGATCCTTGGCATTGACAATCGTGGTGATGACCAGGGCAATGGCCCCGATCGGCTGCACCACCGTGAGCGGCGCCGACACGAGGGCGACGGCGTTCATCGCCATGCCGGCACACAGCAGCAGCAGCCCGAACACCCAGCGGGGATTCCGGAGCAGGCGGAGGAAGCCATAGGAGCTGAGCGCAAGGCCGCCGGTGTCCGCCTTGACGGCGCTTCCCTGGCGCTGCGCGCCGAATGCCAGGCAAAAGGCGCCGAGCACGGCCAGGAAGACGGCCAGCCCCACCATCAGCCGCGTCCGCCGTGGTCCGCGGCCAGGAGTCTGCCCTTACGGACGATGGCCCGGAAATAGTTGTAGGCCGCCACCCAGTGGCCGAGCAGCCCCAATCCAAGGAAGACCCACGCCGCCACGAAGTAGGCCTCAGTGAACGGAATCGGCAGTTTGGCCAGGACCAGCAACGGGGTGCCGACCAGGAGGAGTGCCGTGCGGATCTTTCCGATCCGGCTGACGGGCAGGTCCGGGTGGCCGCGGAAGTAGAAGAGCGAAGCGGTCAGCAGGATGGCGTCCGGGACCACCAGCGCGGTCAGATACCACCACTCCACGACGCCGGCAATGACCAGTGTGACGGCGACGGCAATGAGGGCCAGGCGATCCGCCACCGGGTCCATGATCCGGCCGAGGCGGGAGGTCTGGTTGAACCGGCGGGCGATGTACCCGTCCACCCAGTCCGTGCTGCCCATGATGACCAGCACCAGCGTGGCGGCGGCATATTCCTTCTGCCACAGGACCAGCCAGATGAACAGCGGCACCCCCATGAACCGGAGGACAGTGAGGAGGTTGGGGATGGTGAAGACGGCGTCGCTGTCTACGTGCCCCTGGCCCTGACGCGCGCCGGCGTTGATGAATTTCACCCCTAACCTCCTTCCACTTACTCGTCGGCCGCCCGGGCCACGATTGCGGCCTGCCTGATTCTCGGGAGGCGCAGCTTGGTGCCCTTCGCCTTGCGTGCCGGCCCGGCGATGGCGCCGTGGGCCCGCCATTAGCCCTTGAGGAGCCTCCGGAGCAGGACGACGAGTACCGCCGCGGACGCGGCCAGTGCTGCGAGAGGCTTCCAGCGAACGCCGGACTGCCCTTCATTGGCGCGGTTCAGGAAATTGGAGGCAGAACGCGTCAGCGACTCGAATTGCTGGCCGGCCCGTTCCTTGCCGGTCTTCAGCTGCTTCTGGGTGGCGTCCAGCAGGACCTGAGCCTGCGTCTTGACGTCGAGTTCCTCGCCCAGTTCGTCGCGGACGCCGGTCAGGTGGCGGCGTCGCTGGTCCAGGCGCCGCCGCAGTTCGGCCTCTGTGGGGGCAGGGCCAAGGTCGGGCTTTGCCGCTTTCTTTGCCTCTTTCTCGGCCTTCTCCTGGGCAGCTTTCGCTTCCTTGGCTGCCTTGGCCTGCTCGGAGGACGGGTCGAGGACGGCCGGATCGAACTCCGAGCCCTGCTTCGCAATGCCGAGATCGTGCTTGAGGCCGCGGATGGTGTCTTCGGGAACCAGCGGCATGGCCTTCTTGAACTTGCGCAGTCCCACCAGTGCGCCGATGACGGAGATAACGAGGAACACGGCGCACACCAGAAGGGCCGCAAGCCAGGCGGGCATGATGGTGGCAAGCCCCATGATCGCGGCAACAATGAGTCCGATGACGAGGAAGGCAACGAACAGCAGTGCGACGGCGAAGAACGCCGCCGCCACCCCGACCTGGATGCCTTTGCGCTTGACCTCGATTTTTGCGAGGGCGATTTCGTCGTTGAGCTGCCGTGGCGCCAGCTTGGCAACCAGCCTCAGCGTTTTGGGCAGCGCCGCAATACTCAGTCCGCCTTTGCTCCGGCCGCTGTGTCGTCCGCTCATCGATCCCGCCTAACTGGTTCCATCTTTGATTCGGATTCCGCTGGATTCCGGGGGCCTGCGCGGCTTCACACACTCCCCGCTGACAAAACTATCATTCAGGTTCGGGCCCTCCTTCTGGTAATAGCGTGTGGCGCGCCCTCCAACGCTGTAAAAGTATGATCCAAGGGCCATAGGATGGTTCCCTGTGAGCATCCCCGCCAATCCGGGCGACTCCCTGAGCCGCCGCCGGAAACTCCTGTACATCCTGCTCCTCGGTGCCCTGACGGCCCTGGGGCCATTCACGATCGATCTGTACCTTCCGGCCTTTCCTGCCCTTGAGGCCAGTCTCGGGGTGTCCGAGGCGGAAGTTCAGCTCACGCTGACCGGAACAACAGTCGGCTTCGCCCTGGGCCAGCTGGTCGTCGGACCGCTCAGTGACAAGTTCGGCCGGAGGCTGCCCCTGATCCTTGCCACTGCGCTGCACATCACAGCTTCGCTCGGCGCTGCACTCTCCACCGACCTGGCAAGCCTGGGACTCTTCCGGGTGCTGATGGGCATCGGAGCGGCCGGTGGCGGCGTGGTGGCCATGGCGATGGTGCGTGATCTCTTCAGCGGATACGCCATGGTGCGGATGTTCTCCCGGATGGCGCTGGTGAATGGGATGGCCCCGATCCTGGCTCCCGTCATTGGCTCGCAGCTGCTGCTGATCATGCCCTGGCCGGGAATCTTCTACTTCCTGGCCGGCTACGGCACCCTGGTGATCATTGCCGCCATCCTCCTGGTCCGCGAAACACTCCCCCGCGAACTCCGGGGCAAGTCCGGACTCACCGCCGCCCAGCGCTACAAGCTCCTGTTTTCGGACCGGATCTTTGTGGGCCTGCTGTTGCTTGGCGGCATGAACTTCGCCGGGCTGTTCGCGTACCTCTCCGCTTCGCCGTTCCTGTTCCAGGATGTATACGGGTTCACGCCGCAGCAGTACGGTTTGCTGTTCGGCATCAACTCGCTGGGCATCGTGGCAGGCGTGCAGAGCAGCTCCCGGGTGATCAAACGGGTGCCGCCTCAGTGGATCCTGGCCTGTTCCACGGCATGGATGTTCCTGATGGCGCTCCTGATTGTGATTTTCGACCAACTGGGCTTCGGACTTTGGGGCGTGATGGTGCCGCTCTGGTTCTATATCCTCGGCACCGGCTTCACGTTCCCCTGCGTTCAGGTCCTGGCACTGTCCACCCACGGAGCGCAGGCGGGAACCGCCGCGTCGCTCCTGGGTGCCGCAACGTTCATGATGGCGGGCATCGTTTCCCCGGTGGTGGGCTGGTTCGGTGACATCTCCGCAACCGTCATGGGAGGCGTGCAGGCCACCAGCATCCTGCTGGCCGTTGCCGTGTTGTGGCTGATCGTCCGGCCGCGCACAGTACCCTCCATTCACTGAGGTACCCTCCATTCACTGAGGTACCCTCCATCCACGAGAGCCCGCGCAGGCTACCGCTAGGCTGAACTGATGACCGGAAGACCGCACCGCAACCGCAGGGGCCTGTTCCTCGGCGCGGTGCTCGGCGCCGTCGCCGGCTACTTCGCCGGACGCGCCATGGGGAACCCGGCCATGGGCATCATCCTGGGTGCTGTTGCCGGCTCGGCCCTGCTGTACCGGGTCAACCCGGGCCCCTGGAACCGGCCCTGACACCGTGTGCCCCGACAGGGTCTTTGGCCCTGTTCCGGCAATTGCCCGCGCGATAAAGTTGTTGTGTGCCCGACTGGCAGCATCATCCACCCCTTCCGGCCACGTGGCAGCGATGCGACGGCGGCATCCTGCCCCTGTGGTGGGAACGGCTGTGCAGTCAGACAAGCCCGCAGTCGGCAGCGCTGTACGCCGCCGGGCTGTTCACCGAAGACCGGCGACGCCCCATCGCCCAATGGTTCAATCCTGCCTTCAACGCCGCGCTCCTGGTGGCACCTGAAACGTCGCCTGAATGGCCTGTGCAGCGGTTTGGCATCTTCTACGCGCCGCCGGACGGCGGCTTTACCAGGGTGCACTCAGCGCCGCATGAATGGCACCCGCGCGAGCCACGGAAGTCCCCCACCGAGGACGAAGCCTTCCGCGAAGCCATAGCCGAGGCAGAGCGCTTCCTGCAAGTGGAGATGGACTTCGTCTAGCGCCCCAATAAAAAAGGCCCTGCGGCCGGCTGTTAGCCGGCCACAGGGCCTGTCCGCTCCTCCTGCTGGACTTGAACCAGCAACCCTTCGATTAACAGTCGAATGCTCTGCCAATTGAGCTAAGGAGGAATGAAGCAGGTATGACATTAGCAAAGGTTTTGCCCCAATGTGAAATCGGGCGGCAGCGCACGCCTAAATACCCCGCCGGGGTATAAAAAAGTCCCCGCCCCGGTGACCCGGAACGGGGACTGCGCGCTCCTCCTGCTGGACTTGAACCAGCAACCCTTCGATTAACAGTCGAATGCTCTGCCAATTGAGCTAAGGAGGAATGAAGCGGGTACTAGCCTAGCAAAGACCCCGCTGGGAAGTGAAATCGGGAAACGGAATTGAGCGGATCCGAAGGAGTCCCGGGCCTGCGTGCCGGGCCGGGCTCAGGCATCGGAACGGAGCGAGCGGCGCTCCATTTCCAGCATCATCAGCTCACGGTTCAGCCGCTGGAACTCCTCTGGGTGGGCTGAACCGTCCAGGCGCTGCAGCTGCCCCATCTTGTCCGCCTTGACCCTGGTGATCTGCAGTTCGAAGAGCCGGGCCAGGATGTCACGGCAGTACTTGAGCACACCTTCGGCGTTGCTCGCCGGCAGCGGCACCACGGCAAGCTCAGAGACCAGCGGCCGGAGAGGCTCCGGCACCTCTTGCATGACCTGCTCCACCCAGCGCGCCGGATCACCCGTCAGGCCGGGCCCGGAGGCGCGCATGGCGTCGTGGACGGCCTGGTAGGCGGGGGTCTTGAACCCGGCCGCACTAAACCGGTCCCAGATCCCTCCGGCGAGCATGGCGGGCTCCTGGAGGGCCACCTCCAGCGCCTGCCGCTCCATGGACGCCACCGGGTCCCTGGGGTCCGGCCTGTTGAAGGACGGCACAACGCCCGACGCCGGCAACTCGGCAATGCCGGGAGCCGCGCCTGTCCGCTGCTGCCCACCGCCCTGGCCCGTGGGCGTTTCGCCCTGGGCAGCGCGTTTGGCGGCGACGGCCACCGCGCGGCTGACCTCCTCAACAGCCATGCCGAGCCAGCCGGCGAGTTCGCGGGCGTAGCCGGGCCGGATTGCCGCGTCCCGGATCTGGGCCACGACCGGTGCGGACTCCCGCAAGGCGGCAATGCGGCCTTCGACGGTGTCCAGGTTGTGCCGCCTCAGTGTGGCCCTGATGGCGAATTCAAACAGCGGACGGCGGCTGCTGATCAGGTCCCGCACGGCGGAGTCGCCCCGGGACTGCCGCAGGTCACAGGGGTCGGCGCCGGTGGGCTCCACCGCGACGTAGGTCTGCGCCACGAAGCGCTGGTCCTCCTCGAAGGCGCGCAAGGCAGCTTTCTGGCCGGCGGCGTCGCCGTCGAAGGTGAAGATGACTTCTCCGCCGGTGCCGTCGTCGGACAGCAGCCGCCGGGCGATCTTGATGTGGTCGGCGCCGAACGCGGTGCCGCAGGTGGCCACGGCGGTGGCGATGCCGGACAGGTGGCAGGCCATGACGTCGGTGTAGCCCTCCACCACCACCAGCTGCCGCTCCTTGGCGATGTTCCGTTTCGCCAGGTCGATGCCATAGAGCACCTGGGACTTCTTATAGA
This sequence comes from Arthrobacter sp. 24S4-2, assembly GCF_005280255.1. Lineage (NCBI taxonomy): Bacteria > Bacillati > Actinomycetota > Actinomycetes > Micrococcales > Micrococcaceae > Arthrobacter > Arthrobacter sp. 24S4-2. Next base: position 1,693,307 of record NZ_CP040018.1, on the reverse strand, counting down.
GCGTTGTCTCCGGGGTGTTGAGGTATTTGGGGCCCTGGTCGTCCTCATAGAGTTTCCGGGCGCCGAAGCCGATGGTGTCGCCCGCGATGTCGCGGATGGGCCAGATCAGGCGGCCGCGGAAGCGGTCGTAGATCCCCCGGTTGCCTTCCGAGAACATGCCCGTGAGCTTCAGCTCGGCATCGGTGTAGCCGCGCCCGCGGAGGTGTTTGAGGAGCGCATCCCAGCCCTGCGGGGCGTAACCCACGCCGAACTGCTCGGCTGCGGCGCGGTCGAAGCCGCGGCCGTGGAGGAAGTTGCGGCCCTCGGCGGCGCCCGCAGTCAGCAACTGTGCCCGGAAAAATTCGTCAGCCACTTTGTGGGCGTCCAGAAGCCGCTGGCGCTTGCCCACGTCTTCCCGGTTGGGGCCCGTGCCGCCGTCCTCGTAGCGCAGCTCAAAGCCGATCCGGGCGGCAAGTTTTTCCACGGCTTCATGGAACGAGGTGTGGTCCAGTTTCTGGACGAAGGCGATGACGTCGCCGTCCTCGCCGCAGCCGAAGCAGTGGTACCGGCCCACCTGCGGGCGGACGGTGAACGACGGCGAGCGCTCGTCGTGGAAGGGGCAAAGGCCCTTGTACGACCCCAGCCCGGCGCCCTTGAGCGTCACGTAGCCGTCAACGACTTCCTTGATATCCGTGCGCTGGCGTACTTCGTCAATATCTTCGCGTTTAATCAGCCCAGCCACAGAGCCATCCTAGCCGCTACCAAAGCGACGGCAGGCTGCCCACCAGCCGTTCGTACATGGCCAGCGCCGAACCGTCCGTCAATGAAGCGACCTGGTCGATGACGACGCGAAGGCGGGCGCCGTCGTCGGGCGCGTCCCGCCAGTCAGCGGCGAACATCGGCTCCAGGTGGCGGTCCCCGGTGGCGTTCAGCGCCGTCACGAGCGCGTGCAGGACCTCGCGCTGGCGTTCGTAGATGGGCTGGCGGTGCTCTGTGGTCATCACGAAGGTGGTGGCCAGGCCCTTCATCACCGCGATTTCCATCACGGTTTCGTCCGGCACCATCAGTTCGGCGTTGTAGCGGGTCAGGTTTTCGGGGCCGTAGACGGCGCGGGTGGTTTCCAGGGCGCTCTGGCAGAACCTGCCGATCAGCTGGCTGGTCATGTCTTTCAGGGCGGCCATTGCCTTGCGGCTGCCGTCGGCTTCGCGCACCCAGACGTCCGTCGCCTCGAGCCGGGCCAGGGCGGCGTCGATCGCCGCGGGATCGTTGTGGGGCAGGTACCACTGCTTGGCGTAGCCCACCACGCGGGCGCGGTGGTCCGGGTTGTCCATCCAGCGCAGCTGGAAGTGCCCTGCCACGATGGCGTCCTCGACGTCGTGCACCGAGTAGGAGATGTCGTCCGCGAGATCCATGACCTGCGCTTCGAGGCACGAACGGCGCTCCGGTGCTCCTTCGCGCAGCCAGTCGAAGATGGGCAGGTCGTCCTCGTAGGCGCCGAACTTGCTGGTCCGCTGGCCGTGGATCACGGGGGCGTTCAACGCCGACCAGGGATACTTGGCGGCGGCGTCGAGGCTGGCGCGGGTGAGGTTGAGCCCGGCCGGCGTTCCGTCGGCGGCCAGGACCTTGGGCTCCAGCCGGCTCAGCAGCCGGAGGGTCTGGGCGTTGCCCTCGAATCCGCCGATTCCATGCGCCATCTCATTGAGCGCGGATTCGCCGTTGTGTCCGAACGGCGGGTGGCCGAGGTCGTGGCTGAGGCAGGCGGTGTCCACCACGTCGGGATCGCAGCCCAGCGTCCGCCCCAGTTCGCGGCCCACCTGGGCCACTTCAAGGCTGTGCGTGAGCCGGGTCCGGACGAAGTCGTCGGTGTCCGGGGCGACAACCTGCGTCTTGGCGCCCAGCCGGCGCAGCGCGGACGAGTGCAGGACCCGTGCACGGTCCCGTTCGAAGTCGGAGCGGTACGTGGTCTTGGGCGGCTCCTCCACCCAGCGGGCGGAGTCGTGGGCTTCGTAGCCCGGCAGCACGGGTGCTGCCGTCCGGGTTTCAGCCACCTGACACGTCCAGTTCCGCGGCGGCGATGTCCTGGGACTGCTCGGCGTTGAGCGCCCGGGAATCCAGCCAGTCCTTGGGCAGCGCAGGCTTCTTGGGCGACCCGGCGCGGCCGCGGGGGCCTTCGGCGTCCACACCGGGGTACGGGGAATCCTGATCCAGCTCGGCCAGCGTTTCGCGCAGCACCTGCAGGCTGGTGACCAGGGCCAGCCTGGTCCGCAGTTCCCCGCCCACCACGTAGCCCTTGAAATACCAGGCCATGTGCTTGCGGATTTCACGTAGTGCCTTGCCTTCGTCGCCGAAGGTCTCCACCATGAGTTCGGCGTGCCGGTAGACGCCCTCCGCAACCTGCCGCAGGTTCGGCCTGTGGCGGGCGTCGCTGCCTTCGAAAGCGGCCTGCAGGTCCCCAAAGAGCCACGGGCGGCCCTGGCACCCGCGGCCAATCACCACGCCGTCCACTCCGGTTTCGCGGACCATGCGCACAGCGTCCTCGGCGGACCAGATATCGCCGTTTCCCAGCACCGGGATGTCCGGCAGTGCTTCACGCAGCCGTGCGATGGCGGACCAGTCTGCCTGGCCCGAATAGAACTGCGCCGCCGTGCGGCCGTGGAGTGCGACGGCGGCGACGCCGGCATCGCGGGCGATCCGGCCGGCGTCGAGGTACGTCAGGTGGTCCTCGTCGATGCCCTTGCGCATCTTGATAGTGAGCGGGACGTTGCCCTTGGACGCCTCTTTGACGGCCGTCCGGACAATCGAGGTGAACAGGTCGATCTTCCACGGCAGGGCCGAACCGCCGCCGCGCCGCGTGACCTTGGGAACGGGGCAGCCGAAGTTCAGGTCGATGTGGTCCGCCCGGTCCTCCTCCACCAGCATCCGCACTGCCTGGCCCACGGTCACCGGGTCCACGCCGTACAGCTGGACCGACCGGACCTTTTCGTCGTCGTCATGGGAGATGATGCGCAACGACTCGGGAGTGCGCTCCACGAGGGCGCGGGAGGTGACCATCTCCGCCACATACATGCCGCCACCGTATTCACGGCACAAACGACGAAAAGCGGAGTTGGTGATGCCCGCCATGGGAGCCAGGATCACGGGGGTGTCCACCGTGAGGGGTCCCAGCTTCAGGGGCGGGAGTTCCAGCTTGGGGGCGGGAGGCGTTGCTACAACAGTCACCCGTTCATTGTCTCAAAGCCGGGCAAATCGGCGAACCGGCCGCACAACCCCGCCGGACGGGCAACACCTAGAGCAGCCAACCGTTGTCTTCCGCGATGTGCACTGCCTCGGCACGGGTCCGCCCGCCCGTCTTTGCCATGGCCGCAGACAGGTAGTTTCGGACCGTCCCTTCGGAGAGCATTGCCGACTTCGCGATATCGGCGACTGTTCCGCCGTCGGACGCCGCATTGAGCACCTCCGCTTCACGCTCGGTCAGCGGGCTGTCTCCGGCGGTCAATGATTCCGCGGCGAGCACGGGGTCCACCACGCGGAGTCCCTGATGGACCCGGCGTACGGCTTCGGCCAGCTGCCGCGCCGGGGTGTCCTTGACGACGAATCCGGAGGCTCCCGCCTGCATGGCGCGCTTGAGGTAGCCGGGCCGGCCGAAGGTAGTGACCATGAGGACCCGGCAGGACGGTGCCGCACGCCGGACTGCTGCTGCCGCGCTGATCCCGTCCAGGCCGGGCATCTCGACGTCGAGCATTGCCACATCGGCAGAGTGCTCGACGACGGCGGCCGCCACCCCGGTCCCGTCGCCCAGTTCCGCGACCACCTCGATATCCGGCTCCAAGCCGAGCAATGCTGCCAGGGCTCCGCGCACCAGCGCCTGATCATCCGCGATCACCAATCGAATGTTCATACCTCAACCGCCAATCTGAACCCTCCCAGGTCACTCGGGCCAATGCTGACGGTTCCCCCGGCGGCATCCACCCTTTCACGGATCCCAATCAGACCGTTCCCGGAGCGGCCCCCGGACGCCAGGCCGACGCCGTCGTCCTCCACCAGAACGCCCGACGCCGACAGCCGGACACGGCAGCGCGCGGCGCCGGAGTGCCGCACAACATTGGTGATGCCTTCGCGCAGCACCCAGCCGAAGAGTTCCCTGTGCCGCGCCGGAACCTGTTCAACGGTTCCCGGCAATTCGGCGTCGATCCCGGCCGATTCCAAGGCCGTCCGGGCGACGGCGAGCTCGGCCAGGACGTTGACGCCGCGATAGCCTGCCACCGTGGCCCGGACGTCGGCGAGCGCACCTCGGGCCAGGTCCTGCACCGCGGCGATCTCGGCGGCGGCTTTGTCCCGGGCAGGATCTCCGGGGACGGTGTCCAGCATCCTCCCGGCCAGCTCGGCCTTGACGGCGATCACCGTCAAGGAATGACCCAGGATGTCGTGCATGTCCCGGGCTACCCGGCTGCGCTCCGCAGCGACGGCGGCATCGGCCAGTTTGGTCTGCGCTTCCCGGAGACGGGCGGTCTGCCTGATCAGCCGGGCGAAGGCGGACATCATGAGGCCGAGTGACAACACGAGCCCGGACTGGACGAGCGCCTGCTCCGCGTTTCCCGTCACCAGTTGGATGGTGGCGGAGGCGACGGACAAGGTGACGATGAGGAAGAAGTCCGTGCGCGGCGGAAGGGACGTCATGGCGATGGCGCAGGCGAGGAACGTCCAAGTCCACAAGGCTTCCCTTCCGATGAGGAAGATGATCACCCCGCTCAGGGCCAGCATGATGCAGACAGACGCGATGCCCACCCGGACGCCCAGGCGCCAACTGATCTGGGGCAGGAAGGCGTAGGCGGCAAAGAACGCGATCAGCGACACCGACGCCGCCGCTTTCCAGGCCGGCGGCTCGTCCACGGACCACACGAGGTTCCACGTCGGCCAGGCCCAGAGGAGGATGGAGAGTCCCGCTCCAATGAACCAGCCGCGCGGGCCAGGTCCCCTGAACATGTTGCCGGTGAACACGTCCCTGCAGGAAATGCCGCCTGTCTTGCTGGTCATGGTGCCTACCTTAGTGGCCTGTTCAGACGCGTTTCGTGTCGCGGCGGAAAGCCATCGCGGCCCCGGCCACGAATATCGCCAGCCAAAAGACCACATTGGCGATCCAGGCCCAATCAAACTCGCCGGTGATGGGGCTCCGCGCCAGTTGTCCGATCCCGTAGGCCGGCGTGAATTTGGCGATGTTCCCAAACGTCTCCCCCATGACCTCGATCGGCATGAACAGCCCGCCGAGCATGGCAAGGATGGCCAGGGCCGGGCCAAGGATCTGCATGACGTTCTGGCTCGGCATAAGGTAGCCGACGAACAATCCGAGGGCAGCGAAGACGAGGGAGCCCAGCCAGGCCACAAGCCCCGCTGTCAGCCAGGTCTGCGCATCCATGGTGACACCGGCCAGGGCACCGATGGCGAACTGGGCAACGACTGCTACGAGGGACAGCGTCAGTGCAGCCAGGGCCTTCACTGCGATGTACGCACCGGGCAGGAGGGGCGTGAGGCGAAGTTGGCGGCTCCAGCCCTGTGCGCGCTCCACTGCCACTTGGCTGCCGGCGCCCGTTGCTGCGGTCATGGCCGCATAAACCGTCAGGCTGATGAGGATGTACTGGCCGTAGCTGTGTCCATTGGGCAGGTGCTGGTCCTTGTTGGACAGGCCGAAAATGAAGAAGAAGATTGCCGGCATGAACACCGTGAAAATAATCGTCCGGCGGTTCCGCAGCATCCGCTTGATCTCGATCCAGAGGAACGTCCGGTTGACCCCGCCCGCGGATGGCTTTCGGTCCTGGATGGCCGCCGTGCTCATACGAGGTCTCCTTCAAAACTCATGCTCTCGGATTCCGGCGCGGCGGCGTCGCCGGTGAGGGCGACGAAGGCCTCCTCGAGGTTGTTGGCAGCCACCTCAACGTCATGCGCTCCAGTGTTGTTGAGCAAGTACCGGACGACGGCGTCCGAGTCGCCGGTGCGGACGGTGAGGCGTCCGCCGTCGTACTCGATGCTTTCCGCAGGCGGCATCCCTGCCAGCAGCCCGCGCTCTGTTGCCGGGAGCGAAGCCTTGACGGTGCGGCCGGAGGCAAGGTTCTTGATCTGGGCGGCAGTGCCATCGGCAACGATGCTGCCTTGCCGGACCAGGACAATCCGGTCCGCGTAGGCATCGGCTTCTTCGAGGTAATGGGTGGCGAAAATGACAGTCCGTCCGCGCAGGGCATCGGCCCTGATGGCGGTCCAGAAGTCGCGCCGTCCGGCGACGTCCATGCCGGTGGTGGGCTCGTCCAGGATGAGCAGTCCGGGATCGGAGACGAGTGCCATGGCGAAGCGCAGGCGCTGCTGCTGGCCGCCCGAGCACTTTTCCACCTTGCGGTCCGCGATCTCCAGAATGCCGGCCCGCGCCAGGACTTCATCCACGGGACGGGAGGAATCGAACATGGCGGCGGTGAGCTGCACGGTCTCACGGACGCTGATGTCCCGCAACAAGCCGCCGGTCTGCATCACGGCTGCCACCTGGCCGCGGGCGATGGCTCCCCGGGGAGTGTGGCCGAAGATGGAAACGCTTCCCTGGTCAGGGGCGCTCAATCCGAGGATCATATCGATGGTGGTGGTCTTGCCCGCGCCGTTGGGCCCGAGGAACGCCACCACCTCCCCCGGCTGCACGGTGAGGTCCAGGCCGCGGACGGCGTGGACCTTTCCGAAGCTCTTGTGCAATCCGGCGGCGTGGACGGCCGGCACACCCGTTGTTGTCATGACTCTCCTTGGCTGATGGGTTGGTCCACTACCCATCCAAGCCGTGATCCGCGTCCGGTGCCGGGGGCAGGTGTCACCAATCATCGATGACAAATGTCATGGCCCGGGAGCTACTCCGTCTCCCTCCGCTCGGCTTCCCTGCGTGCCCGCCGCGTCATAACGACGGCGGCAAGCTCGCCGGTGTCGAACGATTCAAAGGCGTCAGCGGACTCAGCCGCGGTTTCAAGCTCGCGGACGTTGCCGTCGTCGCGGTCCGGCTGCGAGGCCGCGGCGCCGACTGCACCGAGCCGTCGGGGACCGGTGGCCTTGACCACCAGCACCGCGATGAGTGTTGTGACCGGGATGGCAAGCACCAGGCCCACCGAGCCCACCAGCGTCCTGATGACTTCCTCGGAGAGCTCGGCGCTGGTGAGCGCCTCGCCGAGCGGACGGTCGTACAGCATCACGATGATGAGGATGGGCAGCGCCGCCCCCGCATAGGCGAACGCGATGGTGTACACGGTGGACGCAATGTGGTCGCGGCCGATCCTCATGGCGGACGAGAACAGCTGCCGCGCGCCCGTTTCGGGGGCGAGCTCATACAGTTCCCACACCGCGGAGGACTGGGTGATGGTGACGTCGTTGAGGACACCGAGGCCGGAGATGATCAGGCCGCACAGGATGATGCCGGAAATGGAGATGTTGTCCGAGATGTTCGCCAGGGTGGCGGCGTCGTGGCTGCCCACACCGGCCAGGTTGGCCGCATCCGTGGCCCACGCCGCCAGGAGCGCGGTGATGCCCAGGCCGAACATGGTGCCCAGCAGCGCAGTGGATGTTCGCGCCGTGAAGCCGTGCGCGAAGTAGAGGACCCCGATCATGATCACCGTGGACCCCACCAGCGCCAGCAGGAGGGGCGGCTTCCCTTCCACCAGCCCCGGCAGCATGAAGGACACCAGCACCGCGTAGGCGCCCACGAGCCCGATGAGCGCCCGCAGCCCGCGCCAGCGCGCCACGGCGATCACCACCACGGCGTACAGGATGGCCAGCAGGATGATGGGCATGGTGCGGACAAAGTCCACGAAGATATAGGCCGGCGAGCCCTGGCCGCCGGACGCGCCCTGGGCGTTGGAGAGGTTCAGGTAGCGGATGTCGTCCCCGACTTTGACGCCATGGGATTTCACGACGTCCGGGTTGATCACCACCTTGACCGGGTTGCCGCCCTTGTCCGGCTCGGTAAATGCGAAGGTGCAGTCACTCCCCTGCTGGGTTGCCTGTGGCTGGGCGGCCCCTTGGATGCAGCTTTCCACCACCACCCGCTGGATCTTGCCGGTATCGAACGTCACCCCGGGCGCCGCCGCGTAGGGACTGGACAGCTTCAGGTCCGCTTTGTTCCCCGAGGGCCACATCATGGCCATGGCCGCGAGGGTAAGGAGCGTCAGCGGTACCAGCACCGCCGCCAGGAGCCAGTTGGCGCGTTTCCGCGCAGCGAGTGCCCCGGGTGTCAGCTCCGAATGATCCATGTGACCGTGCGAGTGTCCGGCACCCATCAGCAGTAAAACCTCATGCCTGCACTTTACGTGCTGCCCGGGACTTGCCGTCGATCGGGCAACCTTGGGATATATCCAGTCGAAGGCCGAATTCAAGGCTGGGTACGGCATGTGCCGGCCGGAGGGAAGATCTTTACCACCGAGAATGTTAGAGACTAACATTCTCATTATGCGAAAAGCCGCAGCCACCCGGGCGCTCCTGCAGGAACGGGCCATGGCACTGTTCCTTCAGCAAGGTTTCGACGGAACAACCGTCGCGCAGATCGCGGAGGCGGCCGGTGTCTCGCAGATGACCTTTTTCCGGTATTTTCCGACGAAGGAGGCCGTGGTCTTGGATGACCCATATGATCCGGTGATTGCGGATCACATTGCCGACCAGGACCCCGGGCTGCCGGCCCTGGAACGTGTCCGGTTGGGCCTTCTGGCCGCGTGGAGCTCGGCGCCCGGCGCCACCGACGAATCGACCAGGGAAAGGATCAAGCTGGTAGCAGGACATACGCGGCTTGCGGCCGGCATCTGGGAGAACAACCGCAGGACCGAGGACCGGATCGTTGAAGCACTGACGGGGACGGGCGTTGGCCGACTTGAAGCCCGAGTCGCAGCAGGAGCCTGCCTGGGCGGCTTGACTGCCGCCCTGCTGGATTGGGCGTCGGCGTCGGACGGGCAGGAACTGCGGGACCGTATGAACACGGCCCTGGACCTGATGGGCGAATCAGGCCGGACAGAGCGGCGAAACTGATGGAGACGTCCGCAGCCATTAGGGCGGTGGGAGTAACGAAAGCCCTCGGCGGAATCCCCGTCCTGGACGATGTGTCCCTCGACGTGGGACCGTCGGAAATCCACGCCCTGGTAGGACTGAACGGCGCCGGAAAGACGACGTTGATGAGGATCCTGTTGGGCATGCTCAAACCCGACCGAGGCTCGGCTCATCTGACGGGGCTATCGGTAGCCGATGCAGGACCGCAGGTATGGTCAAGGGTCGGGCAAATGCTGGAGACCCCGTTCGCGTACCCGGAGCTGACCGCACGCGAGAACGTGTACTGCTCCGCCCGGTTGCACGGAATGGACCGGGACGCCGCCGGATCCGCCGCCGGGAGGGCCCTGTCTGATCTGGGGCTGGAGCAATACACCACCCGGCGCGCCGGGACGCTGTCGCTGGGAAACCGGCAGCGCGTAGGTCTGGCCGCGGCCCTGGCCCATGGACCGGACGTGCTTGTCCTGGACGAACCGACCAGCGCACTGGACCCCCGCGGTGTCATCGTTCTCCGCCGGTTGCTCCAGGAGGCATGCGGGGACAGGGGCGCAGCCGTCCTGGTCTCCAGCCACCACCTTGATGAGGTCGCACGCATCGCCGACAGGATCAGCGTGCTCCACCGGGGAAAGATCATTGGCACACTGCAGCCCGGAACCGTGGACCTTGAACGCCGGTTCTTCGACCTGGTACTGCACTCCGACATGCGAGAGCAGGAGCAACCATGAGGACTTCCGGGCAGGCACGCGAATTCGAGGCCCTGAAATTCCGCCGGGCACCGGTGGTGCGGACGGTATCCGTCCTCATTGGCGCCGGCCTGCCAGTGCTCGCAGCTGCCTTCATGGTCGCTGCGACCTCCGACGGGTCCAGCCAGATCGGCCTCAAAGCCGCCGCCATGCTAACCGGCGCGGGCTGGGCCGGGTATCTGGCAATGGTGGGAATGCTCTTGTCCGTCGGAGCGCTGATGGGCATCGGCTTCGTGGTGTGTTGGTGCTTCGGTCGCGAGTTCACCGAAAAAACCCAGGCCTGCCTGTTTGCCCTACCGGTCAGTCGGCGGCGGCTCGCCTACGCGAAGTTCACGGTGATCCTGCTCTGGGCCCTGCTGCTATGTCTGGCCACCGTTGTCGCTGCGCTTGTTGCCGGCGCCGCCATCGGCCTGGGCGTGCCAGGTCCGGAGGACCTGGCAGCCGCGGGCAAGGCATGGTGCGCCGGCGGCATGGCAGCCCTGCTCGCATGTCCTCTCGCCGTGGTAGCCAGCGTTGCCCGCGGCTATCTGCCCGGCGTCGGCGCACTCGTGCTGCTGGTCGTCACTACCCAGGTAGTGACAGCGTTCGGGGCCGGAGCGTGGTTTCCCTACGCCGCACCGAGCCTCTGGATGGGCATGGGCGGCGCGGCGGCGGCCGATACGGTCAGCCCGCTGCAGCTTTTCCTCTGCATCCCGGTCTCCCTGCTCGGCATCGCAATAACTGGCCAATGGTGGAAAACCATGCAGATCAGCTCCGGATGAGAAAGTTTGCATGCCATGCTTCAGGAGCTGAAGATATGCCGGACGCTTCTGGATCACATCCGGAGGCCCCATCATTCGTTGGAAACTGCACAGCAATCGCTGGGCTTAGCGGCTCCGAATGCCCTGTATGACCGCGGGAATGTCCGGCATGCCCAGGAGTACCGGCTCAGACCGGAACTAAACGCCGGCACCACTGGGTTTATAACTGTAGGACGAGGAGTCTGGAGGCGCGCGTGGGCAATCGCACGAACGGCGAAGAAAATACCGGGGCGGCCGTCACCCGGCCAGTGCTGACCGTGCGCGAAGCCGCCGGCGCCACCCGCGGCGTGGCCCTGGTGCTGCACGGCGGGCGTTCGCACAGCTACCAGCCTGTTGAGGCACGCCACCTCAGCCCCGCCCGCATGGTGCCCTTCGCAAGGCACCTGCACCGTGCCGGCGGCAAGCACGGACTTGCCGTCTGGACGCTTCGGAACAGCGTGCGCGGCTGGAACGGCCCGGACATGTCACCGCTGCAGGATGCACGGTGGGCGCTCGCCCGGATCCACGAACAGCACCCGGGCGTGCCGGTTTACCTGCTGGGGCATTCGATGGGAGGGCTCACCGCTATATGCGTGGCCGACGACCCGCACGTTGGTGCCGTTGTGTCGCTGGCCCCGTGGCTCAGTGCCGAGACACCGGCGGAGAGGGTGGCCGGCCGCAAGGTGCTCATTGTTCACGGCTCCGCGGACCGCTGGACCAGTCCCGCCGAATCGCTGAAGTTCGCACAGCGCGCCGCTCCCCTCGCGCAGGAACTGCGCTACGTGTCGCTGGCCGGGGCCGGACACTTCATGTTCCGCCGGGTCCGGCTGTGGCACAACCTGGCCACGGGCTACGTGCTGAAGGCCTACGGCGAGCGCGCCGGAGTGGAAGTCGGCGCCGGACCGGCCCGGTTTGATGCCCTGCTGCCGGAAACCGCGGCCGGCATTCCGGTGGTGCTCTGATCATGGCCGGTTTTCCCGTGTACGGGTTCCTGGCCAGCCTGCCGTGGACAGCCCTGGCTGTGGCCGGCGTCCTTGCCGCCACCTTCGCCGTTGCGGTGGCGCAGCGGAGGCACTCCGTGATGGACGTGGCCTGGGGTCCCGGCTTCGTCGCCGTTGCGGCGGTGTCGTGGCTGCTGTCCGCGGGAACGGGCGACGACGGCCGTCGCCTACTGCTCCTGCTGCTCACAGGCGTGTGGGGCCTCCGTCTCGGGATACACATCGGCTGGCGGGCCCGCGGCGGCCACGAGGACCCCCGCTATGAGGCCATTCTCGGCGGGGCGCCCGGCTCGCGCAACGCCTATGCGCTGCGCCGCGTCTACCTGCCTCAGGGCATGGTGATGTTCTTCGTCTCCCTCACCGCCCAGGTGGGGATGTTCGCCACCGGCCCGTTGGGCTGGGCGGCCCTGCTGGGTGTGGTGCTCTGGGCTGTCGGCTTTGTTTTCGAGACCGTGGGCGACTGGCAGCTGGCGCAATTCAAGAAGGACCCCGCCCACAAGGGAACGGTCCTGAACACGGGGCTGTGGCGGTACACCCGCCACCCGAACTACTTCGGTGATGCCGCCGTGTGGACCGGGCTGTTCCTCATCGCCGCAGACTCCTGGCCCGGAATCCTGACCGTTCTGTCCCCTGCGCTGATGATCTGGGCGCTGGCCGGCAAGACCGGTAAGCGCCTTACCGAGAAGGCGATGTCCGCACGGCCGGGCTACAAGCAGTACGTGGAGTCGACGTCGGGCTTTATCCCCTGGCCTCCGCGCCGGCCGGCGGGCGGGCGCTGAGTTGGCATGGCGTCCGCGGCCGAATGACCGCTTCTACCGCTTGATTGTCCGGACCGGGCTGGTGTTCCGCGGGCTGTTCCGGGTACGTGTCATTCTCACCGGGAAGGAGCACCTCCCCGCGGCGGGAGCACTCAACGGGCCATACCGTCGGGTAGTCCCGGGTGAGGGAGCCGTCGTCGCCATCACGCATTTTGGCTACCTGGACTTCGCCTTTGCGGAGCTGGTGCTGTGGCAGCATACCCGGGCACAACTGCGCTTCCTGATCACCCAGGGAGCGGCGGACCACTGGTTTGCCGGGCCCGCCGTCAGCGCGGCCGGGCAGGTGGTGGTTCCCTACGGTTCCGGCGGCGGGGCGTACGATGCCGCCGTCGCGAAGCTGCGCGCTGGCGAGTATGTCGCCGTCCTGCCCGAAGCCGGTGTCAGCCGAAGCTTCACGGTCCGCGAATGCAAGACCGGCGCCGTCCGGATGGCCGCCGAAGCCGGGGTGCCGATCATCCCGGTGTCCGTCTGGGGCGCGCACCGGCTCCTGACCCGGCACCACGGTTTCTCCCCCTGGCGGGCCTGGCGGGCGCCGGTGCGGATCCATGTGGGCGAGCCCCTGCAGCCCGGGACGTTGCCGGACCCTGCCCACGACGCCCGGCCTGCCACCGAAGAGCTCAGGAAGGTCCTCCAGTCCGGCATCGACGTTGCTGCCGGGGACTTCCCCCTGACGCCGGCCCCGGGAACCTGGTGGATGCCCGCACACCTGGCCGGCGGTGCACCGACAGACAAGGAACGGCAGCGGCTGGATGCGGCCGAAGGGCCGCGGCGCGCGGGCGGACGGCGCGGTTAGGCCGGCAGATTCGCATCCCGCCTTAAACCAATCTGACCCGCAGCAGCCGCCGTTGGAAAACGGGGACTGCTGCGGGCCAGCTGGGTTAAGGGCTAGGCCGGGTCGGCAACGACGAACGTCTCGGCACCCTGAACGCGTGCCTTGCCGTCCGCCAGCAGAGGCTCGACGACGGCGCGCAGCGCTGTCATCGAATCGTCCAGTTCCAGCAGCACCGGGTACTGGTACGCGATCAGCGCCAGCAGGTCGCGGACCGCGGCCTGCGCCTCGTCCGCAGGCAGTTCCGGTTCGTGGCCCAGGAACACGTCCGAGGGCCCGCCGGCCTTCGCCGCGTGGCCCTCTTCGGGACCGCCAACCCCGGGGACAGCCTGCGCGTAGCTGATGGCAAAAGCCTGCAGCCGGCCCTTCCGGCTGGGCGGCACGCCCTGCCCGAAGGCACTGGCCTTCGGTGCGCGCAGCACGATGGCGCCGTGCGCGCCGGTGAGGTCGTCCAGGAACAGGCGCTGGACGGTGGGGATTCCCAGTTCGCCCGGACTGTCCCAGCCGTGCACCGAGGTGTAGTAGCGGCCCACGACGTCGCTCAGTTCAACCGAACCGGTGGCGAGGTCCTCCACCTGCTCGGATGCGGCGGCCTCGGAACCGTCGCCGAACACAGGAAGCTTCAGCGGGGCGGACTCCACCACCACCAGCCGCGAGCGCTGGATGGGCGCCAGGCCGGCAGCTTCGGCGAAGGCTTCCCCGGGGTTTCCGGCTCCACTTTGCACCGGAGCTTGGAGACGCCCGACGGCGCCGCTGCAGCCTCGTGGCGCAGCATGGTCAGCAGGGTGGAGCCGATGCCTTCGCGGCGGTGGTCGCGGGACACTTCGATGTACGCCCAGAGCCGTTCCGGGTGGAGGGACGCCTCGTGGACGACTCCCGCCGCCACGGGGACGCCGATTCCGTCGACCACGTCTTCGGCCACGATGCAGCGGCGCCACGGCGAGTTGCCCGAAGGTGCCAGGGTGCCGCGGAACTGCCCGGCCTGGACCGTTTCCGGTCCGCCCCAGATTTCCAGCAGCGCCAGGTCGTCGCCCTCGCGCCACTCCCGGTATTCGATTGCCATGCTCAGGCGCCGATCAGCCGCGCGGCAAGGTAGCCCTCCACCTTGTCCAGGGAGACGCGTTCCTGGCTCATGGTGTCGCGTTCGCGGATGGTGACAGCCTGGTCCTCGAGGGTGTCGAAGTCCACGGTGATGCAGAAGGGCGTGCCGATCTCGTCCTGGCGGCGGTAGCGGCGGCCGATGGCGCCGGCGTCGTCGAAGTCGATGTTCCAGTTCTTGCGCAGCTGGGTGCCCAGGGCCTTTGCCTTCGGGGACAGGTCCTCGTTGCGGCTCAGCGGCAGCACGGCGGCCTTGACCGGAGCCAGCCGCGGATCCAGCTTCAGCACAGTGCGGACATCCACGCCGCCCTTGGCATTGGGGCCTCGTCCTCGGTGTAGGCGTCGATCAGGAACGCCATGAAGGAACGGGTCAGGCCGGCGGCGGGCTCAATCACGTACGGGGTGAAGCGCTCGTTGGTGGCCTGGTTGAAGTAGCTGAGGTCGTGACCGGAGGCCTTGGAGTGCGTGGAGAGGTCGAAGTCCGTGCGGTTGGCTATGCCTTCCAGCTCGCCCCACTCGGAGCCCTGGAAGCCGAAGCGGTATTCGATGTCCGTGGTGCCCTTGGAGTAGTGGCTCAGCTTCTCCAGCGGGTGCTCGAAGAAACGCAGGTTCTCTTCGCGGATGCCCAGGCCGGTGTACCAGTCCATGCGCTCCTTCATCCAGTACTGGTGCCACTGCTCGTCCGTGCCGGGCTCGACGAAGAATTCCATTTCCATCTGCTCGAACTCACGGGTCCGGAAGATGAAGTTCCCGGGCGTGATCTCGTTGCGGAAGGACTTGCCGATCTGGCCGATGCCGAAGGGCGGCTTCTTCCGCGAGGTGGTGAGCACGTTGTTGAAGTTCACGAAGATGCCCTGCGCCGTTTCCGGGCGCAGGTAGTGCATGCCTTCCTCGTTGGCCACCGGGCCCAGGAAGGTCTTGAGCAGGCCGGAGAATTCCTGCGGCTCCGTCCATTCGCCGCGGGTGCCGCAGTTGGCGCATGCGATGTCCTTCAGGCCATTCTCGGCCGGACGGCCCTTCTTCTCCTCGTACTCTTCCTCGAGGTGGTCGGCGCGGTAGCGCTTGTGGCAGGAGAGGCACTCCACCAGCGGATCGGAGAAGACCTCCACGTGGCCGGAGGCTTCCCATACCTGGCGGGGAAGGATCACGGAGGAATCAAGGCCCACCACGTCCTCGCGGCCGCGGACCACGGACTGCCACCACTGGCGCTTGATGTTTTCCTTCAGCTCGGCACCGAGGGGCCCGTAGTCCCAGGCAGAACGGGAGCCACCATAGATTTCACCGGCCTGGAAGACGAAGCCCCTCCTCTTGGAGAGGGAGATGACCTGGTCGAGTACGGATTTTGCTGCCATGGGAACTCCAATTTCTACAGGGCCGCTGGGTGCGGTCCGCGCGATTTTCAGGCCCCTTGCACCCGGCTGGTTGCCGGGCGGGGCGGTACGAAGGAAAAATGTGCAGGATGCTGCGTGTCCTAGCCTACCGGCCCGGCTACCGCTTGAGCGCGCCGCGGGGCCACGGCAAGGTGGCCAGGACGATGGCACCGAGTGTCAGGACGGTGCCAAGGACGGTGGGCAGGGCCACCACTGTGCCGGGCGCGGGAAGGGCCAGGTCCAGGCCGAGGGAACCGAGCAGTTGGCCGGCAATCATGCCCAGTCCCGTAACCAGCACACCCAGGCTCCGGACCAGCAGGGCTCCCAGTCCGATGAACGCGCACCCCATGGGACCGCCCAGGTAGTACCACCAGTCCCCCGGCAGGCCGTTCCCTGCCCCGACGACGGCCAGCTTGATCAGCCAGGCCACCCACAGCACCGTGGCGCCGGAGATGAAGTTCACCAGGGTTGCGGCGACGGGCGTGCCGTAATGCACGGTGGCCGTCCCGTTCATGGCCTGCTGGAAACTCATCAGGAAGCCGGCAATGACGGGAAGGAGCACCGGCAGCAGCAACTGGGCCGGGTCCGCGCCGGCGCCGGGCCCGGCGGCTCCGCCTGCCCCGGCGCCGCCGAACCGTGGGGACACGGCCCAGGCGACGGCGGCGATGGTCAGCACGGTGCCCAGGACGCGGATGCCGGTGACCGACTTCTTGCCGGCGGGGCCGATTCCCAGCCGGTCCACGAGCAGCCCGCTCAGCGTCTGGCCCGTCACTGTGGCCACCGTAAACAGGGCCACGCCCAGGAGCCCCACGGTGAAGGACTGGGCAAAGACAAAGAAGGCACCGATCGTGCCGGCGATTACGTAGACCGGCGGAAAGCGGTGTTCCCGGAGCGCCGGCAGGATCTGCGCCAACCCGCGGCGGCCTCTCGGCAGGACCAGCGACACCACCGTCATCAGGATCAGCCCCGTGGTGAAACTCACCACCGCGGCGGCGATGCCGTCGTTCAGCCGGGCGCCCAGCGCACCGTTGATCCGGCCCTGGATGGGGATGGCGAGGCCGGCGGCTACAGCCAGCGGCAGTCCTGCAATGAGTGGAAGGCGGGGTGCATGGGTCACTGGATTCACCTTACGTCAGGCATCATTGCTTGTATGAGCAACCCGGAAATCGAAGAGATCCCCATCCGTGACGACATGATCCGCCTGGGCCAGCTGCTGAAGCTCGCCAACCTCGTGGAGGACGGCGTCGAGGCCACGGAGCTGATCAGGAACGGGCTGGTCAAGGTCAACGGCGAAATTGACGACCGGCGGGGCCGCCAGCTCCACGACGGCGACACAGTCACTGTCAATGGCCGGACCGTGCGGATTTCGACCCCCGCCGGTTCCTGAACTACTTCTTCAGCACCTCGTGGGTGAGGAACTCGGACACGTGGCCGATTTCCTGCTGGTTGATCCCATGCCACATGCCTGCGTAGAGGACCTTCGTCAGCTTCACGTGGCCCCGCACCCAGCCCATGGTGTACTCAATCTTGTCCTGGGTGATGACCGGGTCCTGCTGGTCGCGGCCCCAGAACAGCGGCACAGTGCCGTCCAGTTCGCCGTCGCGGAAGCTCGGATCCCCGTCTGCGTTCACCACAAAACCGGAAAGTCCGACGACGGCGGCGAAGTCAGCGGGACGCTGACGCAGCAGTGTGGTGGCCATCGCCATGCCCATCGAGAAACCAAGCAGGGTCACGGTCGGGTGGTCACCTTTGACGCCGTCGAGCCAGTCCAGGACAAAACCGGCAGCGTCCTTGACCGCGTCCAGCGAGTAGTCTGCGGAGTCCGTCAGCGGGAACCAGGTGAAGCCCGGCCCCATGGCGATTGGGGCCCGGACGGACGCGACCGCGAAATCGCCGGGGAGGAGATCCGCAAGGCTCAGGAGGTCCTGCTCATTGGCACCGTAACCGTGCAGCAGCACCAGGAGCGGCTTTCCCGAGCGGGTCTCTTCCGGGGTGGACCACAGGACAACAGGGGCGGTGGAAACGTCGGCTTCAGTCATGGAACCATTCTTGCAGTTACCCCCGGGTAACAACCTACGGTGGCGTAGCTTGTTACCTACGAGGCAGGATGGAAACGTGAGCGAAACTGAAGCCATTCCGAATCCGCAGGACACTGTTGATGCCCACCCCTGGGGACGTTATGCCGCCATGGGTGATTCCTTCACTGAGGGCATCGGCGACCCGGAACCCGGAAGCCCGGGCGGGCACCGCGGCTGGGCGGACCGCGTGGCCGAGGAACTGAGCCGCGGCCACGCTGATTTTGCCTATGCGAACCTGGCTGTCCGCGGACGGCTGCTGCAGCAGATCGTGGACCAGCAACTGGCACCGTGCCTGGCCCTCAAACCGGATTTGGTGACCCTGTCCGCGGGCGGCAACGACCTTATCCGTCCCGGCGGCGACCCGGATGCACTGGCCGAAAAGCTGGACTCAGTGGTGCACATCCTGAGCCTGGGCGGCGCCACCGTGGTGCTGTTCAACGGCCCGGACACCGGTTCCTCCGTGCTGGGCAGAATCCGCAGCAAGATCGCCATCTACAACGAGAACCTCCGCACCGTTGCGGCCCGGCACGACGCCGTCATCGCCGACATGTGGTCCCTCCGCCAGCTCAGCGACCCGCAGATGTGGAACCAGGACCGCCTGCACTTCTCGCCATTGGGCCACCACACCATCGCGGCCATGGTGCTGGATTCCCTCAACGTCCGGCACACCCTGGAGCCGCTCTCCCCCAAGCCGCTCCCCCAGCGCACTTGGCGCGAGGCACGGTCCGGGGACCTGGTGTGGGCGCGCGAATACTTCGTTCCGTGGGTTGTCCGCCGGCTGCGCCACCAGTCCTCCGGGGACGGCGTCACGGCCAAACGGCCCACGCCCGGTCCGGTGTTTGGTCCCGGCATGCCGTTGGGTTCGGGCGAGGTCCCGGGACAAGAGCCCAGGCAGGGGTAGGTACGGGTGGACGCCGACGGCGTTGTCAGGCTAAGGCTTAGCCGGCAGCAGCTCCGCCCTCCCCACGCGGTTTCACCCGAGGCTGCCCTGAAGAGCCTGCTGGCCGTCCAGTCGCAGGAGTTCGCCTATGCGCGCTGGACTCTGGCGCAGCGCACAGCAGGAGCCAACGCCGCCGACGTCGAACAGGCCGTTGCTGACGGCAGGATCCTCCGGACGCACATCCTGCGGCCCACCTGGCATTTTGTGCACCGAGACGACCTCCGCTGGCTGATGCTGCTGTCCGCTCCCCGGCTGCATCAGGGAAACGGGGGCATGTACCGGCAAACAGGCATCGACTCCGCAGCGGCGGCCAGGAGCCGAGGGGTCATGGCCGCCGCCGTGGCCGACGGCGCCCACAAAACCCGGGAAGAGCTCGCGGCAGAACTGCAGCGCAACGGTTTCGCGGCCAGGGGCCTGGAACTTGCATACCTGATCATGCACGCTGAGATCAGCGGGGTCCTGACCAGCGGGACGCCCGTTCGCAGCAAGGGAGGAGCGCTGCGCCAGACCTACGCCCTCTTCGACGAGCGTGTTCCGCCAGCGGCAGGAGGCCCGTCCGACCGCGAGGAGGCACTGGCGGAGCTTGTCAGGCGCTATTTCTGCAGCCGGGGACCGGCCACGGTCAAAGACTGTGCCGACTGGTCCGGGCTTACGGTCGCTGACGTCCGGCTGGGACTGAGCCTGGCGCTCGAAATTGACCCCGATGCACTCGAGACCGCCGCGCTGGACGGCACGGAGGTTCATTTCCTGCCGGACTCCCAGCACGAACCTGCGGCGGACGGACAGCCACGGATCGATCTGATCCAGTGCTACGACGAATACGTCATGGGCTATTCGCGGACGCGGCACTTCCTGGGCGGCACGGCGCCCGCATTGCCCGAGCGGGACACTCCCATGCACGTGGTGCTGCGGGATGGCCGCATGATCGGCTCGTGGCGCCATGTCTTTGGCGGCGGCCGCTGCGAGCTGGACATCCGCATCGGAGCGGTGGCCGGCGGTGGCGGCGACCGAGCCACCATCCGTGCAATCGATGACGCCGTTGCGGCCTACGGTAGGTTCCTGGAAATGCCGGTGGTCCGGAAATAGGTGGTCTGCCCGGCTGGCGCGAGGTCCCGCCGAGGACCGCCCGGGTGGGGCTTGGCCGCGGGGGTTAAACTGAAGGGACACTTCTGAGAGGCCCTCCACTGTGAGCAACGTGTTTTTCTGGATCATCATCCTGTCGTTCGTGGTTCCATTCGCCATGCGCATGTACCGGAAGTCGGTCCGCGGCAAGAACCAAAATCAGGATTTCAACTCGAAGTTCCCGGGCCAATTCCCCGGGCAGCAGCCGGGCCGGCCGAACAACCAGCCGCGCGACGGCTTCACCCAGCAGGATTACTTCGGCGGCGGCTTCCGGCAGATCGGCGGGCCGCAGCAGCCCCCGCTGGACCAGCCGTACGTCAACCCGGGCTACCAGAACAACCCCGGCTACCAGAACCCTGCCTTCCCGGCCACCGGTGGCCCCGGACAAGTGCCGTACGAGGACAGCCCGGACTATCCGACCAACCAGTCACGCCCGGAACCGCAGCAGCCGTCCGCGCCGGCAACTCCCCCGCCGCCGTCGGCCCCCCTGGGTTTCCGCGCGCGGAAACTCGCGGAACTGGACCAGCAGTACAGCGACGGCAAGATCGCCATGGAGGAATACATGGCCCGCCGTGACGAGATCATGAAGGGCTAGAGGCCCACAACCTCGGCCCCCCGGCCGCTGCGGACCTAGCCGACGCCAAGCGCTGTGAGGCTGTCCCCCACACCTCATGCCCGCCCGATCAGCTCGGCAACACGATCGACTTCCTTCTCCAAATTGTAGAAATGTACCGCCAGCCGGATCTTTCCGGCCCGGACCGACGCCACCACGTTGTCCCGACGGAAGCGCGCCATTACCGCCTCGGTGTCGGTCACGGGGACGGAGAAAATGGTGGAGCGATGCCGGTCGGGGAACGGACGGAAGGCAGAACCCTCAGCTGCCAGCGCGTCCTGAAGCCGAACGGCAAGCTGGGCGTTGCGGTCGAGGAGGGCTGTGATTCCGAACTGGCGGAAGATGCCGAGCGCCGCCTGTTCAGCCAGGGCGGGAAACCAAGCCAACGAAGCGTCGAGCTTGGATGCAGTCGGGGACAGGTCCATGGCGGGTCCGTAGAAGCTCTCGGCCGGTGTTCTGGCGGCCTTCCAACCGGGCACGATGGGTAAGAGGCGATCGAGGAGCCCGTGGCGAACGTAGAGATAGCCCATGCCCCTCGAGCCGAGCAGGAACTTGTGGCTGGCGGCGGCTAGGAAATCGACCCCGTCGTGCACAACGTCGAGTGGCACCGCGCCGGCCGCTTGGCAGGCGTCGACGAAGAACCAGGCGCCGGAGCTGGCAGCCACCTGGCCGAGCGCGGCCAGGTCCGCCCGGTAACCGTTGGCGGAATGCACGGCGCTGACTGCGATCAGGCGGGTGCCTGAGTCGGCTGCACGTCCAAGAGCCTCGGCCGAAACGCCGTCACCCTCCGGCGCCACGGTGCGGACCACGTAGCCGCGTTCCCGGAGCAGAAGCCAGGGATAGTAGTTTGAGCTGAATTCATTCTCGGCAACGACGATGTTCTCGCCGTGCCTCGCGGTCGGCAGGTTGGCGGCGACAATCCCCGCGGCCGTACTCACCGCCGGAACGATGGCTATCTCCGCGGCGGTGGCGCCGATGATCTCTGCGAACAGGGCGCGGGCTTCCTCCCCGGCCCGCTCAGCTTCCATCCAGTCGAACCGGCCGGCGGACCAGCGCCCAAGCGCCAGTTCGTAGGCCTCCCTAGCGGGAGTACATCCGACATTCATGCTGGCGGTGTTGAGGTAAATGGTGTCCCTGAGCCCGGGGAAGAGCCGGCGGATGTCGGTGGCAAGCATGGCTGGGACCGCCCTTCATACACGTTGACTGTGGCGCCGCGATGGCGGCGGGCTGCCGATCACCGGGCGGAATCCAGTCATCCTATTGCTCCGCTGAAGGCACCACTAGTGGGGATGCTCCATCCCTCAGGCGGCAAGCGCGCTACGGAGGCGCGTCCGTTTCAGGATTTTGGCGCGGTGCAGCAGTTCGCATCTCGGGCGCCGGTTTGTTGGCAGCACCGAGCCGGGCAACGGCATTCCGGGCGGCGTCCCGGGCAATGGGGGCGCAGTGGATTGATAACTGTGCCCGGTCGGAGTGTGGATTTGCAGGGTGTGTCGGGGTCCGGGGCGTGGTTCGGCGCCCCAACCGGGTGCTTCCTTGCTCTGGTTGCAGGCTTCGCAAAGTCCCTCGCCATTTTTGAGGCTGGTGGACCCGCCATCGCGCCACGGAACGATGTGGTCGTGGTGGCGGACCGGTGCATCGCAGTAGGGTGTGCGGCAGGTGTCATCCCGGGCCTGGATGAAACGGCGCAGTGCTGTGGGGAAGAGCCGCGCCCGGGAATCCATCGCTATGAGTTCCCCGTTGCCCGGAGCCGTGTAAAGCCGGCGAACCCAGGCAGTGAACGGAGCTGTAGCCGGGCCAGCAACAGCTTCGCCGCCCGGGCTTTCCAGCAAGGGTGTGACCGCCGATCTGGCCCAGTTGGCAGTGACGATGCCGTACCCGGGGAGGCGGGCCGGTTCGCTGTCGCCCTGGAAGAGAGTCCGGTCGGTCATGACGAGCTGGATTTCAATGCCGCTGATCCCGCCCGGCGTCCCGGTCACGCGTTCAACCAGCTCATCGGCCATGATCTGCCCACGGGAGCGGCTGTCACCGGCCGAACGCAGTCTGTCAGCTTGCCGGGTGAGCGCTGCTTGGACGGCCACGCCGGCGGTGACCGGAAGCAGCGCGGTCAGGTAACACATGGTGTCCGGAGCCGGACGGAGGCTCACGTGCCGGTCGGCCACGGCGTTCCGCGCCCGGTTGACGACCGAGCGCGGATCCAATCGGTAGGCCGCTGCCCGTGCCGCGCCGACGACGGTCCGGTCGCCGGCGCCGGCCAGGGCCCCGGAATCCGCGGCGAGCTGCTCATCGACCGCGCACCGGTCCGCCGCGGACAGGCACGCCGTTTCGCGCACCAGCAACGTGGCCCGCCACTCATTCAGCTGCCCAGCCTCCAAAGCGGAGAGCGTGTGGGGCATCTCCGTCACAAGGGCTTTGGCCAGGCCCAGCAGCCGTCCACCGCGGGCAGGCGATTCACGACGGGCGAGGGCGATCTGAGCGGCGATGCCCTTCCCCAGTTCATCCGCCGGAAGCCCGGCTTCAGCCTGGGCGCGGCGCTGCAGCTGATCAAAGGCCACCGACAACCGGGCCTGACGGGCAGCCAACGCAGACTTCCTGTCCTCCAGCGCCCGGATCTCATCAATCAGCCGCGCACCCTCCTCCTCGGACACGCCACGGCACAGCGCCAAGGCTGCGTCCTCTGCTACCGGCTCCTGACCACAGCAGCAAGCACAATCGCACCCCACCGTTGCCAGAGCCGCTTCGGACCCCCCAATACCGTCCATAACCCAAGTGTCTCTCTGGGCTATGACATTAATGTCTGGGACATTATTGGCGGTGCCAAAACAGCCCGTGCCTCCTGCCTTAGCAGTGAGGGCACGGGCTGTTTCAGGGCAGCGACCCGCCTGATTCGGTCCGGGCCGCCTGACGCTTAGTCGACCTGCGGGAAGCCGAGGTCGATCACGGACGTGGACGGATCCGGCCAGCGCGTGGTCACAACCTTGCCGCGGGTGTAGAAGCGGATGCTGTCCGGGCCGTACATGTGGGTGTCGCCGAAAAGCGAGTTCTTCCAGCCGCCGAAGGAGAACGTCCCCACCGGAACCGGGATGGGCACGTTGACGCCCACCATGCCGGCCTCGACGTCGAACTCGAACTGGCGGGCCGCCCCGCCGTCGCGCGTGAAGATGGCCACGCCGTTGCCGAACTCGTTGTCGTTGACCAGCCTGACGGCGTCGCTGTAGCTCTCCGCGCGGACCACCGACAGCACGGGGCCGAAGATTTCGTCGTCGTACACCTTCATGCCTGGCTTCACGTGGTCCACCAGGCTGACCCCGATGAAGAAGCCGTCCGAGTCGAAGGCCTGGGCACGCCCGTCCACCACCACCGTGGCGCCTTCATCCGCTGCCCCCGCCACGTAGGAGGCCACCCTGTCCCGGTGTTCCTTGGTGATCAGCGGACCCATCTGCGAGGCCGGATCCGTACCGGGACCGATCTTGAGGTCCGCCATGCGGCTGCTGATCGCCGATACAAGGTCGTCGGCAATGTTGCCCACCGCCACGAGCACGGAGACGGCCATACACCGTTCCCCCGCGGAGCCGTACGCGGCTGAGATGGCGGCATCCGCGGCCATGTCCAGGTCCGCATCCGGCAGGACCACCATGTGGTTCTTGGCACCGCCCAGCGCCTGGACGCGCTTGCCGTGGTCGGCCGCACGCTTGTAGATGGACTGCGCGATCGGGGTGGATCCCACGAAACTGACGGCCTTCACCCCCGGGTGCTCCAGCAGCACGTCCACCGCTTCCTTGTCGCCGTGGACCACGTTCAGGACCCCCGGCGGGAGGCCCGCCTCGGCGAACACCTCCGCGATGAAAACGGCCGACGACGGGTCCTTCTCGCTGGGTTTGAGGAGGACGGTGTTTCCGCACGCCAATGCGCTGCCGATCATCCACAGCGGCACCATGGCGGGGAAGTTGAACGGGGTAATGCAGGCAACTACGCCCACCGGCTGGCGCACCGAGTGGACGTCCACGCCGCTGGAAACCTGTTCCGACCGCTCTCCCTTGAGCATGTGGGAGAGTCCGGTGGCGAACTCGATGTTTTCCAGGCCGCGGGAGATCTCGCCCTCGGCGTCGGAGAGCACCTTGCCGTGCTCGCTGGTGAGGATGGCGGCCAGTTCGGGCTTGCGCTGCGTCAGGAGTTCCCGGACGCGGAAGAAGATATTGGTGCGCTTGGCCAGGCTGGTGGCCCGCCAGCCGGGCAGGGCGGCCTGGGCGGCGGCGATGGCTTCCTCGACGCGGGCGGCCGAGGCCAGGGCAACCTCCTTCTCCTGCGCACCCGTGGCGGGGTTGAAGACGGGGCCGAAGCGGTCGGCGTCGCTGATCAGGGCGCCGTTGATGAAGTGCGGAATGCGTTGCATGGAAATGTCCTTTTCGTGGTTGCGGCTGCGGCTAGTTGGAGGTCTCGAGCGAGCCGTCGACGAGTTTGATGATCATCGAGCAGTCCTTGCCGGACTGGCCGGAATCGATGAGCCGCTGGAAGAGGGTCTGCACGTGCTCGCCGATTTCCAGCGGGGTGCCGGTGTCGCGGGCGGCGCTGATGGCGAGGCCGATGTCCTTGTTGGCGAGCTCGGTGGTGAAGGTGGGGGCGAAGTCGTTGTTGGACGCGGCGGTGGGAACCACGCCGCCCACCGGGTACCAGGTCCGCAGTGCCCAGCTGTCCCCGGAGGAAACCGAGGCGATGTCCCAGAAGACCTGCTTGTCCAGGCCCAGGCGCTCGGCGAGCACGGCACCTTCGGCGGTGGAGGCAAGGTTGATGAAGAGCATCAGGTTGTTGCAGATTTTCGCCGCCTGCCCTGTCGTGGCGCCGCCGGTGGGGATGATGTTGGAGGCCATGGGACGGACGTATTCGGTGGCGTCGGCAACGGCTCCCGCCTCGCCGCCGATCATGAACGTGAGTGTTCCGGCCTTCGCCCCGCTCATGCCGCCCGACACCGGGGCGTCCACGAAGCGGTAGCCGGCGGCAGCGGCGGCGTCGTGCAGTGCCTGCGCGGAGGCGATATCGATGGTTGAGGAATCCACCAGCAACGTCCGGGTGTCGGCGTGCGCAAGGACGCCGTCCCCGCCCAGGTACACGGCACGGGCATGCTCGCCCTTCGGCAGCATGGTGAACACGACGTCGGCCCCGTCCACCGCTTCGGCGATGCTCGCCACGGGCTTCACGCCGCCGGCCTCGGCAGCCGCCACTGCCTCGGGATTGAGGTCGAAACCGCGGACGTCATGCCCTGCCTTGGCCAGGTTGATTGACATGGACCCACCCATGTTTCCAAGACCGATCCAAGCGACAACTGCCATGGCGAAAGCTCCTTTGCTTCGTGGACCGGCCGATGCGGCCGGACGTTCCGTGTCCACCATCACACCCTGTTACAGTGCAATCAAGGGGAAAAATTACAGAGGCTATGTGCATTGATGCACACCGATCCGAAAAGGCTGCACCATGGATTTGAACCGGCTGCCGAGTCCGGATGACTTGCTGATCCTGTTGACCGTGGCCCGGCTGGGCCGGTTCAACGCCGTGGCAGACACGCTGGGCACCACCCACACCACCATCTCCCGCAGGATCCTCGCCCTGGACAGGCAGCTGGGCGGACGGACCCTGGAGCGGAGCCCGCACGGCTGGGAACTCACCGAGCTGGGCGGCCAGGCCGTCGCCGCCGCGGAAGCGATCGAGGCGACGCTCGGCTCCCTGACCGGCGCCATCAGCAACGGCGACGCCACGCTCTCCGGCCTGGTCCGGATCAGCACTTCGGACGGGTTCGGCGCGGAATTCGTCGCGCCGGCGCTGGTCCGGCTGCAGCAGGCGAATCCCCTGTTGAACGTGGAGATGCTCAGCGCCACGCGCAAAGTCAGCCAGAACCGCTCCGGCGTGGACCTGGAAGTGGTGGTGGGCCGGACGGAAGTCACCAACGCGCAGCCCATCTTCCTCACCAACTATTTCCTGCGCCTCTACGCTAGCCCGGCTATGTCCGGTCCCGCGGGCTGCCCGCAGCCCTGGACGATGTCCGGGATCACGGCTTCGTTTCCTACGTGGAGTCGGCGCTGCAGGTGGCCGAGCTGGGGCACCGGTCCTCGCAGCTGCCCGCCCCCAAATCCAGCTTCCAGGCCACCAGCGTGTTCGCCCAGGTGGAGGCTGTCCGCTGCGGCGCAGGCATCGGCCTGCTGCCGAACTTCATGGTGGCGGACAACCCGGAGTTCGTTCCGGTGCTGCCGGAGCTGTTCCAGCGCCAGCTTCCCATCTGGGCCGTGGCGCGGCCGGAGTCCCTGCGATCGGCGCCTGTGCGGGCCGTGGTGGATGCGCTCAAGGCGGAAGTGTCAGGCCGCCAGGAAATCCTGGCGGCCTGACACACACGCGCCTACCGAGGCGCGCCTACGCCCGGAACAGCCGCCGAACCACCTCGCCGGCGGCGAGGGCATCGAGGCCTTCGTTGATCTCCGCCAGCGGCTTCGTGTCGGTGTGCAGCAGCTCCACGGGCAGCCGCCCGGCCCGCCAGTGGTCAAGGTACAGCGGGATGTCCCGCTCCGGCACGGCGTCACCCATGTAGGAACCGAGCAGCCGTTTCCCGGCGCCGGCGAACTGCAGGGCCCCGACGGTAAGTTCCGCGGACGGTTTCGGCAGTCCGACGCAGACGACGGCGCCCCCTCGCGTTACGAGGTCCAGGCACGCGGCGATGACGCCGGCGGACCCCACGGCCTCGACGGCGGTGTCCACACCATCGCCGGTCGCCTCGGCGACCAGCCGGGCGGAGTCGTCGGGAGTTCCCACTGCGGTGGCGCCGCACTCCCGGGCGAGCTGGTGCTTGCCTTCGTTGGGGTCGATGGCTATGACGGCGGAGGCGCCAGCCAGGGACGCCGCCATCACGGCGGAAAGTCCGACGGCCCCTAGCCCGAACACTGCCACCGACTGCCCGGCGGTGACGGCCGCCGTGTTCAGCACGGCCCCCATTCCGGTGAGCACCGCGCAGCCGAACATGGCCGCAACGGTGTCCGGGACGTCCTCGCCGATCACCACCACGGATTCCCGCGCCACCACGGCATAGTCCGCGAAGGCCGACACCCCGAGGTGGTGGTTGATCCGCTCCCCCGCCGGCGTCCGCAGCAGCGCCTCACCGTGCAGGAGGTCGCCCGAGCCGTTGACCTCCGCGGCGCGGTGGCACAGTGCCGGGCGGCCGGAACGGCACGCCCGGCAGTCGCCACAGCTGGGAACGAAGACGAGCACCACGTGATCGCCTTCGGAGACATCGTCCACTCCCTCACCGACGGACACCACCCGCCCCACGGCCTCATGCCCCAGTGCCATCGGCAGCGGCCTGACCCGCGATCCGTCCACCACCGAAAGATCGGAGTGGCACAGGCTGGAGTACGTGATGGCGACGCCGAGCTCGCCTGGCCGCGGTTCGGGCCGGTCCAGTTCCTGGATCAGAAGCGGACGGGCTTCGGTGTAGCCGGTTCCGGCGGGAACGGTGGCATAGAGGACTGCGGCGTGCATGGGCGGCTACTTCTTCCCGGAGGCAAGAAGGTCCGCCGTGCCCTGTGCGTCCGCGGCGTCGACGTCGTGCAGCGAGATGCCGCGGGTCTCCTTGAGGAAGTACACGGAAACGGCTGTCACGATGCAGGCGCCCAGCAGGTACAGCGCCACCGGCGTGGAGGACTTGAAGGTGCTCAGCAGGGCCGTCGCGATGATCGGCGCCAGCGAACCGGCCACGATCGAGGTGACCTGGTAGCCCAACGAGACCCCTGAATAGCGCATCCGGGTGGGGAACATCTCGGCCATGATGGACGGCTGGCCGGCGTACATCAGTGCGTGGAAGAGCAGGCCGATGGTGATGGCTGCGAGGATGACGAGGTCATTGGCCGTGTTCATCATGGGGAAGGCGAAGAAGCCCCAGGTGCCGCCGAGGACGGCGCCGGCCATGTAAACAGGGCGGCGGCCGAAAGCGTCGGACATCTTTCCGACCAGCGGCACCGCGCAGAAGTGGATGAGGTGTGCCACGAGCAGGAGCAGCAGGATCCGGGCCGTGTCGGCCTGGACGATCACCTTCAGGTAGGTGATGGAGAACGTAACCACAAGGTAGTAGAGGATGTTTTCCGCGAAACGCAGTCCCATGGCGGTGAACACGCCGCGGGGGTAGCGGCGGAAGACCTCGGCCACGCCGTAGCCCTTGTTCTCAACAACGACTTCCTTGCGTGCTTCAAGGAAGATCGGGGCGTCCTGGACCTTGGTGCGGATGTAGTAGCCGATGATGACGATCACCGCGGACAGCCAGAACGCAACGCGCCAGCCCCAGCCGAGGAAGTCCGCGGACGACAGGGTGGAGGACAGGGTGAACAGCACGCCGGTGGCCAGCAGGTTGCCCATCGGTACGGCGGACTGCGGCCAGCTGGCCCAGAACCCGCGCGACTTGTTCGGGCTGTGCTCTGCCACGAGGAGCACTGCGCCGCCCCATTCACCTCCGACGGCGAAGCCCTGGACGAAGCGCAGGAACACGAGCAGCGCCGGGGCCAAATAGCCGATCTGCGCAAAGCCGGGCAGGCAGCCCATCGCGAAGGTGGAGACGCCCACCAGGATGATGCTGAGCTGGAGCAGCTGTTTCCGGCCGAACTTGTCGCCGAAGTGGCCGAAGACGATGCCACCGATGGGGCGTGCAACAAAACCCACAGCGTAGGTGACGAAGGCGGCAATGATCCCGTCCAGTTCCGTGCCGGAATTGGGGAAGAACATCTTGCCGAAAACCAAGGTGGCCGCGGAGGCGTAGAGGAAGAACTCATACCACTCAACAACAGTGCCGGCCATGGAGGCCGTGACCACTTTCTTCAGGCCTGAGGCCTTGACGTCAGTCTCATCTGTGCGCCCTGCGGCAGAGTTTTGCGTACTCATGTGTGAACTCCTTCGGCGTCTCCGTCGACACCATGTGGACCATTCCGTAGCGAACGCGTGTGATGTGCACCACCAATGCGCCGGTCCCCTAGAGTATGGACTCACATTGCCGCAGGCTCAACGCCATTTTCTGCAGGACTGCTCTGCATAAATGCACATTGAGCCGACGGCCTATGCGAAGAAGTTCTCCCGCAACTGCACGTTGAGCTGGCCGATCTCGGTCAGGAATCCGTCGTGGCCGATAGGTGCCTCGATCACGTGTACCGGCACGTCGCCTGGAAGTGCCGCAGCGAGTTCATGGGACTGCGCGGGGAAATACAGCCGGTCGGTATCCACGGCGGCAATGAAGAATTCCGCCCTGGCCTGAGCCAGGGCTTCCTTGAGCGAGCCGCGCCCCCGCGCCACGTCGTGGCTCATGAGTACTTCCGTGATGGCGATGTAGCTGTTGGCATCGAAACGCCGCACCAGCTTGGTGCCCTGGTGGTCGAGGTAGCTCTCCACCTGGTAGCGGCCCCGGTCCCCCAGCGAGACTGCCTGCAGTGGCGCTTCGCCGCCCTGGGCGCTGCGGCCGAAGCGGGTCTCCAGCTCATCCGCGGAGCGGTACGTGATGTGCGCGATCCTGCGGGCAAGGGCCAGGCCGGCCTCGGGCTCCTGGCCGCCGTAGTAGTCGCCCCCGTTGAAGTTGACGTCCTGCCGGATGGCCAGGGTCTGCGCCTGGGCGAAGGCGATCTGCTCGGCAGTGCTGCTGGCACCGATGGAAATCACGCCGCAGCGCCGGACCCGGTCCGGGTAGCTCACCGCCCATTCCAGGGCGCGGGCCCCGCCCATCGATCCGCCCAGCACCGCGTACC
Organism: Arthrobacter sp. 24S4-2; assembly: GCF_005280255.1. Taxonomy (NCBI): domain Bacteria; kingdom Bacillati; phylum Actinomycetota; class Actinomycetes; order Micrococcales; family Micrococcaceae; genus Arthrobacter; species Arthrobacter sp. 24S4-2. The sequence goes on along the minus strand of NZ_CP040018.1, from coordinate 1,663,140 downwards.
AGCTGTCGATGCCCAGAACGTCGGCCAGCCGGGCCTCGGCGGCCGTGGTGTCGCGAAGGGTGACCAGGGGGAAACGTGAGCCCCACGGCTTCCCGTCCGGGGCTGGAGTGGAGGGGCCGGTGGAGCCGTAGCAGCCGCCCAGGATGTTAATGGAGACGACGAAGTACCGGTCAGTGTCAACGGGTGCACCCGGGCCGGCAAGCTGCTCCCACCAGCCCTCCTCGTCGCTGGCTCCCCTCGTCACATGCGTGCTGCCGGTCAGCGCGTGCTGCACCAGTACGGCATTGGAGCGGTCGGCGTTCAGGGTGCCCCACGTTTCGTAGGCGAGCGTTATCTCCGGCAGGTGGCCGCCCGCTTCCAGGTCAAGACTGCCGATGCTCAGGAACTTGACGGTTCCATCAGGGGCGGTTCCATCAGGGGCCGTGCTGGTATTCACTGTGTTGGTATTCACTGTGTGAATGTTTGTTTCGGGTACACCACTGCGGGTGACGGCAATCGTCATTTGAAGACCTCTTCTTCGCGCTTGCCCGCCGCCAACTGGCCGGCAGGCCAGGTCTTCACCCGGGGCACCCCGCCGCGAAAGGAGGGTTGCCGGCCAGCAAGCCGGGGCTGTCACTGGCACTCATGACCTGAAACGAGTCTACGAAATGCGTCCGTGCAATGGCGAAGATTGTGACACCAATATGACTCCCGGCGTCGAGGCGCCGGGAGTCACAGGGGTTCAGCGCTGCGGCGGCAGGCCCGTCGGGGCGGCCGCGCCGGCGCCTCAGTCGCCCTTGGCGGCGCGGAATCCGGCGTCGAGGTCAGCGATGATGTCATCGATGTGTTCGAGCCCCACCGACAGCCGGACGAGGCCCGGCGTCACGCCGGCAACCGCCTGCTGCTCGGCGGTCAGCTGGCTGTGCGTGGTCGACGCCGGGTGGATGACCAGGGAGCGCACGTCACCGATGTTCGCCACGTGGGAGTGCAGTTCCAGGGCGTCCACGAACCGCTTACCGGCTTCGGCACCGCCGGCGATGTTGAACGACACGATGGCGCCGGTGCCTTTGGGCCCGTACTTGCGGCCGCGTTCGTACCAGGGGCTGGACGGCAGCCCTGCATAGGCAACGGATTCGACGTCGTTCCGGGCTTCCAGCCACTCGGCAACGCTCACCGCATTGGCGACGTGACGCTCAACGCGCAGGCTCAGGGTTTCCAGGCCCTGGGCAATGAGGAAGGCGTTGAACGGGGAGACGGCCGAGCCAAGGTCGCGAAGCAGCTGCACGCGGGCCTTGAGGATGTAGGACAGGTTGGCGCCCAGGGCACCGTCCGCGCCGAGGTCCCGCGCGTACACCAGTCCGTTGTAGGTGGGGTCGGGGATGTTGAAGCCAGGGAATCTTTCGGGGTCCTTGCCGAAGTCGAAGTTGCCCGAGTCCACAATTACCCCGGCGATGGCACTGCCGTGGCCGCCGAGATACTTCGTTGCCGAGTGCACCACGACGTCCGCGCCCCACTCCAGCGGCCGGATCAGGTAGGGAGTGGACAGCGTGTTGTCCACGATCAGCGGGACGCCGGCTTCGTGGGCGGTGCGCGAGACGCCCTCGATGTCCAGGACGTCCTGGCGGGGATTGGACACCACTTCGGCGAAGAAAAGCTTGGTGTTGGGCCGGACAGCGTCCTTCCAGTGCTGGAGGTTGTCCGGATCCTCGACGAACGTCACCGAGATGCCGAACTTCTTCAGGGTGTGGGCCAGCAGGTTGTAGGTGCCCCCATAAAGGCTGGGGCTGGCCACCACGTGGTCGCCTGCTTCGGCGACATTGAGGATGGCGAACGTTTCGGCTGCCTGCCCGGAGCTCAGCAGCAGGGCCGCCAGGCCGCCTTCGAGGCTGGCGACGCGCTGTTCAACCGCGTCCTGGGTGGGGTTGCCGATCCGTGTGTAGATGGGCGCAAGCTCGGCCAGCGCGAAGCGGTTGGCGGCGCTTTCGGCGCTGGGGAACACGAACGACGTCGTCTGGTAGATGGGCAGCGCCCGCGCGCCGGTGGCGCTGTCCGGCTCCTGGCCGGCGTGGATCTGTCGGGTTTCAAATGACCATGCGTTGGACATCGGGAAGCTCCTTCTTGGGAAGGGCACCTGTGCCGGAGGCAGGATGTGCCGTCCCAGGGCTGGTGCCGCGCTTGCCGCCCGGCGGGCGCCGGAAGGCCTGGTCTTCACCCGGGGCACCCCACCGCGGAACGAGGGTTGCCGGCCAGCAAGCCGGGGCTTGATGCTGGCGCTCATGACCTGGGCCCAGTCTAGGAAAGGGAAGATGCGCGTGAACAGCTTTGTGACGAAGGACGTCAACCCCCTGGTTCCGGCGGCTCCCGGGCGCCCGTTCGGGACATCCCATCAAGGTTAGGGGACCCTTAGCTGAGAGCTCCATCACAAAGTGTCAAGATGATGGCATGCGCATGGATCACGTCTCTTACGCCTGTGAACAGGATGGCCTGGCAGCCACCACCGAACGTATTTCGTCCGCCCTCGGCGTCGAAGCCGTAAAGGGCGGGGTGCACCCCCGTTTCGGCACCCGTAACATGATCATCCCGCTCGCCGGGCACAAATACCTGGAGGTTGTGGAGGTCCTTGACCACCCGGCATCCGACAAGGCTCCGTTCGGCCAGGCCGTCCGGGCACGCTCCGCCGCAGGCGGCGGCTGGATGGGCTGGTGCGTCGAAGTGGACGACCTGGCACCGTTCGAAGAACGTCTGGGCCGCGCCGCCGTCAACGGCAACCGCAAGTTCCCCGACGGCCGCGAACTCGTCTGGAAGCAGATCGGCATTTTGGGCCTCATCGCGGACCCGCAGGTGCCTTACATGCTCAAGTGGGAAGGCGATCCGGACCTCCACCCGTCCAACGCCTACGCAAGCAACGTCAAGATGTCCAGCCTCACCATTGCCGGCTCCGCGGAGCGGGTCACAGAATGGCTGGGCGAGCCGGTCGAGAGGCCGCTGGAGGACGTTGCGGTGAACTGGATCGCACCGCACGGGACGCCGGGAATCCTTTCCGTCACTTTCGAAACCGCCTCCGGGGCAGTAATCATCTGATCCTGATCCACCGTGTGGTCCGCCATGGGCCACGGGCAGCGCGCTGCCCCTGAACTTCGGCCGCTATCAGCGGGTGCCAATGACGTCACCCACCGATAGCGGCCGAATCCTTTTAACTAGCAACTACCCCAGCCCAATGGCCTTGCCGAAGAGGCTGAAGCCGACGAAGGCCACGATGTCCAGCACCGCGTGCGCGATGACCAGCGGCATGACGCGGCGGGTCCTGGTGTAGATCCAGGCAAACACAACGCCCATCACGGCGTTGCCGATGAACGGGCCGAAGCCCTGGTAGAGGTGATAGCTGCCCCGGAGCATGGAGCTGGCGAAGATGGCCAGCGGCATGCTCCATCCGAACTTGCCGAGCCGGTCCAGCAGGTACCCCACCACGATGACTTCCTCCACGATGCCGTGCCGCACCGCGGAAAGAATCAGTACGGGCACGGTCCACCAGTACGAGTCCAGGGCACTGGGAATGATCGCGGTGGTGATGCCCAGCGCCCGGCCGGCGGCATAGAGTCCCAGGGAGGGAATGCCGATCAGTGCCGCGAGGCCCATGCCCTGGAGCAGGTCCTTGCCGGGGCGGGCAAAGTTGAAGCCCAGTTTGCGGAAGGCGGAGGCGCCGGACTCCCCCGCCGTCCGGTGCCCGGTAAGGAAGTAGATCACCAGCACCACGGGAACCAGGGCGAACACAATGTCCAGCAGCTGGTACGTGAGGTCGAAGTACTCGCGGGTGCTCTGCGAACGGTTGAGGGTGGAGGTCCCTTCCGCGAGGGGCGCCCGGGTCAGCTTGTCCAGCAACTGGACCACGGAGTACACGGCGGACTGCCCCAGTGACAGACCCAGGACGATCCAGACTTCTATCCGCAGACGACGGCGGGAGGGAACCAGCATGTTCCTATCTTGCCTGCACTTTCTGGTTCTTTCCTGTCCGCCGCCCTGCGGGCGCTCCGGGACCGTCTGCACCGGGGCCTATGCTTGGAATTTATGAGTGAGCCCGGGAAAATCATCATGATCCGGCACGGCCAGTCCGCCGCCAATGCCGACACCTCCATCTATAACCGGGTGCCCGACTACCGGATTCCGCTGACGGAACTCGGCCTGGAACAGGCGAAGGCAGCCGGTGAACAGGTCCGCCGGGAACTGGACGGGCGGCAGGTGTGTGTTTACGTCTCGCCCTACCTCCGGGCCTACCAGACCCTCGAAGCGCTCAACCTCGGATCCCTCGTGGAGCGGGTCATCGAAGAGCCCCGGCTCCGCGAGCAGGACTGGGCGAACTTCCAGATCGCCGGGGAGATCGAGGACCAGAAGGAACTACGGAACGCCTACGGCCACTTCTTCTACCGGTTCCGGGAGGGTGAATCCGGCTCGGACGTCTACGACCGGATCTCGTCCTTCATGGAGACCCTGCACCGGCACTGGTCCAAGCCCAGCTATGCTCCGAACGCCCTCTTCGTCACCCACGGGCTCACGATGCGGCTGTTCTGCATGCGCTGGTTCCACTGGTCCGTGGAGTATTTCGAGTCCCTCAACAACCCGGACAACGCCGAAGTGCGGACCCTGGTGCGCACCGACATGGGCAAATATGAGCTGGACAAGCCGTTCAGCCAGTGGGTGGACCGCCGTGTGGACGAGACGGTCCTGGACGCCCCGCCGATGGTCTTCTAGCCGGCCGCAGCCCGCACCGACGTCAGCGGGCGCGGACGCCCGCCCGCCAGACGGCGTGGGTCAGCGGGATGCCCGGCCGGTAGGCCAGGTGCGTGGCGGAGGGGGCGTTGAGCAGGTGCAGGTCCGCACGGTGGCCGACGGCCACCGAACCCACCGCCCGTTCGCCGTCGACGTCGTTCCCCACTTCCCGCCGGAGCGCCAGCGCGCCGCCGTAGGTGGCGGCCCGGACGGCCTCGTGGACGCTGAGCCGCATCTGCAGCACGGCGGTGGTGACGCAGAACGCCATCGAGCTCGTATAGGACGTGCCAGGGTTGCAGTTGGAAGCCAGGGCTATCGGCACCCCGGCGTCGAGCAGTTCCCGGCCGGGCGCCAGCGGCTGGCGGGTGGAGAGGTCGCAGGCGGGCAGGCACGTGGCCACGGTTCCACGGCTTCCAATGCCGCGCGTTCCGGACTCCTTGCCGCCGGCCCAGCTGGCGGCCAGGGCATCGATGTCCGCGGCGGAAAGGTAGTTCACGTGGTCCACGCTGGCCGCGCCGAACTCCACGGCCAGCTGCACGCCGGGGCCCTGGCCCAGCTGGTTGCCATGGACCCGGAGGCCCAGTCCGGCGTCCTTGCAGGCCTGGAGCACGCGGCGCGACTGCTCCTCGTTGAAGGCGCCCTGCTCGCAGAACACGTCCGCCCAGCCGACGTAGGGACGGACTGCGGCCAGCATGGGCCCGCACACCAGGTCCGTGTATTCGTCTGCATCGGCTCCGGCCGGGACCAGGTGGGCGCCCAGGTAGGTCACTTCGTCAGCCACGGTGGAGGCGATGCGGGCGCTGCGCGTCTCGTTCTCAAGGTCCAGCCCGTAGCCGGTCTTGGTTTCCAGGTACGTAGTCCCCTGGGAAACGGCCTCGGCCACCCGGCCAAGGGCCAGCCGGGTGAGGTCGAAGTCGCTTGTGCTCCGGGTGGCGCCGGTGGTCACCGCGATGCCCCCGGCGCTGTAGCTCTCGCCCGCCATGCGGGCCTCGAACTCGGCGGTCCTGTCGCCGGCGAAGATCAGGTGCGTGTGAGAATCCACCCAGCCCGGCAGCAACGCCCTCCGTCCCGCGTCCACGGCGTCGTCCGCGGCGGGGGCGCCGGACGCCGGCCCGATCCACGAGATGCGCTCCCCCTCGATCACCACGGCGGCATCTTTGAGGACGCGGTGCTCCGCGTCCTGGGTCATCAGTTCGGCAATGTTGGTGATGAGGGTGCTCATGAGTCCATTCTTCAGTGCCGGATGGACCAGCGCGTGGCGGCCAGCGCCGCTGCTGTCCGGGATGCCGGACCCAGGCCGGCGTCGTCGTCCCGGACGCGCTGCCCCACAGACGGCCCGGCCAGAATCAGTTCGGCGGCCAGTTCCGCGATGCCGGAGGACGTCTGGAAGCCATAGCCGCCCTGCCCGGCGAGCCAGAAGAATCCGGTGGCTTCGGCGTCGAACCCCACGACCGGAACGCCGTCGGCGGCTTCGGTGCGCAGTCCGGTCCACGCTGTCCTGACGTTTTTGATGCCCAGGGTGGTGACGGCGTTGAGCCGCGCCACCAGCGCATCGACGTCGCCGGGATAGGGTTTCGCATCCTCCGGTCCGCTCGGCACGGATTCCGACGGCGAAATCAGCACGTCGTTGCCTTCCTTGCGGAAGTAGAACGATTCGTCCGCCGCCGCCACCATGGGGCAGGATTCCGGGAGGGGACGTTCGACGTCGACAATCGCCACCGTGCGGCGGTACGGCTGGAGACCGAGCTTCTCCACGCCGCTGATCACAGCCAGCTCATCGGCCCAGGCGCCGGCCGCGTTGACGACGGTGCCGGCCTGGAAGGCTTCCTGGCCGGCGCCGAGCTCCCAGCCGGATCCCACCCGCTGGGCGGAATGCACCCTGGCACCGGTGATGATGTCCACGCCGCCGGCCTCTGCCCGCTGCCTGTGGTCCTCCAGCAGCACGGGCGCGTTGCAGGCGAAAGAGCCGGTATCCAGGCCGGCCGTTGTGAAGAACCCGGGATCCAGCACCGGGCACAGTTCCAGGGCCTCGGCATGGGAGATCCGGTGCATGTGACCGCTGGCTTCCTCGCGGACCGTGTCCTCGTCGCCGATCAGCATGAAGCTGCGCGGCGACAGCACGGGCTCGGGCATTTCCGCATCCCGGGACGCTATCAGCCCCAGGGTGCGGAGGGTCAGTTCCTGCACTACGACAGGGCCGTAGCTGGGGATCAGTTGCCGGGCCGAACGCGCCGACGTATGGTACGCCAGCGACTGTTCGGCCTCAACGAGGGCCACACTGCATTTACCGGCCAGGGCAGAGGCCAGGGACAGCCCGGCAATGCCGCCGCCCACAATCACCACATCGTAATTTGCTGACATGCCTACATCCTTGCACCCGTCAGGACGTCACGTCAGTACCTAGGACTCCACCGCGTTGCGGCTGTCGACGAACGCGCGGACGCACGCTTCGACATCCTCTGCGCTGTGTGCGGCCGAGAGCTGGACCCGGATCCGGGCCGCACCCTTGGGCACCACGGGGTAGCTGAACGCGGTGACGAACACTCCGTGGTGGAGCATCCGGTCGGCCACCTTGGCGGCCATCACGGCATCGCCGAACATTACCGGCACGATGGCGTGCTCGCCGTCGAGCAGTTCGAAGCCTTCCGCCGCCATGCGGCTCCGGAACAGCTCGGCGTTGGCGAACAGCTTGCTGCGCAGCTCTGCGGAGTTCTCCACGAGGTCCAGGGCCTTCAGCGTTGCCGCGACAATGGCCGGTGCGAGTGAGTTGGAGAACAGGTAGGGGCGTGCCTTCTGGCGGAGCATGGCCACCACTTCGGCGCGGCCTGAGACGTACCCGCCGGAGGCGCCGCCCAGCGCCTTGCCGAACGTGCCGGTGTAGATGTCCACCCGGTGGCCCACGCCGGCGTGCTCGGGGGTTCCGGCGCCGGTGGCGCCCATGAAGCCCACAGCGTGCGAGTCGTCCACCATCACCAGGGCGTCGTACTTTTCAGCCAGGTTGCAGATCGCTTCGAGCGGGGCCAGGTAGCCGTCCATGGAGAAGACACCGTCCGTCACGATGATCTTGCGGCGGGCGGGTTTCTCCTGCGTGGTGGCCTCGATCAGTTTCGCTTCAAGGTCCGCCATGTCGCGGTTGGCGTAGCGGAACCGCTGGGCCTTGCAGAGCCGGATGCCGTCGATGATGGACGCGTGGTTCAGGGCGTCGGAGATGATGGCGTCCTCGGGACCGAAGAGGGACTCGAACACGCCCCCGTTGGCATCGAAGCAGCTGGAGAACAGGATGGTGTCCTCCGTGCCCAGGAACTTCGAGACGCGCGCCTCCAGCGCCAGGTGGAGATCCTGGGTGCCGCAGATGAAGCGGACGCTGGCCATGCCGAAGCCGCGCTCGTCCATGGCGGCCTTCGCGGCCGCAATGATGTCCGGGTGGTCCGCCAGGCCCAGGTAGTTGTTGGCGCAGAAGTTCAGCACGTCTGCTCCCGACTCGCCGATCTGGCCGGCCGTGATGTGGCTGGCCTGGGGCGAGTCGATGTGGCGTTCGGTCTTGAACAGGCCCGCGGTGCGGATCTCATCCAGCTCGCTCTGCAGCTGGTCCTTGATGGCTGAATACATGGGGTGCGCTCCTCAGCGGGGTGAATTCTTGTACGTTGCCGAAAATTGTGGGGTTTTAGAAAACGGTCCAGTCGAGGACAACCTTGCCGCCTACGCCGGCGCGGGCAACCTCGAAGCCCTTCTCCCAGTCCGTGGCGGGCAAGGCGTCCGTCACCACCGCCGAGATGTTGGCATGCAGCACCGGGTTGGAGGACAGCATGGCGCTCATGGCATACCAGGTCTCGAACATTTCCCGGCCGTAGATGCCCTTCATGGTCAGCATATGCGTGACCACCTTGCCCCAGTCGATGTCGATGGACTGGCTCGGCAGGCCCAGCATCGCGATGCGGCCGCCGTGGTTCATGTTGTCGATCATCTCCGGCAGAGCTGTGGGGTGGCCGGACATTTCCATCCCGATGTCGAATCCTTCGCGCATGCCCAGCTCGCGCTGGGCGTCCTTGACGCGCATCTTCGAGACGTCGATGGCAAGGTCCACACCCAGCTGGCGGGCCAGTTCCAGCCGCGGTGCCGAGACGTCCGTGATGGCGATCTTCCGGGCGCCGGCGTGGCGGGCCACGGCAATGGCCATGAGTCCGATGGGGCCGGCCCCGGTGATCAGGACGTCCTCGCCGACAAGCGGGAAGCTGAGGGCGGTGTGGACGGCGTTGCCAAAGGGATCAAAGATCGCGCCCAGCTCGGGGGTCACGGACGGGTCCTGGTGGACCCAGACGTTGGTTTCGGGGATGACAACGTATTCGGCGAACGCGCCGTCGCGCTGCACGCCGACGCTCACCGTGTGGATGCACATCTGCTTGCGTCCGGCGCGGCAGTTCCGGCAGATGCCGCAGACGATGTGCCCTTCGCCGGAGACGCGGTCGCCCACCTTGACGTCCATGACGTCCTCGCCGGTTTCCACTACTTCGCCATAGAACTCGTGGCCGGCAATCAGCGGAGCCTGGATGATGCCCTGTGCCCACGCATCCCAGGACTGGATGTGCAGGTCTGTGCCGCAGATCCCGGTGGTCATCACGCGGATCTTCACGTCGCTGGGGCCGGTTTCCGGCTCGGGGCGGTCCACCAGCTCAAATCCAGCGTGTGCGCCGGCCTTGTACAGAGCCTTCATTGGCTTCCTAACTCTCGGTGTTGCGGTCTGAATCCTGCGGTTGCCCCGCGGTGGTGCTGCGCGGCTGGCTCCCTTCATTAGAACCACAAAGAAGCATTAGCACAACCGAATTTATCTCAATCGACGATTTAGGAATCTCTAAGCAATAGAATCGGAGGCATGGAAATCCATCAGCTCGAAATGCTTCGGGAACTCGGCGCGCTGGGCAGCGTCAAGGCGGTCGCCGAAACACTCCTGGTCACACCCTCCGCCGTATCCCAGCAGCTGGCGGCGCTACAGCGAAGCGTCGACGTGCCGCTGACCCGCAAGGAGGGCCGGAACCTGGTGCTTACCGAGGCCGGCCAGGCACTGGCCGACGCCGGGGCCGCCGTCGTGAGCGCCATGGCGGACGCCCGGATGGCGATCGGCGCGTACCACGGCTCCACGGTCGCCCCCGTGACGGTGAGCGGCTTCCACAGCGCCGGGCAGGCACTGTTCGCACCGCTGGCCCGGCTGCTGGACTCACCCGACAAACCCCGGGTGCTGCTCTCGGACGAGGACGTGGCCCAGCAGGACTTCCCGGCGCTCACTGCACGCTACGATCTGGTGCTGGCACACCGCATGGACCACAGCCCGCGCTGGCCGGAGGAGCGGGTGGCCGTCATCCCTCTGGCGCACGAGCCGCTGGACGTGGCGTTGTCCGCCGGGCACCGGCTGGCGGGGAAGGAAATCCTAACGGCGCACGACGTCGTCGGCGAACCCTGGGTGACCAGCCACACCGGCTACTCCCCCGCGGATGTCCTGTCCGCCGTCGCGGCCGTGTCCAGCAGGGAACTGAACATTGTCCACCGGATCAACGACTACTCCACCGTGGCGGGACTGGTGGCAACCGGCAGCGTGATAGGGCTGCTGCCGCGGCATACCGCACGGCCGGTGCTGAATCCGGAGATTGTCCTGCGGCCGCTGCAGGGCATCAGCACCCGCCGCCGCATCGACATCCTGGCCCGCCCGGAAAACCTGAAACGGACCTCGGTGATGATGGTCTGCGAGGCCCTGGAAGACATCATGGCCGGACTTGTGGGCCAGGCGTAGGCGACACTTAACCCAACTGGGTCGCAGTAGATGTCGTTATGAGCGTTCTAAACGACATTAACTGCGACCCGGTTGGGTTAAAACGGGTGAATCAGCCTTCGACGCCGAGCTTCTGCAGGATCAGCTCGCGAACGCGGTTGGCGTCGGCCTGCCCGCGGGTGGCCTTCATGACACCGCCCACGATCGCGCCGATGGCCTGCAACTTGCCGCCGCGGATCTTCTCCGCGACGTCGGGCTGCGCGGCGAGGGCCGCGTCGATGGCTTCCAGCAGGGGGCCGTCGTCGGAGACCACGGCCAGGCCGCGCTTCTCCACGATCTCCGCGGGGGTGCCTTCGCCGGCGAGAACGCCGTCGAGCACTTCGGCGGCCATCTTGTTGTTGATCTTGCCGGCTTCGACCATCTTGTTCAGTTCCACGATGGTTTCGGGCTTGACGCCCAGCTGGCCGGGATCGACGTCGGCGTTCTTGGCGCGGCCCACGATCTCGCCCATCCACCACTTGCGGGCCACCGTGGCGGTGGCGCCGGCGGCGATGGTTTCCTCGATCTCGTCCATGACGCCGGCGTTGACCACGTCGCGGAATTCCAGGTCCGAATAGCCCCAGTCGGCCTGCAGGCGCTTGCGGCGCTCGGCTGGCGGCTCGGGCAGGGTGGCGCGCAGTTCCTCCACCCATTCGCGGGAAGCGACGATCGGCACCAGGTCCGGTTCCGGGAAGTAGCGGTAGTCGTCGGCGTCGGACTTGGCCCGGCCCGACGTCGTCGAGCGGGTGTCCTCGTGCCAGTGGCGCGTTTCCTGGATGACCGGCTCGCCGGAATCCAGGACCGCTGCGTGCCGCTGGATCTCGTAGCGGACGGCATGTTCGACGGCGCGCAGCGAGTTCACGTTCTTCGTTTCCGAGCGGATGCCGAAGCGTTCGCGGCCGTGCGGGCGCAGCGAGACGTTGGCGTCGCAGCGCACGTTGCCACGCTCCATCTTGGCGTCCGAAACGCCGAGGTTCTTGACGATCTCACGCACCGCGGCCACGTAGGCCTTGGCCAGTTCCGGAGCACGGCTGCCGGCGCCCTGGATCGGCTTGGTGACGATTTCCACCAGCGGAACGCCGGAACGGTTGTAGTCCACCAGCGAGTAGTCCGCACCCTGGATGCGGCCTGCGGAGCCGCCCATGTGGGTCAGCTTGCCGGCGTCCTCTTCCATGTGGGCGCGCTCGATTTCGACGCGGAACACGGTGCCGTCCGAAAGTTCGATGTCCAGGTAGCCGTCGTACGCGATGGGTTCGTCGTACTGGGACGTCTGGAAGTTCTTCGGGGTGTCCGGGTAGAAGTAGTTCTTCCGGGCGAAGCGGCAGGTCTCGGCGATCTTGCAGTTGAGCGCGAGGCCGATCTTGATGGAGGACTCGATTGCGGTCCTGTTCACCACGGGCAGCACGCCCGGCATGCCGAGGTCAACTTCGTTGACGTTCGTGTTGGGCTCGTCGCCGAAGACGTTCGGCGCGGAGGAGAACATCTTGGTCTTGGTGTTGAGCTCCACGTGGACCTCGAACCCCAGGACGGGATCGTACTTCTCCATGGCCTCTTCGAAGCTCAGGGTTGCGTCAACGCTCATTATTTTGCCTCCTGGGTTTCGAGGGTCTCGACAGGCTCAACCACCGAGGTGGCCAGAGCCGGGGCCTGGGCCAGGAGCGGTCCGCCCCATTTCGCCTCGAGCAGGGATTCAAGGACAGCACCCACCCGGTACAGGCGCGCATCCTGGCGGGCCGGAGCCAGCAGCTGGATGCCCACGGGCAGTCCGTCCTCGTCGGCCAGGCCGCCTGGCAGGGAGAGCCCGGGGACGCCCGCCATGTTGGCGGGGATGGTAGCGACGTCGTTGAGGTACATTGCCAGCGGGTCGTTGAGCTTCTCGCCCAGCTTGAACGCCGTGGTGGGCGCGGTCGGGGAAATCAGCACGTCGGCCTTGGCGAACGCGGCCTCGAAGTCACGCTGGATCAGGGTGCGGACCTTCTGGGCCGAGCCGTAGTAGGCGTCGTAGTAGCCGGCGCTGAGCGCGTAGGTGCCCAGGATGATGCGGCGCTTCACTTCGTCGCCAAAGCCTGCGGCGCGGGTGGCACCCATGACGCGTTCGATGGTGAGCGGCGCATCCTTGGGTAGGACGCGCAGGCCGTACCGGACGCCGTCGAACTTTGCCAGGTTGGAGGAAGCCTCCGACGGCATGATCAGGTAGTAGGCGCCCAGCGCGTACTTGAAGTTGGGGCAGGACACCTCAACGATTTCCGCACCGGCCTGCTTGAGCAGCTCCAGCGATTCGTTGAAACGGTTCTCGACGCCGGCCTGGTAGCCCTCACCGTGGAGTTCCTTGATGATGCCGATCTTCATGCCGTCCACATTGCCCAGCCGTGCCGCGGCAACGAGGTCCTCCAGCGGGTCCTGCAGGGACGTGGAGTCATAGGGGTCGTGGCCGCCGATGACCTGGTGCAGGAGCGCCGAGTCCAGCACGGTGCGGGAGACCGGGCCGATCTGGTCCAGCGAGGAGGCCATCGCAATGGCGCCATAGCGGGACACGCTGCCGTAGGTGGGCTTCACGCCCACGGTGCCGGTGACGGCGCCGGGCTGGCGGATGGACCCGCCGGTGTCCGTGCCCAGGGCAAGGGGCGCTTCAAACGCGGCGACGGCGGCAGCCGAGCCGCCGCCGGATCCACCGGGGATCCGGTCCAGGTCCCACGGGTTGCGGGTGGGGCCGTAGGCCGAGTGCTCCGTGGAGGAACCCATGGCGAATTCGTCCAGGTTGGTCTTGCCCAGGATGGGCATCTTGGCGTCGCGGAGGCGCTTGACCACCGTGGCGTCGTACGGGCTGAGCCAGCCTTCGAGGATCTTGGAGCCGGCCGTGGTGGGCTGGCCGACGGTGACGATGAGGTCCTTGACGGCGATGGGCACGCCGGCGAGTTCGTGGAGTTCCTCGGCGGCAGTACCGCCGGCGGCGCGGATGGCGTCCACCTCTGCGGCGACGGCGAGCGCCTCCTCGGTGTTGACGTGCAGGAAGGCGTGCACTCCGCGCGGGCCGCCGTCAACCGCTGCGATGCGGTCCAGGCAGGCCTGGGTGACCTCGACAGAGGTGACTTCGCCGGCCGCGAGCTTCTGGGCGAGCTGGGCCGCGGAGAGCCGGATCAGGGCGGAGCTGGAAGAGTCGGTGCTGTTCAGTTCAGTCATGTATCAGTCCTCATCCAGGATGGCCGGAACCTTGAAGCGGCCTTCGTATGCGTCGGGGGCACCGCTCAGGGACTGCTCGGCTGTGAAGGTGTGGCCCACAACGTCCTCGCGGAACACATTCGTCAGCGGGATGGGGTGGGACGTGGCCGGGACATCATCACCGGCGGCTTCACTTACGGACTTCACTGATTCGACGATGACGGCGAGTTCGCCGGCCATCCGGTCCAGCTCTTCAGCACTCATCTCGATGTGCGCGAGACGCGCGAGATGCGCGACGTCGTCGCGGTTGATCGCAGCCATGGATCTCCCCTGCAATGTAGTTTTGGTTTCCCCCATAGTCTACGTTGCAACAGTGTGCCCGCCTGACGACCCCCAGCGGGCGTCAGACGGGCAGCACCGACCCACAGCGCATCTGCAAGCAGCGTGCGGCCGCAGGCAGCTTTACCCTAGCCGATGCCGATGGCTCCCGTCAGCATTCCGACTCCGAGCATTACCAGCGAGATGACGGCGGTGCGCCAAAGCACCTTTTTGTGGTGGTCGCCGAGGTCCACCTTGGCCAGCGACACGAGCAGCAGGATGGCAGGAACCAGCGGGCTCTGCAGGTGGAACGGCTGGCCGGTGATGGAGGCCCGCGCCATTTCGGCACCGCTGATGCCGTAGTGCGCAGCCGTCTCGCTCAGTACCGGGAGGACGCCGAAGTAGAAGGCGTCGTTGCTCATGAAGAACGTCATAGGGATGCTGAGGACGCCGGTGATGACGGCCATGAACGGGCCCATGCTGGTGGGGATGATCTGCACGAGCCACGCGGACATGGCCTCGACCATGCCGGTGCCTTTCAGGACACCGGTGAGCACTGCGGCGGCCATGACCATACTGACGACGGCCACTATGGACGGTGCGTGGGCGATGAGCTGGGCGCCCTGGTCCTTGACCTTGGGGAAGTTCACCAGCAGGGCGATAGCCGAGCCCACCATGAAGACGAACGGCAGCGGCACCAGGTCTGCAACGAGCATGACCATCACGGCGACGGTGAGGCCCAGGTTGAACCACTGCAGCTTGGGCCGCAGTGTCTTCCGGTTCGGGTCCAGGGCCGTGTCCGCCATGGCGGAGTCGCGGTCGTCAACAAGGGTTTCGGGCCGTTCCAGGACTGCAACGGAGGAACCTTCCGGGGAGAGGCCGGCGGGGGCAGGACCGGAGCCCTTGCGGCCGCGGCCGGTTCCGGACCCGCCGGCCGTGCCGGCTGCCGGGGTGCCGCCGTCGAACGCTACTGCGGAAAACGGCTCTGCCGACGACGGCGTTCCCCAGATTTCCGGAGCGACTGCGCGGAGGCGGTTGCGTTCCTGCAGGCCAAGCAGCCAGGAGAAGACGAGGACAACGACCAGGCCGGCGATCAGGGACGGGATCATCGGAACGAAGACGTCGTTGACGTCGAGCTTGAGCGCGGTGGCGGCGCGGGCGGTGGGGCCGCCCCACGGCAGGATGTTCATGGTGCCGTTGGCGAGGCCGGCCACGCAGGTCAGGACCACGGGGCTCATTTTCAGCCGCAGGTAGATGGGCAGCATGGCGGCGGTGGTGAGGATGAAGGTGGTGGAGCCGTCGCCGTCGAGGGACACCGCGGCGGCCAGGATGGCGGTGCCGAGCACCACCTTGGCGGGGTCATTGCCCAGCTTGCGGAGGATGAACCGCACCAGCGGGTCGAACAGCCCGACGTCGATCATCAGGCCGAAGTAGATGATGGCGAACATCAGCAGGGCTGCGGTGGACGTCATGGACTTCATCGAGTCCAGCACCATGTCCCCGATACCCAGTCCAGCCCCGGCGAACAGCCCGAAGACGGTGGGAACAATGATCAGCGCCAGCACTGGCGTCAACTTCTTCGTCATGATCAGCACCATGAATACCGCGATCATGGCGAATCCTAGTAATACCAGCACAGCCGGCTCCTTTGTGTGTTACGCACCACCCCGGTGTGATGCGTACTACAGACGTTAGGGTGGCCCGCGTCACGGCCGTGCCTTTGGCTCAATTGATTGGCATACTGCTTATTGGGAGCATTTTGCTCATTTAGCTCAGCGCGCCGATTTCCCCTGTTTCGGCCCTGCCGCCGTCCGGCGGAAATCCCCGGCACAGCGGCCACAATCCCGTCAGGAGGGCAATGAAGCGTCCGGCACCGAGGCAGCCACTGCGGTTTTCCACGCAGACCCTGCTGCTCCAGCTCGGAGTGGTTTTGCTCGTTGTGCTGCTCAGCGGCGCGGTGCATGCCTGGCTGACGTATGAGCGGCTGGGCCGGGAGGCGGAAAGCCAGGCACTCACCCTGGCGCGCACCGTAGCCTCGGATCCCACGGTCCGCCGGGAGGTCCAGGCCATCAGCCGGGAGGCGGGCACTCCCCCGGCGTCGGTTCTGCTCACCGGCCCGCTGATGGCGGCGGCCGAGGGTGCGCGGACCCGCACCGGCGCGCTGTTCGTGGTGATCACGGATGAAACGGGCCTGCGGCTCGCGCACCCGGATGCCGACCGGCTCGGCGAAAAAGTCAGCACGGATCCCTCCGAAGCCCTCTCGGGCAAGGAGGTGACCACCCGGAACACCGGAACGCTGGGACCATCGGCGGGAGCCAAGGTGCCGGTCTTCGGCCCGGATTCGGACACGGTGGTGGGCGAGGTCAGCGTGGGGTATTCCACTGAGAGCGTCGTCCAGAGCCTGGCCCGGGACATCACGCCCATCGCGCTGACCGCGGCCGGGTCCCTGCTGGCCGGAATCCTGGCCTCGTTCCTGTTGCGCCGCCGCCTGCAGCGGCTGACGCTGGGCCTGGAACCGGAGGAGATCAGCACGCTGGTACATGACCAGGTGGCTGTCCTCCAGGGCGTTGACGACGGCGTGATCGGCGTAGCGGCCGACGGCAGGATCAGCGTCTTCAACGCGGCGGCGCAGAGGCTCCTCGACCAGCCCGATCTCGCCGGCACACCGTGGGAGCAGGCTCCGGTCCCGGAGCAGCTGAAGGCCCTGACCCGGCCGGACGCGGCCGAAGCAGACGCCGTCGAAGTCATTTCCGGTGCCCGCGTGCTGGTGGCCAGCGCCCGCAAGGCGCTGCACCGGCAGGAGGACCTGGGCTGGGTGGTGATGCTCCGCGACCGCACCGAGCTGCAGCACCTGACCCGCCAGCTGGATGCCGTTGGCACCATGTCCACCGCGCTGCGCGCCCAGCGCCACGAGTTCGCCAACCAACTGCACACCATTGCCGGTTTCATGAGCATCGGGCAGCACCAACAGGCCCGCGACTACCTGGCGCGCCTGGCCGCCACCGGTCCGCTCAAGTTCCCGGTGGACCAGGCCGAGCTCCTGCAGGACCCTTACCTGCAGGCTTTCGTCGGTGCCAAGGGCGTGGAGGCGGACGAACGCGGCGTGACACTGCGCATCGGCCCGGAAACCCTGGTGCGCGGACAGGTCACCGAGCCGCAGGACGTCACCACAGTGCTGGGAAACCTGATCGACAACGCCGTGAACGCCGCCGTCGCCGGCTCCGCGTCGGACCGCTGGGTGGAAGTGGAACTGCTGGACGAGCCGGGACCCGACGGCGGCACGCTGCACATCGTCGTCGCGGATTCCGGCGACGGCCTGGCTCCCGAAACGGCGACCGCCGGGGCGGAAGCCGTGTTCGCCGAAGGATTCACGACGGCGGCACGGCCGGCGCGTGCCGGCGGCGGCCAGGGCCTGGGGCTGGCGCTTGCCCGGCAGCTTGCTCGGCGCCGCGGCGGGGACGTCAGCGTCCTGGACCCCGGCTCCCCAGGCGGCCCCGGCGCCGTGTTCATGGCAACGCTGCCGCGGACCACTGCCGACCTGCCCGGAAGGGACAAGCCCATCGGGAAGGACAGTTTCATCGGGAAGGACAGGGATGGCTGAGGATTTCAGGGTGCTGATTGTGGATGACGATTTCCACGTGGCCAAGCTGCACGCGGCGTATGTGGATTCGGTGGCGGGATTCCTGGCGCTGCCGCCTGCGGGATCGGCGTCGCAGGCGCTGCAGGCCATCCACAGCCTGCGCCCGGACCTGGTGCTGCTGGATGTGTACCTGCCTGATGGCTCGGGCCTTGACCTGCTCCGCCAGCTGGATGTGGACACCATGATCCTGAGCGCGGCGTCCGACTCCGTTTCGCTGCGGGTGGCCTTCCGTCGCGGCGCCCTCGGGTACCTGTTGAAGCCGTTCACCGCCGAGTCCCTGTCGCAGCAGCTCCGCTCCTATGCCCGGTACCGGCGGATCCTGGCCCAGCCGGGCTCCCTGGACCAGGACACTGTGGAGCGGGCCAAGCGTTCGCTGATCCCCGGCGACGTCACGGCGTCCGCCAAGCCGCGCTCCGCGACCGAGGTGGCGGTGCTGGAGTCCCTGGAACCAGGCGAGCAGTATTCGGCGGCGGAAGTGGCCGGGCGGGTGGGGGTATCCCGCGCCACCGCCCAGCGGTACCTCTCCTCGCTGGCGGACGACGGCGCCGTCGACATCCAACTCCGCTACGGAACCACGGGCCGCCCGGAACACCGCTACGGCCTCCCGGCTCAATAGCGTTGGAGCCTGCTAGCTGGCGCTCTTGTGGGCCACGAGTTCGATCTCCACCAGCATCTTGGGGTCGAGGAACGGCAGCACGTGGACCAGGGACAGCGTGGGACGGATCTCGCCGAACACTTCGCCGTGGGCGCGGCCGGCGTCTTCCCACTTGCTGATGTCCGTTAGGTACAGCTTGGACTGCACCACGTCGCCGTATTCGAACCCGGCCTCGGTGAGGACTGCGCCCAGCTTTTCCAGGATGTACTTCGTCTGGGTGTAGAAGCCTTCACCCACGATTCCGTTGTCCCCGCTGGCGGCAGTGGCGGAGATGTACAGGGTGTTGTCCACCTGTACCGCGCGGGAATAGCCGAGTTTCTGCTCCCACGTGGAGCCGGTGCCGAATGTCTTGCGCATGGTGTGCCTTTCGATGGTGCCTTGAGTCGGCACCACTTTAGGGCTGCTAGACGTCGAGCCGGTAAACCAGCAGCTTTATGTCGGTGTCCGGCACGAACCAGTCGCGCTCGGGAACACGCTGGAAGCCAGTCTTGCGGTACAGCCCGTGCGCGCTTTCCCAATCGCGGCCCGTCGTCAGGGCCACACCCTTTATGCCGTCCAGCGACTTAGCATGGCCGATGATGGCCTCGACCATCGCTTTGCCCGCGCCGCTGCGCTGGACGTTCGGATCCACCACGAGCATGCGGAATTCGAGTTCGTCGGCCAGTGCAATGTCCGCATAGGGCTCTCCGGCAACTGCCAGCGTCACCGAACCGACAATGCGGCCCGCGCGCTCAGCCACCCACACGGTGGCCTGCGCTGCCCGCGTGGCGACATCCTGGATCTGCAGCATGTACGGGTGGTCGGCACTCGCGAAGTAGCCCGCGGCGAGGTAGGCGTCCCGGGTGATGCGGGCAACGGCGTCGTAATCTGCCGGAACGGCGGGGCGAATGAGGATCTGCGAATGCACTTGTACATGGTAGTCGCGGGGGCGTCCCCCTCCCCGCGAAACGGCCGTTTCCGTGACTGAACTATCACTACGATCCGTGCTGTCCCGATGCCCTTGACTTGTGTCCTGCGTTTCGTTGTGTGTCCAGAAGTTGCCCTGTGTTGCCCTGCATTTCCGGGGGTTTCCCGCTGTGTCGCACCGTTTCTCCAGTGGTCGCCAAGGCTGGCAGCGGCCGGTTTGGCTGTGGTTGATTTGCACCACCGAACCGCACACGACCGCCAACCCATCTCCAACCCGACCGACAGGATCACACCATGGCACCCTCCCAACGCACCTTGCACCTCAACGCATTCCTTATGAGCACCGGCCACCACGAAGCTTCCTGGCGGCTGCCCGAAAGCAACCCCCTTGCCAGCACGGACATCAGCCACTACCGCAACCTGGCACAAATCGCCGAGCGGGGCACCTTCGATTCCATTTTCTTCGCAGACTCCCCCGTGATCTTCGGCAACGTGGGCCGCCGGCCGGCCGGAAAGTTCGAACCCACCGTGCTGCTGACCGCCATCGCCGCAGCCACCGAGAGGATCGGCCTCATTGCCACCGCATCCACCACGTACAATGATCCGTTCAACTTTGCCCGTCGATTCGCCTCCGTGGATTTCGTCAGCGGAGGCCGTGCCGGCTGGAACGTGGTCACTACCGCAGGGCCCGAGGCCGCGCGGAACTTCGGCGACGATGACCAGCCTGCCCACGCCACCCGTTATGAGCGGGCGGCGGAGTTCCTGGATGTCGCCGGCAAGCTGTGGGACAGCTGGGACGACGACGCCGTGGTGGCGGACAAGGAAGCCGGTGTCTGGGCCGATCCGGATAAGGTCAGGCCGATCGACCATGTGGGCGAGCACTTCAGGATCCGCGGTCCGTTGAACGTACCGCGCTCACCCCAGGGGTACCCGCTGATCGTCCAGGCCGGATCCTCCGAAGACGGCAAAGGCTTGGCGGCACTGTACGCAGAGGCTGTGTTCACCGCACAACAGACCCTCGAGGACGCCCAGGATTTCTACACCGACCTCAAGGCCCGGACGGCGGCAGCCGGCCGCGACCCGGAGGGCATCAAGATCCTGCCCGGGATCGTGCCGGTGCTGGCAGGCACCGAGGCCGGGGCCAAGAAGCTGGAACGTGAACTGGATGAGCTGATCCGCCCTGAGTATGCACGGATCGAACTGGCGAAGACCCTGGGCGTCAGCCCGGAGGACCTGCCGCTGGACCGGCAACTGCCCACGGACCTCCCGGATGAAGATTCCGTCCAGGGCGCGAAGAGCCGCTACACCCTGATCGTGGAACTTGCCCGCCGCGAGCGGCTCACGGTGCGCCAGCTGATCGGGCGCCTCGGCGGCGGCCGCGGGCACCGCACGTTCTCGGGAACGCCGGAGCAGGTGGCCGATGCCATTCAGCTCTGGTTCGAAAACGGCGCCGCCGACGGCTTCAACATCATGCCCGCCGTGCTTCCCTCAGGGCTGGAGGCATTCGTGGACCATGTGGTGCCGGTGCTTCGGCAGCGCGGCCTGTTCCGGACGGAGTACACCGCCAGCACACTGCGCGGGCACTACGGACTGGAACGGCCGCTCAACCGCTACTCCGGCGCCGCAGGGCTGGCCACAGCGGGGGCGTGAGCCCTTCCTACAGCGGGAACTTCCCTGACAGCTCGAGGGTCCCGGCGCACGTCCACGCGGCAAGCCGTTCCTCATCCGAAGGCCCGCCGTCGAGGGGGCTGGTCAGCCGTGGGCGGCGGACCCAGCATCCGGCCTCCTCGGCGATGAGGGCGCCGGCGGAGAAGTCATGCTCATTGAGCCCGCGTTCCCCGAAGGCGTCATGGGTGCCGTCCGCCACGAGGCACAGGTCCAACGCAGCGGACCCGAGCCGGCGCACATCGGCGAACCCGTCCATGAAGCCGCCGAGTGCCTCGGCCTGTTCCGCGCGGACATCGGGATCGTAGCTGAAGCCGGTGGCCAGGATCTGGCCCTTGCGCCCGGGAACGGGGCCGGTGAGCTGGGTCCGCTGGCCCTGTTCCTCGAGCCAGGCACCGCCGCCTCGCGATGCATAGTAGATGCGGCCCAGGGCGGGGGCATTCACGACGCCGGCGAGCCAGGCGCCGTCGGGGGCCGCCACGGCCACTGAGGTGCCGTAGTAGACGATGTTCCGGATGAAGTTGGTGGTGCCGTCCAGCGGGTCGATGGACCAGCGGTAGCCACTGGGATTCCCGCGGCTGACCGTGCCGTGTTCCTCCCCGGTGATGGTGTCCTGCGGCCGTGCCCGGGTGATGACTTCGCGCACCGCGTTCTCGGCGGCCACGTCGAAAGCGGTCACCCAGTCCCCCGCCGCTCCCTTGTTGCTGGCATCCAGTTCGGCGGCGTTCCGGGCGGCGAGCACGGCGGCCCCGGCAGCGGCTGCAGCCTTGGCCACCTCCAGCAGGTCGGCTGCACGGTCAGCTGTCGGGGCACTCATTCCGCCGTCCCTTCCAGGTGGTCTTCGGAATCCCCGGTAGCAGCGGCCGCTTCCTCAGCTGCGACGGCCGGACCGTTGGCCAGCAGCTCGCGGAACCCGTCCTCGTCCAGCACTCTCAGGCCCAGCTGCTCGGCCTTGTCCAGTTTTGTTCCGGCGTTCTCCCCGGCCACGACATAACTGGTGTTCTTGGAGACGGATCCTGCGGCTTTGCCGCCACGGATGAGGATGGCTTCCTTGGCCTCGTCCCGGCTGAAGCCTTCGAGGCTGCCGGTGACCACGATGGTCAGCCCTTCCAGAGTCCGCGGCGTGGATTCGTCCCGCTCATCGGCCATCCGCACGCCGTCCGCGGCCCACGTGTCCACGATTTCACGGTGCCAGTCCTCGGCGAACCACTCCTTCAGCGCCGCGGCGATCACCGGGCCCACGCCGTCCACGTGGGCGAGCTCCTCCTCGGAGGCCTGCCGGATGGCGTCCATCGAGCCGAAGGCGGTGGCAAGGGCGCGCGATGCGCGGGGCCCGACGTGGCGGATGGACAGCGCCACCAGGACGCGCCACAGCGGCTGGGTCTTGGCTTTCGCCAGCTCAGTGAAGAGCTTTTCGGTGGTGACCGTCGGCTTCGAAGGTGACTTGGCCGTGCCCTTGCTGAAGAAGTACGGCACCAGCTCGAATTCGCCCGTGCCCACTCCCTTGGACCGCTTTTCGCGGCTGATGCGGACATCGGCAAGGTCCTCGCGCGTGAGCCGGAAGAGCGTGGCTTCGCTGGTGAGGGGCGGCGTTTCCGGTTCGGCAGGCTGCGTCAGGGCGATGGCGGCTTCCCAACCCAGGGCCTCAATATCGAAGGCGCCGCGGCTGGCCACATGGAACACACGTTCACGCAGCTGCGCCGGGCAGGAGCGTGAATTGGGGCAGCGGATGTCCACGTCCCCTTCCTTCCCGGGAGCAAGGGGCGTCCCGCAGGACGGGCATTCGGTGGGCATCACAAAATCCCGCACCGGCGGGTCCTGCTGGTCCCGAAGCGCAAGCACGGGGCCCACGATCTCCGGGATGACGTCCCCGGCTTTGCGGAGCACCACGATGTCGCCAATCTTCACGCCCTTGGCCTTGACGACGTCCTGGTTGTGCAGGGTGGCCATTCCCACGGTGGAGCCGGCCACCTTCACAGGCTCCATAACGCCGAACGGGGTGACCCGGCCGGTACGTCCAACGTTCACCGCGATATCCAGCAGCTTGGTGCGGACTTCCTCCGGCGGATACTTGTAGGCGACGGCCCAGCGCGGCACCCGGGAGGTGTACCCGAGGGCACGCTGGGTGGCGAAATCGTCCACCTTAACCACGATGCCGTCGATCTCGTGGGTGAGGCTGTGCCGTTTGTCGCCGTAGCGTTTGATGAAGCCGAGCACTTCCTTCAGGCTGCCGAGCAGCTCGAAGTACGGGCTCGTAGGCAGTCCCCATTCGGCGAGCTGGCGGTAGGTGTCCGACTGGCTTGCCGTTTCCAGGCCTTCGCGGGCACCGATGCCGTGGACGTACATGCGCAGCGGGCGCTTGGCGGTTTCCGCCGGGTCCTTCTGGCGCAGCGAGCCTGCGGCGGCGTTGCGGGGGTTGGCCAGCGGCGCCTTGCCGGCCTCAATCAGTGCCTCATTGAATTCGGCGAAGGCCTTGGACGGTATGAAGACCTCGCCGCGGACTTCCATTTCGGCCGGAAAGTTGCTGCCGCTTAGCTGCTGCGGGATTTCCTTGATGGTCAGGACATTGTGGGTGATGTCCTCGCCGGTGTAGCCGTCCCCGCGGGTGGCTGCACGGACCAGTTTGCCGTCGCGGTACAGCAGGCTGACCGCCAGGCCGTCGATCTTGAGTTCGGTGAGCCAGGTGGGACCGGCACTGCCGTTGCCCAGCTTGGCGACGCTGGCCTCGGCCTTGGCGATCCAGGCCTCGAGTTCCTCGAGGGAAAAGACGTCCTCGAGGCTGTACATCCGCTGCAGGTGTTCGACGGCGGCAAACGCGGCGGAGACTTCGCCGCCCACCGCCTGGGTGGGGGAATCGTTGGCCACCAGCTCCGGGTGCATGGCCTCAATCGTTTCGAGGCGCCGGAAGAGTTCGTCGAACTCAGCGTCCGAAACGGTCGGCGCATCTTCCTGGTAGTAGGCGAAGCGGTGCTTGCGGACCTGTTCCACCAGGCTTTCGTACTCCTCGCGCACCTCGCCGGAAGGCACTTGGCCACTGCTTGCCTGGTTTGTGCTGTCTGTCTTGGTGTCTTCTGCCGTGTTCCCTGTGCTCACAGACCTATCCTGCCCTAGATCTACGACATTGTCTGGCTGGTAACACACGGATGCCCCGGACGCGTAGCTGCGTCCGGGGCATCCGGCAAAGTACTCCCGGAGGGAGGCGTTCCTAGCGGGAAGCCTCTTCCTGCTGGGAAGCGTTCTTGGTAGCCTGCTTGCCGGCTTCCTGCAGCGCCTGCGCCACCTTGGCCAGGGCCGTGACGTGCGAACCGGACCATTCGCTGCGGAACTTGTCCGCGTCCGGGCCCTTCCAGTCGGTGCCGTCAAGAGCCTTGGTCAGCTGCGACTTCTGCTTCTCAATCTCGGACGAACCAGCCTGAAGCTTGGTTCCCAGTGCCTTGAGCTGAGCAATGTCTGCACCCCAAATAGCCGTTAGTTTTCTCCTTCAGTCAACGGACCCGATCCGATCGGCTCCCCAGCGGCCCCCGGCTCATCCGGAAGATCCATTACCTAGAACCTATCCCGCGCCCCAACCACCGTCGATGGGCACCGCTCCCCATGCACCACTCAGCGCGCCGCTCCCACCCGGCCCAGGTCCGGGCCGGTCTGGCTGCGGTTTTCCGGCGGCAGGGCTATCTGCAGCTTGCGGACCTTGCCCCGGCCCACGATGTAGCCGCGGCCGGGGATGAAGTCGGAGCTGATCTTGCCCAGCGAGGTGCTCAGGAGGCTGTCGCCTTCGATGTCGCCCGGGTTGATGAGGAGTCCCCGGCGGCCTGACTTGAACGGCTGTGACAGGGACCAGGCGGAGGACCAGGTGGAGGTTTCGGATTCGCCCACCACCCACTGGTCTGCCTTGATGGACGTGGTGACCAGCTGCTCGATGCCGGACTCCGCGGTAGTGTCCGTGAACTCGGTGAGGCCCTCGATGAAGATGGCCAGGCTGCCCGGGTTCCCGGACGAGTACTCCACCAGGTCCTCGATGGCCTCCTCGACGTCGTCCGTCCCCACAAATGACCGGTTCCAAACCTTCAGCGACGCGACGGCGGAGCGGCGGGAGCCGATGTAGATCAGCTCGGTGTCCGGGTTGGACCGGCGCAGCGCGTAGGCCATGGTGACCAGGGCAACGGTGCGCCCCGCACCCGGCGGGCCGGCGAGGAGCAGCGGGCCCTTGGCCATGATCTCGGCCGGCTGGAGCGTTTCGTCGTCCACACCGATGACGGGCAGGTCCGGACTGCCGGCGGGGAGGATGTCCAGGTCCACCTGTTCGGGGAGCCGTTCGATCTGCGGCGCCTTCTGCATGCCCTGGCGGAGCATGGCTTCGCTGAGCTTGTGCAGTTCGCGTGCCTGCAGGGCCAGGTTGGAGTCGCCGCCGAGCACTGCGAGCTGGACCTCGTGCGCTCCCAGCAGGCCGCGGCCCGGGGGCGAGCCCTGGCTCAGGACGTCCCTGGCCACGTTCAATGAAATGTAGTCGTCTTCGGACGAGAGCCGCAGCACCAGGCGCCGCTGAATCGATGCCAGCAGCGAGGCCGGCACGGAGTTGGGCCGGTCGCCGGTGACCACCAGGTGGATGCCCAGGGGCCTGCCGTCGGTGGCCAGCTGCAGGAAAATGTCCCACAGCGCCGAGAGGCGGCTGTATTCGTAGGCTTCGCGGAACGTGGACATGCCGTCCACCAGGATGAAGATCCGCTTCTCGTCCGGATCGTTGGCCAGCTTCCGGTATTCCACGATGGTGGAGGCGCGGACCTCGGCGTATCGGGCCGCACGGTCGTCGGCAACGTCACGCAGCCAGCGCAGCAGCCGGCCAACGCGTTCGACGTCGTCACCGTTGATGATCTCGCCCACGTGCGGCAGCCCGTCGAGCATCTTTAGCCCCGAGGAACCGCAGTCGATGCCGTAGACGTGGACCGGGCCGCCGCGGGGCGTGACCGCCGCGGCGATCGCGATGCCCCGCAGGGCGGCTGACTTGCCCGAGCCGCCCGTGCCGTAGATGGCCATGTTGCCGTCTTTGTCCGGCTCGTAGAAAACGGTGGGCTGGTCCTGGTGGGCCGGGTCGTCAGCCACGCCCAGCAGGAGCCGTTCATCCGTCCGGGGGTTGGGTAGCTTGGAGAAGTCGTAGGTGGTGGCCAGCTCGTTGAGCCACGGTTTCCGTGGCGGCTCGATGGAGAGGACTTCCGCTGCCTTGATGATGTTTGCCGTCATCCGGGCAATGTCATTGGGGCCCGCGGGTTCTTCCCGTACCGGTTTCTCCGGCGCAGGTGCGGCCCAGCTGGGTCCGGAACCGAACGCCATCTCCACGATGTCGATCTGCGGGGCCTGCGGCTTCTCCGTTGTCCAGCCGCCGGCGTAGCCGGTCTGGAAGCCCTGGATGCGTCCCGGGCCGGTTTTGGCCGCGCCTCGTCCCGGGATCGAGGGGTCGAAGTACGCCGCGGTGGGAACGCCCAGAATGTCGGTGGCGTCGTCCTCGTCGGCCATGCGAAGCGCGACGCGAAGGTTGGTGTTGGCGCGCAGGCTCTCCTTGATGACGCCAGCGGGCCGCTGCGTGGCAAGGATCAGGTGGAGGCCCAGCGACCGGCCGCGGGCTGCTACGTCCACCACGCCGTCCACGAATTCAGGGACTTCCGTGGCCAGGGCCGCGAACTCGTCCACGATGATGATGAGGTAGGGCGGCGCCTCGGGATCGGCTTCGCGCTGGAGGCCCAGGAGGTCCTTGGCCTTCTTGCGGTTGAGCAGGTGTTCCCGGTAGTGCAGTTCGGCCCGGAGGGACGTCAGGGCGCGGCGCACCAGGTGCTGGGACAGGTCGGTCACCAGGCCAACGGTGTGGGGCAGGTGCAGGCAGTCCGCGAAGGCCGCACCGCCCTTGTAGTCCACGAACAGGAAGCTCACCCGGTCCGGGCTGTAGGCGGCTGCCATGCCCATGACCCAGGACTGCAGGAATTCCGATTTTCCGGCGCCGGTGGTGCCGCCCACCAGGGCGTGCGGACCTTCGTTCTTCAGGTCCAGGTACAGCGGTTCGATGCCTTTGGACCCCACCAGGGCCCGGAGGGTGCCGTTGTCCTTGCGGTTGGCGACCGCGGTGGCGTGGACCGAGTTGTTCTCTTTCCAGCGGTCCGCCACGGCCTGAGGGTTGTCCATGAAGTCCTTGCCGATCAGGCTGACGTAGGACACCGCACGGGGAAGGTCCGAGTCGTCGTCCACGGGCTTGCCCACATCGATGACCGGGGACAGCATCCGGGCGAGCTGTCCGGCGAGTTCAGCATCCAGGCTTTCGCAGCTGACCGGGTACGTGTGCCGGCCCAGCCGGACCTGGCCGGTGGTGGTGCCGTTGTCACCGTCGACCACCATGAAGTCGCGGCACGCGGCCGGGAGGGACTGCACGCTCGTGGCTACCCACATCACGTGCACGCCGGAGTCGGGGCCGCGCTCAACGAGCCTTGTCAGGCGTCCGCGGTCCACCGGGGCGTCGTCTTCCACGATGACCAGCACGGACGGCAGGACAGGTCCGGGGATGTCCCCGGTTTCGCTGTCGAGGCCGGGCCGGGGAACCGGCCGAGGCGACTGGGCACCGGCTTCGCGCTGGTCGATAAGGTCCTCCAGCCGGGCCAGCAGCGAGGATCCGCCGGCCGGGCCTGCCGCGAGATGGTCGCCGCTGAGCGGGCTGTGGCCCGAGCCGACGTGCGGCAGCCACTGGAGCCAGTTCCAGCGCTCCCGCGACTGTGCCGACGTGATGGCCGCGACCACAACCTCAGCCGGTGAATGCAGCCCCACGGTCTGGAGCACCATGCCGCGGGCCACGTCGTCCACAAGCCCCCGGGCGCCCGCCAGCCCGAACGCGCCGGCAGTGCGGAGCTGGGAGACGATGGGTACGCCTTCAATGACCTGGAACTGTTTGAGGCAGGCCTGGATTTCCTGCATGTATTCGGCTTCGGTTTCGTTGTTGCCGGGTTCTTCGAAGGGAATGCGCGACGGCGCCGTGCCCAGCCCGAAGCGCAGGCCCAGGAACCCCTTGTGCTCCGGCCGGTGGGTCCAGAGCAGCGGCCCCAGCTTGTAGATTGAATCCACCGTGTCGCTGACCGAAGGTGCCTCCTGCAGCCGCACGGACCGTTCGATGTTCTGCAGCTCGGTGATGTCCTTGCGGAACGCGGCCATCGCCTCGCGGAACTGCTTCAGCTGCTCCTTGCGTTCACGTTTGCTTTGCATCTTGTGGTCCACATAGTGGCCGATGATGAACAGCGGCATCATCATCATGAACAGGACCGAGAGGACATTGCCCGTGACGGCAAACAAAATGGCGCCCATCATGAGCGGCGCGATGAGCATGATGTAAGGGAACGGCTGGTGGTCCTGGCGTTTAGGCCCGGCCGGGAGGACCCGCTTGGGCGGTGCGAAGCGCGGAACCACACGCGGCGAGCGGTTGAAGTCCACCAGCGGCGACGTCGGCGCACCCCCGTGGTGGCCGAGCCCCACAACCGCAACGGTCGTGTCGCCCAGGGTCACCGTGTCCGAGGAATTCAGCGTGGCGCGCGTGACGGGCAGCCCGTCCATGATCAGCCCGTTGGCGGAATTCGTGTCGACGATTTCCACGGTCTCCCCCACCGTGATGCGGGCGTGCCGCTTGGACGTCATCGGGTCTGAGAGCCGGATGTCGACGTCGCGGTCCCGGCCGATGTAGCTGGTGCCGGACGGCAGCGAAAACTCCTGCCCGACGTCGGGCCCGGACAGAATGCGCAGCGTTGCCGCGGCGGGGCCCCGGTTCGCGCCCGGCGCGGCAAACTGTTCGCTCACCTGCGTCAGGGAGACGATGGAGCCGGGCCGCAGGCCCGACTCCAGCAGGTTGTCCTGACGGTTCAGGACGTTGCCCCGCATGCCGCCAGCCACGAAGGCCTCGTCGATGCTGAGGGACAGGTTGCCGGGTGGCTGGGTGCCGCGACGCTCGGGATCGGCGGCCCACAGCTGGGTGGCGATGTCCGCCACGGTCGCCAGGCCGTCAACGGTTACGGCAAGGTCTTTGGCTTCGGCAGGATCCCGGCGCAGTGTCAGTCGGATCTTCATCCTTCGTCGACCCCCCTTATTTTGTCGATCAGGTACAGGTCCTCGGCCGTCACCAGGTTCGATGTCACGGCGTGTTCAACCAGCCGGGCACGCCGGTTGGTGGCCAGCTTTCCGCCACCGCCGCGTAGACCGGCCACTCCCACCCTGTCCAGTTTGTCGCACACGTTGTCCAGCTTCCTGTTGAACCGGGTCAGTGCCCAGCCCAAGGTCCTGGCGGCGGCAGCCGACGACGGTATTGCGCTGAAGCCCGTGCCGTCTCGCCGCAGCATCGGTTCCGCAAGGGCAACGATGAGCGCCTTCTGCGAGTCGGTAAAGACGACGGGGCCAATGGTGGTGTCACCGCCGCTCTTCTCGTCGGGGGCCTCCTGCCGGAAGGACGGCGTCTTGAGGTGGACGGCGAATTCGTACGTGGTGGGCCCGGCGGTGAAGATCACCTTGGTGTGGCTGAAAACGAGCGGGATCCGCGCACCCGGCGAGAGCCACGCCTGCATGCCGCCGCTGCTGTCCGCAACGGTGGCGGACAGCATGCTGCCCACGTTGCTGAGCCACCAGATGCCGTCGTACCGGGCGATCTGGAGGAAACGCCGGTGCAGGTAGGGGTTGTCGTCCACCTCCAGGTCACCCTCGCGGCCGATGCTGAAAACATCCTCGTCCGACGGTTCGTACCATTCGCCACAGAAATCTACTGCTAGATCCCCATGTTCCGTGCCTCCTCATTATTTGACGCAGCCGATTGCGTCAGCTTCCAGCGGCGACGAGGCCCCGTCGGTTCGGACTATCATCACCTGGATACAGGTCATGTCCACCGGGTTGAGCGCCACTTCCGCTTCCGGTTTTTCCGTGGCCTGATACTGGCCGGTGCCGGTGGCCCCGAAATCGAAGACCCGCCACTTGAAGGTGTCCCCGAGTTTTGGCTGCGGGTTCGTCCAGGTGAACTTTGCCTTTCCGGCGGGGCCCTTCACTCCGACCAGGTTGGTGACATCGGGTACCGTACCGTTGTCCAGGGCGTCCGCCGGCGGTTTGGAGACCTGTCCGGTCGGTTCAACAACCGGCTCCGGCCGGGAGGAACCCAGCACGAGTCCCACCACCACGGCGACGACGAGGGCGGCGCCGCCGGCCACGGCCAGCCAGAGATTCCGCTTGCGGTGATCCGCGGTGGTTCCTGCGGGCACCGGCTCGGATGCCTGCGGCCGGTTCACTGTTGCGGCGAGGTCCGAATCGTCCCGGACACCGCCCGTCGGGCTGTCCGGCCGCCCGCCCGGCCGGCTTCCGGCGGCCCGGTGGACGGTGGCGGCGTCGGCGTCGGCGTCGGCGGAAATGCCGGTGCCCGCACCGGACTGCGGTGCTGCCTGCGGTCCAGCCGCGATGCTGCCGCGCAGCATGGTGCCCTGGGCCCAGTCGTCATGCTGGTCCGGGCGGACGCCCGGCGCGGGAACAGATCCGGGAACCGGGCCCTGGACGGGACCTGCGGGCGCCGCAGCCGGCCCCGGCAAAGGGCTGAATGGCTGGCCCGACGGCAGGACGGGCCGAAACGCGCCCGGCGTCGAAGGCCTCGTCCGGGCGGGGAACGTCGGGGCGTTTCCGGTCTGGTCCGGGTCCACCGAGGCGATGCTCCGAACCCGGGTCTCCTCGAAGCCGTCGTCGGGGTGGCTTTCCTCGGCGTGCGCTTCCTCCAGCACCTCAAAGGGTGTGACGGAAAGGTTCAGTTCGGCCTGGATCCGCTGCAGGGCCAGGGCGAAGGCATGGGCCGAGGAATACCTCGACGCAGCCGACTTGGCCATCGCCGTGGACAGGGCCAGTTCCAGGGATTCGGGGACATCGGCACGGCCCAGCCGGGGCACGGGCGAATTGGTGATCCGGGAAATCAGTTCGCGCTGGGAGTTGTCGGCTCCCGGGAGGACAAACGGCGACCGTCCGGCCAGCAGGGTATACAGCGTGGCGCCAAGGGCCCAGACGTCAACCATCACGCCGTCCACCGGGCCATCCCGGAACTGCTCGGGCGGGGACCAGGGAATGGACATGCCGGCGTCTTCGTCCGCATCACTGCCGAGGGTGCCGGAAATTCCGAAGTCCGTCAGTGCCGGTCGGTTGTAGTCGGTCACCAGGATGTTCGCCGGCTTGATGTCGCGGTGGGCGATGCCGGCCCGGTGGGCGGTCTCGACGGCGGATGCCACCTGGATCCCGACGGCCAGGACTTCGTCCACGCTGAACCGCTGTCGGCGGTAGCGGACGTCCAGGCTGGGCCGGGAGCAATACTCCATAGCCAGGTAGGAATGGCCGTCCTCGGTGACCTCGGCTTCGAAGATGGTGACGATGTAAGGGTGCGAGGACAGCTGGGCCATGAGGTTCGCTTCGGACTCGAAGCGGCGCCGTGCGCCCTCGGTTTTCAGGTCGGAGAGCAGGACCTTGACGGCGACCTTGCGCCGAGGCCGGTCCTGTTCGTACAGGTAGACGTCGGAAAACCCGCCCGAACCGAGCAGGCTGACATAGGTGAAGCCGGGAATCGGCGGCGGCGGGGCTACTGGCCGCTTGGAACTCATAGAATCTCCTCGAACCGGAGCGACACGTCGTCGCCGAGTTCTGCAATGTCGCCGTCGAGAAGGATCGCCATCTCGTTCTGGGCAAGGCGCCTTGGCGGCTGGCCTTCCCGCACCAGGACTGTGCCGTTGGTGGCTTTGAGGTCGCAGAGCATCACATGCCAGCCTTCAAGGCGGACCTCAACATGTGACCGGGAAATGTCGCCGCTTGGGCTGGGCACCTGGACCAGCTTCGGCATCCCGCCGCCCTGGACCCGGGACACGGACGGCTGGCGGCCAATGACGAGCGACTGGTCCAGGTCGATCAGTTCACCAGTGGAGACGCGGACGCGCCCCAGCTGCGGCCGGCGCACCTGCACGGCGTCCGCGGCCAGCGCCATGCCGCAGCCGGCGCACTGCGAATGCGTTGGCGGGTTTGCGTGGCCCTGGGCGCAGACACGTGCCAGGACCATCGGCCCGGTGTTGACATCGGTTCCCACGGCCGGAACGGACGGCCGGGCGGCTGGGCCGGGGCCGGCGACGTCGCTTTTCATGACGGTTTCGCCATCGTGGTCGCCTTCCAGCACCGGCGGAACGGCCGACGGGCTGTGCCAGTCCGGCATGTCGCCGGCAGCTTCCGGAACGAACGACGGCGGTGCCGGCGGCCGGGCGGCGTTGTCGCCACCGGTATGCCACGGCACGGAATCGATCAGCCCGCCCTGCTGCGCGGGAATGAGGGGCTGCGCGGGAATGAGGGGCTGCGCGGGAATGAGGGGCTGGGCCGGAATGAGGGGCTGGGCCGGAATGAGGGGCTGGGCCGGAATGAGGGGCTGGGCCGGAATGGGGGGCTGGGCCGGAATGGGGGGCTGGGCTGGGACAGCGGGCTGCGCGGGGACCTGCGGGGGTTCCTGCGCGGCTGCCTCAACCCGATCGACGTCCCCGTCGGCGGATTCCTCCGGGCCGCCCGGGTCGTCGCCGGGCCGGTCCCCGTGCTCCTCTTCGGGTTCGTCCCGCACCGCAGCATCCTCGATCCGGCGCATCACGGTCTTGTCCCAGAGGTGGTCGTAGCTGCCCGTCAGCTCATTCGCGGGCACAGGCTCGGGATTCTGCCCTGCCGAGGCGGACTCCGGCACATCCTGAACGGGTTCGTCGTGCTGGATGTCTATCCCGGCGGCCGTGTATTCGAGTTCGTCGTCGGGAAGACCCATCACAGTCTCGGCGGATGCACCGTGTTCAGCGGGCACTTCCCGGACCGGTTCCTGTACCTGCACGGAGACCGGCAGAGTGGTCTGCACAGGCACCGGGGGCATGGCAGCGTCAACGCGGCCCACCGTGAGGCTCTGCAACAGCACAACCCCCTCCCCCAGCGGGAGTTCGCCCGGGCCGGCACCGTCGCCGGGGACGGAGACGCTGTACCACTCAGGCTGGCTGAGCCGGCGTTCCGTCCAAGTGGTGACGTCCCTGCCGTTGAGTTCCACCGGGCCGGCAGCAAGCCGTGCTGTCAGTTCAATGTCGCCGCGAAGGAACACGCGCAGGGAATCGCGGAAATCCACGATTCCGAACCACGGGATTTCCGCCAGCGAGCCGGAGGAGGCGCTGGTCACGGCATGCAGCACCTCGTGGACCTCGGGTTCGCCCGCCAGCAGTTCCCACAGTGAGTCCACCAGCGCAGGCGGGGCGCCGGGGGCAAGGAACACGGCCGTCCCCGCCCGGACCACGCCAATCCACGTGCCCGGAGTGTAGCTACTTGAGGCCATCGTGACGGTCCCCGTCGTCGTTCACGGCGTCCGGAGCCTCGGGAAGCTCCTCCGTGTCCACCTCGGTGCTATCCAGGACCTCGGCGCGCGGCAGCGTGTCCTCGTCTTCGACGCCCATGCCGGGACGGGGCGCAGTGTCAGTTCCGGCGTCGTTCATGACGTTCTTGGCATCCACGACGATAACGGTGACGTTGTCGCGTCCGCCGCTTCGCAGCGCTGCCTGGATCAGGGCATCGACCGCGTCCTGCGGGTGGCCAACAGTGCTCAGGATGCGGAACATGTGGTCATCGGTAAGTTCGGCGTTCAGGCCGTCCGAACACACCATGATCCGGTCGCCTTCCTCAACGGGCAGCAGCCAGTAGTCCGCTTCCGTCTCGTCGCCGGTGCCCAGGGCGCGGGTCACCACGTGCCGGCGGGGATGGACTGTTGCCTGCTCCTTGGTGATCTCGCCGGCGTCCACAAGTTCCTGGACTTCGGAATGGTCAACGGTGACCTGCGTGAATTCGCCCTGGCTCAGCCGGTAGGTCCGTGAGTCGCCGATGTTCAAGACGAGCCAGTACGGGGCACCCATCTGTTCCACCACCACCACTCCGGAGAGGGTAGTGCCCGCGCGGGACCCGGTGGCGGTCCGGATCCGTTCATCGGCACTGACCAGATACTGCTGCACGACGGCGGCCGTTGCCGTGCGCTCCCCCGTCGCCAGCTGCGGCATCCCGGCGAGCGTCCGGACGCAGATTCCGCTGGCGATCTCGCCCGCTTCGTGCCCTCCCATGCCGTCCGCGACGGCGAACACCGGATCCGAGGCGATGAACGAATCCTCGTTGAGCTCCCGGCGCAGGCCGCGATCGGTCCCGTAGCCGCAGCTCAGTTGAAGTCCGGGCTCCCGGCCCGTGTCGGAGGCGGCGGCGGTCGGCTGGGAATTCATGCCTGTCCTAGGTGGAAGGTGCGGTCACCGAAATGCACGGTGGACCCTGGGCGTACATAGGCGGGTTGCCCGGCCTGCAGAGCTGTTCGGATGCCGTCCGGGGTGGTGACGGCGCTGCCGTTGGTTGAGTTGCGGTCTGTCACCCACACACCTCCGTTGTCCTCGAGCAGGTGCAGGTGGGTCTTGGAGATGGAGCGGCCCGGGTCTGCGACTGCGAGCAGTTGGGCGATGTGTTCGCCCGGAAGGCCGCTGGGATTCCGGCCGATCAGGACCGTGCGGTCCAGCTGGAAGTCCCGGCCGTCATCAAGCCTGATCCGCAACACTGCTACGGGCGCCGGGACAGCTTCCCCACGCATCTGGGTCCGGTCATGGTCATCGTCCGGGTGCGCGGCCCAGGAGGGCGCGAACAGCCCATGCCCCGGCGGCGGCTCAAGGGGCTGCGTCTGGACGGGCTGAGTCTGGAGGGCGGGAGGCACCGGCTGGGTCTGCACGGCCGCCTGGGGAACCGTTGGCTGGAACACGACAGGCGGCTGAGGCGCGGCCGCCTGGGGTGAGATCGGCTGGGGTGAGATCGGCTGGGGTGAGATCGGCTGGGGTACGGCGGGCGGCTGCCACTGGTTCGGGTTCAGGGGTGCCTGCGGAATGGCGACAGGCTGGCTGGCAGAGGCTCCGGCTATCGGCGAGGCAACCTGCTGCACCGGCGGGAGGTCCAGCGGCGCGAAACTGTACGGCCCCTGGATTCCGCCGGTGGTCACGGGATTTCGCCCTTCCGCGACATCAAACACGAGGGTTTTGGCTGCGGCGTCGTGCCAGCCCCGCGCCTTGCCGTTCTTGTCCCACGAGCTGGAAACCACCACGAAAACTGCCCATGCGACCCCGACCAATGCCAGGGGTGTGAGGATCCACAGGGCCGCCTCGAACCATTTGAAGACCACCACAAACACCGCTGCCACCACGGCCAGCAGGATGCCTGCCCCCGTGATGAGGCCGCGCAGGAACAGGGCTCCGGCGCCAGGGGCGTAGCCGTCCTGGTCCGTGCTCCGGATTCCCATGAGCCGGTTGCCGATGCTGTTGCCGGTCCGGCCCTCGACCCCCAGCAGCACCAGCATGTACACAACCGTGATGCCAATGGCGATGCTGCCCAGCAGCACCAGCGTGCCGGTGTCGTAAATGATGAACCCGCCGCTTTGGGTGCGGGTGATGCTGGCGAATCCGATGGTAAACATCACCGCAAGCACCGCTGCCGGGGCCACCCAGTCGAGCACTGCGGCGCCCAGGCGTTTGCCGGCCGCTGCAGGAACCAACTCCAGCTTGCCGCCCATTCCGGTACCTCCCCTTGTACGTGGACACCTTGTTCCTGGGACCCTTGTAGCGCGGCCCCGCGTCCGTGGGCGCCTTCCCGGACCGTTTCCGTCCGGGCCGGCGCTACCGGGATACTACCGGGAATCGGTCCACCATGCGCGGCGGCCCTGTCCATCAGCTCCTTTTGGGAGTGGTCGATGTTCCGGACATTGCGTGCTGCCCGGTTGGTCAGCGGGGCGCCGCACGCAGGACAGAAAGATGCTCCGGGCCGTA
Source organism: Arthrobacter sp. 24S4-2 (assembly GCF_005280255.1). Taxonomy (NCBI): domain Bacteria; kingdom Bacillati; phylum Actinomycetota; class Actinomycetes; order Micrococcales; family Micrococcaceae; genus Arthrobacter; species Arthrobacter sp. 24S4-2. The sequence goes on along the minus strand of NZ_CP040018.1, from coordinate 1,627,396 downwards.
TCAGCTGCTGGCAGCGCTGGCAGCGCTCGGTGTTATGCGTCATTGTTCTCCACCCTACCGGCGGGGTCCGTTTTGGCCGGGGGGACTGGCCTGAGTCCACGCAGCTTGAGCGCGGTCCTGCCGTCCGCCAGCAGCGAGCGCGGCGAGAAGCGGGCCGCCTGCCGTCCCCAGAAGCCCGCTGTGGCGGTCATTTCCTTCAGCGAGCCGTCCACGATGGTCCAGTACTCCCGGACGTCTGCTTCGCTCGGCTGGCCGGCACCGAAGATGGAGGCATCAGCCCGGTGCGCCAGCAAGGTGGTGGTTCCGGCGGTGCCGGGGAATGCCTCGCCGAGCACGACGGCGGACTCCCGCCTTGTAGCCCTGCCGTCCACCGCGGCCCCCATGTCCGTGGCGAGGCTGACCACTTCGTTCCAGCCGCCGCCCACCCGTTGGGCCGGGTGTCCGTCGGAGAAACGGGTCTTGCGGCGCCGGCCCTTGAGCAGGGCGATGAGCAGCAGCGGCAGGGCCAGGATCCCGATCGGAATCAGGGCAATGCCGATTGCGGTGAGGATGGGCCCCAGAACAGCCAGGGGTTGTTCTTCTTCTGGTCTGCGTCCAAGGCGTCCGGGGAAGAATCCGGCGGCAGGTCGGCCGGCTCCTGCGGCGGGGGCGGCGGCTGCAGGACCTGCGGTTTGGGCTTGGACTTGTTCTCGGGGTCCGGCGGAATCGGAACATTGTCCTTCGGCGGAGTGGGGTCGAAGGACACCCAGCCGACGCGGTCGAAGGCGACCTCCACCCAGGCGTGGACGTCCTTGCCGGTGATTTTCACTTCGCCGGCGCCGTTTTCCGGGCTCTTGGGATCCGGGTAGAAGCCCATCACCACACGGGACGGGATGCCCAGGTGCCGGAGCATCAGGGACATCGCCACGGCGTACTGTTCGTCGTCGCCCAGCATCTGCTTCGCGGTCAGGAGGTTTCGGATGCGCGCCGAGCCGTGCCCTGACACGCTGGGCAGCTGGCCGTCGTCGATCAGGCCGTTGCTGAAGGCCCCCTTCTTCTGGAAATGTGCCTCGATCTGCCGGACCCGGTCGATCGCCGTGGGGGCATCCGCGGAGAGGTCGTTGGCCTGGGAGCCCACCACGGGCGGAACTTCGAGGGCTTCCGGCAGGGTCACTTTGGCAAAGTCGTACTGCGTCAGCTGCCCGTGCTCCAGCTTCGCGGGATCGGCTACCTGGACGCTGTAGGAGTCGCCTTTCGCCAGGCCACGGGTGGTGACGGCAGTGTCCGTCCCGGAATTGAAGTACAGCCCTGAGGCGGCTCCGGAAGAGTCCCCGGTGAAGCTGATTCCGGTGGTGCGGCGGCCGCCCGGCAGGAAGTAGCCCTGGTAGTCCCCGATGGTGATGTCCAGGGTGTAATCGTTGCTGGGGACAATGCCGTCGGAATCAGCGAGGGTGTTGATGGACTTGGCGTCCCCCACCTTGCTGAAGTTGCCGGAGCTGTTCGGGTCCATGTTGTAGTTGGTGCCGTTGAAGGCGTCCAGCGCGGCCAGCCGGACCCGGCCGTCACGGGGCAGGCCCTTCACGAGGAACAGCTCGTCGTCCTTCTTGTCCTTGACGAAATTGCGGAAGCTGGCCAGGGGGTGATGTAGTCCTTCGGGTCAAACGGCGGAACGATCGTGTTGCGGAGTACGGTGCGGTCGTCGCTGGCGGTGACCAGGGGCGATGCCACCGCCGTGATCACCACGGTGGCGGCAATGACGCCTGCGGCCGTTCCGAGCCTGCGCACCTTGGCCCGGCGCGCTGTGGCGGCGTCCGCCGTCGGCCGGTTGACGGACACCTTCCGGGTGTCGCTGCGCCGGTGGGCGTCCCTGCGGAACGTGGCCCAGGCGATGGCCACCACCGTCAGGGAGATGCCACGTTCCACGTTCAGGAACCCGGCGTTCGTGCTGAACGCAATGCCCGTGACGAACAGCACCAGGACCGGCAGCAGCGGCCAGTACGGGCTCTTCAGCCGCCAGGACGCCAGTCCCGCGGCCAGCGCCGTGATCAGTGCACTGAGGAACGGGACAATGAGCATCCCCCGGCGGTTCCCACCGGGACGCCCACTGTCAGCATGTCCTTCCAGGCAAATACGACGCCCGGCAGGAGCGTGCGGAGGGATTCAAACGAAGGGAGGAACCCGCCGATGGCGGCATCCGGAACTGCCAGTACGGTTCCCAGGACAAGGTAGGCGCCCAGGGTGGCCGCGGCGGTGATCAGCAGGCCCAGGCGGAAATGTGCGTTTGCCGCGGCAATCCCAAGGCCGAGCAGGATGCCGCCGAATCCGGCGATCAGATAATACGGGTCGCCGCCGAAGCTGAGGCTGAACCCCAGGACTCCCAGCCCCAGCAGGACAAGCAGCGCACCGGCGTCGAGCATAAAGTGCCAGGCCGGCTGGCCGTCGCTGAAGGCGGAAGGCTGCTGTTCGGCGGGCTGCCGGCGCGGGCGGAAAGCGGGCGCGGAGCTCATGCAGCCGCCTTTCTGAGGATGATGGCGAGGTCTGACAGGTCACCGAGCGTCAGGACTGTCAGGTCCGCGATGTTGGCCCGCGCCGGTGCGGCCCCCGTCTGGAGGCGGACGGCGAGGCTGCGGACGCCCGGAGGTACTGACGCCGCGGCAGAACGGAGTTGGGCGGGCGAGACACGGCTGCCCACCACGAAGAAGACCACCGACGCGTTCGGCACCGTGTCGGCAAGCGTCCGGGCGAGGTCGACGGCGGTCTTCCGCAGCGGCGAGCCCACGATCCGGGTCATGTCATCGAGCATGTTCCGGCCGGTCTCACACCTGAGCGGGCCCTTCTGCGTGAGGACGTCGAGTTCGCGCTGTTCGCGGATAGCCTGCCGGCCGATGGACGCGGCGGCGGAAATGGCCATCTCGAACTCCAGTTCGGAGCCGTACTCATCCGTGTTGATGGACAGTGAGATGGCCAGGTGGGCGCGGCGGGTCTCTTCGAACTGGCGCACCATGAGTTTGTTGGTCCGGGCGGTGGTCTTCCAGTGGATGTGGCGGCGGTCGTCGCCGGGCACGTAGTCACGGAGGGCGTGGAACGACACGTCCGCGCTGGACAGGTCCGTGGTGGGCATGCCCTCCAGGTCGCGGATGAAACCGGCCGCGGACCCGGCCAGGGCAACGGTCCGCGGGTGGACATAAAGGTCCTCCGGTTCCGTCCAGAGCACCTGGCGCCGGAGCAGGTGGAGCGGGTCGGCCCGGACGGACCGGACGGGGCCCACCACGATCACGGCCCGGCGTGAGGTGGGGATGGTGAAGAGGTCCTCGTGGACCTGCTGCGGTTTCATCCGCGGCAGGTGGAAGACGGCAGTGGCGGTGCCCACCGGGAGCTCCAGCGCGGCCGGCAAAAGGGGCCGGGCGGACGTGTTGGACACGGCGATGCTGCCGACGGCGCTGTCCCCCACCGCCACCCTGGTCCTGGCGAGATCCAGCACCACGCCGTAGGAGGAACGGCCCAGGATGAATCCGACGGCGATGACGAACAGCACGAAGGCCGCGACGGCGGCGGCCTTCGCCTCCTGCCAGCCGTAGGCCTGGCCGACGCTCCACAGCAGGATGGAGGCGGCCAGGACGGACCAGCCAAGGACGCTGACAACCGAGAGCACCGGCCAGATGTACCTCAGCCACAGGTCACGGACCCTGGACCAGGCCGGGGCCAGTGCAAGGCCGACCGTGCCGACGGCCTCTGACCAGAGGGCGGCGGGATGGAGACGGGTGGGCCGGCCGTCCCGGCGGAAGGGCCGTTGCAGCTGTTCAGCAAGCCGGCTCAGCGGAGTGCTGGTGGACATGTGGATGCCTTTGTTAGTGCTGGATTACAGGGGTACCGGGATCCCGCGGCGGCGGGGCCGTCGGGCTAGACGACGGCGGCGCGCTGCTGAGGGGCGGCGACCTCTGACAGGACGCGCGTCAGCACGGCCTCGGGCGTGGCACCGGAGAACTCGGCTTCCGGGTCCATCACCAGCCGGTGGGTCCAGACAACGGATGCGAGGTCCTTGACGTCGTCCGGCAGCACGAAGTTGCGGCCCTGGCTGGCGGCCCAGACCTTGGCGGCACGCACCATGGCCAGCGCGCCGCGTACGGACACGCCGAGGCGGGTCTCCGGGGCGCTGCGGGTCTCCTCGCAGAGCCTGGAGATGTATTCGAGCACGGCGGTGTCAACGTGGGTGGTGGCGGCCAGGTCAGCCATGTCCCCGATCGCCTGCGTCGTGATCACGGGGGTGATTTCCTTCGACCGGTCCTTAAGGTTGGCCCCGCCCAGCAGCTGGACGGTTGAGGCGTGGTCCGGGTAGCCGATGGAGGTCTTGATCAGGAACCGGTCCAGCTGGGCTTCGGGCAGCCGGTAGGTGCCCGCCTGCTCGATCGGGTTCTGGGTGGCCATCACCATGAACGGCCGCCCTGCCTCGTAGGTGGTGCCGTCGACGGTGACCCGTGATTCCTCCATGACTTCCAGGAGGGCGGACTGCGTCTTGGGCGAGGCCCGGTTGATCTCATCCGCGAGCACGATGTTGTTGAAGATCGGGCCCTTGTGGAACTCGAACTTCTGGGTCTTCTGGTCGTAGATCGTCACGCCCGTGACGTCCGAGGGCAGCAGGTCCGGGGTGAACTGGATGCGGTTGTTCGAGCCCTGGACCGTTGCCGCCAGGGCGCGGGCCAGGGAGGTCTTGCCGGTTCCGGGGGCATCCTCGAAGAGGACGTGCCCTTCGGCAAGCATGGCCGTAAAGGTCAGGCGGATGACGTGGGCCTTGCCCAGTACCGCCTGGCCCACGTTGGCAACGAGCTTCTCGAACGTTCCTGCAAACCAGGCGGCCTGCTCAGTTGTCATGGTCATGTGGTGAATCCTCTTCCGGGTTCGGGTGAAACTTCGGGCCCATGCCCGCTTCGTCCAGCGGTTAGTCTAATTGTTTGCGTCAGCATCCGCCGGGCTTTGGTCCCCTCAAGTCCACGGTGGTGGACTTTACGTACCAGCCGCTCTTCGCGGATTCCGTCAGGCGGTACCAGTCGGTGCCGTTGCCATAGATGTCCTTGGTGCAGTCAACCTTCAGCCAGCCCCACGAATTTTCCACCCAGCCGACACCACACGACGGACCGCTCGGGTTGTATGAGTCAGGCTGGCCCGGTTTGCCGGGACAGGTGCTGTTGTGTGCCCGAATTTCGGAGACCGCGGGCGGCGGAGCAGGGTCGTTGCCCGAGGTCGAAGATGCGCTGCCGGTAGGGCCGACTGAAGCCGTAACGGCGCGGACCCGAAGGGTATGGGTCTTGTCCCAGCCGCCGCCGGAGACGTCGTAGCGGTTGGCGCTGCCGACGTTCGTCCATCCGCCGCCGTCGACGCTCACCTCATAGAATTTAAGCGCCCGGCCGTTGGTGGCAGGGTCGTTCCAGGTCCAGTGCACCTGGCCGTCGCCGACGGCGGACTTCCGTCCGTCCACGTTGGGTGCGTTCGGCGGTCCGTACGGGTTGGCCGTGCCGATGGCTTTGGCATCACCCGAAGTGTTGTTCTTGATCGAGGTGGCGATGATGTTGATGGTGACGTTGGTTCCGTTGGGAAGCCCGTTGATGTTCCCTCCGCCCGGGTTGATGGCACCCTGCTGGCCGCTTGAGGCGCTGTAGCTGTAGCGGATTTCCGTGGCTTGGGAACCGTTCCGCTGCGCCGGCGTCAGTTCGGTGAACGTCACCTTCAGCTGGCCGCTCGTTCCGGTTTCCACCACCGTCCCGCTACTCACCGTGCCCGGCTTGCCGGCGGCCCGGATGGGGGCCGACTTCCCACTGGTGCCGCTTGTACCGGCCTTGTTCGTGGCGGACACGGTGAAGGTGTAGTCCGATTCCGAGTTGTCGACGGTCACGTTCTGGGTGGTCCCGGACGTCACCTGCTGGCTCGTGACCGCGGCACCGCCCCGGTAAGTGGTGAGCGTGTACGCCGAGATGGCATCACCGTTGTTGTTCGGCGCCGGCCAGCTGACCTTGAGCTGGCTTTGCGTTCCCACCGAGCCGGCCCCGGCGACACTGGGTGCGGCCGGCGTGACCGGAACACCGGCAGGAGTTTCCGCAGCCGAGTAGGCGCTCCACTCGGACGGCTCCTTGGCGTCATTGCGGGCCAGGACGCGGACCTTGTAGGCCACACCGTTCTGCAGCCCCTTCCAGACGTAGCTGAGCGAGGTCAGGTTCTGGATCTGGGCGTTCTGTCCGGGGGGAGCCGGGGAGATTTCCAGGTCGTAGGACTTGATCGGGGACCCCTTGCTGGCCGGGGCGGACCAGCTAACGCTCAGCTGCTTGTCGCCAAACCTCAGCGCCGGGGCCACCGGAGTGTCCGGCTTGACGTCGGGCCTGACCTCGGCCGAGACGGGAGACCTGTCGGAATCGCCGAACTCGTTGGTGGCCGTCACCTGGAAGTGGTACTTGGTGTTGTTGACCAGGTTGTTCAGGGTGCAGGAGTTCGCCGGGCAGTCCTGTTTGTACCCGCCTTCGCCGTAGACCGTGTACTTGGTAATGGGTGAGCCGCGGTCCGCAGGGGCGGTCCAGTTCAGGAGGGCAGTCCGGTCACCCACGCTTTGCGCCTGAGGGGTGGCGGGGGCCAGCGGCTTGTCCTTGACCGTCAGCCTGATCCGGGCCGTGGCATTCCGTGAGGCTTCCCCTGTTTTGTCCTCCACGGTGTAGGACACGATCAGCGTGCCGGTGAAGCCATCGGCCGGGGTGACGTTCACGTTGCCCCCCGCCACGTCAACGTTCCCAAGGCCCGTTTCAACTCCGGTCTGGACAATCTTCAACGGAGTTTCCGGGAACGGGTTGGAGTCGTTGGCCAGCACGTTGACGGACACGGTCTTGCCCGCCGCCGCATTGGGCTCCAGATCGTCGCTGGCAACGGGCTTCGGCCGGTTGGAGGCAGTGACCGCCAGCTGGAACGTTGCCGTTGCTTCCAGCCCGCGCGGATCCTTCGCCCTCACCTGCACGGCTCCCGAGGTGCCGGTGGCCGCTGAGCCGTCCGCGGACGTCTTCAGGGTCTTCCCCTCGATACGGGCGTTGAAGCCGGCCGGGCTGTCGCCCACCAGCTCGTACTTCATGTTGTCCACGTCGTCCCGGTCCGGGTCCGACGCCAGCCGGCTCAGGTCGGTGCTCGCCGAGTCGCCCTTCGGGACGTCTACAGCGCTTCCCAGCAGGGCGGGCGGATTGTTCCGGTTGGGATCCGGAAGGACCTTCGTGCGGATGCTGAGCGTGGCCTTGAGCCCGTCCGGGTCGTCGGGGCCGCTTCCGTCCGTCACCTCGAAGCTCAGCGAGCCCGGACCGATGTAGTCCACACCCGCGGTGCACTTCAGCGCTGTGCCGTTTCCGGCCACGGGATCGCCGCCGTCGGCACCGATCAGCTTGATCCGGTCGGTCTGGGTGAGGCGCGGCGACCGTCCGTCGCGGACCTTCACCCAGTCGTTCAGGTTGACCGTGACAGACTGCCCGGCAATGACTTCAAGGACTTCATCTTTCGCCAGCGTGGGAACCTGCTGGCCAAGTCCCGGGACCCAGATGATGGCGGTGGACTTCTGGCCGTCCACGTCCTCCACCTCGTAGGGGATGAGCTGCGGCGCTTCGGTGAGGTCCACGATCATGTTTCCCTCGGTGCCCGGCCGCGCGGTCTTAGCCGCGGTGCTGATCTTCAGGTTTTCGCCCACGCCGTCGGGGTCCTCGTCATTTTTCAGGACGGGGACGTCGACGGCGGTTTTGCCCAGCGTCTGCGCGGACGTCACACGGTCGTCCCGGGCGATGGGTGCCTGCAGCGGCACGTTGCCGTCCACCACCATGCGGATGGTGGCCTGGGCTGACGCGCCACGGTCGTCGGCCACCGTGTAGCGGACGTTCACGGTGCCCTCGGCGCCGGGCGCCATTAGCAGGATCCGCCCGCTCTGTTTGCTGACCGTGGCCTGCAGCGCAGGATCCGCTTCGATGCCGTCGGTGAGGATGCGGATCAGATCGCCGTCGGGGTCGGTGTCGTTCCCGGTGGCATCGACGGCGATCTGCCGGCCCGGCCGGACCTTCACTTCATCATCCACCGGGGTGGGCTTCTGGTTGTTGTCACTCCGCGGCGCAATGCCCACCGTTACGGTGCCCGTGTTGACGGCACCCTGCCGGTCCACCACCTTGTAGCGGAAGGTGTCGGTGCCTGCGCCGTCGCCGGCTGCGGTGAAGTCGATGAAGTTGCTGCCCACCGTAGCGGTGCCCATGTTGGGCGTGCTGTCGATGCCGGTGAGCTGGACCGAGTCACCGTCAGGATCGATGCCGTCCAGTTCCACCGGAATGCGCACCGACCCCGATGCGACCACCCGTGCCGTGAGGTTCTTGGGCTGGGGCCGGGAGTTCTCCGCGCCTTCCAGCGGCAGGATGTGGATGGTGACGGCGGCCGCGCTCTTCTGCCCTTGCGGGTCCACGGCGTTGTAGATTGCGCGGACGGTCTTGGGCTGCGGACCGGCGATGAACCGGAGCGTGTTTTCGGACACGAAGCTCTTGCCGTCCTGGTCCGCCACCGCCTGCGGCAGCACCGGATCCACGGTCAGCTTCTCGCCCTGGGGTGGGTGTCGTTGGCCAGCACCGGAATCGTGACGACGTCGTTGACGCGCACGTTGACTTCGTCCGGTTTCGGCTGGGGGGCTTCGACGACGGCAGGCGCCGGAACCGGGACCACTGACACGCTGCCTGTGGCGGACTTGCGGCCGCTGGACATCGTGTAGGTGAACAGGAACGGCTCCTTGGTGCCGACGATATCGGTGATGCGCAGGACGCTGTGGTCGATCACGCTCACAGATGCCGTGGAGTTTTCCGGGAGGGTCACTGACTGCAGGACCAGCACTCCCCCGGAGGGATCGGAGTCGTTGGCCAGCGGGTCGAGGAGCACGCTTCCGCCTGTCGGCATGAGCGCAACGTCATGGACCGCCACGGGGTCGCCGGTGTCGTTGCCCGATTCCACATCCACGCGGATGAGCCCCTGGCTGCTTTGCGGACCGTTGCTCGCGATGTAGCTCAGGTAGACAGGGCCGGCGGTCTCGCTGCGGAAGGTGAAGGTTCCGCCGTCGGTGACGGGGCCGAGTTCGGCCGGCCCGGAGGCCTCCACCTGGGCGAGCCGCAGGGCGCCGCCGTTGGGGTCGACGTCGTTCTTCAGCGGTGCGATCACGAGGTCCTGGCCGACGACGGCGGTGACGTGGTCCGCATTGACCACCGGCGCGAGGGCGCCCGGCGGCTGCACGTTCACCACAACCTTGCCGGTGGTGGTGGCGCGGCCGTCCCAGATGGACACCGTCACAGACTTCTTGCCAGGTGCGGCGCCGGAATCCTGGTAGGTCAGCAGGCCGTCGCGGCGGACCTTGACCTGGTCCTGTTGGTTGTCTGCTGTGGCGTCCATCAGGACCAGGTCGTCGCCGTCGGGGTCGGTCCAGTCGGTGAGGATGTTCTGGCTGACGGTTTTTCCCTGTTCCACGAGCATGGTGGTGGGGTCGCCGCGCTTGAAGACGGGCGGTTTGTTTTCGTCAGGGCCCACGACGTTCAGGGTGACCTGGCCGCCGGCGGACAGTCCGCGGCCGTCGGATGCGTTGTAGTTGAAATTTTCGGTGCCCGGCTTGGTATCCGGAGGCACTGTGATCTGGAAAGCGGTGCCGCCGTAGATGTTCTGGAGGCTGCCGGACCTGGGCCCGGAGGTTCCAACGGACGCCGTCAGGACGTCGCCGTCGGGGTCGGAATCGTTGTCCAGGATGCTCAGGACCGTGGTCCGTCCGGGGCGGACGCCGACGGCGTCGGGCTTGGTTTCCGGCGGCCTGTTGGGTTTGGTGCGGTCCGGCAGGATGTTGACGGTGTTGTTGTCCGCCGATTCCTGGTCCTGGTCGTTGGACTGGTTTTTGGGCGGGACGACGTCGTCCCAGTTGTTGACCAGCTGCATGTTCTGGTTCACCAGCCACACATTGCCCGAATTCACGTCGTTCAGGACCACCAGGTCCCGGTTCACCCGGAACACATACGACGGCGACGCACTCGCCTTGGGCACATCCACGTTCTTGTCATCAGCATCATTCACGCAGTCACGGACGTACTTGTTCGCCCCCGACCACGCCGCATGGACACACCCGCCCAGCTGCACCGGCGCCGCCGGCACACCCTCACCGCCGAACGTGACCGTCTTCGCCGTCGAGCCGTCCAGCGGCTGCCTCAACAGCGCCTTCTGCGTCGCGACGGCAACACTGTCCGACGCCGGACCGGACTGCTGCAGCTTCGCGTCCCGCGCGTCCGCCAGCGCCAGCTCACGCCCGCCCGGCAGGAACAGCTTCCCCCGGCCCGCATCCAGCACCACCGGCTTATCCCCCACCACCGCCAGCTGCAGATCCCCCGCACCCTTCAACCCGCCCCACGTTTCAGATTTAGACTCCGTCACGTCGCCGTTGGAATCCACCCCGGTCACCGTCACCTGGCCGGATGTGGGATCCGCGGAATAGATCCGGTCATCGGAACCCACGGCGGAGACCAGGCCCTCAGCGCCGACAAGGGCGGGTTTGCTGGACTCCTCGTCAAACGCGTTCACCGTGGATGGGGACAGCGCCCAGACCTTGCCTTTGGCCGCATCGGTCACCGAAATGACCTGCGCACCGAAACTGACATCCGCCGCACCCGGCAGCTGTTTGTCGCCGCCCAGGCGCATGTTCGCGGCGGAAACCTGGTTCAATGTCGAACCCGTCTCATCATCCACAAACACGTTCCCGGCATCCTGCAGCACATCGAACGTGGTACTCGCCGGCGTCACCGCACCGTCAAGCACACGAGAGGGGTAGTTCAACCGCCCCACGGCGTTCTTGGTCTTGCTGACTACCCACACGCCGCCGTCGTTCAACTCCACCTCAGTGGTCTTGAACCCGGGATAAATCACGGCACCAGCGACCAGCGCAGCACCGGCCACCGCAAAAACGGCGCCCGAAACCAACTTCCTGCGGCGCTCCCTGAGACCCAGCTTGCCGAACAGAGTTGTCACAAGTTTTCAAATCCCTCAAAATCGCAGCCGCCCCCAGGGCAGCGTGTCCAAAGACCCGGTACCGGGCTCTCTGTTTCCCGCGATAGCCTACCCAACCATGTCCCGGACCGCGATGGGGAGCCCTCCCCACGCCTTTGACCTGCGGTTCCTCGTGCCCCGGGGCTCAGCATTGCGGGATCCCTGGGGGCCGGGATCCCCCAGCGTGGTGTTGCTGACGTGGATCGTCCGTCCGACGTACCGGCCATCAGGGGCTGAGTTGATCCGGTACCACTGGCCGGGGCCCCGCGCGTCAGGGACCGTGCGCCACATCCAGCAATTCACACTGAAGTTGTTGCCGTTGTAGATCCAGGGGTAGCCGCTGACCTTTCCGTCACAGCGGTGGCCGGGCGTCGTCGAGTCCCAGGACGTCTGTCCCGACGCCGGCAGGTCCGTGCAGGTGCGGTATCCGGCGGCGGGAACTGTGGTGTCCCAGCTGGTTTTGGCCGGGCCCGACTGGGCGGCAGCGGTTGCGATGCCGCCGCCGGTTCCCACGGAGTTGACGGTCTGGACCTGAATGGAGTGGCGTTCATCGAAGCCCCCGGTGTTCACGGTGCGGGTGCCTGAAGCCGCCACCCGTTCCCAGCCGTTGCCGTCGATGTTGATCTGCGTGTAGGCAACGTCATTCGTGGACGTCGACGGCGAGTTCCAGCTGAAGCTGAGCGACTTCTGGTTCTGGCCGCCGTTCTGGCCCGAAGCCGAAGGGGTTCCGGGGCGCCGTACGGCGTGGCAGCGGCAGCGGCGCTGGCATCCGAGCTAGGTGCCACAGCGGAGTTGGCGGTCACCGTGAAAGTCCAGCGGGCACCATTGGCGAAGCCGCTCACGGTCTGTCCGGGCTTGATTGCTCCGGACTGGGTTCCGGACGCCGAGCTGGCATTGTAGGTGTAGCTGACCTCGCCGTAGGCGGAGCCGTTGCGCTGCTCGGCGGTAAGTTCGCGGAAGTTGATGGTGACCTGCTGGCCGGCGCCGCCGGTGTTGGCCTCGGTGGCGCTGACCCCGGAGACCTGGGAGAGCTTGCCGGTGGCGCGCCGGGGTGCTGACGGCTGGCTGACGGCCCCCTTTCCCGCCTTGTTCTCCGCCTGGACGGTGAACGTGTAGGACGACTCGGAGTTGTTGGCGGTGAAGTTTGCGGTCCGTACCGTACCGGGCACCGTCTGGGTGTGGGTGGTCCCGTCGCCGCCGCTCATGGTGACGTAGTAGTTCCTGATCGCGTCGCCATTGGTGTCGGGTTCGCTCCAGCTGACCTTCAGCTGGTTGGAGCTTCCGACGGCGGAGGCCACCGTGGTGGTCGGCGCCGCGGGGGCGGCCGGCACTCCGGCGGGGTTGTCCTCTGCGGAGTAGATCCCCCAGTCGGACGGCCCCAGCTCGTTAACGGCCTGGGCGCGTACCTTGTACCGCACGCCGTTAGTCAGGGACGGCCAGGTGTAGTTCAGCCCGGTCACGCCGTTCTTGACGGCGATCCCGTTGGCCGGCGGCGGGGAGATCTCCAGGTTGTAGCTCTTGACGGCGGAACCCTCCGTTTTGGCCGCGGGCCAGCTGACCACCATGTTCTTGTCCCCGGCCTTGACCGTGGGAGCCTCCGGCGGGGACGGCTTTTCATCCGGCCGGATCTCATTGGACGGCACCGAAGGCGCGGATTCGCCCACCTCGTTGGTGGCCGTGACCGTGAATACGTACTTCACGTCGTTGGTCAGCCCGGAGAGGGTGCAGGTGGTGGTGGGGCATTCCTGTGTGAACCCGGTGGAACGGACCGTGTACTTGGTGATGGGGGCACCGTTGTCGGACGGAGGCGCCCACTTGAGCACGGCGGTCCGGCTTCGGACGTCCGTTGCGGACGGTGCGGAGGGCGCATCCGGCTTGTCCCGCACCGTGATGCGCACCCGGCCGGTTGCCTGCCGGCTCGGATCTTCTGTCTTGTCCAGCAGCGTGTACCGGACAACCATGACGCCCTTGAAGCCTGCTGCGGGCGTGACACTGACGGAGTCCCCTGCCACGGTGGGTGATCCGGCGGCCGAGCCCGTTTCCACGGCCGCTGAGACGATCTTCAGCGGTGCATCACTGAAGGGATTGAAGTCGTTGGCCAGGACGTTAATGGATTCGGTCTTCCCCGCGTTGGACTTTTCCACGACGTCCTCATTGGCCACCGGCAGCGGGCGGTTCGACGCGACGACTGTGGCCGTAACCGTGGCCTTGGCCGGTTCGGAGCGGCCGTCCGTGACTTTCAGCGGGATGGAGCCCCTGCGTCCAGGCGTTACTGCAGAGTCCGCACTGACCTTCAGCGCCGAGCCCTCCAGCGTGGCCTTGAAGCCCTCGGGCAGTGTCCCGTCGAGTTCGAACTTCAGCTTGCCGGAGTCGCCGTCGTCCACGTCCTTGGCGAGGTTTCCCAGATCCAGGGCGGCGGTCTCGCCCTTGGGGACATCGAGGTCGCTGCCGCTGAAGCTTGGCGGGTGGTTCGCGTTGGGGTCAGGGATGACCCGGGTGATGATGCTGAGGGTGGATTTCAGTCCCTGTGCATCGTCGGGACCGGTCCCGTCCGTCACCTCGAAGGTGACGGAGCCGGGGCCCACATAGTCCAGGAGGGCGGCGTAGCGCAGGGTGTTGCCGTCGCCGGTGACCACGTTCTGGCCATCCGCGCCCTGCACCTTGACCTTGTCCACCTGGGTGATCCTCGGGGTGCGCCCTTCCCGGACGCGGACGTATTCCTTCAGGTCCAGGCTGACTTCCTTGCCGGACATGACTTCGACGACGTCGGTCCTGGCGAGGGTGGGGTATTGGTCCCCCTGGCCCGGGACCCACATGACCGCCGTCGCGCTTTGGCCGTCGATGTCGGTGACGGTGTACGGGACCAGCTGGTCGTTCGCGGTGAGGGTCACCACAACGTTGCCGTCGTTGCCGGCGCGGGCGTTGGGGTTGCCGTCCGGCAGGCTGATCTTGAGATCCGCGGCTACGCCGTCGGGATCGGAATCGTTTTTCAGCACCGGAACGTCCACGGCTGCCTTGCCCAGTGTCTCCGCTGGAGTGACAACATCGTCCTGGGCGACGGGGGCCTTCAGGGTGGCATCGGGGCTGACCTGGACCCGGACGACTGCACTGGCCTGTGCCTTCTTGTCATCCTGGATCTTGTAGCCGACGCTTTCATGACCGGCAGCACCGGGCGCGGTCAGGAGCACTTTGCCGCCTTCGGCTGCTTCGACCTTGAGTTCGGGGCGGCCTTCGAACCCGTTGGAGACCAGGCTGATCGGGTCGCCGTCCGGGTCCGAGTCGTTGCCCAGGGCGTCGACGGCGATCTGGCGGCCGGGGCGGACGTCGACCGAGTCGTCAACGGCGATGGGCTTCTGGTTGTTGGGTTCCTGCGGGGCGATGCCGACGATCACGGTGCCGGTGTTTTCGGCGCCGATCCGGTCCCGGACCCGGTAGCTGAAGGTGTCGGTGCCGGCGGCGTTCGCGCTTGCCGTGAATTCCAGGTAACCGTCCCTGACGACCGCGGTCCCCATCGCCGGAGCCTTGTCGACGCCGATCAGCTGGACGGAGTCCCCGTCGGGGTCGATGCCGTGCAGCGGAACGGGAACGCGGACCACCATCCCGGCGACCACGCGCGCCGTGAGGTTCTTCGGCTCGGGGCGGGTGTTCCGCTCGTCATCGCGGCCGCGGACGTGGATGGTGACCTGCTGCGAGTCCGACTGGCCGGACGCATTGGTGACCTTGTAGATCGCATAGACGGTTTTGGGGACATCGCCGGCGATGAAACGCAGGGCGTCGCCGGCGACAAAGGTGCGCCCGTCCGCGGCGTCGGGCGCCTGGGCCAGAACCGGCTCGAGGGTCAGCTTCCCGCCGTCGGGGTCGGCGTCGTTCTCCAGCACCGGGATGGTGACAACGTCGCCTGTCCTGACGGTTGCTTCGTCAGGCTTCGCCTGGGGTGCCTGCAGTTTCGCCGGCGCGGGGACCACCAGCACGGCAATTTCGCCGGCGGCCGAGGACTTCCCGTTCGAGATCGTGTACTTGACGTTCAGCTGCCCCTCGGCCCGGATGTCGGTGATCCTGACGACTGAATGGTCAAGGACGGCCGCGCTGACCGGAAGCCCGTCTGCCGCCGTCACCGACTGCACCACCAGGACACCGCCGGAAGGGTCAGAGTCATTGCCGAGGACATCCACCAGGACGCTGCCGCCGCTGGGAAGCAGCGCTGTGTCCCGCACGGCCACCGGGGCTCCGTCGCCGCCGCCGGGGACCACATCCACGCGTACCAGCTGCTGGGCACTGGCGGGTCCGTTGGTGACCATGTAGGTGATGTAGTGGGTCCCCTGCGTCGAAGCGCTGAACGTGAACGTCTGCTGGTCGGCTCCGAGGGTTGCGGTGGAGTTGCCGTCCGGCGCCACCTGGGCGAGGCGCAACGCGCCGCCCTGGGGGTCGGTGTCGTTCTTGAGCGGGGCAATCACGGTGTCGACGCCGGCGATGGCGACGACGTGGTCCGCGTTGGCGATGGGCGGCAGGGCACCGGGTGCGCGGACATCAACGGTGATCTTGCCCTCAGTGGTATCCCGGCCGTCGCCGACCGCCAGGGACACCGTCTTGCGGCCCGGCTCCGTTCCGCCGTCCTGGAAGCTGAGCAGGCCGTCAGGACGGACCTTCACCTGGTCACGGGGGTCGCTGCTGACGGCTTTGCTGACATACAGGTCGTCGCCGTCGGGGTCGATCCAGTCGGTGAGGATGTTCTGCGTGACGGACTTGCCGGCCTGGACCACCAGCGCGGTGTTCCGGTTCGGCTTCTGCCGCGGGGCCGTGTTGTCCCCCGGCGGAATGATGTTCAGGGTTACATCGGCGGAGGCGGAAAGGCCCCTGCCGTCGTCGACGGTGTATTTGAACGTTTCCGATCCCGTCTTGTCCGCCGGGACGGCTACCTGAAAGCCGGTGGAACCGTAGATGGGCGCGAGCGTCCCCGAGCCGATCGCATCCGGACCGCGCACGGTGAGGACGTCGCCGTCGGGATCGGTGTCGTTGTCCAGGACCGGAAGGACGGTGGTTTTGCCGGCCCTGACACCGAAGGTGTCCGGTTTGGCGGCGGGCGGGTTGTTAGGCTTCGTCCGGTCCGGCAGCACTGTCTGCTGGACTTCGTCGGCGGAGTCCTTGTCCGCGTCATCCGACGTCTGCTGCGGCGGGACGACGTCGTCCCAGTTGTTGACCAGCTGCATGTTCTGGTTCACCAGCCACACATTGCCCGAATTCACGTCGTTCAGGACCACCAGGTCCCGGTTCACCCGGAACACATACGACGGCGACGCACTCGCCTTGGGCACATCCACGTTCTTGTCATCAGCATCATTCACGCAGTCACGGACGTACTTGTTCGCCCCCGACCACGCCGCATGGACACACCCGCCCAGCTGCACCGGCGCCGCCGGCACACCCTCACCGCCGAACGTGACCGTCTTCGCCGTCGAGCCGTCCAGCGGCTGTTTCAGCAGCGCCTTCTGCGTGGCGACGGCAACACTGTCCGACGCCGGACCGGACTGCTGCAGCTTCGCGTCCCGCGCGTTCTCCAGCGCCAGCTCACGCCCGCCCGGCAGGAACAGCTTCCCCCGGCCCGCATCCAGCACCACCGGCTTATCCCCCACCACCGCCAGCTGCAGATCCCCCGCACCCTTCAACCCGCCCCAGGTTTCAGATTTTATTTCCCGGGTCACACCGTCCGCGGACATTGCCGTCACGGTGACCTTGCCGGATTTCGGATCAACGCTGTAGATCAGGTCATCGGATCCGACGGCGGACACGAGTCCCTGCGATCCCTCAACCGCGGGTTCACTCGATTCCGCATCGAATCCGTTGACGGAAGAAGGGGACAACGCCCAGGTCCGGCCTTTGGCGGCGTCGGTCACTGAGATGACGTCGGACCCGAAACTGACATCCGCCGCACCGGGCAGCTGTTTGTCGCCGCCCAGGCGCATGTTCGCGGCCGAAACCTGGTTGAGCGTGGATGCCTCGTTGTCGTCGACAAACACATTCGCCGCGTCCTGCAGCACGTCGAACGTGGTGCTCGCCGGAGTCACCGCACCGTCCAGGACACGAGAGGGGTAATTGAGC
The DNA here is from genome assembly GCF_005280255.1 of Arthrobacter sp. 24S4-2. Classification (NCBI taxonomy): domain Bacteria; kingdom Bacillati; phylum Actinomycetota; class Actinomycetes; order Micrococcales; family Micrococcaceae; genus Arthrobacter; species Arthrobacter sp. 24S4-2. The sequence continues at coordinate 1,610,269 of NZ_CP040018.1, read as the reverse complement.
CGGCCCACCGCGTTCTTGGCCTTGCTGACCACCCACACACCGCCGTCGTTCAACTCCACCTCAGTGGTCTTGAACCCCGGATAAATCACCGCACCCGCCACCAGCGCAGCACCGGCCACCGCAAATACTGCGGCGCGCAGTGTTTTGGTACGCCGACGGCTCCGCGTCGGTCCTGATTTTGGCCGCACGTTTCCAAGTAGCCGCTTCATTACCAGTTTTCCCCCACAAAAGAGCACTCCGCGCATGCCAAAACCCGGCAGAAAAGTGGCGGGTCAGTTCCGACTATGCCATAAGGCCATCAATTTTAGAAACCCCGTGAACGGCCGCAGAACTCGGCAATGCCGCGGGGAACAGTCCAGATCAGTCCAGGACCAGGCCGCGGCCGCTGCCGCGCTGCAGGAGCACGGGGTGGATCTCACCGAAACCGCGGACTTCCTCGGCCTTTTGCGGAACCAGCACAAACCGTTCGTCCTGTTCCAGGGCAGCTGCGGTCATGGAATCGACCAGCACCGTGCCCGGGTCTGCCAGTGCCGTCAGGCGGGCAGCCAGGTTCACCGTGGGGCCGTAGATGTCGCCCAGGCGCGAGAGGATGCGGCCCCAGACCATCGCGACCCTGGCCTCTGGCAGGATCTCGTCCTCGGCAAAGGCATGCGACAGCGCCAGGGAAATTTCCGCACCGGCTGCCGGCGTCTCAGCGATATAGAGGACTTCGTCGCCCACCGTTTTCACGAGCCGGCCGCCTCCCACGGAGATGATCTCGGCGCACTTGTTCTCGAAGCGCTGCACCAGTTGGGCAAGGGTCTTTTCGTTCATGCGCCGGGAAAGGCTGGTATAGGAAACCAGGTCCGCGAAGCCGACGGCCCGCGCAAGGGGCAACGGGGCGTCATCCTCGTCACCCTCGCGGCCCTCCTCGCTTGCCTGGAGGCCGGCCTCGGCCCGCACGGCCAGGCGCTGGACACCGGCGTTGAGCTGGCGGCGCCAGGAATAGACCAGCATTTCCTCCAGAGCATCAACGAGGGACGGCAGTTGGTTGACCAGCCGCTTCCGGGCCACGGCGTCCGGAATGCCCTGCTGGTGGACCATGTCCTCCACCAGGGCCTCGATCTGCCACACCACCATGCGGTCGGTCATTTGCCCGATGGCACGGGTGACGGAAATTGCTGCTTCTTCGGTGAGCTTTCCGGCCCGGACCAGGTCCACCACGGTGGACAGCGCCGCCTGGTCGCGTTCGGTGAATGCCATATCGTCGTCGCCGAGGTTGGGAAAGCCCAAGGCGCGCCAAAGTTTGCGTGCAGACAGCAGGGACAGGCCGGCACCGGCGGCCACTTCACGGCGGCGCAGCTTGCGTTCCCCGCCCAGCAGCCTGGCCTCGAGCGCTTTGGCTGCCAGCCGTTCGGCGGAAAGCACCCCGGTGGGAGTGGGTTCGGCGCGCGCCGAGTCCCCGGCGGCGCTTTCCGCCGCATAATCACGAGCCACGGGGTCATGGGGTATCGGCTGGTGGAACACCGGGTCGTGAGGTACGGACGTTTCGAGCACGGGTGCCGCAACGGACGCGGAGTCCAGTGAGGTGGAGCCCAGCGAGGCGGCCTCAACGGACGCAGTATCCACCAGGGCAGGTTCCGGCTCCAGCGACACCGCGTCCAGGGTGGCTGTTTCGATGATCGCAGCCTCGAGCGTGGCGGTTTCCACCACGGCCTTCGGCGGCGACGGCAGCTCAGAGGGCTCCGGCTCATTCATCGGGCCGGCATTCTCAGCGCTCATCTCTTCCACCTTCTCTCGTATCCCACCCGTATCGCGTCACGTCCCCGGCCAAGCCCTGAGCCCGGTCGGCCTCAAAAATCCCACCGTCAAAACCCGCACCATCAAACGTCGCACTGTCCGGCAGTTCATCGATCGCGTCGAGGACAAAGTTGCGAAACCGTGCCACCTCCGGAACATCCGGGATCACGGCGTCGACGCCATGCCCGGTGTCCAACGATATATTCCCGGAACGCAATATGCGTTGCCACAGCGACTGGCTCACCTCCACGTGACGCACCGCGGCGAGCGAAATCTGCATATCCCGCCTCCGCAACATGCCGTAACGGGCAACTATCCGCCGGCTGGTCAGCACGTACTGCGTCGCGTGCCATTTGAGCAGACGCGGCAGACAATACCCCAACAGTATCCACGCAACTGCGGCGACGCACACTGCGACAAGCCAAGGCGTCCATTCCCCGGTGATCAGCGGCACCAGCCTCGCCGGTTCGCCTTTGATGATCCAGGCACTCGCAAAGGCGCCCAACGCAGGAACGACGATGAACAGCAGCGCCGGAATGAACAGCTTCCGGGGCTGCGGCCGCGTTACAGTGATGACCTGTTCACCCGGCAGGAGATCTCTACGCATATCCGCTTTCCGCGGTGCCGGGTTCCTTGCCCTCCGAGCCCGGCGGCGTCCACGGCCGGAGATGGACCACGTCGCCGGCAGTCACGACGTGCTCGTGCTTGGCCGCATCGACCACCAGGAGGGAGCCGTACTCGTCCAGGCGGGATGCGTGGCCGATGATTTCGTGGTCGCCCGGCAACTGCGCGCGCACCTGCTTGCCGAGAGTGGACATCACCGATTCAACGCGCTTGTGCAGTGACGGCCCGCCGGCCATCCCGGCGGCGGGATCGCCATCGGCATTGCAGAAATTGCGGTAGAGCGCAGCGAAGCGTGAGAGGTAACTCTTGAGCAGCGTGGTGCGGTCCACCGTGCGGGCGTTCTCCAGGAAGACGGACGTTGCCGTTGGAACCGGCAGTTCCGCCGCAGTCAGCGTGACATTCAGGCCCGTGCCGAGCACCACCGGAGGGACGGAACCGTCCCCCATAGGGCCCAGCTGCGCAAGGATCCCGGCAATCTTCTTGCCGCGCACCATGACGTCGTTGGGCCACTTGATCTCGGCCGGGATGCCCGCCGTCTCCAGAAGGGCTTCGCGCAGCGCAAGGGCCGCGAGCAGCGAGAACCACGAATAGCTGTGCGTGGGCAGCGGCCGCCCGTCCGCGTTCACCGGCCGGAGCACGATCGAGACCGACACGGAGCTCAGTGCCGGCGCCTCCCAGTGCCGGTCCAGCCGGCCGCGTGCCGCGGTCTGGTGTTCGGCGGTCAGCACCGACAGGTCCGGCCACGCCCGGGGATCCACAGTTACGCCCTGGAGGAGGTCAGCGTTGGTGGAACCTGTGGAGTCCACCACGGTGAGCTGCGCGATGCCGTTGGCCGCCAGGAAATCGCCGCTGCCCAGCTCGCTCCGGTCCAGCCCCACGCGGGCGACCGCCTGTGGCTGCACTGCCGGGGAGGCGCCTGTGGGACTGTCCGGGGAGGGCGGGTTGATCGGTTCCTGACCGTCGGCGTGCTGTGGGGCGTCCATAGTTGAATCCTACCGAGTTGGCGCAGCTCCGGCCGTGGATGCGGACGTTCTCAAAGGAAAATGTCAGGCACCAGGCGGCTCTCCGGAGCGCCGAGGCTGTATGCGGAGAAGTCAGTCACACCGGCCGCTGCGAGTACTTGTTCGTCAGTGTAGAAATTGCCGGTTAGGGGGCCGGCTTCGCCTGTCGCGTTGCTGCCCGTCAGCACGGCATGCGCCGCATCCGCCATGATCTCCGGCCCGCGCGCGGCCTTGACCATGGTCTCGCCGCCGGGCATGTTGCGGATGGCGGCGGTGTCGATCAGCGTGCACGGCCAGAGCGAGTTGACGTTGATGCCGTCATCTTTCAGTTCGTCGGCGAGGCCAAGCGTGGTGAGGCTCATGCCGTATTTCGCCATGGTGTACGCCAGGTGCATGCCGGCCCATTTTGGATCCAGGTTCAGGGGCGGCGAGAGGGTGAGGATATTTGCGGACGGTGACCGGCGAAGGGCCGGCAGTGCGAGCTTGGACAGCAGGAAGGTGCCGCGGACGTTGATGTCCTGCATGAGGTCATAGCGCTTCATGTCGATGGCGTCCGTCTTGGACAGATCGATGGCGGAGGCATTGTTGATCACGATGTCGATCCCGCCGAAGCGTTCGACGGCGGCGGCAACCGCACCGGCCACGTCGTCATCATTGCGCACGTCTCCGACGATCGGGAGCGCCTGGCCACCGGCGGCCTGAAGCTGTTCGGCGGCGCTGTAGACAGTGCCTTCGAGTTTGGCGTGCGGCTCGCCCGTCTTCGCCATCAGCACTATGTTGGCGCCGTCCCGCGCGGCCCGGGTGGCAATGGCCAGCCCGATGCCGCGGCTGCCGCCGGACATCAGAATCGTGCGGCCATGGAGGGAACCGGCGGCCTGGTACGGCCCTGCGGCGGTGCCCGAAGCATCATTGCTTGAAGTCATAAGGACACTCTAACTGACTTATGTTACCGACGAGTAACATACTGTCCGGCTCGTCTATGGCGCGGAAAATTGTAGGGTTTCTACAGCGGTCAGGGCCAATAGCGTCACTAGACTAGCCAACAGGGCCCGGTTTTTGTGCGGAAGCTACTTAAGCGCCGTCGAACTACAGGGCCAGCGACTATCAGCTACAGAGCCGGAGACACTTGATGAGCCACGATCTGACAACGACCGCGGGAAAGATTGCAGACTTCCGCGACCGCCAGGCGCGCGCCGAGCAACCATCCGGCCCCGAGGCCATCGAGAAGCAGCACGCCCGCGGCAAGAACACCGCACGCGAGCGCATCGACCTCCTGCTCGATGAAGGGTCGTTCGTTGAGTTGGACGCCCTTGCCGTGCACCGCTCCACGGCCTTCGGCATGGAAAAGAAGAAGCCCCTCGGCGACGGCCTGGTGTCCGGCTACGGCACCGTGGACGGCCGTCCCGTCGCCGTCTACAGCCAGGACTTCTCGGTCTACGGCGGCTCGCTGAGCCAGGTCAACGGCGAAAAGATTGTCAAGGTGCAGGAGTTCGCCCTCCGCAACGGCTGCCCGGTGGTGGGCATCCTCGACGGCGGCGGCGCGAGGATCCAGGAAGGCGTGGCTTCGCTGGCCATGTTCGCCGACATCTTCCGCAACAACGTCCACGCCTCCGGCGTAGTCCCGCAGATCTCGCTCATCATGGGCCCTTCCGCCGGCGGAGCGGCCTACTCCCCCGCCCTGACGGACTACGTGGTGATGGTGGACAAGACCTCGCACATGTTCATCACGGGCCCCGACGTCATCAAGACCGTCACCGGTGAGGACGTGGACATGGAGACCCTGGGCGGCGCACGCCAGCACAACGCCACCACGGGCACGTCCACTTACCTCGCCTCGGACGAAGCAGATGCCATCGAATTCGTCCGCGAACTCCTGGACTTCCTGCCCTCCAACAACCTGGCCGAAGCTCCCGTGCTGGAACACCAGCAGGAACTGGACGTCGACGACGACGACCTCGCCCTGGACGTGCTCATCCCGGACTCCGCCAACCAGCCCTACGACATGCGCAAGGTCGTGGGGCAGATCGTCGACGACGGCCACTTCCTGGAGATGCAGGCCCTCTACGCGCCCAACGTGATGATCGGCTACGGCCGCATCGAAGGACACACCGTGGGCATCGTCGCCAACCAGCCCATGCAGTTCGCGGGCACGCTGGACATCTCGGCTTCGGAAAAGGCCGCCCGCTTCGTGCGGCACTGCGACGCCTTCAACATCCCCATCATCACGCTGGTGGACGTGCCTGGCTTCCTGCCGGGCAAGGACCAGGAATTCCAGGGCATCATCCGCCGTGGCGCAAAACTCCTCTACGCCTACGCCGAAGCCACGGTCCCCAAGCTCACCGTGATCACCCGCAAGGCCTACGGCGGCGCGTATATCGTGATGGGCTCCAAGAAGCTCGGCGCCGACCTGAACCTGGCCTGGCCCACGGCGCAGATTGGCGTCATGGGTGCCCAGGGCGCCGTCAACATCTTGTACCGCCGGGAACTCGCCGCGGTTGCGGAGGCGGGCGGCGACGTCGAGGCCAAGCGTGCCGAAGTCATCAGGCAGTACGAGGAGGAGCTCCTCAACCCGTACCAGGCCGCCCAGCTGGGCTACGTGGACGCGGTTATCGCGCCCTCCGAAACCCGGATGCAGCTCATCAAGGGCTTGCGTGCGCTGCGGGACAAACGCGCCAGCCTTCCCGCCAAGAAGCACGGAAACATCCCGCTGTGATGCCGGACGTGGAGCCGGGCCGCGGCGCGGCGGCGGGGAGCGAAACGGCGGGGAGCGAACCAGAAGCTGCGGAGCCGCTGTTCTCAGTAGTCAAAGGCGAACCGAACGACGAGGAACTGGCGGCACTGACCGCCGTCGTACTCTCCCTCGGCACCGCCGCCGCCCAAGGCGAGGCGAAGCCCAGCATCCGGCAGTGGGTCCGGCGACAGCAACTGCGGCTGGCACCAACTCCGGGGCCGGGAGCCTGGAAACGCAGCCGGGGGTAAGGCGGTGCGGATTGCCGCCGCAGCGGCCGTCCGCTGACACACCGAAAAGTTCAGTGAGTCTTTCATAACTGGGACTGCCCCGTTAGTCTCGTGGGGTGACTACCGAACCCGCCGCCTCAGCGCGCCCCCACACAGCCATCGACGCCGTCGCCGACGCCTACACGGATACGCTCATCAGGCTCAACCCGAGCTTCGCCACAGTGCTGGGCGTGCCGGGCCACGAGACCGAATTCCAGGACTTTTCCCCGGCCGGAATAGCGGAGTTCGCCACCGCAGCGCGCGAAACCCTGGCGGCCCTGGACGGGCTGGAGCCGGAAGACGACGTGGACGCCGTCACGCTGGACGCCATGCGCGAACGGCTGGGACTGCAGTTGGAAATCCACGCGTCCGGCTGGGATGCCGCCGAACTGAACAACATCGAATCGCCGGCGCAGAATATCCGCTCCATTTTCGACCTGATGCCCACCGATACGGAGGAGCACTGGGAGCACATCGCCGGTCGCGCCCACAGCGTTCCCGGAGCGATCGACGGCTACATTGAATCGCTGCGCTCCGCCAGGGAACAGGGCAAGGTCTCCGCCGCGCGGCAGGTGTCAATCGTCATCGAGCAGGCCACCAAGTATGCAGCCGAGGACGGCTTCTTCGCGAAAATGGCCGCGGGCTCGAAGACCAAGGAAGGCCAGCTTTCGGCTGGACTGCAGGCAAAGCTCGACGGCGGCGCTGCCGCGGCCCGCGCCGCCTACGCCAGGCTGGCTGATTTCCTGTCCACCGAACTGCTCCCCGCAGCCCCGGACAAGGATGCCGTGGGCCGGGACCGTTACGCGCTGGCCTCCCGCGCGTTCCTCGGAGCCGCCGTGGACCTCGATGAGACCTACGCCTGGGGCGTCCAGGAACTGGACCGGCTCATTGCCGAACAGGAACGCGTGGCCGCGGAGATCCGCCCCGGCGCGTCGGTCGAGGAAGCCAAGGAGATCCTCAACAACGATCCGGACCGCCAACTCAAGGGCACCGACGCCCTTAAGGCCTGGATGCAGGACCTCTCGGACAGGGCGATCACGGATCTTGCCGGCGTGCACTTCGAGATTCCGGACATCATGAAGACGTTGGAATGCCTGATTGCACCCACCGACGAGGGCGGCATCTACTACACCGGACCCACCGACGACTTCAGCCGGCCGGGCCGGATGTGGTGGTCTGTCCCCGCGGGCGAGGACACCTTCACCACCTGGGCCGAGACCACCACAGTGTTCCACGAAGGCGTCCCCGGGCACCATTTGCAGATCGCCACGGCGATCTACCGCCGGGAGCTGCTCAACAAGTGGCGGCGCAACGTCTGCTGGACATCCGGCCACGGCGAAGGCTGGGCACTCTACGCCGAAAAGCTAATGCAGGAACTGGGCTACCTCAAGGACCCGGGCGACCATATGGGCATGCTCGACATGCAGCGAATGCGTGCCGCCCGGGTGGTGTTCGACATCGGCGTCCACCTGGAGCTCGACGTCCCGGAACGCTGGGGCGGCGGAAGGTGGACTCCGGACAAGGGCTATGCCTTCCTTAAAGAGAACCTCGCCATCAGCGTGGGACAGCTCAACTTCGAATTTGCCCGCTATCTCGGCTGGCCCGGCCAGGCGCCCTCCTACAAGGTGGGGCAGCGCCTCTGGGAGCAGATCCGTGCCGAACTCGAGGCCCGCCCCGGCTTCGACCTCAAGGCCTTCCACACCAAGGCCCTGAACATCGGCTCCGTGGGCCTGGACACCCTCAGGCGGGCGCTGCTGACGTAGGCCCTGAGGCTGACTGCACCGGCGTCTGGGCCACTCAGGCGCGAGACGTTTGCCACACCTGCGCCGGGAATAACTTCACAAAAGGGCCCCATTACGCCATTCTCTGGGGAATTCGAAGGGCGGATCGATTTTATTCCCGTAACATTTCTCAACGTGCGTTCGTGGTGGTATGCATCCCGCGCCTAGCGTGTTCGGGTGACCATTCAAACCAGCACCCCCTTCCCCGCCGGAAACACCGGCTTCCGGCTGCCCAAATGGGTCGGATCGTTCGGCTTCCAGATCATCGCCGCCCTCATCGTGGGCCTGGGCCTTGGCCTCCTTGCCAAGTACACGGGAAGCACCAAGGCAAGCCCCAATGCCCTCGGCGCCACCCTGCAGACCATCGGCTCGAGCTACGTCTCGCTGCTGCAGACCGCCGTGGTCCCGCTCATCTTCACCGCCGTCGTCAGCTCCATCTCGAACCTCCGGCAGGTGTCCAACGCCGCGAAGCTGGCGTGGAACACGCTGCTTTGGTTCGCCATCACGTCGCTGATCGCCGTGCTGATCGGCATTGGGCTGGGCGTGCTGCTGCAGCCCGGCGCCGGCACCGGCATCACCCAGGAAGCTAAGTACAGCGGCAAGTCCGGTGACTGGTGGGCCTTCCTTATCGGCCTGTTCCCGAAGAACTTCCTGGGCCTGGGCGCCAGCACCACCGTAACCGACGGCGTGGCCACCACCGCCGTCAGCTTCAACGTCCTGCAGATCCTCGTGATCGCGATCGCCGTCGGCGTGGCCGCCCTGAAGGTGGGCAAGGCCGCCGAGCCGTTCCTCAACCTCAACGCCTCGGCCCTTGCCGTGATCCAGAAGGTCCTGTGGTGGATCATCCGGATTGCCCCGATCGGCACCGTGGGCCTCATCGGCAACGCCGTGGCCGTTTACGGCTGGGACACCATCGGTTCGCTGGGCAAGTTCACGTTTGCCATCTACGTGGGCCTGGCCCTGGTGCTGTTCGTGGTCTACCCGGTCCTGGTCCGCACCCACGGACTGTCCGTCAAGCAGTACTTCTCCGGCGTCTGGCCGGCCGTGCAGCTGGCCTTCGTCTCCCGTTCCTCGGTGGGCACCCTGCCGCTGACCCAGCGCGTGACCGAGCGGAGCCTGGGCGTCCCCCGCGCCTACGCCTCCTTCGCCGTGCCGCTGGGCGCCACCACCAAGATGGACGGCTGCGCCGCGATCTACCCGGCCATCTCGGCGATCTTCGTGGCCCAGTTCTTCGGCATCCAGCTCGACTTCACCCAGTACCTGCTGATCGCCCTCGTCTCCGTGCTGGGCTCCGCCGCAACGGCCGGCACCACCGGCGCCGTCGTGATGCTGACCCTGACGCTGTCCACGCTGGGCCTCCCCCTGGCCGGCGTCGGCCTCCTGCTGGCGATCGACCCGATCCTGGACATGGGCCGCACGGCCGTCAACGTGGCCGGGCAGGCGCTCGTCCCCACGATCGTGGCCAAGCGCCAGGGCATCCTGGACGAAGCGTTGTACAACGCACCGCGCAATGGCGACCCGTTCGTGGACGACGACGCCGCCGCCCCCGCCGCCGTCGACCCCTCGGCTGCCGCTTCGGCAGCTGAGCGGGACGAACGTGAGCTGGCCGACGCGAAGGCGTAACCGCCTTCACCGCGGTGGCTACGAGCCGCAGTTAACGCAGACGTCCCCGGGAATTTCCCGGGGACTTCTGCGTCTGGCGGCTTCCGGTCACCAACCTCTCAGGTCAATACACCTAGCGCCCTCGGCCGCCGATTACGCCCTTTTCGACGGCCTTCGTGACGGCGTCGGCCTCTGCCTGGGTGAGTGTGCCGGCCGCGACAGCCTTGTCCAGCCTGGTCTTCAGGGCGGCCGCACGTCCGGACTGCGCTTCGGTGCGCAGCTCCTCCAGTGCAGCGGTTACTTTGGACTCGTCAATGCCCAGGGATGCCGCGAGGGACTTGGCCAGTGCAGCTTCCATAGCGGCGCGGTCCGGCTTCTCGCCCTTCGCGGGCCGGGTGGCGGGCTTATTCGCGTCCCGGAACGCCTTCAGCGCCTCGGTGACCTTGGCTTCGTCAACGCCGAGCTTTGCGGCGAGCTCCGACGCCCGTACTCCGCCTCCGTGCCGGCCGCCTTTGTACCCGTGGTCATGGCCGTCGGTGTTGGCGTCAGCCGATGCACTCGCTGACGGCGTGGGAGTCGGCGTGGTCGCGGCCGACGCGATTCCGCTGACACCGATCCCGGCTCCAACAACCAGGGCCGCGGCGCCCAGGCCAAGGCCCAACTTCTTTCTGCTTGTCATGGCACGTCTCCTCGATCTGCCGCAGGAACACGGCTGTTTCCGAAGGTGGCTAGAGTTCGCCTACCTTCCCTAAGCGTCCAGCATTCCCATAAGGATGAGCTGTCATCCAGCTGTTAGGAAGCTGTGAATCCAAAAACTTGCACAGAGTGTAAAAATGCACGTAGTGTACGAACATGCCCACCATCCCCGCCGGCAGCGACACCGCTGCACGCCCGGCGCCCTCGCGCCGGGAACTTAACAAGGCCGCCACCCGACAGGCCATCAGCGATGCCGCCCTCGAGCTCCTGCGCGGCAGGGGGCCCGGGAACTTCACGGTGGAGGACATCGCCGACGCCGCCGCGATCTCCCGCCGGACCTTCTTCAACTACTTCAGCAGCACGGAGGCGGCCCTGGCCTCGGTGACCCACGGTTTCCTGGACAGCGCCCTGGCTCAGTTCCGGCTGCGGCCTGCTGACGAGCCCATCCTGGAGTCGGCCAGGGCGGCCCTCGTCCAGCTGGCGGACCCCATGACGGTTGCCCCCATGGCCGAGCTGTACGGTCTGGCGCTGTCCAATCCGCAGCTCAACCGCTCCGAACTTGAAGCGTGGGACCACTGCACCGGGCAGATCATCGAGGCCGCCCGCGAGCGCTTCGCCCTGTACCCCGGCACCGAAATCAACGAACTGTACCTCCGCGCCCTGGCCGGCTCGGTGATCTCCTGCGGCAAGGCCGCCATGGACGTCTGGTTCGCCCGGTGCGGTGCGGACCTTTCGGCCGAATCGCTGTCCACGCTCCGCCAGCTCCTGATCGATGCCATGGGCCTCCTCGGCTCAGGATTTACGCCCCCAGCCAACCTCTCCACAGATCGGCACTGACATGGCCCTCTTCCTCTACCGCCTCGGCAAGTTCTCCTACCGCCGCCGCTGGCTGGTCATTTCGCTCTGGCTGGCCGTGCTCGTTGGCGTGGGCGGGGCAGCGGCCGCGTTCCACGGCACCATGTCCAACAACTTCCAGATTCCCGGCACCGAGACCCAGCAGATGGCGGACAAGCTCAAGAAGGAGCTTCCCAACGCATCGGGCGGGACGGCAGGGATCGTGTTTGAAGCACGGGACGGCCAGTTCAACCAGGCCGGGAGGGGCGCCGTTACTGCCGCACTGACCAAACTCAAGACTCTTCCCGACGTTCAGGGCACCGTGGATCCCTTCGCCACGCAGGCGCAGCTGGACAAAGCCGCTTCGGACCTCGCCGCCGGAGAGCAGCAGGCCGCCGCCGGCAAAGGCCAGCTGGAGAAGGCCGCGGCCGAACTTGCCGCGGGCAAGGCCCAGCTCGAGGCCGCCGAGCAACAGATGACCGCCGCCGGCATGCCGGCCGCCACGATCGAAGCGCAGCTGGGGCAGCAGAAGGCCGCCCTTGCGGAGGGCCAGGCAAAGTTCGACGCCGGCACCAAGGAAGCGGAGGCAGGCGCGGCGAAGCTTGCGCTCGGCAAGCGCCAGCTGGAGGCATCGCGGGGCATGCGGTTCGTCTCGCAGGACGGCAAGGCAGCCATTGCCCAGGTGCAGTTCAAGACCTCCATTAACGGGCTGACGCCGGAGGTCCGGCAGCAGGTCCAGGACATCGCCCAGGAAGTGTCCCCCGCCGGCGTCACTGCCCTGGCCAGCAAGGAAATCACGGAGGACGTCTCCGAATTGTTCGGCATCTCGGAGATCCTCGGCATTGCCATCGCGGCCCTGGTGCTCATCATTATGCTCGGCACCCTAATCGCCGCCGGGCTCCCGCTGCTCATGGCCGTGGTGGGCGTGGCTGTCGGTGTGGGCGGAACTTTTGCCCTCAGCGGCGCCGTGGACATGAGCTCCATCTCCCCCATGCTGGCCCTCATGCTCGGCCTCGCAGTGGGGATCGACTACTCACTGTTCATCGTCAACAGGCACCGCAGCCAACTGCTGACCGGGATGGACCCCGAGGAATCCGTGGCCATGGCCACCGGAACTTCGGGCAACGCGGTGATGTTCGCCGGCCTGACCGTCATCATCGCGCTGGCCGCCCTGGTTGTCCCGGGGCTGCCGTTCCTGGCCGTCATGGGACTTTCCGCCGCCGCAACGGTGGCCGTCGCCGTCGTCGTCGCCCTGACGCTCACGCCGGCCGTCCTCTCACTGGTAGGGCGGAAGCTGATCTCCAAGCGGGCCTGGGCCAAGGCCGAACGGCACAACGCGGCCCCGGGCCACGAAAGCCAGGACAGGGCAAGGGAGGAGCACCGCAGCAGCCACGGCTGGGGCGGCCTGGTCACCCGTCACCCGGTGCTGGCCCTGCTGGCAGGCGTGGTGCTGTTGGGTGTCCTGGCCCTGCCCGCCGGCCAGCTCCGCCTGGCCCTTCCGGACGGCGGATCGGAACCCGTTGAATCCCAGGCCTTCAAGGCGTACAACGTCACCGGCCGGAGTTTCGGAGAAGGAATGACCGGCCCGATCGTGGTGGTGGGCGACTTCCCCGCCGGGCTCACCGCAGAGGAAGCGCAGGCCAAGCAGTTCGACGTCGCGGATATCCTCCGCGGGGTGGACAACGTCACGGCCGCAGTACCGCTGGCACTTAGCGAGGACCGCCGGACCGCGGTGTTCCAGGTCATCCCGAAGGAGGGTCCGGCCAGCGCCAGCACCGTCCAGGTGGTTTCGGAGCTGCGGGGCAGGAACGCCGAAATCACGGAGGCCACGGGAGTTGGCATTGGCCTCACCGGCCAGACCGCCGGCAACGTGGACGTCTCCACCAAGCTCGGTGCCGCGCTTCCGCCGTACCTCGCCATCGTGGTGGGGCTGTCCCTGATCCTGCTGCTGCTGGTGTTCCGCTCCATCGTGGTGCCGCTGCTCGCCACCGGCGGCTTCCTGCTCTCCCTGGCCGCGGCCTTCGGTGCCGTGGTGGCCGTCTACCAGTGGGGCTGGCTGGGGGCCGTGTTCGGCGTCGAAAACCCGGGCGCCGTGCTGAGCTTCCTGCCCATCATCCTGATCGGGGTGCTGTTCGGCCTGGCCATGGACTATCAGGTGTTCATCACCTCGGGCATGCGCGAATCGTTTATGCATGGGGAATCGGCCAAGCACGCTGTGCGGACGGGATTCAGCCATGCGTCCGCCGTGGTCACGGCAGCCGCCATCATCATGGTCAGCGTCTTTGCCGGCTTCATCTTCTCCCACCTGAACATGGTCCGGCCGCTCGGGTTCGCCATGGCCTTCGGTGTGCTGGTGGATGCCTTCGTAGTGCGAATGACGATCGTCCCGGCCGTGATGTACCTGCTGGGCGGCAAGGCGTGGTGGCTGCCGCGCTGGCTGGACCGCCTCCTGCCCGACGTGGATGTTGAGGGCGCCAAGCTGCGCAAGCCTGTGCCGGCCGCAGAGACAGAACCGGAAGAGGTCGGCGCACGCTGACGGAACTCTGCGAGTCCTAACGGGCCGCCCGCTGATCACTCGATCGGCGGGCGGCCCGCGTTCTGCGGCCCGCGCGCCGACCTACGCCGCGAAGGGAGCATCCTGCCGTGACCGGAGAGTACGCCTATGAATCTTGGCGTGGTGGCGGAGCTCTTTCCGGTGGCGGACCTCTTTCGGGTGGCCGAGCTCTTTCGGGTGGCCGGAGCCTGTGGCCGGGCTACCGCGTTGAGTCCCCGGCAGAGGTGGTGCGGTGGATTGGTAGCTGTGGCCGGTGGGAGTGGTCAGTTGGATGGCATGACTGGTTGCACCGGCGGCGTTTGGTCCGGCGGACGGGTGTGCTTTCCAGCCCGGCATTTCCTTGGTGTGGTTGCAGGCTTCGCAGAGCCCGGCACCGTTGGCCTGTGTTGTAGCGCCGCCGCCGTGCCAGGGGACGATGTGGTCCAGATGGCGGCTCGGGGCGTCGCAGTAGGGGGTGCGGCAGGTGTCGTCGCGTGCCTCGATGAAGCGGCGGAGTCCCGGAGGGAAAAGCCTGGCGCGCGAGTCCATGGCCACAAGCTCGCCTGTGGCGGGCGCGGTGTACAGACGGCGGATCCACGTACTGAAAGCCTGGTCCCGGGCTCCGCCGGATGGGAACGCGCCGGGTAAGGATCCACCAGGCGTGGAAGCGCCGGGCACTGAAGTTGCGGGCGCCGATCCGCCCCGGTCAATGATGCTTCTGGCCCAGCCGCCAGGAACAACGCCATAGCCGGGGAGGCGTGCCGGTTCGCTGTCGCCCTGGAAGAGGGTGCGGTCGGTCATGACGAGCTGGATTTCGATGCCGGTGATCCCGCCCGGCGTCCCGGTGATGCGTTCAACCAGATCGTCGGCCATGATCTGGCCCCGGGACCGGGGATCCCCGCCGGAGCGGAGAGAGCCGGCGTTCCGGACAAGCGCAGCGTGAACGGCGACACCGGCCGAGACGGGCAACAGGGCGGTCAGGTAGCACATGGTGTCCGGAGCGGGGCGGAGGCTGACGTGCCTCCCTGTGGCGGCGTGGGCGGCACGTTGAGTGACGGAGCGCGGGTCGCGGCGATAGGCAGCGGTACGGGCGGCGGCCACCAGTTCCCGGTCTCCTGCACCTGCCAGCGTTCCCGCGTCGGGCGCGAGTTCCTCATCGACGCCACACCGGTCCGCCGCGGACAGGCACGCCGTTTCGCGCACCAGCAACGTGGCCCGCCACTCATTCAGCTGCCCCGTCTCCAAGGCAGCGAGCGAGTGCGGCATCTCAGTCACCAAGGCCCTGGCCAGGCCCAACAACCGGCTTCCCTTGGCCGGGGATTCGCGACGGGCGAGGGCGATCTGTGCTCCGACGCCCGCCCCGAGCTGGTCTGCGGGAATCCCGGCGTCGGACTGCCGGCGGCGCTGCAGCTGATCAAATGCGACAGACAGCCGGGCCTGACGGGCAGCCAAGGCAGACTTTCTGTCTTCCAATATCCGGATCTCATCAATCAGGCGGGCACCGTCCTGCTCAGATATGCCTCCGTACAGAGCTGAGCCTGTATCTTCCGTTGACGGCTCCCGACCGCAGCTGCAAGCGCAATCGCTCCCCAATGCAGCCGGAGCCGGTCCGGACCCCCAATTACCGTCCATAGTTCAAGTGTCCCTGTGGGCTATGACATTAATGGCTAGGACATTAATGATGGCCCGCCGAAGGCGGCCAGTCGCTGCGGACGCCATCGGGGAGGTCCCCACCCCGGACGTAGATACCGGCACACGGCTGAGGACAACCGCCATTTCAAGACGCGTTCTAACAGTGCTCAGTGCAGAGCCAGCTCGTCCAGCAGCCGGTAGTGTTTTCCGGCATTGGGTATCTGCTTAGCTGGAGTCACTCCGCAGATGCGGAAATGACCAGATTCTTCAGGGGCACGGGGCCGGTGGTCATGCACTGTTGGAGGAGCCGGTAGAACAGCAGTCCGCGCTGGTGCAGCACCTCGCGCCGGACGTCGGCGGCATGGTCCAGCTTTCGGCGCTGTTCATGTTAGTGCGGGAACAGAAACTCGCCGCCGATGAAGAAGATCGCAGAGACGACCAGCAGTATCAGGGCAGCGAGCAGCAGCCCACTCCGGTCCCTACGCGGGAAAATAGCTATGCATCCAGCAGAGACGGCCGCAATGGCAAGGACTGCCAGGACCACTCCCACGTACGGTCCCGCAGCTGAGGGGAGGATGAGCAGGATGCTCCAGTACAGGGGATAAAAGACGACAGCGGCTGCGAGCCAGAGAGCCCACCAACCCAAGCGCGTCGAAGGAGCGATCTTCCAGTCGGCACCTTCTTCCCGGGTCTTCATGGGCTTGAAATTACGCCACCACAATCAAGGGCGGAAGGGCACATAGCCCCTACACCGGCGCCCTTCTCAGCCAGGGCCAGCCAGGAACCCCGGCCATGTGGGCACTGCCAACCGGGCAGAAGGGAACTAGGCTGGAGCGGTGACCCGCCTCATTCTTGCCTCCCAGTCCCCCGCCCGCACCAAGCTGCTGGGCTACGCCGGCATCCGGCACGAGATCCTCGTCTCCGATGTGGACGAGGACGCCGTCCAGGCCCGCTACGGCGTGACCGACCCGCACGACACCGCGCTGCTGCTGGCGCGCGCAAAGGCCGAGGCCGTCGCCTCCCTCCCCGGGGCGGAGGGCGCCCTGGTGCTGGGCTGCGATTCGGTGTTCGAGTTCGACGGCGAGGCGCACGGCAAGCCATACACGGCCGAGGTGGCCAAGGAGCGGATGCTCCGCATGAGCGGCTCCATGGGGGTGCTGCACACCGGCCACTGGCTGGTGGACTGCCGGGACACCAATCCCGACTCGTCGGAGAACAGCGACGGCGAACGCGCCGGTTCCGGCGCCACGCTGGGCGCCGTGACCTCCGCCGAGGTCCACTTCATGGAGATGAGCGGCGAAGAGATCGACGCCTACATCGCCACCGGCGAGCCGCTGCAGTGCGCCGGATCCTTCACGATCGACGGCTACGGCGGGGCGTTCATCCGCAAGGTCGACGGCGACCCCCACACCGTCGTCGGGCTTTCCGTTTCCACTCTCCGCAGCCTGCTGGGCCAGGCGCAGGTAGGCATCACCGAGCTGTGGACCGGCGGGGCTGTTGACCCCGCTGAAGTCCGCGCGGAGTGAGCCAATTCGCGACGCTTTGTAGCTTCCCTACAAAGGTTTGGAGCATTACGCGCGGAATCCGCAAGTAATATCGGCGGAACCCTCAAAATCGCGCTAGGCTCCCTGAAGGAAAGAAGGAGACGCCTTGTCAGCAAATTTGGAGCAGTCCGCAAGTCCAGAGCAGTCCACCGCCCCAGCCACGCGAGTGCGGCCCTGACGGGCTCCAAGCGGCTGAGCAAAGTCCTGATCGCCAACCGCGGTGAAATCGCCGTGCGCATCATCCGCGCCGCCCGCGACGAGGGCATCTCCTCCGTGGCGGTGTACGCCGATCCCGACCGGGACGCCCTGCACGTGCGGCTGGCTGACGAAGCCTACGCCCTGGGCGGCAACACTGCCGCCGAGTCCTACCTGGTGATGGAAAAGCTGATCGAGGTGGCGCACCAGTGCGGCGCGGACGCCATCCACCCCGGCTACGGATTCCTGGCCGAAAACGCCCAGTTTGCCGCCATGGTCATCGGGGCCGGCATCACCTGGATCGGCCCGTCCCCCGAGGCGATCTCCGCGCTGGGCGACAAGGTCCAGGCACGCCACATCGCCGAAAAAGTCGGCGCGCCGCAGGTCCCCGGCACAGCGGATCCGGTTGAATCCGCCGAAGAAATCCTTGAGTTCGTGGACAAGTTCGGCCTGCCGGTCGCCATCAAGGCAGCCTTCGGCGGCGGCGGTCGCGGCATCAAGGTGGCCCGCACACGGGAGGAAATCCCCGAGCTCTTCGAATCAGCCGTCCGCGAGGCCGTCGCTGCCTTTGGCCGCGGCGAGTGCTTTATCGAACGGTTCCTGGATGCCCCCCGCCACGTGGAAACGCAATGCCTGGCAGACGCCTACGGCAACGTCGTGGTCGTTTCCACCCGCGACTGCTCGCTGCAGCGCCGCAACCAGAAGCTCGTAGAAGAGGCCCCGGCACCGTTCCTCACCGAAGAGCAGAACCGCCGGCTGTATGAGTCCTCCAAGGCCATCCTCAAGGAAGCCCGCTACCTCGGCGCCGGAACCTGCGAGTTCCTGGTGGGCCAGGACGGCACCATCTCCTTCCTGGAGGTCAACACGCGGCTCCAGGTGGAGCACTGCGTCTCCGAGGAAGTCACCGGAATCGACCTGGTCCGCGAACAGTTCCGGCTGGCCCGCGGTGAGAAGCTGGGCTACGACGACCCCGAGGTCCGCGGACACTCCATCGAATTCCGCATCACCGGCGAAGACCCGGGCCGCAACTTCATGCCCGCCCCGGGCACCATCACCACGCTGAAGAACCCCACCGGCCCGGGCATCAGGATCGACTCGGGCGTGGAGCAGGGCGACGTCATCAGCGGCAACTTCGACTCCATGCTCTCCAAGCTGATCGTCACCGGTGCCACCCGCGCCCAGGCCCTGCAGCGTTCACGCAGGGCCCTGGAGGAAATGGTGGTGGAGGGCATCCCCACCGTCATCCCGTTCGACCTCGCCGTCGTCACCAATCCCGACTTTGCCCCGGCTGAGGGACCCTTCAAGGTCCACACCCGCTGGATCGAAACGGCATTCGTCAACGACATTCCGGCATGGACGCCCAGCGGTACCGGCAATGACAGCGAGGACGCCGGCGAACGCCAGCGCGTCGTCGTCGAAGTGGGCGGCAAGCGCCTCGAGGTGGTCCTGCCTGCATCGCTAGGCTCCGTCAGCACCGGTGGCGGCTCCGCCAAACCGGCCAAGGCCAAGAAGCGGTCCCGCTCCGGCGGCCCCGCTGCAGCCGCCGGCGGCAACGCGCTGACGTCCCCCATGCAGGGCACCATCGTGAAGGTAGCCGTTGCCGAAGGCGACGTGGTCGTCGAGGGTGATCTCGTCGTCGTGCTTGAAGCGATGAAAATGGAGCAGCCGCTCACGGCACACCGGGCGGGCACCATCACCGGACTGGCGGCCGTTGCGGGCGAGACGGTTTCCGCCGGGGCCGTAATCGTAACCATCGAGGACTGACCCCGGGCCGGTCCCCCACCGCCACTGCACAGCATTCCCAGCCGCCCCCGGCGCGCCCATGGCGCCCGGGGGCGGCTCCATGCAGACTTAGCGTGTGAAGCCATTTCTACTGCTTGCCTCGCGCGCCGAGGACAAGGCCGCCGAGGAGGAATACGAGTCCTACCTGCGCTACGGAGGGCTTGAACCCGCGCAGCTGCGGCGCGTCCGGATGGAAGCCGGGCCGCTGCCCGAGCTGGACCTGTCCGGCTACTCCGGCGTGATCGTGGGCGGCAGCCCCTTCACGTCCAGCGACCCGGCGGAGCACAAAAGCGAAGCCCAGCACCGGGTGGAGCGTGAGCTGTCCCTGCTGCTGGACCGCATTGTGCCGGCAGATTTTCCCTTCCTGGGAGCCTGCTACGGGGTCGGCACGCTGGGCCTGCACCAAGGGGCGGTGATCGACCGGACTTACGGCGAAGGGCTGGGCGGGACCACCATCAAGCTGACGGTAGAAGGACTCCAGGATCCGCTCCTGCGCGGACTCCCTGAGAGCTTCACGGCCTTCACCGGCCACAAGGAAGGCTGCACTGTCCTCCCCTCCCACGCGGTTCTCCTGGCCAGTTCAGCAGCCTGCCCGGTGCACATGTTCCGGATCAAGACCAACCTGTATGCCACCCAGTTCCACCCGGAACTCGATGCGGACGGGCTGGTCACCAGGATCGACATCTACCGCCACGCCGGCTACTTTCCGCCGGAATCCGCCGAACTCCTGATGGAGGACGCCAGGCAGTTCACCGCGACGGAACCGATGAAGATCCTCCGGAACTTCGTGGAGCGGTACGCCCGGTAGCGGCAGGAAACGACAAAAGCCCGGCACCCCGCGAAGTGGCACCGGGCATTGCCGTGAGGGCGGAAGGCCGGTCAGGCTACGTTGTTCTCGTAATCCAGATCCTTGGTTTCCTTGCTGACGAACAGTGCGATCAGGGTCAGCACCGCCATAGCGGTCAGGTAGATTCCCACGAGCACGGGGCTGCCGTCGGCCTGTTCCCAGAGGGCGACGGCGATGAACGGTGCCACTGCCGCTCCCAGGATGCTTGACACGTTGTAGCTGACGGCTGAGCCGGTGTACCGGACGTTGGTCGGGAACAGTTCCGGCAGCAGCGCGCCCATGGGCCCGAACGTCAGCCCCATCAGGGAGAAACCGATGATAAGCAGGGCCATGGTGCCCACGAACCCGCCGCTGAACAGCGGGACGAACAGCAGGCCGAAGACGAAGATTCCGCCGGTCACTACCAGCAGCATCTTGCGGCGGCCGTACTTTTCGGCCAGCGGACCGGAGACCAGGGTGAAGATGCCGAAGAACACGACGCCGGCGATCAGCATCCACAGGAAGTCGTTGCGGGTGAAGCCCAGGCCGGGCACGAACGCCGCGGCGGCCGCCTCGGTCATCGGCTTGCCGGCCTTCTCGGCAGCTGCCTTGGCGGCGTCCAATGAGGCCGGACGGGTGCCGTAGGTCAGCGTAAATGTGGTCATCAGGTAGAACAGCACATACGTGGCCAGCATGATGAACGTGCCCAGGATGAGCGGGCGCCAGCTGGTCCTGAAGACCCTGCTGATGGGGAGCTTGGCCACCTCGTTGGATTCCAGCACCTTGGTGAAGGCAGGCGTTTCAATGAGCTTGAGCCGGACGTAGAGTCCGATGATCACCATAACGGCGCTGAGCAGGAACGGAACGCGCCAGCCCCAGGCTTCGAAGGCGGCAGGGGTCAGGGTGTAACTGGCCACGAGGAAGATCACGTTGGCAATGATGAAGCCGATTGGCGCACCCAACTGCGGGAAGGTGCCGTAGATGGCCCGCTTGTTGGCAGGGGCATTCTCCGTGGCCAGGAGGGCAGCGCCGCTCCATTCGCCGCCGAGCGCAAGGCCCTGGGCGAACCGCATGACAACCAGCAGGGCAGGAGCCCAGAATCCCCAGCCCGGGACAAGGGCCGTGGGGAGGCAACCGATCAGGAAGGTGGCAATACCCATGGTCAGCAGGGATGCCACCAGGGTGCCCTTGCGGCCGAACTTGTCACCGAAGTGCCCGAAGACCACAGAACCGAGTGGGCGGGCAATGAAGGCGACGCCGAACACTGCGAAGGAGCTCAGCAGCTGGGTGGTCTCGTTCTGTCCGGGGAAGAACAGCTTGGGAAAGACCAGCACAGCGGCCGTGGCGTAAACGTAGAAGTCGTAGAACTCAACGGTGGTTCCGATAAGGCTGGCGACGATCACACGTCCGCGCGAGTTAACCTGCTTGGTTGACCCCGGCTGCGGTGAGGTGGCAGTGGATGACATGTAGTAACGCTTTCGTGAGAACCGGGCGTTTGTCCCCAAAAGGCTGCCCGGCTAAGGGATACGTATCTCTCAATAATAGTTCCCGCCGTCCATCGACTGGACAAAGGGTCCATTATGCGGACTTCTGGATTTGTCTCACCAACGCCGCCTCACGCCGTCACAAACGCCACGATAGGCAAACTTCACAGCACGTTAACAAACGGCGACGGTTCACGAAACGCGGCGTCTCTATCTTGGAAGGACAACAAACCCCCAAAGGAGGTACACCGTGACTGTTGACCGCAACGCAGATGCCGGAGCCGGCATTTCCCCTGAGACCGGCTCCGAGCCGTGGCACGGAAGTGTTGCCACTTCATCCAGCGCGCAGCCCGGCACTACCCGCACCGCTGACGCCCCGGCGCTTGAAGTCCGCCCCGGCCGCTGGATTGCCAACTGGGATGCCGAGAACAAGGACCAGTGGGAGTCCCAGGGACGCTCCATCGCCCGCCGCAACCTGAACTGGTCCATCTTCGCCGAATTCCTCGGCTTTGTCGTCTGGCAGCTCTGGTCCATCGTTGTTGTCCAGCTCCCCGCAGCAGGCTTCACGTTCTCCACTTCTGAAATCTTCTGGCTGATCTCCATGCCCAGCCTGGTGGGTGCCACGCTCCGCATCCCCTACACCTTCATGGTCCCCAGGTTCGGTGGCCGCAACTGGACCATCGTCTCGGCGCTGCTTCTCCTCATCCCCTCCATCGGGCTGGCCATGTGCGTGTCGAACCCGGGAACGCCCTTCGGCGTCATGCTCCTGGTGGCCGCGCTCGCAGGCTTCGGCGGCGGCAACTTCGCCAGCTCCATGGCCAACATCACGTTCTTCTACCCGGCCCGTGAAAAGGGTTGGGCGCTGGGCCTGAACGCTGCCGGCGGAAACCTCGGTGCCGCCATCGCACAGCTGGCAGTCCCCATCGCCATCACCCTCCTGGCCGCCGGCACGGTCAACCTTCCGGTCGCAGGCCTCATGTGGGTCCCGCTGATCCTGCTTGCCGCGTTCGGTGCCTACAAGTACATGGACAACCTCACCAGCGCCAAGGGTGACGTGGCCGGCTCCGTCGCTGCGCTGAAGGAACCGCACCTGTGGATCATGGCCCTGCTGTACATCGGCACGTTCGGTTCATTCATCGGCTTCGCCGGCGTCTTCCCGAAGCTCATCAAGGACTACTTCCCCGCGTTCTCCTCCATCGGAGTGGGCACCGTGGCACTGTCCCTGGCCTTCCTCGGCCCGCTGGTCGGTTCGCTGGCCCGCCCCTACGGCGGACGCATGGCGGACCGGATGGGCGGCGCCCGTATGACCGTTACCGCCTTCGCCTCCATGGCGGTCATCACACTCACCATGATCTGGACCCTGCCGCTGAAGAACTTCTGGCTCTTCCTGGTGCTGTTCCTGATGCTCTTCACCGCCAGCGGCTTCGGTAACGGTGCCACCTACCGGATGATCCCGGTCATCTTCGCCACCTCCAGCCGGGCAGCGCGCAACGGCGCCAGCACGGTAGCCACCCAGCGCCTGGCCTCCTCGGCCCTGGGCCTGATCTCGGCAATCGGCGCCTACGGCGGATTCGTCATCCCCCAGGTGCTGAACGCCTCCAACACGGCCAGCGGTTCCTACACGCCAGCGTTCTACGGGTTCGTCGGGGCCTATGTCCTGATGCTCGTGGTCTGCTGGGCCTGCTACATCCGCAACGCCAACCGAAATGCGATGGGACACGTCTAACATGACCAAAAGCGCCGACACGCACTGCCCTTACTGCGCCTTGCAGTGCGCCATGACGCTGAAGTCCCCAGCGGCTCTGACCCCGGCTGTCCAGCCGGGGTCAGACCCCGTGCCGGCTCCAACCGCTCCGAATACGTCCGCAGCAACTGTTGCTGCCGCCGGCGCGGCAGCTGCCCCCGTCCTGGAAGTTTCGGGGCGTGATTTCCCCACCAACCGTGGAGGCCTGTGCCGCAAGGGCTGGACGTCCGCTTCGCTGCTGAGCCACCCCGGACGCGTCACCGAGCCCATGCTGAAGGGCTCCGACGGCGTCCACCGTCCCGTCAGCTGGGATGACGCCCTGAAGCTCATCACCGCCGCCGTCAAGGACACCCGCGACCGCTACGGCGCGGACGCCGTCGGTGTTTTCGGCGGCGGCGGGCTGACCAATGAGAAGGCCTACCAGCTGGGCAAGTTCGCCCGTCTGGCCCTGGGCACGTCCAGGATCGACTACAACGGCCGGTTCTGCATGTCCTCGGCAGCAGCCGCCGGCATGCGGGCCTTCGGTGTGGACCGCGGCCTGCCGTTCCCCCTGTCGGACCTCGACGGCGCCAGCACCATCATGATGCTCGGCTCCAACGTCGCCGAGACAATGCCTCCGTTCGTGCAGCACCTGCAGGGAGCGCGCGACGCCGGCGGGCTGATTGTGGTGGACCCCCGCCGTTCCGCGACGGCGGCGTTCACGTCCGACGGCGGCGGCCTCCACCTTCAGCCCCTGCCGGGCACCGACCTCACCCTCCTCCTGGGCCTCTCCCACGTGGTGATCCACGAAGGCCTGGCGGACACTGATTTCATCCGGTCACGCACCAGCGGCTTCGAGGCCCTGTCCCGCAGCGTCAACGCCTTCTGGCCGGAGCGCGTCCAGTCCCTGACCGGAGTCCCGGCAGACCTGCTCCGCGAAACCGCCCGCAGGCTTGCCCACGGCGCCGCCAAGGGAGGAACGTACATCCTGACCGGCCGCGGCGTGGAACAGCACGTGGACGGCACGGACACCGCCACCGCCGCCATCAACCTGAGCCTGCTGCTCGGCCTGCCGGGTTCCGCCCGCAGCGGCTACGGCACCCTCACGGGCCAGGGCAACGGCCAGGGCGGCCGCGAGCACGGCCAGAAGGCCGATCAGCTCCCCGGCTACCGTAAGATCACCGACCCCGCCGCCCGCGCGCACATGGCCAAGGTGTGGGGCGTGCCGGAATCGCTGATTCCCGGCCCCGGCCTCCCCGCCGTCCAGCTCCTGAAGTCCCTGGGACAGCCCGACGGCGTCCGCTGCCTTTTCGTGCACGCCTCCAACATCGCGGTGGCCTCCCCCGATGCCAACGCCGTGATTAGCGGCCTGCGGAGCCTCGACTTCCTGGTTGTCTGCGACTTCTTCGTTTCCGAGACCGCAGCCGAAGCGGACCTCATCCTGCCGGTGCTCCAGTGGGCGGAGGAGGAAGGCACGCTGACCAACCTCGAAGGACGCGTGCTGCGCCGCCGCCGCGCCCTGCAGCCGCCGGCCGGTGCCCGCAGTGAACTGTGGATCATGGCGCGGCTGGCAGAACTGCTCGACGCTCCGTCCACCTACAGCGACGACCCCGAGACCGTCTTCGAGGAACTTCGCCTGGCCTCCGCCGGCGGCCTCGCCGACTACTCGGGCATCGACTACGCCATGCTGGACCGCGGCGAAGCAGCCTACTGGCCCTTCCCCGTCGGCAGCAGCGGCACTCCGCGGCTGTTCCTGGACAGCTTCGCCCACGCCGACGGCAAGGCGGTCATGACCCCGGTGGCGCCCCGCCGCCGTCGTACTCCCGCAGCGAATCCGGACCCGGACGCAAAGACCATGACGCTCATTACCGGCCGCCTGCTGGAGCACTACCAGTCCGGGGCCCAGACCCGCCGCGTGTCCGAGCTCCTGGCTTCGCAGCCGGAGGCGAAGATGCAGATCCACCCTGCGGCCGCCGCGTCGATGGGCATCACGGACGGTGCGTTCGTCTCAGTGGCCAACGAGCGCGGCGAGGTGCTCTGCCGGGCGGAACTCAGCACGGCGATCCGGCCCGAGACGGTCTTCCTGCCGTTCCACTTTCCGGAGCTCGAGAGTGCAAACCGCCTGACGGAGGCCGCCACCGATCCCATCTCCGGGATGCCCGAGTTCAAATTCAACAAGGTGTGGGTCCGGGTGGCCGCAAACGGACTTCAGAACAGCGTTCTTCAGACATCGGAGGCCTCATGAGTGAGCAGATTGTAATTGTTGGCTTTGGTCCGGTAGCCGCGCGGCTGATCGATGAACTGCTGCCCGCAGTGCGCAGCGGACTCGCCCGCCTGACGGTGATCGGCGAGGAGGCCGACGCCGCCTACAACCGTGTGCTCGTGGCCGACCTTGGCGTCGGACGCACCACGGCGGGCGCACTGGCACTCTCCGATGCCGCGGCGCTGATCGCCGACGGCGTGGACGTCCGGCTGGGCGTCCGGGTCCGCCGGGTGGACCGCGCCCGCCAGCAGGTGGTCCTTACCGACGGCACCACCCCCCACTACGACCGGCTGGTGTTCGCCACCGGTTCCCGCCCCGTGATCCCCAACCTGACGGGCCTCAACCCGGACCCGGCGCACCCCGTGCTGCCGGCCGGCGTGACCGCGTTGCGCGACCTGCGCGACGCCGAAGTGCTGCGCCAGGCCGTTGCCGGCGGCAAGCGCGTAGTGGTGCTGGGCGGCGGAGTCCTGGGGCTCGAGACGGCGCTGGCCGCCGCCGAAGAAGGCGCCACGGTGACCGTGGTCCACAACGGACCCCACCCGCTGGGCCGGAACATTGACCGCGGCGGTGGTGCGGTGCTCGCCGCCAGCTTGCGCAACTGCGGCGTCCGGATGGCCGGCAACGCCCGCTCCACGGGGGTTGAACACAACGCTCCCGACGGCGGTTTCTCCGCCCTGCTGCTAGATGACGGTTCAGCGATCGACGGCGACTTGCTGGTGCTGTCCTGCGGCGTCCGTCCGCGCGTGGAACTCGCCGAAGGCTGCGGGCTGTCAACTGCCACGGGGATCCTGGTGGACCACAAGCTGCGGGCGCACCACGAGCCGCACATTTTCGCGATCGGCGACTGCGCCGAAGTCCGCTGCCCGGATCCGTCCTGCGGCGAGTGCCGGACAGCGCGTGGCCCGTCCGGCCTGGTCGGCCCGGGCTGGCGCCAGGCTGAGTGGCTTGCCGAGTACCTTACGCTTCTCGCCGAGGGAACCAGCGACGGTTCCGGCGAAGCCGATTCGCAGCACGATTCGACGGAGGCGGCCGATTCCCTGCCCGAGCTGCCCATCGAGAAGCCGGGCGTCATTGTCCTGAAGGCGCGCGGCATGAACATGGCCGTGGCGGGCGACAATGCCGCCGAGCCGTGGGATGACGAAATGCTCATGGCCGGTGCCGTGAACGGCCGCCCTCGGCTCCAGATTGCGCAGTGGGCCGATCCGGAGCACGGCCGCTACGTCAAGATGACCACGCGCGGCGGCGTGCTGGAAGGCCTCGTGGCCGTGGGAATGCCCCGCACCGCTGCCGAGCTGGTGTCCCTGTTCGAGCGTGGAGACGAGCTCCCCGCCGACCGGTCGCTGCTGCTGCGCCTGGACGGACCGGACCAGCTGGCTGCTTCAGGAAACACTGACCCGGAGCGCACCGTATGCAGGTGTGCCGGGGTCACCGGAACCAAGATCCAGGATGCAGTTGTTGATGGCTGCTCCACGGTGGCCGAGGTTTCCGGTGCCACCAGGGCAGGCACCGGCTGCGGCGGCTGCCACTCCGACATCAAGGACATCATCGAAAAACACTTCCAGGCGGCGGCAGCCGCCTGACGTGAGGTGAGGTTGGGGGTAGGTCCGGCCTGCTTCAAATCCAGCTCACCCATAGGGTTGGCCACCGCGACCGGGGCCATACTTTGGCGTGCCAAAGTATGGCCTGGCGGCTTTTTGGGTGTCGGCTGTTAGATAGCAAAGTTGGTTTACAAACAGGTAGTCACTACTCGCGTTTTGAAGATGCGGCCCGGGATAGCATTCGAGGGCGTCGCCGTAGTCAGGGCGTTCTCCGGCAACGGCACCGTGACCGACGTTTGTGCTTTGTTCGCTCCGTAGTCTCCAATCGGATACAAGGCGCCACTGCCCTCACCCAGTGCCGCCTTGTCCACCGACTCACCTGCGTCCGGCGTCTTCGGCCTGTGGCGGCAGATCGGTGCATGACGACCCGTGGCCTCACATTGACGTCCTGGCGGAAGAAATCCGGGCCGCAAACGACTTGTAGGCGTGTAGGGCCCGCGGCCCTGTTGGATGAGTGGTCTGTACCAGCCAAATCTTCGGACGCCGACGGCGGCGCCAGAAACAGGAATAACTGCAATTGGGACTGGATGGAAGGAAGGTTAGGGTCGCCGGCGGCAGCACGCTCACGATGCTCCCCAAATTGAACAGTATTTCGGGAACCTGGACGCGGGTCACGGCAGACCTTTCCGGCTTTCAGGGCCAGACGGTGACGCTGTGGTCCGTCGGGCACATCGATGGGGCGGTTCCTGCCGATAACGCCTGGACGTATCTCGACGACGTGGTCGTCACTAACGGCTATATCTCCCCTAAGACCTACACAGTTCCGCGGGGCTGGTCTTCTCCCAGTTGTCAGGTGGGATACCAGGGCGGCCGCGGGATCTCGCTGATCGGGCTGCTGGTGATCGTGGCCGGCTCAGCCTGCCGTTTACGAGCCGTTACGGCAGGAGGCTCTTGGGCCTGCTGATCGGCCTGAACCGCTGGACCCACCGCCTCATGGCCTGCGTGTCGCTGATGCGTGACGAGTACCCGCCCGTTCCGCCTCGACATGGGCCCGACGGATCCGGCTGAAGCTCCGCCGGGGAGAACCACCCCGGACCAAGGGCTGTCGCACGTATTGCACTCAAGTGCCAGACGCCGATTACAGGTAGTGGCTACTCAGGTCAACGACGTTATAACTGCGTAAACTCTCCCGTGAGCCGGCGCCACACTCAGGCCGGGGTGTTGAGCGGCGAGGTTCATATTGCCGCAGTCAGGGCGGGTCCCGATCAGGCTGGCACACGGTCTCCTCCGCCGGAAATATTGGGGGTGTGTCTCCAAACGATGACAAGCGTTTGAGAAAAATGGAGAAATCATGGTCAAGAGATCTACTCGTCGGCTGATGCCAGCCGCTGTGTTGGCGGCAATGATGCTGGCCGCCCCCCAATCGGCGTTCGCCGAGCCCGTGCCGCACTATCCGGGATGCGTTGGCTTTGACATTACGATTTCGGCGACCGGTGGAAATCAGGCCACGAGGGTCACAAGGCTGAGGGATGGAATCATCTACTCAGTCGTCGGTGGGCACGGCACCACACTCACCATAGGCAACTTCACGACTGGCAAATCCGTCACATTCCCCACCAATGGTTCTGTGACACACACGGCTACCGACCCGGCGACCGGGTTGACCGAGTTCCAGTTGACCGGCCAGAACGTCCTGATTCAGTTCCCAACCGACCCAGGGGGCCGACCTCCATCCTGTACACCGGACGAGTCACTTACACGGTGATTACAGAAACCTATGATCAGGTCGGAACGCTAACGAGCACGTCCGGCCGGCAACGGGACCTCTGCGCCGAAATCGCCCCCTAGTCCCGACGCGCCGTCCCTAAAGACGAATCAGGCTGGCGACGTGCTCGGCGTCGCATCGTTTCGAAAAACCGAGCGGAAGCAAAGTGGTCGGCAGCGGGGGGCTGTCGGTCACTTTCTATATGAGCCACAAGCCTGGCACCCCGGCCGTCTTAGCCTTGATCCGCCGATGTTGATCGGGGCGCCGACGGCGGCTTAAACCGACAGTGCCCGTCTTCGGGGAAAATGGGGCCGGCTGGCTGGCGGTGAGCGCGATAGGAGGATCCGCGGCCTCGGCGATCAGGCCAATAAGCATCTGCTCCAGAAGAAAGTCGAAGCGCTCGAGGGTCCCCGAGACCTCCAACAACAGCTTTGTGGGTACAGAATTTGTCCTCCGTCATCAGCCGGCGAGCCCAGCCACGGGCGGCCGTCGTCGGGCTGCCGCTGCGCGGTCGGCTGCGGATAGTTGGCCGCTCCACCCTTGTCGGCTGGGGCAGCAGGAATCTGGCCAAGTATCTGCGCCCGCCGCGGGGAAACATCCCTGGCCGGAGGAAATCAGCGAAAGGGTACTGGACAGGTTCAACAAGGAAAGTGGCTCGGTACGCCTGACTTTGGTGGATCCCATCGTCGTGGAGGTCTCTGCCGACGTCGCCTGGTCCGGGCGCGCGTTCGGCTTTCGGTGCGACTGGTGCGGGTCCGTCCTGATCTGGATCCGGGTGAAGTGGAACTGCCCACAAGGATCGGGGATCAGAGGCATGGCGTTCGATGCTCTGGCGTACGCAGACTTGCGGGCTTGCCGAGGGCGCGGAGCACCATGTCAGAGACGAAGGTCATCAACATCGGGGCAAAAACTTCGTAAGACACGACATGAGAGCGATATTTGGGCGGCGGGGACCGCCCGGATCGTGATCGCTTCTCCGAGGACCAAACGCTTGTTACTCTCGAGACCGGCCTGCACACAGCACTGGGCGCAAGCAGCACAGCTCTCAGCCAAACGGTGGTCTCTCATAAGCATGCCCGGAAATCACTACCCAAGACCAAATCGGATGCAGAACGACGGTGTATCGTCCTAGCGGTGGCGATTCAAAGTGCCGTTGACGCAAGCGGCATCCCCTAGCTTCAGCTGGTCGGCTACCGTCCTCACCTGAACGATCGTCCGACTCTTCGGACCTCAAGCGAAGGCCCTTAGCCCCTTGCCCATCCCCCTGGACGTAGCGTCTTATGGATGAAAACAGTCCCTGAGTCGCACGGAGGGGTGCCATGTTCGCCGTCACGATCTTCCTCGCCGCGGCCGTGCTCATCCTGGCGGCCGCCGTGATGGGCCTCGTGGCCGTCCGGCAGCCGGACCGCTACGTCCGGGCGCGTGCCCTCGTGTGGACCGCGGCCGCCGTCATGGCCGCCTTCACCGTCGTCGCAGGCCTGTTCATCAGCGGCTTTGCCCTTGCCGATCCGGGCGGCACGGAAGGGCTCATGCTGATCGTGTCCTGGGCCGTCCCGATGGCCGCACTCGCCGCGCTTGCCTGGCTGCGTCCCGGGTGGGCCACCCCCGCTATGACCGTCGTGACCGCGCTGCTGGTCCTGGCCGGCATGTGGTTCGCAATCGACTCGGCGTCGTGGCGGGCCTTCGAGAACGCGAACGGCCCCGTGCGGGCGGTGGCCGTGCTGGTCCTGGCATTTCCGGCAGCAGTCCTGGGCCTGAAACGGACGGCCACCGCAGGGTGGCTGCTGCTCGCCCTGGGCTTCGGTCCCATCGCGTTCTCGGCGCTGGGCAGCCTCGCGGGGGTGGTGCCACTCTCAGCCGTCAGCGTGATCCCGCTGATCACCGGATTGCTCTACCTAGTGGCCGCACGAATGGCCCGCGGCGCCGAATCCCCGGAGAACATCCGGACGGCGGCCGCCTGATGAGGGTTCCCCGGCTCGATCACCGGCGGTTACATGTGGACGTGCAGGCGCCTTGCCGCTTCGGAGATGGAGCCGCTGAGTGACGGGTACACCGTAAAGGTGCTGGCGACGTCGTCGACGTGGAGCTTCTGCGTGACAGCGATGGCAATCGCGAAAATCAGCTCGGAGGCGTTCGGCCCCACCACCACGCCGCCGATCACGGTGCCGGACCCCTTGCGGGCAAAGATCTTGACGAAGCCGTCCCGGTGGTTGCGCATCTTGGCGCGGGCGTTGCTGCGCAGGGACAGCTTCACCACGTCGCCCTGGTACTTGCCGGAATCGATCTCGGCCTCGGACACACCCACGGACGCGATCTCGGGCGAAGTGAAGATGTTCGACGCCACCTGGTGCAGCTTGAGCGGCATGACGGCGTCGCCCAGGAAGTGGGCCACGGCGATCCGGCCCTGCATGGCAGCCACTGATGCGAGGGCCAGGACGCCGGTGCAGTCGCCGGCGGCATAGATGTTGGGGGCTGTGGTGCGTGAGACGCCGTCCACCTTGATGTGGCCGCTCTCAGTGACCGCCACGCCCGCTTCCTCCAGGCCGATGCCTGTAGTGTTGGGAATGGAACCGACACAGACCAGGCAGTGGCTGCCGGTGACCTTGGAGCCGTCGCCCAGGGTGACCACCACGCCGTCGTCCGTCCGTTCCACCGTTTCGGCGCGCGAGCGGGAGAGCACCTTCACGCCGCGGCGCTCGAACACGGCCTCGAGGACCTCTGCGGCGTCGGTGTCCGAGCCCGGCAGCACGCGGTCACGGCTGGAAATCAGGGTGACTTTGGAACCCAGTCCGTTGTAGGCGGACGCGAACTCCGCGCCGGTGACGCCGGAGCCCACCACGATGAGTTCCTCAGGGAGCTCGTCCATGTTGTAGATCTGCGCCCAGTTCAGGATCCGGTCGCCGTCCGGGCGGGCCGTGGGAAGTTCACGCGGGTGGGCGCCGACCGCGAGCAGGATGGTGTCCGCTTCCACCGTCTCAATGCCGTCAACGGTGAGGACCTCAACGGTGTGGTTGTCCAGCAGCCGGCCGGAACCGATCAGGATGCGCACGCCCTGGTGCTCCAGGCCGGCCCGGATGTCCTCGGATTGTTTCCGGGCCAGGCCGAGCAGGCGGTCGTTGATGTGCTTCAGGTCGGCGCGCATCACCGGGGCGAAATCGCCGCCGTCGACGTCGAACTTCACTCCCAGCTCCCCCGCCTCACCGACGCGGGTCATCAGGTCCGCCGTCGCGATCAGAGTCTTGGAAGGTACGACGTCGGTCAGCACCGCCGAGCCGCCGAGGCCGGCGCGTTCAATGATGGTGACTTGCGCCCCCAGTGAGGCGGCCACCATGGCGGCTTCATATCCGCCGGGGCCTCCGCCAAGAATTGCGATGCGGGGTGAGCTGAAATCCGGATGCGTAGTCACAAAGATCCATTCTCTACCCATCACCCGCCGCACACCAATAAAAGGGACCTGCGCCACTGCTGGGCAGGGCGCCGCGGGCGCGATAGCTTGTACCAGTGAGTAATACAGAATTCCTGAACACGGACCCTTTTGACGCTGCCCGCGCCGCCGCCGACTACATCGCCCAGGAGACGGGCGTGGACAGCCACGACGTCGCCCTGGTGCTCGGCTCCGGCTGGGGGGACGCCGCGGACCTGATCGGCGAGACCACGGCCACGCTGTCCGCGGACGAAGTCCCCGGGTTCTCCGCACCGGCCGTGGAAGGCCATGTGGGAACCATCCGCTCCGTCCTGACCAAAGAAGGCAAGCGCGCCCTGGTGCTCGGCGCCCGCACGCACTACTACGAGGGCAAGGGCGTCCGTGCCGTAGTACACGGCGTGCGCACCGCCGCGGCCACCGGCTGCAAGACCCTGGTGGTGACGAACGGCTGCGGCGGGCTCAACGAAGACTGGGCTCCCGGCACTCCTGTGCTCATCAAAGATCACATAAACCTCACCGCCACGTCCCCGCTTGAGGGTGCTACGTTCGTTGACCTGACAGATCTCTACTCTGCACGCATCCGCGGCCTGGCCCGCGATGTGGACTCTTCCCTCGATGAAGGTGTGTATGCGCAGTTCACCGGCCCGCACTACGAGACGCCGGCGGAAGTGCAGTACGCCAAACGGATCGGTGCTGACCTGGTTGGCATGTCCACAGCGCTCGAAGCCATCGCGGCCCGTCACGCGGGCATGGAAGTCTTCGGCATCTCGCTGGTGACCAATCTCGCCGCCGGGATCAGCCCGGTGCCGCTGAGCCATCAGGAAGTGCTGGAAGCCGGCCAAGCGGCCGGTCCGCGCATTTCCAAGCTGCTCGCGGAGATCATCGCCAAGCTCTGATTTCTACTTCCTGGCGGGCATGAGCCGCAGGAGGGTGTCCTTCCTGGCGCCGGGAAACTTCCGCTCGACGGAGGCGGCAATCCCGGCGATGGTCTGCCGGGACAGGGTCTGCCGCCACGCCAGTTCAGCCTGCCGCATGGTCTGGGACACCAGGCAGCTGCGGATGTAGTCCTCGCCGGAGTCGGCCCCGGGCGTGTTCGCGAGGATGGATTCGCAGCGGAAGGCCGGCTCGACGCCCTCGATGGCGAGCACAACGTCCAGCACGGTGATTTTGTCCGCAGGCAGGGCCAGCTGGAAGCCGCCGCGGGGTCCGGACACCGAGGACAGGATGCCTGCCCGGACCAGGGCCTGCAGTTGCTTGTTCAGGTAGGCGGCGGGCAATTGGTACAACTCCGCCAGCCGTGCACTGCTAACGGCCTCCCCCGCAGGAGTCCAGGACATATTGACACAGCAGTGCAGCGCCCACTCCACGCCCTGCCCCATTTTCATTTTTCAGACATTACGTGTCCAGAAAATTTGCTGTCAAGGGTTCCCGCGGTGCTTGTCGGACAGCGAATACCGGCGGTTAGACGATAGCTTTGTTCCTATGACGTCCTCCGATGCCGAATTCCCGCAACTGCTGAGCGCCGCCCGCGACTGGGCCGCCGAGGATCCGGATCCCGCCACCTCGGCCGCACTGACAGAACTCATCCGGCTCTCCGGGGACGGAGTTGCCTCGGCCCGGCAGGAACTCAGGGACAGTTTCAGCGGCACACTTCAGTTCGGCACCGCTGGCCTCCGCGCGGCACTCGGCCCCGGCCCCAACCGGATGAACCGGGTGGTGGTGCGCCGCGCCGCAGCCGGCTTCGCCGCGTTCCTGACCGCCGCCGTCGGGCAGGCATCGCCGGGCACCACACCGCGTGCCGTCGTCGGCTACGACGCGCGTTACAACTCCGACGTCTTCGCCGAAGAGACGGCGGCGATTTTCACCGCCGCGGGAATCGAAACGTTCCTGATGCCGCAGGCGCTCCCCACTCCGCTGCTTGCGTACGCGGTGCGGGCACTGGATTGCGATGGCGGCGTCATGGTGACGGCCAGCCACAACCCGCCGCAGGACAACGGATACAAGGTGTACCTCGGCCGGCATGCCGTGGAGGAAAGCGGCCGGGGCGCCCAGATCGTGGCGCCGTACGACGAGTGGATCGCCACGGAAATCGAACGGGTGGGCGCGCTGGAATCCATCGCCCTCGCGCCGTCGGGCTGGACCGTCCTGGAACCGTCCATCACCACCGACTACCAGTCCGCTGTGGCCGCCCTTGCCCTGCCCGCGCATTTCCCGGAGCGCGACCTGAAGATCGTGCTGACCCCCATGCACGGCGTGGGCGGCGAGACGGCAGTCTCGGTGCTGAAAAGGGCCGGCTTCACCGACGTCACGCTGGTGTCAGAACAGGCCGAGCCGGACCCTGACTTCCCCACGGTGAACTTCCCCAACCCGGAGGAACCCGGCGCCCTGGACCTTGCGCTTGAAACAGCCGCCCGTGTGGACGCTGACATTGTGCTGGCCAACGACCCCGACGCCGACCGCGCGGCCGTCGCGGCCAAGGACCCGGACACCGGAGCGTGGCGCATGCTGCGGGGTGATGAAGTTGGCGCACTGCTGGGGGCGCACATCGTGGCCAGGCTTGCTGCGGGCGATGCTGCGACACCCCCCGGCGTCTTTGCAAACTCGATAGTTTCCTCACGCCTGCTCTCGCGGATCGCCGCGGCGGCCGGATACGCCCACGAGGAAACCCTGACTGGCTTCAAATGGATTTCGCGCGTTCCGGGCCTGCTATACGGCTACGAGGAAGCGCTGGGTTACTGTGTGGCCCCGGATCTGGTGCGGGACAAGGACGGCATTTCCGCGGCCGTGCTCATCGCGGAACTCGCGGCCGCTGCGAAAGCTGACGGCAAGACCATATTCGACACCCTGGACGAGCTGTACCTGGTGCACGGGCTGCATGCCAGCGACCAGCTCAGCATCCGCGTTGCGGACCTTGGCCTGCTGGATGCCATGATGAACCGGCTCCGGGTCAGCCCGCCGGAATCATTCGGCGGGTCCGCCGTCGAAACGTCCAAGGACCTGGCCGAAGGCAGTGAACACCTGCCGCCGACGGACGGCCTGCTGTACGTCACCAAGGACCTCAGCCGGGTGATCATCCGCCCCAGCGGCACGGAGCCGAAGCTCAAGTGCTATCTCGAAGTCATCCGCAGCGTGGGCTCAGCAGCGGAGCTGCCCGAGGCGCGGCAGGCGGCCCGGGCAGCGCTCGACGGCGTACTGGGAGACGTGCGGGAGGCCCTGGGGCTTTAGTCGGGACGCCTGACCTAGAGCTCAACCTCGACGTAGCCGTCCACCAGGCGGGTACGGAACGTGGGCAGGCGGAGGCCGGCGGTGCCAAAGCATTCGCCGGTCTCCAGATCGTAGACTTCCTTGTGCAGCGGGGACGCAATGGTGGGGCGCGTTCCGCGTGAGCCAACGATGCCGCGGGCCATCACGTGGGCACCGGTGGCGGGATCTTCCTGGGCCACGGCGAACACCTCGGCGGCCGCGGTGCGGAACAGCGCAACCTGGCGGCCCGCGATCAGCGCAGCCTCGCCCCATGCCAGTTCCAGTTCCTCCACGGCGCACACGCGGTTCCAGCCCGTCGCAAACCCTGTGGTCTGGTCATCAAGTTCAAGTATTGCGGTCATTTCCGGCCCCTCTCGCATTGCCTGCGGCCCGGCGCTCCTAGGAACGGCTGCCAGGCCCGGACCGCCGACGCGGCCACATATCCAAGCTAGGGCTGCGGTGTTTCAGCGGCGTGCAGTCAATGTGTCCGGCACGTAAAAGGCAACTCACCTGTCCCGAAATCCATTCGTGATGCAGAAGTTAAGTTCACGAAACATAAGGGAAACTGAAGCGAAACTGCGGCTGCCTAGTCTGGATGGACAAGCTGCAGAGCACCGTCTGCGGCCCATGCGAAAGGCCCACAGTGACCGAACTGACTTCAAGCACAGAGAATCCGCGCCGCATCGTCGTCGCCGGCGGCGGCCCCGCGGCCCACCGTTTTGCGGACGCGATGCATGCCCGTGGCCTCGATGGCTGGCATGTCACGGTCCTCACTGAGGAAGCCCACCTCCCGTATGACCGCGTGGCACTCTCCAAGGCCCTCACCGACAGCGCGGTGGACCTCACTCTGGGCAGCGCGTCCATGTGGGACCACGACGCCCTGGCCCTGAAGACCGGCGAACGAGTCATCAAGATCAATGCCGGGGCCAAGACGGTGGAAACCGCAGCCGGCAGCATCTACGGCTACGACGACCTGGTAGTTGCCACGGGTTCGAATGCCGCCAGGCTGCCCATCCCCGGCGCCGAGCACACGCACGTCTACCGCACCCTCGAAGACGTCTGGGCCATCAACGAGGCCATTACCGGGCTCACGGAGAAGCTCGGCCGCAAGGTCAACGCCGTCACTATCGGTGGCGGCCTCCTCGGGCTCGAATCGGCCGCCGGCACGGAGCAGCTGGGCGCCAACCCGATCGTCATCGACGGTTCGCAATGGCTGATGGCCACACAGCTGGATGAAGGCGCGGGTCAGGCAATGGGCCGGCTCATCAAGGCCAAAGGCTTCGAAGTCCACGGCGGCGTCTTCCCTTCGGAAGTATTGTCCGACGACGACGGCCAGGTCACCGGTGTCCTGATGGCCGACGGCCGCATTATCGACGCTGACCTCGTGATCGTCGCCATCGGCGTCCGGCCGCGCGATGAACTCTTCCGCGCAGCCGAAGGCGAGGAACAGCTGTTCAGCCTGGGCCAGCGCGGCGGCGTTGTCATCAACGACTACTGCGCCACCGAGGTCGACGGAATCTGGGCCATCGGCGAGGTCGCCAACTTCGGTGGCATGTGCCTCGGCCTGGTTGCTCCCGCCAACACCATGGCAGAGATCGTGGCCGACCGCCTTCACGGCGGCGAGGCCACCTTCCCCGGCTTCGACACCGCCACCAAGCTCAAGCTCTCGGGCGTGGACGTTGCCAGCTTCGGGGACGGGTTCGCCAAGACAGAGCACTCCCTCGAAATAGTCTACGCTGACCCGGCCCGCGGTGTGTACCAGAAGATCGTCACCACCGACGATGCCAAGACCCTTCTGGGCGGCATCTTCGTGGGCGACGCCACCCCCTACACCAGCCTGCGCCCGCTCCTGGGCCGCGAACTCAGCGCCGAACCGGGCGCGTACCTGACGGCGGCCGGCGGCGGCGACGCCCCGGACACGGAACTCCCGGACGACGCCATCCTGTGTTCCTGCAACAACGTGTCGGCCGGAACCATCCGCGACACCGTCAACGGCTGCGGGGCCTGCGACGGCAACGCTCCCGTCCAGGAACTCGGCGAGCTCAAGGGCTGCACCCGCGCCGGGACCAGCTGCGGTTCCTGTGTGCCGATGCTCAAGAAGCTGCTGGAAACCGAACTCACCAAGTCCGGCGTCGAGGTCTCCAAGGCACTCTGTGAACACATCGAGCTGTCCCGCCAGGAACTCTTCGAGACCATCCGGGTCCTGGAACTGACCTCCTTCGAGGAGATCATGGCCAAATACGGCACCGGCGCCGGCTGTGACATCTGCAAGCCGACCATCGCCTCGATTTTGGCCAGCCAGAACAGCGCCTACGTCCTCGATGCCGGCCGCGGCACCCTGCAGGACACCAACGACCGCGCCCTCGCCAACATGCAGAAGGACGGCACCTATTCGGTGGTCCCGCGCATCGCCGGCGGCGAGATCACCCCGAAGAAGCTTGGCGTCATCGCCGCAGTGGCAGAGAAGTACAACCTGTACACCAAGATCACCGGCGGCCAGCGCATCGATATGTTCGGTGCCCGGCTGGAGCAGCTCCCGGAAATCTGGAAGGAGCTGGTGGATGCCGGCTTCGAATCCGGCCAGGCCTACGGCAAGAGCCTGCGCACGGTGAAATCCTGTGTCGGTTCCACCTGGTGCCGCTTCGGCGTGCAGGACTCGGTGGCCATGGCCATCCAGCTGGAACTGCGCTACCGCGGCCTCCGCAGCCCGCACAAGCTCAAGATGGGCGTCTCCGGATGTGCCCGCGAATGCGCCGAGGCCCGCGGCAAGGACGTCGGCGTGATCGCCACGGCTGACGGCTGGAACCTGTACGTCGGCGGTAATGGCGGCGCCACCCCGGCCCACGCCCAGCTGCTGGCCAAGGACCTCGACGACGAGACGCTGATCAAGTACATCGACCGGTACTTCATGTACTACATCCGCACCGCCGACCGCCTGCAGCGCACCGCGCGCTGGCAGGAAGAGCTCGACGGCGGCATCAAACACGTCGAGGATGTTGTGGTCAGGGACACCCTGGGCATCGCCGAGGAACTCGAGGCGGCCATGTCCAAGCACGTTGACACCTACGTCGACGAATGGGCCGACACCCTGACGGACCCCGAGCGCCTGCGCCGGTTCCGCTCCTTCGTCAATGCGCCCGACCAGAAGGACGACTCCATCACCTTCGTCCCGGACGAGCGCGGCCAGATGCGCCCGGCAACTGCTGAAGAAAAAGGGAAGGTCCTGATCGGGTCTTCCATCCCGATGAGGCCCCGCGACGAGAACGAGGTATAGCATGCAGCTCAGCATTGATCTCACCGGCCGTGAAGTCCTGGTCACCGGCACCGACCACGCCGCACGGCAGGCGGTCCGCCGCTACCAGGCCGCGGGCGCCGTCGTCTCCCGCCTCAGCAACCCGCAGGGCGCGAGCCATGACGGACCCCTGCCCGAGCGCCCCTTCCTCGTGGCTGCCGTCGACGACGGCCAGCCCGGCTGGGACGCACTGCTGGACCGTTGTCGCGCAGCCGGCATCCCCGTTGCGGTGGAACCGGCCGCTGGAGCAGTCGGCCACGTGACCCTCGTGGGCGGCGGACCCGGCGTCGGCGAACTGCTGACCGTTGCCGCCGTCAAGGCGCTGCGCGATGCCGACGTCGTGTTCTACGACCGGCTGGCCCCCTACCAGGAGCTCCCGTCCCTGACCTCGGCCGAGCTGGTGGATGTGGGCAAGCAGCCCGGCCACCACAAGGTCAGCCAGGGCGACATCGAGAAGCTCATGGTGCAAAGCGCCCTCGACGGGAACAACGTGGTGCGCCTCAAAGGCGGCGACCCCTACGTGTTCGGCCGTGGCGGCGAAGAGGTTGCGGCCTGCGTGGCAGCCGGCGTCCCCGTCAAGGTCATTTCCGGCGTCACCAGCGCCATCTCCGTCCCTGCGGCGGCCGGGATCCCGGTCACGCACCGCGAAGTGAGCCACATGTTCACCGTGGTGTCCGGCCATGCGCCGCTGACCGAGAAGGAGCTCACCCACCTCGCCGGGCTGGGCGGGACCATCGTGGTCCTCATGGGCATCGGCACGCTGCACCAGCTGGCCGCCGGCCTGCGCCGAGCGGGCATGCGGGCAGACATGCCGATGGCCGTCGTCGAACGCGGATACCGCCCGGGCCAGCGCACCACCATCGCCCAGTTGGGTACGATTGTCACAGCGGCCGCCGATTGCACTAACCCGGCAGTACTGGTCATCGGCGAGGTGGTGCGGGTGGCTGAAGCCAACCGCGGGCACGCCGAGGCGGCGGCCGATCTCGACCGCCTCGCGGCGTCACTGATGGGATCGTGAAAGTAACACCATGAGCGCCATGAACTCTATTGCCCCCGCTTCCGCGGCCCCGGCTTCCGGCCAGCAGGACGCCCCTGCTCCCGACTCCCCCGATGCGCCCCTGGAGGGGTTCCGGATCGGCGTGACGTCGCACCGGCGTTCCCAGGACCTGATCGAGGCGCTGGAGCGGCGCGGAGCCGAGGTGCTGCATGCCCCCGCGCTGAAGATCGCGCCGGTGCAGGAGGATATGCGGCTCATCGACGACACCCGGGCCATCATCGCCGCCAAGCCAGACCTCTGCATCGCCACCACCGCCTACGGCATGCGCCGCTGGTGCGAAGCGGCCGACGCCTCCGGAATCGGCGACGAACTGCTCGAGACGCTCGCGGCGTGCCGGATGTTCGTCCGCGGGCCGAAGGCACGCGGCGCCGTCCGCGCGGCCGGACTCGCCGACGTCGGCATCAGCAGTGACGAAACCACCGCCACCCTGGTGGACATGCTGCTCAAGGAAGGCGTCCGCGGCAAGACGGTGGCCGTCCAGCTGCACGGCTACACGGACGTCCGCCAGCTGGAGCGGCTGAAGATGTCGGGTGCCACCGTTCTTACCGTCACCCCCTACCGCTGGGTCAAGCCCGACGGCGAGGACAAGCTCCCGCGGCTCATCGAGGCCGCCTGCAGCGGCAACCTGGACGTCCTGACCTTCACCAGCGCCCCGGCGGTCGACGCCATGTGGAGCACCGCCCATGAAATGGGCCTCTACAAGCAGCTCGTCGACGCCCTGAAGACCACCGTCACCACCGCCGTGGTGGGACCCATCACCGCCCAGCCGCTGATCGACGCCGGGCTGTCGCCGCTCATCCCCGAGCGTTTCCGGATGGGAGCCCTCATCAGGCTCGTCTGCGAACACCTTGCCCTGAACCACGTCCGCCGCCTCGACACGCGCTCCGGCAACGTGGAGCTCCGGGGACGGTCACTCCGGATCGACGGCGAACCCGTGGAAATGGCGCCCGCACCGCTCCTGCTACTGCGTGCCTTGCTGGGTGCCGAAGGGGCTGTCCTGTCCCGGGAGTCGCTCTCCGAGCTGCTGGAACTGCGCGGCTCGGTCCATGCCCTGGACATGACCGTCAGCCGGCTGCGCTCCTCGCTTCCTGACGGCCGTCTGGTGGAAACCGTCGTCAAGCGCGGGTACCGCATCAGGGTCTAGGGCGTGTCTCCCAATTGGTTCTTGTCGGCTTTGGCATGCTGGAATCATGTCGCGTACTGCCGTCCTGACCGATGCCCAATGGGAGCGGATTGAACCGTTGATGCCCAGTTCCGACGGGAGCCGTGGCCGGCCGTTCCAGGACCACCGTCTGATCGTCGAAGGCATTATCTACCGTTTCCGGGCGGGGATTCCTTGGCGCGACCTGCCGGAGACCTTCGGCCCGTGGCAGACAGTCTGGAAACGCCACCGCCGCTTCAGTGGCGACGGAACCTGGGACAAGATCCACTCCCGGATCCTGGCGGAGGCCGACGCGGCCGGGATGATCGACTGGGAGGTCTCCGTGGACTCCACGGTCAACCGGGC
This sequence comes from Arthrobacter sp. 24S4-2, assembly GCF_005280255.1. Classification (NCBI taxonomy): domain Bacteria; kingdom Bacillati; phylum Actinomycetota; class Actinomycetes; order Micrococcales; family Micrococcaceae; genus Arthrobacter; species Arthrobacter sp. 24S4-2. Next base: position 1,569,147 of record NZ_CP040018.1, on the reverse strand, counting down.
CCACCAGCACGCCACGAACCTCACCCGCCACACAGGGGGACCTGTCGAATTACATGAATCTGTTAGAGGAACCGCCTGACCACGGGATCGGGAGGTCCCGCGGCGGGCTGACAACGAAAATCCATCACCTCTGCGACGGCAAGATGCGCCCGCTGGTCATGTTGCTCGGTCCCGGGCAGGGCGGGGACTCCCCGATGTTCCCGCACCTGCTGGACTCCCTCAGCGTTCCGCGGCTGGGTCCGGGCAGAGCCCGTTCCCGCCCTGACCGGGCCCTGGCGGATAAGGCTTACTCTTCAAAGGCCAACAGGGAACTTCTGCGCCGGCGCGGCATCCAGGCGGTGATCCCGGAACGCTCCGATCAGGAAGCGAACCGCAAACGCCGCGGCAGCAAGGGCGGCCGACCAGTGGGCCTGGACAAGGAAGCCTACAAGCGGCGAAACGTCGTCGAACGGTCCTTCAACATCTTCAAGCAATGGCGCGGCCTCGCCACCCGCTACGACAAGCTCGCCCTGACCTACCGCGGCGGAGTCGTCCTCCGCGCCATCACCATCTGGCTCAAGGAATTAGGAGACATGCCCTAGCGGCCCGCTGCTTCCGTTGGCCCGCACATGTCCGTGGACAGACCCGGTCCGCAGTGGGAACATGTCGCTAGGGTTTGCGTTTGACCACCCCGCGGCCTCGCGGCACCCCTTACGGGTACGCGGCCGCAGGGCGTTCGGCGTGTCAGCTCTTCCGAGAGGAATTGCGTGGAACCGGTGGTGCAAGGCGACGATGAACCCGCGGAGTCGGTGGACGCCGTGGTGGTGGGTTCCGGATTTGGGGGCTCGGTAGCATGCTACCGTTTGGCGGCGGCAGGCCAGTCCGTGGTCCTGATGGAACGCGGCAAGGCTTACCCGCCGGGAAGCTTCGCCCGGACGCCGTCGGAGATGGGCCGGAATTTCTGGGATCCGGACAAGGGGCTCTACGGACTGTTCGACGCCTGGACCTTCCGCGGCCTGGAGGGGATCGTCTCCAGCGGCCTGGGCGGCGGCTCACTGATCTACGCCAATGTGCTCCTGCGCAAGGACCAGAACTGGTTCGTCCAGGAATCCCCGGTGCCCGGCGGCGGCTACGAAAGCTGGCCGTTCACCCGGCAGGACCTCGACCCCTACTACGACGCCGCCGAAGCCATGCTCCGGCCGGTGCCCTACCCGTACCGGGACACCCCCAAGACCCTGGCCATGGAAACCGCCGCCGGAGCGCTGGGACTCAGCATCACCCGGCCGCCCATCGCCGTCACCTTCTCCCGCTCGCCGGGGGCCGCTCCCGCCCGGAACCAGGTGCTGCCGCCAGCGCCGTACGGAAGCGTCCACGGCGACAGCGCCGTGCGCACCACCTGCACCCTGTCCGGGGAGTGCGACATCGGCTGCAACACCGGCGCTAAGAACACACTGGACCACAACTATCTGTCCGCGGCGAAGGCCGCCGGGGCGGACATCCGGACCTACCACGACGTCCGCGGCATCCGTCCCCTTCCGGCGGGCGGCTATGAGGTCCGCTACGTCATCCACGACCCCGCCGACGCATCACCAGGCCTCCTGCGCGAACGGCTGATCCATTGCCGCCGGCTCATCCTCGCCGCGGGAACCTTTGGCACCACCTTCCTGTTGCTGCGGAACCGCGCGTCCCTGCCCGCGCTGAGCCCGGCGCTGGGCACGCGCTTCAGCGGCAACGGTGACCTGCTGGGGTTCGTGCTGGACGCGACGGACCCCGACGGCGCCACGCGCACGCTCTCGGGCAGCAGCGGCCCGGTAATCACCACGGCCATCCGCACTGCCGATTCCACCGACGGCGGCGACGGCCGCGGCTACTACATCGAAGACGCCGGCTACCCGTCGTTCATTGACTGGCTCCTGGAGACCGCGCAGTTCCGCCAGGTGGTGAGGCGGGCCGGAAAAGTGATGGTCCAGCTCCTCAAGGACAGGCTCTTCCACGCCCAGCGCTCCAATATTTCGGCCGATCTTGCCGCCGCGCTGGGCGACGGCCGGCTCTCGGCGTCGTCGGTGCCGCTGCTCGGCATGGGGCGCGACATTCCGGACGGCGTCATGACCCTCCAGTGCGGACGGCTGGCCATCAACTGGACGCTGGCCACCTCCGCCGCCTACTTCGGCCGGATGCAGGCCACCATGCACTCCATCGCCAGGGAACTGGGCGGGAGCTTCAAACAGAATCCGCTCTGGTGGAGCAAGCGGGTCATCACCGTTCATCCGCTGGGGGGCGCCCCGGCAGGCCGGAACAGCAGCGAGGGCGTTTGTGATCCGTACGGGGAGGTTTTTGGCTACCCCGGACTGCATGTGGTGGACGGCGCGGTGATGCCCGGGCCCGTGGGGGCCAACCCCGCGCTGACCATTGCAGCGTTTGCCGAGCGCGCCTGCCACCGGATCCTGAACGGACCGGCCGGGGACCGCGAGCGGGGCGGCCTGGACACGGCCGATCTCCCTGCCGGGATTTCCGGCAGCGGGCGTTCAGACAGCGGGCGTTCAGACAGCGGGAGTTCCGACGTCGTGACTTCCGACGGCGCTCCGCCCGCCTACCGCCCGGGGCCGCCGCGCGCACTGGTGCCGGACGCCACCAAAGGTGCCAGGGCGCCGGAGGAGGAACGCACATTTGTCCCGCCGGCCGGAAGTGACCAGCCGGCCGCCAACCGGGGCCTGGGGCTGCCGCGCGCCGCCGGATCACCCGCAGGTGAGGCGCTGCAGGAGGCAGAACTCGAGGAAGAGGCCGAGGCGGCGCAAACGGGCCCGACGTCCGTCAGCTTCACCGAACAGATGCACGGGTGGTTCAGTGCCGGAGTGGCGGACCCGGCCTCGGGGCGAAGCCTGGGCCGGGACCGCAGTCGGCGGATGATGTTCGAGCTCACCATCACCGCCGCCGATATCGAGGCGTTCGTCCGGGATCCACTCCATGCGGCGACGGCGAAAGGCTACGTCCTCGCGGACGAATTCGGCGGCCGTCTGCCCGTGGAGCGCGGCTGGTTCAATCTGTTTGTCAAGGACGCAGATTCCGGCAGTTCGGGTTCCGGCAGCGGAGGGGCCCCGGGACGGAAGATGCTGTACCGGCTCTGGCTGCGGGATCCCGGCGGAACGCCCCTGACCTTCGTAGGCCACAAGGACATCAGGAACGACGCCGGTCTGGACGTCTGGGGCGACACCACCACGCTCTTCGTCACCGTCCTCCGGGGGCACGTGCCCCCGCCGGGGTCAACCGCCCCGGAGTCAGCCGCCCCAACCCCCACAGCCCAGTCCGCTGACGGCCCTCAAAACCCGGAAGCGGCAGCGGGCGCCGGCATCCTGTACATCCGGCCGTGGGATTTCGCCCGCCAACTGACCACGTTCCGCACCGTGGGCCCGGCCCCGGCAAGCGCCCTTGCCGCGTTCGGAAAGCTGTTCCTGGGTGAGCTGTGGCAGGTCTACGGCGGGCCCGTCAGCCGCGTCCCGCTGCCGCTCCGGGGGCGCGGGCTATCCGGCGGCCAGACCACCGGCGAGCGATGAGGAGCCACCGGACATGAAGCGGAGTGAGCTGGCGCAGCACAGCAACGGACTTGGCTTCACCCCCCGGGATGCTGTGCGCTGGCTGGCCCCGGCCCAGCTGGGCCGAACCGCGGTTCGAGTGGCCCTGGCGTCCGTTTTTGCCGACTTCGGCGACAAACGCGAGCTGGAGGGCGGCTTCCCCCGCTACGAACTCGACCTGGCACGGCTGCCCATCCCGGGCCAGCCGGCCCAGCCGGTGGTCAGGGACCTGGGCCTGCCCGGATCACCGGCCGCAACATCGCCCGCCGCGCAGGCTCAACAGCAGGCCGAACGGCGGGCCGAACAGCAAGCCGGAGATCACGACACGGCCGGCGGGGCCGGGACCGCAGCACTGTGGCTCGACTTCACGGCGGATCTCGGCGACGGCTTTGACGCCACCTACACCGTGGCCACATTGCTGGCCGAAAAGTCGCTGCTGGTCGATGGCCATGAGCTGCGGCGCGGCAGGGTGCTGGTGCTCGGCGGCGACGAGGTGTATCCGGTGGCAGCCCCGGCTGCCTATGAAGACCGCATGGTGGGTCCCTACCGGACAGCGCTGCCGGCAGGCCGCTCCCCCGGCCGGGCCGGCGTGCTGCTGGCCCTGCCCGGCAACCACGACTGGTACGACGGCCTTACGTCCTTCATCCGGCTGTTCACCCGGCAACGCAACATCGGCGGCTGGCGAACCATCCAGACGCGCAGCTACTTTGCCCTCCGGCTCACGGGAGGCGACGATGCACCCGGATGGTGGCTCCTGGGGCTGGACAGCCAGCTGGGACAGTACATCGACGAGCCCCAACTGGACTACTTCTACAACACGGTAACTGCCCGGCTGCTGCCCGGCGACGCCATCATCCTGTGCGTGGCCGCACCATACTGGGCCAAGGCAGCTGAGGACCCGAGCGCGTTCCGGCAGGTGCATTTCTTTGAGCAGGACTACCTTCGGCGCCGCTTCAACCGCCGTGCGGGGATGTTCGAGGAAACGGGGGCGTCCGTCCGTCTGTGGCTCACCGGGGACCAGCACCACTACTCGCGCTACGAGGAAATGGTGCCGGGCGAACAGCGTGAAGGCAGCCCCGCGGCTTCCATCGACCCGCGCCGGACCCAGCTCATCACCTGCGGCCTGGGCGGTGCCTTCCTGGCGGACGCCGGATGGCTGTCCGCGGAGCTCACGCTTCCGCTGTGCCTGCCGGCCCCGGCAGGCGCCCCGGCTGATGCACACACAGACGTCCCAGCGCGAACTGCACCGGCATCGGGAGCCCCGGCAGACGCCGCAGCACCGGGAGATGCACCGGCGGACACACCGGCACCGCCGGATGCGCGGGGAACACGCCGCTTCGCCCTCATGCCCGGCACCTTCCCGGGCGGGGCTGCATCAAGGCGGCTCCGCGGACGCCTGGCGAACCCGCTCTCGCCGTTTTGGCTGCCGGTCCGCAACCCGGGCTTCGGGTCAGCCCTCGGCGTCGCCCACATGGTAGCAGCCCTCACGCTCTGGACCGTCTTCAGCGCCTTCCGGGGCCTGTCATTCCTGGACAGCCTTGTCACCCTGAAAACAGGGAATACGGTCCTCCTCGCACTGGCAATCCTCGCCGTCCCCTTGCTTCTGCTCCTGTTGCTGGCCACACTGGGCACCCCGCTCGGCCTCGACCGGGATTCGCGGGAAAACGGTGCCGGGTTCACTGTTGCCCGCGGTGCACTCTGGCAGATTTCGGCACTCGCGGCGGGAATCGCCGTCGTGATCCTGCTGCCCTGGCCGTCAGGCTGGCCTCCGTACCTGACCCTCGGGCTGGTTCTGGCCATAACTTTCGTTGCCGGTTACGCGGCGGGCAGTGAGGCGTTCGCCATCTTTATCCTGGGCACCGCAACCGGGGAGGTGGCCGCGTGGGCCATGTCGGGCCAGGCCATCGAGGACCACAAAGGCTTCCTGCGGATCAGGATCGCCGCGGACGGCAACCTGACAGTGTTTCCGGTGGCCGTGGACAGCATCTGCCGGGACTGGGACCTGGAAAGAATGGACGACGGCGGCGCCCTGCGCCCGGTGCCGTCGCGCGGGCTGCCCTCCCTCCGGCTCTTCGAACCACCGGTCACCATCGCCAGGGAGGGATTTCCGCCATGAACAGCCCCCGCACCGTCACCCGGGCGGACCACGTCACCGAGGTGATTCCCTTTCCTGCCGGGGACCGGACGCCGCTGACCCTGGTGCATGTCACCACCGCCGTCCCGCCCGACGCCGGGGCCCCGGAGAAGGGTCCGGTGCTGCTGGTCCACGGGGCCGGAGTGCGGGCCGAGCTCTTCCGGCCGCCGCTGCCCCGGACGCTGGTGGACGCCCTGCTCGAGGACGGCTGGGATGTCTGGCTCCTGAACTGGCGGGCGTCCATCGACTTCGAACCGCTCTCGTGGACGCTCGGGGACGCTGCAGTGTACGACCACCCTGCAGCGGTGGACTACGTCCTGAAGGCGACCGGCGCCGAGACCCTCAAGGCGGTCATCCACTGCCAGGGATCCGTTTCCTTCACCATGGCCGCCGTTGCGGGGCTCCTGCCCCGGGTGGACACCATTGTCTCCAACGCCGTCTCACTGCATCCCGTCATTCCGCTCTGGTCGGTCGTGAAGATCACCTACCTGGCCGAGCTGCTGAAACCCTTCACGCCGTACCTGTCACCGGCGTGGGGCTACAAATCCAACGGGTACCTCTCCCGCATGCTCCGGTTCATGGTCAAGGCCACCCACCACGAATGCGACAACCTGGTATGCCGGCTGGTCAGCTTCACCTACGGCAGCGGCCGGCCCGCACTGTGGTCGCACGAAAACCTGGACGAGGCCACGCACAACTGGATCAGCGGGGAGTTCGCCGAAGTCCCGTTCACGTTCCTCTCCGAAATGGGCCACAGTGTGCTGGCCCGGCGCATTGTGGCTGCAGGCGACCACCCTGGGCTCCCCCGCAACTTCCTGGCCGAAGCCCCGCAGACCGATGCCCGGTTCGCGTTCCTGGCCGGGCGCAACAACCGCTGCTTCCTGCCCGAAAGCCAGGAACGGACCTTCACCTTCTTCCAGGGCCACCGTCCCGGCAAGGACTCGCTAAACCTGCTCTCCGGGTACGGCCACCTGGACGTCTTCTTCGGTGCCCGCGCCTGGGCGGACACCTACCCCATCATCCTCAAGGAGCTGAACAGATGAACGGACTCATCGGCGTGGCCACATCCCTGCTGCGGCTGGTGCCCTCGCCCGTACCGCACCGGCAGGAGCGGCTGCGGGGACAACATGCCGTGGTGGACGGCATCAAGTACGCCATGCCGGTCAACTCCGATGACTCCCCCGTGCTGATGGCGGCGTTCCCCATCAACAAGCGCGCGGCGGCTGCCATCCTGCCTGGCACGGAGCTTAGGCCCTTCAGCCTTGGCGGCAAGGGGCTGCTGGTGGTCACTGTGGTGAACTACAAGTCGACGGACATCGGGCAGTACATCGAATACTCGCTGGCGATCGCGGTGACTCACGGAGCGCGGCCCGTGCCTCCGCTTCTGCCGCTGCTCTTCCAAAAGACGTTCCGGCTGGGCCAGTACGTGGTGGACCTTCCGGTCAGCACCGAAGTCTCGGTCAAAGGTGGCAAGGGCATCTGGGGAATGCCGAAGCACCGGGCCAGCCTGGACTTTGTGGTCACGGACTCCACCGTCTCGGCCCAGTACGACGACGCCGGCACGCTCGGTTGCTTCATCGAGATCGAACGCCCCGAGCCGCTGGGGATCCCGCTCAGGCTCGCGGCGTCCAACTACTGCGCCTTCCGCGGGATGCTGATGAAATCGGACATCTACTTCGAAGCCAGCGGCGACATCGCCGTGGGCAGTGACGCGAAAGCCCGCCTGGTGCTCGGCGACGCCCCGGGCGTCGCCCCGCTCAAGGCCCTCCAGCCTGCGGACAAACCCGTGTTCACTGCGTACCTGCCAGAGGCCCGCGGGGTCCTGGACGACCACTACGAGGCGTGGTTCCTGACCGCCGCCACCGCCGAAGACGCCGCCCGGATCCCCGGCGGCGACCCGCTCGAATCCGTCGTGGGACTGGGCCAGGGCCAGGAGTGGATGCCCGGGCCGGACCGGACCGCGACAGCCCGCAGGGAAGACACTTCCGGCACCGGAGGCACCCCGTGAACTGGCTCCTGCTGCTGAACGCACTGTACTTCCTGTTCGGAGCCACCATGTACGTGGGCACCATGTGGGTCCTGAAGTTCTTCCTGTACCCCACCTGGCAGTCCCTGCACCGCGGCAACGTGGACATGCACTTCGGCACCCCCACCCGTCAGGCCACCAAGTTCTTCACCGTAGTGGTGCCGCCGATGTTCATCTCCGGCATCATCCTGGTCTGGACCGAATGGGGCACCACGCGGCTGGTCCCGGCCGTGCTGTGCCTGCTCGGGATCATCGTCCTCACGGTGGTGGGCCAGGCCCTGATCATTCCGATCAACGTCAGGATCCGCGGCGGAGACTTTGCCGACGACACCGAACTGCGCTCCCTGCTGCGCCGCTGGATGCTGCTGAACGACATCCGCTTCTACGTCTCTACGCTCACCTGGCTGGCCATTGTGTGGCTGCTGGTGGACAGGGGCCGGCTCTGGGAGGCCTTCGCATGAACGGCTCGGGATCATGAGCGGGGCGGTGCGCCCGTCCGGGACGCCCTCCCCCGGCGTCGGTGCCTGGATCGCGGCCGACCCGCTGCGGGCCCTCCTGGCCGCGATCGCCGTGGTCACTGTCTTTTCCGGTGCGGTGCAGATCCCGTTGGGCGGCACTGTCCTGGAGCTGCTCGGAGCGGAGCCGACGACGGCGGCGCGCCAGCTGTTCGCCACGGTAGGCATGTTCATGGTGGTGGTGGGCGGACTGCTGCTCCACACGCTGCTGCGTCCGAAGCCGGCCCCGGAAGTCCTGCTGTGGTCCGGAATCCAAAAGGCGGGCGCGTGCGCCGCCGTCGCGGTCGGCGTCCTGAACGGCGTGTTCGCGCCGGTGGCCCTGACGGTGGCGGCGTTTGACCTTGCGACGGCGGCACTCTGCCTTATCTATCTGCGCCGGGTCTACTGGGAGAGCGGCCGCGGCCGGGGGACGGGACTGGGGACCGGCCAGGAGGCCGGGCAGTGAAGCGCTCACTGGTGCTGGCCGGTGGCGGGATGCGCGTCGCCTGGCAAGCCGGGGTGGTGCTTGCCCTGGCCGAGGAGGGCCTGCGCTTTGACCACGTGGACGGAACGTCGGGCGGCATCATGACCGCGGGCATGATGCTCTCCGGCGTACCACCCGAGGACATGTGCCGGAACTGGTCCGGGGTGAACGTGAAGGACTTCGGCTCGGCGCTGCCGCTGGGCGACTATGCGAAGGGACCGTGGTCGCTGCCCGCAATCGGTGACGCCGACGGCCTGCTGGACAAAGTGTTTCCGGCGCTCGGGATCGACGACGACGAGATCCGGCGCCGCGCCGCCCTTCCGGGCGCCGTCGAAGGCACCTTCAACGTGGTGGAGTTCACCGGGAAACGGTGCCATGCCATCGATGCACGCGACGTGGATGCCGAACTCATGGCAGCCGGAATGTCGCTGCCCATTTTCCTCACCCCGCTGCGGCGGCACGGAAAGATCTGGACGGACGCGGTCTGGATCCGCGACGCCAACGTGGCTGAGGCCCTCCGGCGCGGAGCCGACGAAGTGTGGCTGGTCTGGTGCATCGGCAACACCGGCTACTGGGGCGACGGCCCGCTGGAACAGTACGTCCACATGATCGAAATGAGCGCCATGGGCGCGCTCCTGGCCGACTTCGAAGCCGCGGCAGCGGCCGGCCGGAACTTCACGCTCCACGTGGTCAAGCCGGAGAATCCCCTACCGCTGGATCCGGAGTTCTACCTCAACCGGATCGATGCGGACACCCTGATCGGCATGGGGTACCGGGATGCCCGCAGCTACCTCAAAGGCATGACCGCCGAAGGCCTGCCCAAGGACGCCTCCTGCACCGCCATGACGGAACCGGCGGCCGGCATCCGCTTCACGGAGCAGCTGAGCGCCAACCCCGGCCCGGACTCCGGCCCGGAAGTGCGCCTCACCCTCACTGTGGCCCTGTCCCTGAACGGTGCAGGACCGCAGGCACGGGTGACCGGATTCCTTGACTACAACCCCTTCGGCCCGAGGGTGTTCCTGGCCGGCGGACGCGTGGACGTCCGCGGCGATGCGGTCACCTACCGGGCCTCCGTCCGCGTTGGCGGCGGCTGGCACCGGCTGGCCGTGTCCAGGGTCTTCCACAATGATCCCGGGCCTGATGCCTGGGACGACACCCGGCGTGCCCGCCTCACTGTCGGATCCCTGCTCGATGTTCCGGTCGCCATGGGACTCGGCGATGCCGCGGCCCTCATCTCCTCGGTGGAACCCGTGGGCGCCCACGGCCCTGCGGACCGCGCCGCCGTCGTCGGAAGAGTCGCGGCCGGCGGGCTGCGGGAGGTGTTCCGCCGGTACCGCTGACCACCTTTGTTACCGCCTGGTAAACAACATCGAACGAATAGGGATATTCCGGCAACAGCCGGGAAACACCCGCGAAAAACCGCAGGCCTACGCTGGATCCATCACCAATCCAAGGCCAAACAAGGGCCTCACCAGCGAAAGGGCCTTCACATGTCCGCTCCGGCACCGTCCAACCCATCCTCCGCCACGGCTCAGGGTTCGTCCCCGTTCCCGCGCGTAGTCATCGCCGGCGCCGGACCGGCGGCACTGGCCCTGGTGAACCAGCTGGACCGGTCCCGCTTCGAAGGCAGCATCACCGTGCTCAGCAACCGCGACGACGCCCCGTCCGACCTCCTGGAGCTCGCGGCTCTCCCCCAGGTTTCGGTCCGTTTCGGCCAGCCGGCCAGCTTCATCGATGCGGCCAACCGCGTGGTGACCACCGCGGACGGCATGGAATTCAGCTACGACCAGCTTGTGATCGCCACCGGTTCCGCTCCGGCCCTGGCCCCCGTGGACGGCGCCAGCCGCTGCCTCAGCTACTCCACGATCGACGACGCCGCCCGGATCGGTGACGTTGTCAAGGAAGTTACCCGGGTCCTCGGCAGGAGGCCGCTGGGGATCCTGGTGGGAACCGGTCCCGAGGCGGGCCAGGCCGAGGCAGTGCTGCGGGCACGCGGCGTGCGGCCCATCCGCACCACCCTGCGCCCCGCCGCGGTGGTCCCCACCCTTGCGGGCTCGGTGCTGCCCGCCGCCGGGATTGTCTTCGACGACGGCAGCAGCATGAACGGCGACCTGGTGGTCCTTGCCGAGGAGCGCGTGGCGCGGGGCGCGCTGGCCGCCAGCGCCGGCGTTGCGACGGCAGCAAACGGCGGGATCGCCATTAGCCAGGACTTCCGGACGTCCGTTCCGGGAATCTGGGCCATCGGCGATGCCGCATCGTTCGACGGCGTCCGGCTTGGCCTGCTGGTCGCTTCAGGCTCTGCTGCCGGCGTCTGCGCAGCCCAGCTTATGCAGGCAACGCTGCAGGAACCGGTCCGGGCTGCCGCCTAGCGCCGTTGTGGCAAGATGGTCACCTGAGAAGCCACGAAGAACACGGCGCCTGTTGCCCACGAGGCCCGGACAGGCCCGCCAGGAAGGACCATCATGAGCAACGAAGCCACCGCGGCCGGCACACCTGACGCCAACCCCGCAGGGGTCAGCACTCCCGCAGACATCGCCTCCTTCATCGACCACACACTGCTGAAGCCGGAGGCCAGCGAAGCGGAGATCCTCAAGGTCTGTTCCGAGGCCGCCGAGTACCACTTCAAGTCCGTCTGCGTGAACCCGGTGTGGGTCAAAACCGTGACCACCGCACTCAAGGGTTCGGGCGTCCTGACCTGCTCGGTGGTCGGGTTCCCCCTCGGCGCCACGCCCAGCGACGTCAAGGCCTTCGAAGCCCGCGGCGCCGTGCTGGACGGCGCCGACGAGGTGGACATGGTCATCAATATCGCCGCCGCCCGCGCCAACGACAAGGGGCCCTGGTGGACGACATCAAGGCCGTCGCCGAGGCCGTGCACACGGGAGACGCCATCCTGAAGGTCATCATCGAGACGGCCCTTCTCAGCGGTTCCCAGAAGGTCCTCGCCTGCGAGGCAGCCGTGGAGGCCGGCGCGGACTTCGTCAAGACGTCCACAGGCTTCAACGGCGGCGGAGCAACGGCGGAAGACGTTGCCTTGATGCGCCGCACGGTCGGCCCGAAGGTTGGGGTCAAGGCCTCCGGCGGCGTGCGCTCGCTTGCCGACGCGCAGGCTATGATTGCTGCAGGTGCAACACGTATTGGCGCCAGCTCCGGCATCGCAATCGTCAAGGGCGAACAGGGTTCGTCCGCGTACTGACGCGATCCGGCGGCCGCCACAGTATTTTGAGCCCCTTAGGGGCGTTTTGAGCCCTGCGGGGCCGAGGAGGAATGAATGTCCAAGACCGTTGATAGCCCCAAGACCCCTCAGAACGAGAACAGCCTTGTAGGCAGCATCGTCATTTACGTGGTCATGATGGCCCTGTTCCTCGGCGCCATCTATTCGCTGTCCTTCCTCACGCTGGGCAACCCGTGGCCGATGGCTGTGTGCCTGGGCCTCTTCGCCGCAGCATTCTGGATCCCCCAGACCATCCTGGGCCGCTCGAATTCTGCCGGCGAGAACTAGGACCCACACACGCTTAAATGGCTGAAGCCCCGGACATCCGGGGCTTCAGCCGTTTAAGCGTCTTTGTCGTATCAGCGTCAGCCGGTGCCGAAAAGGTTGCTCACCAGGGTGCTTCCGAGCGCGAGCGCGGCCGGAAAATGCGTCTTGGCCAGCGCCCAGGCTGCCACGCACATCCCCACCATGGCGTACGCACTGACCGGAATCAGCACGAGCCATTCCCGCTTGGAGCCGGCCCGCCCCAGCAGCGGAATGGAAAAAGCTCCGTTGGCTCTCCAGATGTCGTTGAGCACCGGCAGTTTCCGCAGGAACTTGGGCGGCTTGATGACGATCGGCCACAACAGCGGCACACCTCCGATGGTGACCATGTCGCCGACGATATGCACCACGACGCCGGTCAGCATGGACACGGGCAGCCACGTCCACTGGCCCGGCGCGAACCAGGTCACCAGCCCTGCCATGGTCAGGGCGAAGAGCCAGTTGCTGATAAAGCCGGCCTTCGGAAACAGCTTGAGCGCCTTCGCGGCGATATTGATCATGAACATGCACAGCAGGCCTGCGCCCACCGACAGCAGCCCCCAGTCCGTGTGCAGCTGGATCTGTCCGGCCAGTGTTGCGAGCAGCACGAAAAAGGCCGCACCGAGCACCGAGTGGGTGCCCTGCCGGTGCCCGCCACTGGCGTTTTCAATGCCCACGGCAATCACGTTGGACAGCGGCGGCAGCGAATTGGCCACCGTGCTGTGGCGGTGGTCCCAGTCGCACACCAGTGCCGTTCCCGCCGTCGCCATGCCGCCGATCAGGATTCCCGTGGCGTCCAGCGGGTACCAGCCCAGCGTGTACGGCCCCGTGGACGCAATAGCTACCCACGCCGCGGCTCCCGACGCGGCGTGATGTCCTCCCATCATTCTTTTACTTCACCGCTAGCGGTGCGTCGGAGAAGATGTTCCGGATGACGCCGTTGGCCCACTCCAGGATCTCGGCGTCCTGCAGGTCGCGGCCGCCGATCTTGGCGGTCTTCGGCTTGGGGATGAGCACCGCGTCGAGGGCGGGCTTGGACTGCGCACCGGGATACATGCGGTTGAGCCGCATGGTCTTCGACTCGGGCAGCTGCGCCGGGGAGAACTTGATGAAGTTTCCCTGCAGGGCGACGTCAGACAGCCCGGCTTCGCGGGCTCCCACCCGGAAGCGGGCGACGGCGATCAGGTTCTGGGCGGGCAGCGGCGGCTCGCCGTAACGGTCCACGAGTTCGGCCAGGACCTCGTCGATGGCCTCGTTGGTGAGCGCCGAAGCCAGTTTGCGGTAGGCCTCGAGACGCAGCCGTTCGCCCGGCACATAGTCGTGCGGCAGGTGGGCGTTGACGGGCAGCTCGATCTTCATCTCGGCGGCCTTCTCCTCGGCCTCGCCGCGGAAGTCCGCCACGGCCTCGCCCACCAGGCGGATGTAGAGGTCGAAACCCACTCCCTGGATGTGGCCGGACTGTTCACCGCCGAGCAGGTTGCCGGCGCCGCGGATCTCCAGGTCCTTCATGGCCAGCTGCATGCCGGCGCCTAATTCGTTGTGCGTCGCGACGGCCTTGAGCCGCTCCAGCGCCACCTCGCCCAGGGGCTTTTCCGAGGGGTAGAGGAAGTAGGCGTACGCGCGTTCGCGGCCGCGGCCCACCCGTCCGCGCAGCTGGTGCAGCTGGGAGAGGCCGTACTTGTCCGCGCCGTCCACGATCAGGGTGTTCGCGTTGGAGATGTCCAGGCCGGTCTCGATGATGGTGGTGCAGACGAGGACGTCGAAGCGCTTTTCCCAGAAGTCCACGATGATCTGTTCCAGCCGGCTCTCGGACATCTGACCGTGTGCCACCTCCACCCGGGCCTCCGGGACCAGTTCGCGGATCTTCGCCGCCGTGCGGTCGATGGTGGAAACCCGGTTGTGGACGAAGAACACCTGGCCCTCGCGCATCAACTCGCGGCGGATCGCGGCGGAGGTCTGCTTGTCGGTGTAGGGGCCCACGTACGTCAGCACGGGGTGCCGTTCCTCCGGCGGGGTGGCCAGCGTGGAGGTCTCGCGGATCCCGGTCAGGGACATTTCCAGGGTGCGCGGAATCGGGGTGGCGCTCATGGCCAGGACGTCCACATTGGTGCGCATCTTCTTGAGCGCCTCCTTGTGTTCGACACCGAAGCGCTGCTCCTCGTCCACGATCACCAGGCCCAGGTCCTTGAAGCCGAAGTCCTTGGACAGCAGCCGGTGTGTGCCGATCACCACGTCCACGGAACCGCTCTTGACGCCGTCGGCGGTTTCCTTGGCCTCTTTGCCGCTCTGGAAACGGGACAGCGGCTTGACCACCAGCGGGAAGCCGGAAAACCGTTCGGTGAACGTCTCGTAGTGCTGCTGGGCGAGCAGCGTCGTGGGCACCAGCACAGCGACCTGCTTGCCGTCCTGGACGGCCTTGAACGCGGCCCGGACCGCGATCTCGGTCTTGCCGTAGCCCACGTCCCCGGAGATCAGCCGGTCCATCGGGATCTCGCGCTCCATGTCTGCCTTGACCTCATTGATGGTGGTCAGCTGGTCCGGCGTCTCCACGTACGGGAAAGCCTCTTCGAGCTCCCGCTGCCACGGGGTGTCCGGGCCGAAGGCGTAGCCGCGGGAGGCCATCCGGGCCGAGTACAGCCGGATGAGCTCGCCGGCGATCTCCTTGACCGCCTTGCGGGCCTTGGATTTGGTGCTGGCCCAGTCCGCGCCGCCCATCTTGCTCAGCGCCGGTGTGTCTCCGCCCACGTACCGGGTGACCTGGTCCAGCTGGTCGGTGGGCACGAAGAGCCGGTCGCCGGGGGCTCCGCGCTTGGACGGGGCGTATTCCAGGACGAGGTATTCGCGCACCCCGTCGCCGCCTCCCGCCACCTTGCGCTGGATGAGCTCCACGAACCGGCCAATGCCGTGCTGTTCGTGCACTACGGAGTCCCCGGCCACGAGCTGCAGCGGGTCCACGGCGTTCCGACGTTTGGACGGCATCCGGCGCATGTCCTTGGTGGAACCGGCGGACGTCCGTCCCAGCAGGTCCGCTTCCGTCAGCAGGCCGAGTTTGAGGCCGTCCAGGACAAAACCGCGTCCGACGGCAGCGGTGGTCACCTCGATGATGCCGGCCTGCGGATCGTGGTCGAGGGTATCCGCCCGCGCACAGGGGATGTCGTTGTCGTGGAAGAGTTCCGCGAGGCGCTGCGCCGGGCCCGGGCCCTCGGTGACCACGACGATCCGCCACTGGTCGCGGACGCGTGAGCCGATGAAGTCCATCATTTCCGCCACGTCGCCCTGGTAGCCGCGGGGTTCCCGGGCGTGCAGGTTAAGCACGTCGACGTCGGGCAGCAGCTCTTCGTCGCTGGCCAGCGACGTGATGGACCACCACGAGACGCCGTGCTCCAGGGCGGCGGTACGGGTTTCGGTCAACGACCGGAAGCTGGCCGAGTGCAGGGCCTCGGACGCCGCGGAGCTCAGGACAGTGTCCAGCGCCAGGGGCGCAGGGCCGCCTTCGGACGCCGTCGACCAGGCGGCCTCGAGGAATTCCTCGTTGGTGGCAGCGAGGTCGTGGGCCCGGGTGCGGACTTTCTCCGGCTCGATCACCACCGAGATCGAACCCGCCGGGAGCTGGTCCAGGAACGGCACCATGGCGTCCACCAGCACGGGGGCCAGCGATTCCATGCCTTCAACCGCTATGCCGCCGGCGATCTTTTCCAGCATGTCCGCGGCGGCCGGGAGCTGGGACTTCAGGGTGGCCGCGCGGGACATGACGGAGGGGGTGATCAGGATTTCGCGGCACGGCGGGGCATGGAGTTCGGTGGGATGGCGCAGGCCGGGCGCGGTGAGCGAGCGCTGGTCGGCAACGGCGAACCAGCGCATCTGGTCCACCTCGTCGCCAAAGAACTCGACCCGGACGGGGTGGTCCTCGGTGGGCGGGAAGACGTCCAGCATGCCGCCGCGGACGGCGAACTCGCCTCGGCGGGACACCATGTCCACCCGGGCATAGGCAGCGTCGGCGAGGCTCTTCACAACACTGCTGAAGGGGGCATCCTGGCCGACCTTCAGGGTCACGGGCACCAGTTCGCCCAGGCCTGCGACGATCGGCTGCACGACGGCGCGAACTGGGGCCACCACTACGCGCAGCGCACCGGCGGCGGACGATTCGGGGTGTGCGAGCCGCCGCAGCACGGACAGCCGCCGGCCCACGGTGTCCGAGCGGGGTGACAGCCGCTCATGCGGCAGGGTCTCCCAGCTGGGGAACTCTGCCACGGCGTTTGCCGGAAGGAAGGCACGCAGGGCCTCGGTCAGGTCCTCTGCCTCGCGGCCCGTCGCGGTGACGGCCAGGACCACGGGCACCGGACGGCCGGCTCCGGCAGCGCCGGTTTCGCCAGGGCCAGCTTCGGCAGCGCCGGTTTCGTTCGCCGTGAGCGTCGCGAGTCCGTCCGCCATTTCCGCGAGCAACGTGGACCGCATTCCGGCCGGGGCGCTGATTTGGTAGTCCTCGCTGCGGCCGGCGAACCCGCGGGCGGCCTCGGCCTGTACGCGGGCGTAGTTCCGGTCTTCGGCGAGGACACGGCGCAAACCGGTGAGAGAGGGGCCGTTGAGGCTCATGGCTGAAGCTCCTGATGTGATCACGGGGATGCAGGCAACACGAATAGCCGAAATTCGTGAGAATACCGGGTCCTCCAAGCCTACCGCGGAGCCCCGGGCGCGGCCGACGGGGGCTGGCTGACGCACTCGGATGCACAGGGCTAGGCTGGCGGAAGGAGCGGGCCGCCCATCCGAAGTGGCCTGGGCACCGAACCGCTTGGGCACCGAACCGCTTGGGCACCGAATGGCTTCGCAGGCCACCCCCCAACTGCTGGCTGACAAGGAGTCACCATGAACGGCACAACCGCAACCCCTGAACCCGCTGGAACGCCTGCGCCAGCCCCGCAGGCAGCCCCTGACGCGTCTGCCTCCGTCAGGGCCGCCTCCCCGAAAACCGTGCTGGTCACCGGGGCCACCGGCTACATCGGCGGCCGGCTTGTCCCGCGACTCCTGGAGGCAGGGCACAAGGTAAAGGTTGTTGTGCGGACGCCGGCCAAGATCGCCGGTGTGCCCTGGCTGGAGCAGGTTGAGGTGATCCAGGGCAGCCTGGACGACGGCGACGTGCTCCGATCAGCGCTGGACGGCGTCGAGGTGCTTTTCTACCTGGTGCATTCGATGGCGGCCGGCGCCGGATTCGAGGCCAAGGAAAAGGCCATGGCCGAGACCGCCGCCAAGGCTGCATCCGATGCCGGGGTGGGGCGAATCGTCTACCTCGGCGGGCTGCACCCCGAAGGCGCGGAGCTCTCCACCCATATGCGCTCACGCGAAGCCGTCGGCAAGGTCTTCCTCGCAGGTCCGGTGGACGCGGTCGTCTTCCAGGCGGGCGTCGTGATCGGCTCGGGGTCGGCGTCGTTCGAAATGATCCGGCACCTCTCGGAAACCCTTCCCCTGATGCCGGCCCCGAGCTGGGTCCGGAACCGGATCGAGGCGATCGCTGTCCGGGACGTGCTCTACTACCTGGTGGGCGCGGCGTCCCTGGAAGGGCCCATCAACCGCACATTCGACATCGGCTGCCGGCAGGTGCTCAGCTACGCAGGGATGATGAAGGAGTACGCCGCCGAGGCCGGCCTGCCCCACCGCGTGGTGCTGGCACTACCCATCCCTGCCCCCAAACTGGCCGGAATGTGGGTGGCCCTGACCACGCCCATCCCGCTGTCCATGTCGTTGCCGCTCGTCGAGTCGCTCCAGCATGACGCCGTGTCGAGGGAACATGACATCGATGCCTATATCCCCGTGCCTGAGGGCGGCCTGACCCCGTACCGGCGGGCAGTCTCCCTCGCGTTGGGCAAGGAACGTGACGCGCAGGTGGAAACAACCTGGGCCAACGCGGGAGCGGATGCCGATCCCCTGCCCAGCGACCCGGAGTGGGCAGGACACCGGGTGTTCCTGGACGAGCGGAGTTATTCCAGCCCGGCGGACCCCAAGCATGTGTGGACCATCATCGAGGGGATCGGCGGCCGCAACGGCTGGTACTCGCTGCCCCTTGCCTGGCGGGTGCGCGGCTGGCTGGACAAATTGACCGGCGGCGCCGGCCTGCTGCGCGGCCGCAGGCACCCGCACCTGCTGGCCGAGGGCGAGGTGGTGGACTGGTGGCGTGCAGAACGGATCGACCGTGGCCGACTGCTCCGGCTGCGGGCCGAAATGCGCGCGCCGGGACGTGCGTGGCTGGAACTATCGGTGGAACCGGAGGGCAACGGGAGCCGGTACCGGCAGCGTGCCATCTTCTTCCCCAAGGGACTCAGCGGGCGGCTGTACTGGCTGGCCGTGCTGCCGTTCCACAGGGTCATTTTCCCCGCCATGTCCCACAACATCACGGCCGCCGCGCAAAAGCTGGAAGAGGCCGAATCGGAGTCGGCGGGGCCCAGCACGTAGGATGTGGGAGGCAAAATGCCAATGCCCCCTACCCCCAACCCAATGGAGGAACAATGGCACTGAGTGCTTCCACCACCCTGCCGCACAGCGTCGATCGCGTTGCGGCTGTGTTCGCCAACGAAGATTTCCAGCGCCACACCAGTGAACTGGTGGGCGGAACCCTTGAATCGTTCAAGGTCGACGGCGATGTTGCCGGCGCTTTCAGCACCACTTCGGTGCGCACCCTGCCCACCACCCGTTTGCCGGAGATCGCCCGCAAGTTCGTGGGCGAGAGCCTCACCGTTACCCAGCTTGAGGCGTGGGAAGCGCCCGCCGCCGACGGCTCACGCCAGAGCAGCATCAGCCTGAAGATTGCAGGTGCGCCGCTGGACGTCAGCGCCGTGCAGCGGCTCGTCGCCGATGGCGGCAGCACCCGGGTTGAGCTCGAGGGCAACGTCACGTCCTCGGTGCCGTTCCTGGGCGGCAAGATTGCCGATGCTGCCGAGCCCCTGGTGGGCAAGGCCCTGAACATCCAGTCCCAGCAGGCGCAGGCCTGGCTGGAAAGCCACTGATCCCGTGCAGCTTCCCGTTGCCCTGGCCTGGATCCTCATCATTGCCGGTGTCTGGTCGCTGGCGGTCTGGCCCCAGTTCCTCAAGCGCGTGATGAAGGATCCGCGGGCCCGTGACCCGGCCGGCAAGGCCACGAAGTTCCTGACGGTGCACGTGGTCCTGGTGTCCGTCTCCATGGTGCTTGGCGCGGCAACGGCCGCGATTGGCATCGCCGGGCTGGTCGCCTAGCCATCGCCGGGCCTTGTTCCTTCCAGCCGGTGCGTGCCGGCTGGAAGGAACAGGCTAGTCTTTCCGGCGGGACTTCCAGAGCCGCGCGGCCACGCGGGCGGGCCTGCCCACAAACTCGAAGACGCTGGTCCGCCGGACCACCGTCTCTTCCAGCGCCGCGATTCGGCGGTTGAGGGCCTCCAGGGTGGATACCACCCGGTCAGCCAGCACGCGTGCTTCGGCGGCGGCTTCCTCCTGCTGCCCGCTCAGTTGTGCTAAATAAAGCAGGTACCCCACTCCCGTCTTGCCGGCTTCGCGCCGCAGGAAGGCGTCCCTCACGAGGCTGTCGAACTTCGCATGTTCGTCGGCGGCAGCAATGACGCTGTTCCCCATGTCGCCGCTGGCTGCGGGCCGCTGGCACCAGAAGGCCAGCGGTTCGTCGTCGAGCAGCTCCATCGGGTAGGCCTGCAGGAAGCGCAGGTAGAACTCCCAGTCCCCCACCACGTCAAGTTCCTCGTTGTAGAAACCGATGTGTTCGTGAACGGAGCGCCGGTAAAGGAAGGAAATGGGGACGATCCTGTTGATGCGCAGCATATCCGTCAGCGTGATCGCCTGAAGATCGGGCCAGTACGCGAAGGACCCCGTCTCCACGATGGCCCCATCGCGGACTTCCTCGTACACCACGTTGGTCCTGACGGCGACGCCCTGCGCGGTGGCTTTCCCGTCCAGCAGGCCCACGGTCTTGAGCAGGAAATCCGGGTGCCACCGGTCGTCGTCGTCATGCACGGCAACGTACTCCGAAGCGGACGCCGCGATGCCGGCGTTGGTGGCCGCCTCCATGCCCTTGCTCTGCGGGTGGTGGATCACGGTGAGTTTGCCGGCGGGAAGGTGCCCGTAGCCTTGGGCCAATGCGTCAACGGGAGCCGGATCCCCGCCGTCGTTGACCACCACGACGGAAAAGTCCTGGTAGGACTGGCCGAGGATGTTTTCCAGGGCCCGGTTCAGCAGGACCGGGCGGTTCTTGGTCCGAACCACCACATTGACGCGTCCGTCAGCCATCAGCGCTTCCTTCCGGTCAGTCGGCGGGCGATGCCGGCGCCCCGGCCCAGCAGTTTCGCGGCCTTGAATGTTCGTGATTCCAGGATCCTGTCCTTTTCCCGTCTTGCTTCATCCCGTTCATGGATGAGTACGTCGCGCTGGGACCGTACGTCGTCCCATTCTGTCCAGAGCCTTCCGGTTCCCAGGCTGAGCGTCCGGAACAGCTCGCGCTGTTCGGCGGCCTGCCCCGACCAGGGCGCAGCGGAGCGCAGGGCCGGCGCCTCCGCAAGCCCGGCGTAGCTGGGGCGGGTGCCGCCGGCCAGAACCGCCGCCACGGCGTCCCACCATTGCTCCTGCGACTCCTGGAACCCGGGCCGCAGCCGTTCGAGGTGCTGCCGGATCTCGTCCCGGCGCCCCCAGGCTTCCGCCACGGCGTCGTCCACTCCGCCGGGGGCGAGGCTTGGCAGCGGCAGGGCCCAGTCGCCGAGCCCCCAGTTTCCGTGGGCGCCCGTGAGCCGGATGTCGGAATAGGCATCGTTGGCCAGCGACACCACGGGAACGCCGGCCGCCAGGCCGAATACCGCGGGGTGGTACCGGTTGGTGATCACCAGGGCGGCTGCCGCCGTCACTTCCGCCGCGGTGCGGACCGGCAGGACGGGCAGCATTGTGAGCTGCCCCGATCGGGAGTGGGCCAGCACCGTGCGGTGGGACTCATGGTCACTGCCGTTTTCCGCGGAGCCCAGTGCGCCCATGTGGGGCAGCAGGTACACGGGCAGCCCGGTCAGCAGCGCGGCACGGTCCAGGACCGCGGCGATCGGCGCCAGGGTTCGGGTCCCCTCCCGCCAGGCGTCGGGGCCCACCGTCGCTGCGATGTAGCCACCGGCAGGGAGGTCCGGCAATCCGTCTCCGGCCGGCGGGGCTTGTTCCGCTGCCGAAGGCAGGTGCCGGGCCGACGACGGCAGGAAGCTGCCGTCGTCGAGCACGCGGACAAGCCTGTCCGAGCCCAGGCCCAGTTCGAATCCCAGGGCGTAGGACGACGGCTCGCGGGCGCCGATGAGGGTGGCGCATTCCAGCAGTTCGTGGAGGACCTTGCGGTCCTGCGGCAGCAGGGTGGGGCCGAACGTCTGGCCGCTGACCACGAGCGGTTTGCCGAGTTCGCGGGCGATGATGGCGACGGCGGCGCGCTCGTAGAGCAGCCAGCCGTACAGCGAGTTCATATTGCCACCGCCTGCAATCAGTACGCCGTCGGCCTTGGCCACCTCGTCGATGACGCCCCACACGTGGTCGGCCGGCGGGAGTGCGGCGCGGTCACCGCGGACTGCGCGGCGCACCAGCTCCAGGTGTGCGCTGCGTTCGGCAGGCGGCCATGGGAATTCGATGGTGGGTATCGACGCCGTGCCGTACAGCCCGACGGTCTGTCCCGGGTCGCGGGACAGCAACACAAAGGAGGCACCGGTCCGCCCGGAGAGTTCGTCCACTGCGGCAACAGTCATGGCCTCATCGCCGACGTGGTAAGCGCCCTGGCCCAGATCCCCCTGCACCACGAACTTCACTTGACGGCCCTCTTCCACTTCTCCGGCATTGCTGATTTCGCAGCCGGGGACGGAATCCTCCGGTACCCGCTGGCGCGCAACCAGACTACCGTCTTTTGCAGGTCGGCCCGCTCAGGCGGCCGTCGCATCCGTGCACTGGAGGCGGCCGCGGGGCACTCGAGTAGCCGGTACCGCAAATGGAGTGGCGGGGTCCGTAAATGGGGTGGACGACACGCTGTTACCTGAACGTGATAAGGCCATAGATTGCTGCTATGGATGCGAACGAGATGGAAAGGGTTTGGCACGGTAACCACCGTAAAAGCGACCGCAGAAACTGGTCGTTATACTTTGCCCTGACCCTATTGGGGCTTATCGCGTGGGTAATTGTAGTATTTCCCCACTAATTTTCGGAATTTCCACAACACAATCAAACTCCGGCCGGTCCACCCGCCGGAGTTTTGTTTGCGAAGCTGGCCAATTTCCCTGCCGGGCCCAATTACCGGACAAAATCGGAGAAGCCGGCAGCAATGGTCAGCACGGTAAGCACCACCAGCGAAATAACGCACACAATTTCCGCCCTGCGAATCCTGTGCTGCGTTTGACGCCATTCACTGTCGTCCTGGATATCAACCATGTTAAAAGGCTACGGGGGCACCCTGCACGCCACTAGAGTAGCCACTACTTGTCTTTTTCCCCATTGCTGTTCGCTCTTCACATCAAGCTCACCATGCCATAAAGTAGCGGTAAGATCGGCGATCGGCTCAGCGACGTTTATCTCAGGATCGAAGTACGTCCCCAGGATTGAACTACGTCCCAGGAGAGCTGAGAAAAGTGGCCGCTGAAGGTTTTTCCAATACCCGTTTCCTCACAGTTTCCGAGGTAGCCGAAGTCATGAGGCTGTCGCGGATGACCGTGTACCGGCTCGTCAAGGCGCACGATCTGCCGGCCGTCCGGTTCGGCCGGTCCTACCGTGTGCCCGAGCACGCCATCGAGGACTACGTCCAGCACCACTCGACGCTGGCCGATGACGAGCACCCCGACGCCGGCAAGACCTAACCCACTTGCAAGGACCAGACGCCTCAAGACCTACAGGGCGCTGCCCACGGCCTGCCTGAGGGCGTCCTCGGCCGCGACCCATGCCAGCATTGCGCATTTGACCCTGGCAGGGTACTTCGCCACGCCGGCCAGCGCTGCCGCGTCGCCCAGGATTTCCTCGTCCGGCTCCAGCCGGCCCCGGGATCGCATCAGTTCCCTGAAATGACCGATCATTCCTTCAAGTTCCTGCGGAGAGGCGCCCTCCGACATCTCGCTCAGTATGGACGCCGAGGCCATTGAGATCGCACAGC
This sequence comes from Arthrobacter sp. 24S4-2, assembly GCF_005280255.1. Classification (NCBI taxonomy): domain Bacteria; kingdom Bacillati; phylum Actinomycetota; class Actinomycetes; order Micrococcales; family Micrococcaceae; genus Arthrobacter; species Arthrobacter sp. 24S4-2. The sequence goes on along the minus strand of NZ_CP040018.1, from coordinate 1,545,831 downwards.
CGTCACCATGCCAGTGCACGCCTTTCACCGTTGAAGCCGCCGTGCCCGGGCCGCCACCCGCCGCTTCTTTTCCGGCCATGTCCAGCTCCAGCCGGAGTGTTATTTCGTCGCCACAGACGGGATTGAGCTGATGGCATTGACCCACTCCGGCCCGGTTCGGCATGGCCGCGGCTTCCTCCGCCGTCAGGTCTGATCCGCTGCGGGTCTTCGCATGTTCCAGGATCAGCTGCTGGTACATCGCATCCAAGGCGCTCATTTCGCCGCTCCGTCAGTGACGACGCCGAAGTAGGGCCGTACCTGGGCCACCGCTTCGAGCAACAGATCCACTTCGTCCGTGGTGTTATACAGGTAAGTGCTCGCCCGGGTGGTGGCGGTCAGGCCAAGCCTGCGGTGCAGCGGCTGCGCGCAGTGGTGTCCCACCCTGACCGCAATGCCCATGCTGTCCAGGTACTGGCCGACGTCGTGTGCGTGAACGCCGGCAACGTCGAAGGCTGCCAGCCCCAGCCGTTCCACGCCTGCCGCCGGCCCGACGACGCGCACTCCGTCAATGGCGCTTAGCCCTTCGACGAGCCGCTGGCCCAGTGCCGCTTCCCAGCCGGCGATGCGTTCCATGCCCGTTTCGCGCAGGTAATTGGCGGCGGCGGCGAGCGCCACGGCCTGCGAAATGGGCTGTGTTCCGGCTTCGAACCGCTGGGGTGCGGGGAGGTACTCCGCCTTGTCCATGGTCACGGTGGTGATCATCGAGCCGCCGGTCAGGAACGGAGGCATGGCATTGAGCAGTTCCCGCCGGCCGTAGACACCGCCGATGCCGGTCGGCGCCAGCATCTTGTGCCCGGAGAAAACGGCGAAGTCGACATCCAGGGCCTTCAGGTCCAGCGGAAGGTGCGGTGCGGACTGGCAGGCGTCCAGGACCACAAGGGCGCCCACTCCCCTGGCGAGCCGGACGAGCTCGGCCACCGGGTTGATGGTTCCGAGGACGTTCGAGGCGTGCGTGAACGCGAGGACCTTGGTGCGTCCGGTCACCAGGCGGGATGCCTCGTCAAGGCGCAGCGCGCCGTCGTCGTCAATGGGAATGAATTTCAGTGTGGCGCCGGTGCGCCGGCACAGTTCCTGCCACGGAATAAGGTTCGCGTGGTGTTCCATTTCGGTCACCAGCACCTCGTCCCCGGGCCGAGCGCGAAGCGGCGGGCTTCGCCGCCGACAGCGCCGATGCTGGCGTTGGAGAAAGCGTAGGCAAGCAGGTTGAGCCCCGCCGTGGCGTTTGCGGTCCAGACCAGCTCGTCCTCCGCAACCCCCACGAAACTCGCAACAGTGGCGCGGGCGTCCTCAAATGCGTCCGTGGCCTGGACGGCCAGATGATGTGCGCCGCGATGCACTGCGGCATTCCTTAGTTCGTAGAACTCCTGCTCGGCTTCGAGCACGCTACGGGGGTTCTGTGAGGTGGCGCCGGAGTCCAGATACACCAGCGGCCTGCCGTTGACTTCCTGATCCAGGACAGGGAAGTCGTTGCGGATACGCAGGACCTCGACATCACTGAACGCGACCTCGGCGTCTGCGGTAGCGGGAGTGGGTACCATGACCAAACTGGAGCTCCTAGATAGGCAAGACCTGCCGATGGCTCACTGCCACGCCAGGCACACCGCTTGGGTCCGCGGTGCTACTCCTCAATTGTCCCACTATTGCCGGGCCCCGGTTCCGGGACCGGTGTCACAGCCCTGCCGCATCCAGGCTTCTCCACAGCTCAGCGAGCTCCTGGCGGCGGGAAACCCCGAGCTTGCCATAGATCCTCTGAAGGTGCGCATTCACCGTATTCACGGCGATCCCAAGCTCCCTGGCGACCTGCGCGCTCCCCATTCCGGAGACAACCAGCACCGCCACTTCCCGCTCCCGCTGCGAGAGCTTCGCGGGGTCGGCGGCGGCCCGGCGGTTCTCCAGTGGCCCAGCAGGCACCGGACCGCCGCTCCTTGCCGTTGACCAGCTCCAGTCGCCAATCCCGTCGGCGGCCTGGTCATGCCCCGGATTCTCCCCGCGCGCCGAAGCACCCAGGTTCAGCAGCTCCACCGCCCGGCGCCCCCGGCCGCCGCCGGCTGCCTTCGCAGGCTTACGCGGCGTTCTTACCGGCGGGCCCACCGCACCGGTCACCGCCGGCCGTGCGACGGACGCATACGTTTCGGCCAGCCTGGCGGAGATGTCGCCGTCGGAAGGCATGGCCGGCGATGGCAGTGCCACTGAAAGCACGGCCACTCCGGACCTGTCCGGCCGGGAGTCCGGGGCACCGGGAACGTGTGCCAGGTCCCAGGTCATCCACTCGGCCGTGGCCTGCGCGCCCAAGGTCAGCGCGAGCAGGTCTTCAGGGCCGCCGGGCGTTCCGCCGGCCATTCCCGGGGCACCCTGTGCGGCGCGGTCAGCAGCGGCGTGCCGGCAAAACATCATGGCCCTGAAGAGCTGCAGGGGGCCGCCGGGATAGCTCATCCACTTGTTGCTGCCCGTGGGTTCCGCCGCGTTCCCGGCCCCGGGACTTTGGCCCAGCCTCGCCAGGTTGGAGGCGTGGATCGTCAGCACCATGGAATGGAAGTCGACACTGCACCGCGGCAGCCGCTCCACTGCGTTCAGCGCCCTGGTGGAAAGCACGACGGCGTCCGCGGACTTTCCGCGCACGGACAGGCCTTGGGCGGCCAGGGCAAGGAGGAAGATACCCGCGTGGGATGACGGCTCACCACCCGGACCGGAGTGCCCGCTATCGCCGGAATCCGCCGGGCACAGCCGGTGGAAGAGCTCACCGCCCGGGCTGGGCCAGTTTCCCTCGCGCGACTCCAGGAACAGCTGCAGGACGTGGAGCTCGTCCTGGACTGCGTTTTGGTACAAATCAGCAGCCTCATCGCCAAAGGACGCCGCCGCTGCCAGGCTGAGGCGACGTCGTGCCGTGTCCAGGACGGACTGCAGGGCGTCACGGCCCGGGTTGGTGGGCAAGAGGACCTGCAGCAGCAGCGCCACGGCACGTGCGAACTCGATGCTGAGGACTGCCGGCGTTGTTTCCACGAGGCCTTGGAGCAGGCCGGCGCTCTTCCCGTAGTTCCGGGCATGGAACAACGCCCGCGCCGCCTCGGTCTGCGCCTTCAGCTTGAGCTCAGGTGCCTTGACGGCTTCGGCTGCCCGTAGTGCGCGGTCGCTGTCATAGAGGTTATTGGCGGTGGTTGCCACGGCCAGGAGGTCCAGGTCCGGAACAGCCGTCCCGGCGTCGAGCGCGGCCTCCACCCCGCGAAGGAGGGCCCACAGCGACGAGTCAGCCTGGTATGCGGGATGACGGGAAATCATGCCACTCAGATCCAACGGCTGCGCTTCGGCGCGAAGATGGCGGGCCACGTTGCCCTCCACCTCGTGGCTCAGCGTGACATCGGCCCCGCCGTCGCACCTGATCTGAAAGTGGATCATGTTGCGCTTCTCAAGGGCGCTCAGGGCTTCCGGCGGAACCGCCTGGGCCAGGACAGAGAGCGGGGCCGGCTCAGCAGCCGCAAGGAAATCCACCACCTGACGCTGCTCCCGGGGCAGTGTTTCAATCCGCCGCCGCGCCAGCTCGTGTTGCCGCCCATCCTCCGGCCCCAGCGGGCGGACCAGCATGCAGCTCCCGGCCCGTTCCACGATCCGGCCGCCCGCAAGTGCCTCTTCGACGAGCCACTTGGCCGTCAGGGCGTTGGCACCGGAGGCGGCATGGATTTCGCGCACCAGGCTGCGGCCGGGCCGGGCCGGCAAACGGTGCTCCAGTAAGGTCCGGAGCTGCTCGACAGTGAGGTCTTCAAGGGTCACCACGGTCAGCTGCCGGGCCACCACCGATTCCATCAGCTCCATCTGAAGTTGCCGGTCCGAACGGTGGCTGGCCAGCATCCTGATGTCAGGCTCCGCGAGCAGCTGGTTCAGGACCCACAGCGACGTACCGTCCAGGTGATCCACATTGTCCAGGACCATCAGGATTCCGCCGGCTCCCGGATCCTGGCTCCGCAGGGCATCGCGGCAGGCCCGCACGATCGTCAGCGGTGACACCTTGTACCCTGCCGGCAGGGCGGGCGCGAGCAGGCTGCCAATGCCGAACTTCATCCGGCGGCAGGACTCGGGGATGCTGTGCGCAATGACGGCCAGCTGTCCGGAGAGTGACTCTCCGGCCGCAGCCAGGAGCCTGCTCCGGCCGGAGCCGGCCGCCCCCGTCACGATGACGCCTGAGCTCCCCGGGCCGGACAAGGCGTCGAGGGCCGCCTTCAGTTCGGCCGCACGAATGACCGGGTGGAAAGGTGAATTTTCTGCCCAAACGTCCATGGTTGCGTCGCTTCCTAAGCCGCGGAGCGCGAAGTTCCGGACCGCCCCCAACCATCTGCCGGCATTAGCTAGTCCTACGCTACCCAGCCAACGTTCACGCTGGCGCGAGTAGTGACTACTTGAATATCTGTGACGCCCGCACGCAGGCCGGCTCTGGTTACTCAGAGGCCGCCGTGTAAAGTGGGGCGGGTATTAACGGTCTCTACGGGTCTCTTGACGGTCTCGCTGTCTGCTTCTGGGGAGTAAGCGGCTACAGCTGGTTTCATTATCAGCACTGATTCTGTGCGCGGCTATCGCTGCGGCAATCTGGCGGTCATGACCCGTGCTTGGCGTGCCCCTCATCCGGTACCCGCCAACCCTGTTAATGTCCCCAACAGATATGTATCCCAAAAATGAAACACATGACCACACCAATCATGGCTGTGTTGATCCTCCTTGTCGGAGTATTGACCGCCGGCTGCGCCGCCCAATCAGCGCCCAGCCCGTCGGCCTCCACCAGCCCTTTGTCAGCCAGCGCGAAGCCAGCCACTGCGCAATCGGCCACTGGAACACCGAAGGCATCACCCGCACCAAGTTCGGCGCCGGCCGCAGCCCCCGTCGAGAAGCCTGCTCCAGCGGCAGTTGCTGCCCCCGCACCCGCGGCAGCGGCTCCCGCACCCGTGGCAGTTGCCGCCGCACCCGCGGCTGCCCCGGCGGCCAGCAAATACCCTCTGCATACAAACGTCGTGAGCACCACATTCTGGGTGGGCGAGATCTTCAACGCCAACCTGGCTGACGGATCGCAGGTCTGCTCCACATACAACGGCCAGTGGGCTTTCAAGCACACCGGCGTCAACGCGGGCACAACGCCGGCGTCTGCCTCGGGTTGCCCCGGCAGCATCTACGGCGGCTGCGATGGCGTCAGCTCCGGTTCCGGTGGCTCATTCACCTGCACCACCGAGGCACGCGATGCCTCCAACGGGTATTTCCCCAAGAACCAGCCCACCCCGCGGGAGAACCCGTTCTACCTCGACCTTCCCTACGACGACGTTAACGACACTGTCGCCTTCCAGCAGCGCTGCCAGGTCATCCCGTGGGCTGCCGCGGACAACGCTGCCACGGGTGTCAACCACTGCGCGGACGGCAACTACTCGTACATGAAGAACCATTGGGTGCAGCTGACCGGCCCCAACGGAAACGTCTGCTACGGACAGGTTGAAGACGCAGGCCCCTCAAGCGGTTCCGCGTACCACGACTCGAACTACGTCTTCGGTGCCGCCGACGCCCGTCCGGCCAACGCCGACTTCTCCGCCGACGGCACCCAGGGTGCCGGGGCAGATGTGTCACCGGCCCTGAACGGCTGCCTCGGCTTCGCCGAGCTGGACGGCAGCGGCGACCACGTCTCCTGGGCATTCGTTGACCGCGCGAACGTCCCGGCCGGACCGTGGCTGAACGTCCAGACGACGTCCGGCGTGGGCTAACAGTCCGAGCTGAACAAATTCCAGACTGAGCACGTTCCAGGCTGAACACGTTCCAGGCTGAACAAGTTCCAGACTGAGCAACGTTCCAGGCTGAACAAGTTCCAGGCTGAGCAACGGGGCGCCCCCGCCGCAGGACCACAGTGTCCTGCAGCGGGGGCGCTTTGCGTGCCGGTCCGTTTCTGTTCCGGGTCTACCGGGTGATCCCGGCCCCGGCCGTTGCCTCTTCCAGTTCCAGTCCCTCACCCTGGACACGCCGTATCGGGCTGACCCACACCCCCGATGAGGACGCGGAAAACGCACGGGGCAGCACCATCAGGCAAATGACTGAATCGAGGATCCGCATGAGCGGAAACAGCGGCGCCATCAGCAGGATGCCGGGCCGCCGAAGTGCCAGAGCCGCGATGATAGTCAGCAGCAAGTCGGGAATGAGGACGCCCAGAAGGACGTCCTGCGGCCGCATGAGCCCTGAGAGGTAGACGAAGGATTCACCGTTGTCCCCGAAGGCGGAAATTTGCATCGATGCGACCAGGGACAGCAGGAACACGGGTATGAGCAGCGCAAAGAACAAGCAGCTGATAACCAGCTCGATGATGTAGAACACCAGCACGAACCAGAACTTTCCGGCCTGGAGGCGGTGCCGCCGGACTGTCTGCCAGAAGCCGAGAATCCACCGGCGCACCTGCCTGGTGTAGTCCTGCAGGTTGTCCGGATCCTGCGTGTAAGCCACGGCCGCCGTGGGGTGGAAGGCGATCCGGCCAAGCTTCTTTGCATGGATCTCGAAGGTCATGTTGAAGTCCTCGATCACCAGGCCGGGAGCCAGTACCTTGATCTTCGCAAGGGCGGTTGTCCGGTACATGCTGGCAAAGCCCGGCACGATGGAGACTACGTTGGCACCCCTGGCTGCCTGGCCGTACTTGAGCAGCAGCTGCACCACGATGTACAGGCGCTCGCGGTAGGCCACCAGGAAGCGGCCAAGGGCGGTCGGAGCCGGCGGGGTCATGATGGACTTGGCCCGGCCGGCGACGGCAACCACGTCGTGGTCAAGGAATAGCGGCAGTCCCGTTTCCAAATAATCGGGGGTCGGCCTCGTGTCAGCGTCCAGCATCATGACCACTTTGAACTTCCGGCACAGCTCGAAATGCGCGATCCCGGCAGCCAAAGCACCGGCCTTCCCCCGGTTCGGTTCGAGTTCCAGCACCTTGACACCGGCAGAGCGTGCGATTGCCGCGGTGTCGTCCGTGGACATGTCGGAGATCACGTGGATGTTCCTGATCGGCACCAGCACGGCGGCGGCGCGGATGGTTTCCCGGATGACCAGTGCCTCGTTGTGGGCGGCAATCAGGATGGCGACATTAGCAGGAAGGATCCTGGGATCCCTGGCCCGGTGGCGGCCATGCTCCTGCTGCACCTGTCCGCGGTGTGTCCGTGGTCCCGGGAGTGTGTGGGCACCATGGGCGCCGGATCCGATCCGGTTGGCCAGCGGCCACCGCTGGAGGATCCGGAGTGCGCGTCCGCTCAGCGGCGGCCCCAGTGTCACCCGCCGGATGTACTGTTCGTTGCCAAGGCGCAACAGGCCCACGACCGACCAGAAGATGGTGCTGATTCCCAGGACAAGGACAACGTATACGGCTATCACAGCGACGGCGCTCCAATCGTGTCGTACATCGCGTAGTCATCCGTGGTCAGGGTGCCGTTGCTGAAGAGGTTCAGCCCAAAACTGATCGCGGTTGCGCCGGAGGGCAATGCGGAGGTGGTGAAACTGGCCTGCGTGTAGGCGCCGGCGGCGGCGAACCACGGGCTGGACGTCCAGTAAACCCAGGTGCCCGCTGAGTTCCGGTAGTAGACGGCGAACTGTGTCACCGTCGTCGAGGTGTACCAGGCGCGGAGTGAGTAGGTATGCCCGGCGACAGCCGGTGGCGCGCACGATCCGGAGTCCAGCGTCTGCAGGAGTTTGGCGTCCCCGTTGGCGTAACCGCTCACCACGAGGCGTTCCGCCTTGGTCCCGGTCCTTGCGGTTGAGACGGTGCTGAAGGATGCCGTATTCGAACCGTATCCGGCGGACTGCCAGCACTGCGGCGTGGACCCCGCCCCGGACGTTTCAAGGCTGGCATTCTGCACGAGGTTAGTTCCGGCCGGCGGCGGCGGTGGCGGAGGAGGCGGTGTGGACGACGAGGTGTCGAACATTTCGTAGTCGTCCGTGATGAGGGTGCCGTTGCTGAAGAGGTTGAGTCCGAAGCTGATGCCGCTGGCACCCGAGGGCAGCGCCGGTGTTGTCCAGCTGGCCTTTTGGAATGTTGTGGCAGGGGCAAACCATGGGCTCGACGTCCAGTAGACCCATGACCCAAGACCGGTCCGGTAATAGACCGCGAACTGCGTATTGGCAGTGGATTTGTACCAGGCCCCCAGTGTGTAGGTGTGCCCGGCCGTCGCCGTCGGCGAGCAGCCGCCCAGGTCCAGCGACGGCAACCATTTGGCGTCGCCGTTGGCATAGCCCGTGACCACCAGGCGCTCTGCCCTGGACCCCGTGCGCCCGGGGCTCACTGTAGTGAATGTGGGTGAATTGGTTCCGTAGCCACCGGCCTGCCAGCACTGGGGCACGCCATTTACGAGTGTTTCAAGGCTGGGATTCTTCACGAGGTTTCCGCTGCTGGGCTGCGGCGGAACTGCCGGTCCGGACACGGCGGGCTTAACAGTGCCTCCGATCACCTGGTTGACGGTTTTAACAGTCGTAGTAGATGGACGTGCCTTGAGCCAGGCCGCGAACTGCTGGAATAACGTGGGCGTGACGTTCAGCGGATCTGCGCTGGATGCAGCTATGTGGTGGAATGTCAGCTGGATCCAGCCGCCCACCGATTCGGCCTGCGTAACGGATCGCTGGAGGTCCGCGAGCGTCCAGGTGTTGTCGACCTCGTCCGGTGCGGCGGTGTTGTACGGGTTAGCTGGCGGGATCGTCTCGGCAAGCGGGCATCCTGCGCAGCTGAACCGGGTCTGGATGTCGCCCAAGCCCCGCGCGCTGTTGTACCCGCAGTTTTTCACGATCCCTTCCGTCGTTGCATTGGACGAGGCGAACGGATAGGCAAAACTGGTGACGGCAAACCCCCAGTTGGTGAGGTTCACCCTGTCGTTGCACACCTGTCGGGTGGCTTCGTCCGTGGGCAACGTGACGAGGTCTGGGTGGGTTACGGTGTGGCCCGCGATTTCATGCCCGCTCGCGGCCAGCCCCTGAAGGTTCGCCAGCGTCATGTAATTGGGAGTGTTAACGACCCCTGACGGTATGTAGAACGTCCCGTCGAGCCCGTAGTTGTTCATGATTTGGGCAGCGTTCAGCTGGTCCGCGTTGCCGTCGTCGAACGTCAGCGTCACCGCGGTGGGCGCCGCAGCCTGGGCCGGCACTGCGAGCGCGCCCACGCCCGACGCCGCCAGGGCCACAATGCCCGCGGCTGTCACGGCCGTCCGCGCCAGTTTTCTCAGCTTGCGCCGCACGGCCTCCACGTCAAGCTGGATTCCTGCTCGCCCGGAAGTTTTCAACCTCATGGGTATCGACTCGATTCTTTTTTCGAGCCCGTGGAGCATCTGCGCTGGACGGGCGGAGCCTACGGGGCGGCCGGCGCCCCCGTGTCTAACATCTCGTAATCATCTGTGGCCAGCTCCCCGTCGCTGAACAGATTCAAACCAAAGCTGATGCCGACGGCGTCTGCCGGCACCGGCGGTGCAGTCCACTCAGCCTGCCGGTAGGAAGAACTGGCGGGAAACCATGGGCTGGCGGTCCAGTAGGTCCAGGTGCCAACCCTGTTGCGGTAGTACAACTCAAACTGCGTGGATGCCGTGGACGTGTACCAGGCCCGCAGCATGTAGCTGTGGCCGGGGACAACGCTTGGCGCGCAGGCCCCCAGGTCAAGGACAGGAAGCAGCTTCGCGTCACCGGACGCGTAGCCTGTTACGTCGAGCCGCCGTGCAATGCCCCCGCTGTGGCCGGGGGTCAGCGTACTCAGGACGTGTGAATTCTCGCCGTAGGTAGAGACCTGCCAGCACTCGGGAAGGCCGTACTTTCCCGCCGTTTCCAGCCCCGGATTCCGCAGCGCATTGACGCCGGCCGGTGCGGGCGGAGCAGACGGTCCCGCCACTGCAGGTTTGGCTCCTCCCCCGATGACGTCATGGACGGTGCGGACGGCGGTGGTTCCCGTCTCGGTGCGGGTCACCAGCCACTCGACGAAATCGCCGAACAGCGCAGGGCTGATTGCCCGCGGCCCGCCGCTGTCGTCGATGTCATAGAAACTCAACTGCAGCCAACCACCGGCCGCTTCCGCATCCATGACCGACTGCTGCAGGTCCGTGATGGTCCAGGCCGGGCCGACCTCCGGCGTCGACCTCGTGCTGAAGGGGTCTGCCGGACGCACGGTTTCGGACACGGCACAATCGGCGCATCCCAGGCGGCTGCGGAGATCGCCCTGGCTGCGGGCGCTGTTGTACCCGCATGCCGCCACCATGGCCTCGGCGGCCGGCGACTTCGCCGCGAAAGGATAGGCGAACGAGGTGACTTTGAAGCCCCAGTCCGTCAGGTTGGTGCGGTCGTTGCAGACCTGTCGCTTGGCCTCATCAGAATCCAGTGCCGTCAGGTCGGCGAGGGTTGCAGTGTGGCCGCCGATTTCGTTGCTATCGGCCGCCAGGGAGTGCAGATCCTCAACTGTCATATAGTCTTTGGCGCCCATGAAGCCGGAGTTGACGAAGAAAGTCCCCCTGAACCCGTGCCCCTTGAGCACCCGGGCGGCGGCCAGCTGGCTGGCCCTGCCGCCGTCGAAACTCAGGGTGATGGTGGTCAGTGTGAGGCTGGTATCCACCGGCACCCCGGACGGAGACGTCTCTGTTCCTTCGGCCGGCCCGGATCCCTGCTTGGGCATCAGGGCGGCGGACCCTGTCAGGAGGGCAAGTGCGGCCACCCACGAGACGGCCCAGAGGGTGGTGCGCTTTCGCTGCTTAGTCAGCCCGGACCGGAGCGGGTCGTCCAGGCTTCCCGGTGGTTCCGGCCTTTGCCTCATGACAGATATCCCCTCTTACATCCGTACTCCTCGGCCGCAAGAGGATCCCCCCAGGCCGCGATAGTTCATGGGTTGACACCCCGAAGGGGTCGGTGACGACTGGGGGGAAGCCTTGGTCTCAAAGGCTTGTTCGCCACCGACCCCCGTTCTTGGGCCCCGGACGTGTGCTCTGGGGCTGGCTGCCTTCCGGCAGCGGTGTCGGCAGGCTTAGGTGAGAAGTGAACGGCCCGTCCAGACAGCCCGGGCAATCCTGCCGGCGGTACTGTTTCGAACTGCAGTTCAGGGGCATGGTTGCGTGCTTTCGCCCGCAAAAGTCCGTCCATTCCCATTTTGAGACCCGATTCTCCCCCGGAACTCTGTTTCTATCCGACATCCACAGCCTATTAAGCCGGGAGTTTGTCGGCACGAGTGGTGCCTACCCGTCTTTCCCGGGGGAAGCGCCAGGCAGCCCCGGCGCCACTCGCCCACTACCCGATTCGGTACTCGTTGGACGGCGGAAGACACCCGCGTTGTCCGGCTGGAGGGCCCCATGGACAGGCTGACCATGGTGAAATGGTGTCTAAGCACAGCAGATGGGGGCGTGGGCCAGGATGACAGCAATGAACCGCGGTGCCTTGCCGGCCGCCCAGGCCCGGGACACGGCTGAACCGTCGCTGGCACCTCGCCGATCCCGCGCCCGCCGGCTGCCTCCTCCGCTGCACCGCCCGTCCCCCACCGTGATGGCCGGGGTTGCGGTGGCCACCATTCTGGCCTGCGTGATTTTCTTCTGGACCTGGCGGTCCGGCTTAGCCACCGGGGCCGCCAACCAAACGTGGTTTGCCGGGTACGTGGACGTCACGGTTTCGCCGCCGGACCCCTTTGAGCAGGCTTCCACAGCCGCCACCAAGGACGTCGTGCTGGCGTTCCTGGTAGCCTCCCCGAGGACTACTGCGTCGCCAGCTGGGGTGCCAGCTACGGCCTTGCGGAGGCGGGCACGGCGCTGGGCCTGGACAAGCGGATTTCCGTGTTGCGGTCCCGCGGCGGATCCGCTGCGGTGTCCTTTGGCGGCGCCCGGAACAACGAGCTGGCCACCACCTGCCAGGATGAGTCGAAGCTCCGCACGGCGTACCGGGACGTTGTGGAACGCTACGATCCGTCTTTCATCGATTTTGACCTCGAGGGCGCCGACCTCCTCGACACGGCAGGCGGCGAACGACGGGCCAAGGCTGTGGCCGCCCTGCAGGGCGACCGCAATGCGTCGGGAAATAAGCTCGCCGTTTGGCTTACCCTGCCCGCCTCGCCCCGCGGCCTGACCGACGCCGGGATCGCCGCCGTCGAACAGATGCTCCAGGCGGGCGTCCAGCTGTCCGGCGTCAACCTTATGACCATGAACTACGGCGCAAGCCGCGACATCTCCCAGAGCATGCTGGACGCGGCAAAATCAGCCGCCGGCGCCGCGCACGACCAACTGAGCATACTGTACCAGCGCGCGGGCACGAACCTCAGCAGGGAACAGGTGTGGAAGAAGCTGGGGTTAACGCCCATGATCGGCCGCAATGACCTGCCGGGTGAGGTGTTCGGGCTGGACGCGGCCAAGGGGCTCAAAGACTACGCGCTGGAGCTGGGCATCCAGCGTCTGTCGATGTGGTCGCTGAACCGTGACGCCCCTTGTGCGTCCGGGGCGCAGGCGCAAAACGCCAGCTTCGTCTGCAGCGGAGTGGACCAGGACAGTATCCGCTTCTCGGACCTGCTCGGTTCCGGCCTTCCCGGCCGGATGGGCTGAATCCCGGTCCGCGGCCGCTACTTCACCTGGCTGGTGGTGACCACGTCCAGCCAGGGGCCAGGCGGAACATCCTTCTGATCCACGAATTGCCAGTCGACCTTGTCCGATTCTCCGTCCAGGTCGCCGAAGCCGAGGCAACCGTTGAGGGCAGGCGAAACGTCCATGCCGGCGCCGTTGAACTGCTTGTTGGCCGGCCGCGCGTCGTTGGTGCCGAAAACGTATTCCTTGTCCTGGTATTCCCCCGGGCCCGCGTCCTGGATCTGGCCGTAGCACTCCTTGCCGTCCTTGCGGATTTTGACCCAGCGGTTCTTCATGTAGCTGAAGGAACTGTTCGTGTCCTGGCCCTTGTACCCCTCGTCATTGGCCCACGGGATTACCGTGGCCCGTTCGCGGAATGCGGCTGCATTGTGGATGTCGTCATAGGGAAGGTCAAGGTAGAAGGGGTTTTCTTTGGGCTTCACGCCGCTTGGCGCATAGCCGTTCGAACCCGATCGTGCTTCGGTCTGGCATCCTTCAGAGGTGATGCGCCCGTCACAGCCGCCATAGCTCCCCATCCACCTGGAGTCATAGGTGGAGGTGACCTGGCTTCCGTCCTCTGCGTTGGGGTTGAAGATTTCGCCCACCCAGAAGGTGGTGGCCACAATGTTCGTATGCCAGGGATACTTGCCCTGCGGTTTTTGCTCCGGCGGCGGAGGCGTGCAGGCGGTGGCTGCCAGTGCCACAGCTAGCGCCGCCGCTGCAAGTCCGTTCAGGCGACGGACGAACAGGGAGGCTGGAGTTTTCATTCTGATCCCCCGAAACATTGAATTAGCGCGGCTGCGGCACGGACAGCGCCACGGGCGGCTGCGCACCCGGAGGATCCCTCCGGATGCGCAGCCGCCCGGGCTTTGCCCTAACGGTTGCTGTCCCTGGTTACATTCCCTTGGGGAAGTTCAGGTTGTAGCGGTAGATAAAGGCCGCCATGGCGTCCCTGGTGATGGCCTGGACCGGACGGAAAGTGCCGTCCGGGTACCCGGTGGTGATAGCGGTTGCCGCGAGCCAGCGGATCTCGTTGTAGAAGAGATTGCCGGTGCTGACGTCCGGGAACGTCGGTGCGGTGCTGGGGACTGCGGGCTTTCCGTTGTACCGGTAAAGGAACGCAGCCATTGCATCGCGGTTCACGGGATCCAGGGGCCGGAACGTGCCGTCCGGATATCCCGTGGAGATTCCCTGTGCAGCCAGCCAGCGGATTTCGTTGTAGAACTGGTTGCTCGGGGCCACATCCGTAAAGGTCGGAGCATTGGCCGGGACCGCCGGGCTGCCGGCCAACCGGTAGAGGAACGCGGCCATGGCATCACGGTTGATGGACGTCAGCGGCTTGAACGTGCCGTCAGGGTAGCCCTGGGTGATGAGGTTGTTCGAAAGCCAACTGATCTCGTTGTAGAACTGGTTGGTGGTGGCGACGTCGCTGAACGTCTTGACGCTGACCGTGTCGTACAGTTCATAGTCATCGGTGACCAGTGTTCCGGTGCTAATCAGGTTCAGGCCGAAGCTGATTGCTGAGGCTCCTACAGGCACTGCCGGGGTAGTAAATGTGGCCTGGGTCCAACCCGTGGCTGCGTTGGCCAACGGGCTGGCCGTCCAATAAGTCCAGGTGCCAAGGCCTGTGCGGTAATACAGCTCAAACTGAGTCGGTGCGGTGGACTTGTACCAGGCCTTCATCTGATAGGTATGCCCGGCGATGGCGCTCGGGGCGCATTCGCCAAGGTCGAGCGTCGGCAGCAGCTTTCCATCGCCGCTCGTCCAAGCGGACATAACCATCTGCTGGGCGGCCGTTGCCGTCCCGGCATGCCCGGGCGCCACCTTCGTGAACGTCCGCGTGTTAGTGCCGTAGCCTCCCTGTGCCCAGCATTTCGGCAGTCCGGTTGCCGCTGGCCCGTCGGTCTCCAGACTCGGGTTCTTGACCAGGTTGCCGGTGGTGACGGCCGGCGGTGCAGCCGGACCGGCGACGACCGGCTGGCTCGCGCCTCCGATCACGTCCCGGACGTTCTTGACGTCGATGCTGCCCGCCGCCTTCTGCTGGGCCAACCAGTCAGCGAACTGATTGAACAGATCCGTGGACACGGTGAGGGGATCAGCACTGCCCGAAGTTGGATCGGTGCCGGCGCCGATGTGGTGAAAGGTCAGCTGGACCCATCCGCCACCATTCGCAACGGCCTTGGTGACGAGGTTCTGCATGTCCAGCAGGGTCCACGTGTTGTCCACCTCGTCGGGCGCTTTGGTGTCATAGAGGTCCGCTGCAGGGACGGGAACCGCCTCGGCGAAGCCGAAGCCGGCGGTACCCGCCACTTTGCTTTCGAGGTCGCCGAGGCCGCGCGCGCTGTTGTATCCGCAACCTTGGACGATGGTCTGAACCTCCGGCGTCAGGGACGCGAACGGGTAGGCAAAGTTGGTCACGTTCAGGCCCATGTTGGTCAGGTTCACCCGATCGTTGCACACCTGGCGCTTGACCTCGTCGGTCCCCATTTGAGCCAGATCGGGGTGGGTTACGGTGTGGCCGGCGATTTCATTCCCGGCAGCCTGGAGGGCCAATACCTGCGCCACCGTCATGTATCCGGTGGCACCGATGAAACCCGAAGGTGTGAAGAACGTGCCGGGCATTCCAAGCCCGTTGATCTTTGCGGCAGCGGCGATTTGATCCGCGTTGGCGTCATCGAAGGTAAGCGTAATGGTTGTGTTGGGCGCAGCGTTGGCCGCGGGGGCGGTGAGCCCCAACAGTGAGACGGCGACGGCAACCGTGGTGGAGGCTGCCAGCCAGCGGGACCTGCGCCGGCCTGGGGGCCGTTCAGCCCTGTGGCGGGGCTCTGAGACCGCAGTAGAGCGTTGCAGAAGCGTCATGGAACTCAACTCTTTCGTCGAAGGTGCACATAACTTTTGACGGTTGCCGCCCCCCGTCCGGCGCGGCACCTCACGGACGGCTAGTTGGCCGCCAACGTGACTTTCCACCCGAGCGGATCGGGCGCTTTAACCGGGCGGTGGTCAGCCGCCACATTCAAAATGATCTGGTCGAGGGTGGTCTTTGGATCGAAACCCACCAGCGCCTTGGCTTTGCCGTTGTTCGGCACGCGGCGGCGCATGTCTTCATAGCCGTCGGCGTATGCCTGCTCGTAGGGCACCAGCGTGATGGGGCTTTCGCTGCCCAGCAGCTCGACAATCCGCCGGGCGAGGGTCAGGATCGAAATCTCATAGCTGCCGCCCAGGTTGTACGCATTGCCGACGGCGGACTTCTCCTCCGAAATCCTGGTGATGGCCGGGACGATGTCTCCGACGTACGAGAAGCACCGGGTCTGGCGTCCGTCGCCGTAGACAGTCAATGGCTCCCCGGCGAGCGCCTGCTTGACCAGGCGCGGCACCACCATCCCGTACCGGCCGGTTTGCCTCGGCCCCACGGTGTTGAACAGCCGCACGATCGCCACGGGAAGGCCAAACTGCCGCCAGTAGGCGTGGGCAAATGCCTCGTCGATGCCTTTGGCCGCAGCGTACGTCCACCGGGACTTAAGGGCAGAGCCAAGGATCCGGTCCGATTCCTCTGACAGGCTGTCCGAGGTGTTCTTGCCGTAGATCTCGCTGGTGGACGCCAGCAGGAGGCTCGCGCCGGAGGCCAGGACGGCATCCAGGACCACTTCGGTGCCGTGGATGTTGGTGCGCAGGCTTTCCAGCGGGTGCTCCACGATCAGGTTCACGCCCACGGCGGCTGCCAGGTGGAAGACCCGGTCAGCGCCGGCCACCACCTTGTCCACTGCCGCACGGTCGAGGATGCTGCCTTCGACAAAGTGAAAATCCCGGTGGCCAATCACGGTCCGGAGGTTTTCCAGGCGGCCGGTTGAGAGGTCATCCAACACGGTGACTTTGTCTCCGGCCGCGAGGAGGTGCTCCACGAGGTGACTCCCAATGAAGCCGGCTCCGCCGGTGATTGCTGTTTTCACTGCTCCTACTTTCTTCTGACAACCAGCGAAGCCGCTGGAATCAAAGCCGGGTGGTGTTGGTGGCGGCGGGCAGACGATAGGTCGTGTCAAGCACAGCCTGTGCGTCGCCCAGCCAGTCGAGGTCCATCACGGAATGCCGCGTATGGAGAATGACCAGGTCCGCCTCCCACACAGTGGGATCGGCGAGGGATACCAGGGCGCCGCCCTGACCGTCCGGAGCCGTGGGGCACCAGGGATCGTGGTAAGCAACTTCGGCGCCGTCGGCGATCATTTCCGCGATGATTTCCAGTGCCGGAGATTCACGGAGGTCTTCGACGTCGGGCTTGTAGGCCACTCCCAGGACCAGGACGCGGGCGCCCGAGATGCCGTGGTTGCGGTCCGAGAGGATGCGCCGTGCCTTTTCCACCACCTGGTGGGGCCTGCCGGCGATTCCTGCCATGGCGTGCTCGATCACGGGTGCGGTAACCCTGGCTTTGCGCAGCTGCCACAGCAGGTAGTGCGGGTCGCACGGAATGCAGTGGCCGCCAACGCCCGGGCCGGGGGTGAACGGCATGAAGCCGTAGGGCTTGGTGGAGGCTGCGTCAATGACGTCCATGACCTCCATCCCCAGCTCGTGGCAGATATCCGCGAACTCGTTGGCCAGGGCGATGTTCACCGCCCGGAAGGTGTTTTCAACGAGTTTGGTCATCTCCGCCACATCGGCGGACGGCACCACGTGCACCAGCTTGGTGCTGGCCTGCAGCAACGCCTCCGCGGCCTCACCGCAGGCCGGTGTCACCCCGCCGACGACCCGGGGAACATCTTCGTGGGAGAAAGCGTCCACGCCGGGGTTGATGCGTTCCGGTGAGAACGCCACGAACACGTCCCGGCCCGGGATGAGCCCCTTGGCGGCCAGTGGAACGGCCAGCAGGTCCCGGGTGGATCCGACATAGGTGGTGGATGTCAGCATCAGCAGCTGGCCGGGCACGGCGAATTCGACCACGGAAGCACATGCCGCCCGGAGGATCCCGAGATCCGGCACGAGGTACGGGTCCACCGGCGTTGGAACGCAGACCACAACTGCCGCGGCCCTGGCCAGCAATGACAGGTCAGTGCTGATCATGAACGTGGGGTCATCCAGGGCGCTGTTCAGGCGGGCCTTGTCGGAGTCCAGCAGGTCTGCCTGCTGGGACCGGATGACGGCCAGCCGGGATTCGGAAACATCCAGTCCCAGGACGCGCCGTCCGGAAGCATTGATGGCCAGCGCGGTGGGAAGGCCAACGTAGCCGAGTCCCACAATCGCGACGTCGAAGGTGAACGTCTGGTCCTGCGCCGGGGTTTCGCCGGTTGCCGGCTGCGCGTCAGCGGAGTCCGCTTCCAGTTCGGGCACCGTCGATCCGCCCTGGGGCCATTGCCTGGGTTCCTCCTGAAGCGGCGAAAGGGCCGGCCTGCCCAGGGGTGCCTTATGCGTCTTTAGCTTGGTGTTCGGTGTCATGCTAGACCGACCTCCCGGTATTCGATTTGTCCCTTTGAAAGAAAGCCGGCGACGAAGGATGGCAGCTCCCGGTCTCAAAGGACGCTGCCCGGGTCGTCGCCGGCTCGAATGGGGTACCCGCGATCGGCGGGATGCTGGTCGCCATGGAGGAATGGTCCGGGTGGAATGCCACCTGAAGTTCCGAAAACCAAGTGTCAGCTGATTGATGCATCTAAAGACCCACTTCTTTCCCCAATAGTTGCCTGCGGCCCAACAAGCTACAGCGTATTAACCAACCACCTGCCGGGGCGCGAGTGGGCTCTACCCGTCTTTGCGGGTGCATCACTGGCCGCAACGGGCGGGTACCCGCCCCTTCAGCCCCCACCACTCGCATGGGTACTCGTTTGGGGGCAGGGTGGCCCGAGCGGCGCCGCCGCTGTCAGGGCACGGGAAAATTCCGGCAGGTAGCGCGGGGCTGGCTACCGTCAGGGCGGCCACGCAGGTGCTGCCTGGGCGGCCCTGGGCCGGCCCGGTTCTACCGGGGCCGGCCCAGGAAAAGTGGCTGTTGAGCGAAATGGTTACGGCGCGGAACCGCCGGCGTGCCGGGCGCCATACGCCACCATGGCCAGGTCCTCGCGGTGGCTGATTCCGAGTTTTGCGAACATCCGGTACAGGTGTCCTTCCACCGTCCGGAGCGAAAGGCCGAGTTGAAGGGCGATTTCCCGGTTGCTGGCGGCGGCCTGGACAAGCGCCGCGATTTCCTGTTCCCGCCGGGTCAGCTTGTGCAGATCGGGCGCGATCTCCGCGGCGGACGTCCCGGACCTGTTGAGCGCGGCGTTGCGCTGCTTGACCAGCTTCTGGGCTTCGAACTGTCGTGGTTTGTCCCCGCGGGTCTCCAAAATGCGAAGGGCATGGGCCGCGCACTCCGCGGCGGCCAGGTCCAATCCGTCCCGTGCCGCGGCGTCGCTCATTTCCACGAGGCGGTTGACGTCCTTGGCGGCCAGCGCACGGCAGTAGGCGGCCACAAATTCCGCGCTGCGGCCTTCGCAGCCCTCCGCAGCCCTGGCAAGGCGCGGCACAACTGTCAGGTCGCCCAGCCTGAGCACCAGTGAAAGGATTTCGACCTCATAGCTGAGGAATCCGGAGGCTTCTGCGGCATCGGCAAGGGCCATCAGTTTGGACACGGCCGCGGAGACGCCCACGCGCTCGGCGCGGGCCGCGACGGCGTAGGCCCGCCCCAGGAGAGATGCGTGCCGATGGTCCGAAACCAGGGCGTCATAGGCGTCGGCATTCGCTTTGGCGGTGTCGGTCCTGTTGAGGATGGAAGCGGAATACGCGGTGGCGGCGAGCGCGTCAGGCAAGTCACCGCCGGCGTCGGAAAGGCGAAGCACCTCGGCGGCCTGGCTCAGTTTCGGCAGGGCCAATCCGATTGTTCCCCGGCGGAGGTCTGCGGTCCCTGCGGCCAGATGCAGCATCCCGCCGAAGTAGATGAGCGAGTTGGAGGCCTGGGCTATGTGGTTCTGCAGGTAGTGCTCCAGGACGTCGAGCTCGCCGGCATGAAGCAGTGCCAGCAGGTAGCGCCGCATCACAAACTCGGCGTACTCGAGTCGCCGGTCACCGCTGGCGGCGAGAATGTCTTCCACCACCATCACGATCTGCAGCGCCGAAACGGCGCGTCCGGTCAGGGCCAGCGACTCAGCCAGGAGCGTGCCGGCCAGCAGCCGGCACTCGTCGTCGTCGGTGGACTCCCAGATCTCCTGCAGTTCGGGTTCTGCCTCCACATGGCGGCCCGCCGCCTGGTATCCTTCCAGTGCCAGCAGCCTGCTGCCAATACGGGATGTTTCCAGCTCCGCCGGGTCGAACCCCAGATCGGCCTCTTCCAGCCTGGAGACGGCTTCAGCCCAGGCATCGGCCGCACGGAGCACGGCCTCGGGGCCGTTGCGCTGGCCGGCGGCCAATTGCGCCGCCAGCATGGATGCCTGCCGGACCGTGCGTAAATCGGTTGCCCGTTCCACCACGCCCTCGAGGCAGAGGCCCGCGCCCATCGGATCGCGCCCGTACAACTTGGCGCGGGCCAGTTCCACCTGCGCGGCAAGCTTCAGGGACGGTTCCCTGATGGCGCCCACCACGCGTTCCACATAGTCGGGAAGGAACAGGCGGTTGGCCAGCTGCGCGGCCTCCAGGATATCGGCGTCGGGAACTGTTGCCCCGGATTCCAGGGCCCAAGTGACGTGGCGGAGCCTCCCGTCCAGGGTCTCAGGCCGGGAGTCCAGAAGGTCCACGATACGCCGGCGAATGGTCACACTGCGGGCCGTCGGGACCAGCTGCCGGATCACTTCCCCGATCAGCGGTTGTGCCAGGCGGACGTGGCGGGCGGGGTCGGCGGAGATCGCGATGAACTGCAGCTCCTTGAGTTCGTCCACCGCATGACTGTCACTGGCGCGCTGCAGAACGCTCAGGGGGATCGCCTCAGCGAGCGCCACTGATTCCAAAGCCTGCCGCTGGGCCGGGTTCAGCTGCATGATCTGGTTCCTGACCAGGTCCATCAGCCGGACTGTGGCCGCTCCGGGCTCGCCCACGAGCACCCAGGTGTCGTTTCGGCGCAATAGGTGGCCCCGGCTCCTGGCATGGGCTATCAGCTCCAGCAGGAACATCGGGTTTCCACCCGAGGACCTGTACAGGACCGCGCTGGCACTGGGCACGAGCGGCGAGCCCAGAACCCGGGCGCAAAGCTCATCGACCTCATTCGTGGTCAGTGGCTGCAGCTCGAAGCGGTCCACCAGCCCCTCCGACCACATTGCCAGCACCTCCGGCGGCGGCGAAGGGTGCGGCCGGCAGAGCAGGACAACCCTGGCGGCTTCCGCGGCGGCCAGCTGCGCTATGACGGCGGCGCTGCTGTCATCCAGGTGTTGTGCGTCCTCCACCACCAGCACGGCCTGCGACTGGTCCCGGTGGCCGTCCGGGTTCAGTTCGGTCACCAGTGCCTTCAGAACGGCACGGGGCTGGTCTGTCTGGCCGGGTGTCAGGGCGGTCAGCAGGGGCGCAAGGGCTGCGTAGGGAACCTCGGACAGCGATGGACCGGCATAGACGTAGAAGGGCCGGATCCGGTTGCCGAGCTCAAGTATCACTTCGTTGGTGAGCGCGGTCTTGCCGATGCCGGCGTCGCCCAGGATGAGCGCACCGGGGCCGTTGGCGTCGGAGAGGCAATCGACAACCGAGGCAACTATGCCGAAGCGCCCGATCAGCCGCTCCGCCGTAATGGTTTCAGTCATGGCTAGTCATCTCCTGTACTGCCAAGGGCGACCGGAAGCTCCAAGCGCTCTTCAATTTTCAGCTTGCCGTAAATCTGGTAAAGGTGGCCCTCAACGGTCCGCACCGAAACGTGCAGCTGCGCGGCAATGCTCTTGTTACTGGCTCCGGCAGCGGCCAGCTGGGCTATTTGAAGTTCGCGGGCTGTCAGCGTAAGCCGGTCGTGCATTCCGTCCTGGGGCGTGCGCAGGCGCCTGCGGCAGCTTTCCGCCAAGTGCTTGGCCTGCCGGATGAGGCTCCGTTCGAGGTGTGCCTGGTCGAGCGTCAACACCGATTCGGCGATGTCCAGGGCAAACCTGTCGTTGTGCAGCCGGGCCGCCAGGTTCGCAGCGGCCATGAGTTCGTCTGCTTCACCCGAAATGATCCCCTGCGCGTACTGCGCACACAGTTCCGCAAAGGGTCCCTGGCTGTTGGCGGCAGTCTCCAGGAGCCTGGGCGCCACAGCGGATTCCCCTAGCCTGACGGCCGAGCTGAGGCACAGCAGCTCATGCCCGACTGTGCCGGTGCCGAGGTCCTCGTCCGCGAGGCGCAGCAGTTGCTCTATTCCTGTCCGCGGGCCCTCGAGCTCTGCCCTGGCCAGCGCGGTAAAGTAGCCCTCCGCCCGTGACACTTTCCACGTTTTCCGTCGGGCACCTTCGGCTGTTTCTGCCAGATAGGCCATCGCCTGCTCGCGCTCGCCCTGCAACGCCGAAGCATAGGCCGCCGCAGCACAGGCAAGCGTCAAAACGCCGTCGCTGTCCTGAATCCGTAATTGGCTGATGCCTGGCACGAGCAGGTCCAGGCCGTCGCGTCCCCGGCCCTGCATGCAGGCGCTAATCGCTTCGGGTACTTCGGTGGCGCTGAACCGGCGGTAGATCACGGAGGAAGGGAGCCAGTCCTCTGTCGGCAGGGTTTCGGTCGCTTCGTCCCATCGGCCGGCAATGAGATAGGCGAACCGGAGCCGGGAGATCACGGATTGGGCGATGGCTACGGGGATTTCCGGCCGCAGGCACTGCAGCTTCAGTTGTTCGGCGAGCTCAGCCGCATCGGATTGGCGGCCTGTCACCGCCCAGGCTTCGCACAGCCAGCTGCCTGCCTGCAGGCGGAATTCCGCGCTGTGGAATTCCGTGTTGTCGAGCACCTCGACAAGGCTGGAGGCCAGTTCCGGGTAGGCGCCGGTGTAGCTTGCCGCTTCCGCCTCGGCCAGGGTCAGCTGTTCGCGGATACGCCTGAGCTCCGGTCCCGACAGTTCGGCCGCGGGTCCTGTGATTTCCTCATAAAGGACCTTCCTGGCCCGGGCCAGGGAGTCCGGGGCCTCGTGCCATGCCTCCGGAGTGGCAAGGAAAACCGAGCTCTCTGCCAGCAGAAGCCCGATCCATTCCGCCAGCGCGGGGTCCCCCCGTGATGCCTTGCGATGTCGGCGGACGACGTCCAGGGCCTCGTCCACCTCCCCGAGGGTCATGAGGGCCGCCACTTCCTCTGTGACTGCGGCAGCCAGGCCTTCGTGTCCCTCGATGGTGCGCACAAACCGCAGGGCCAGCGCGGCGTCCAGTCGGCGGTTGGCCAGCCTCGCTGCCGAAAGGGCGCCCCCTGCCGGCAGCACCGCCCCGCAGTCGAGGGCCCAGACTGCGAACGGCAGTTCCGTTGCCGGTGTCCGGAGCGCAGGGTCCGCTGCGGCGACAACCATTTCGCGCAGCTCGTTGCTGCGTCCCGGCGGGACGTTTTCGCGCACCACATCAGCCACCAGTTGGCTTTGGATCCTGACCCGGCGGGGCAGGGAGTCTTCGACCGCCAGCACGCCGCGTTCTTCAAGGGCGTCCACGTCATCAGCTTCAACGAGCAGGAGCAGCGTATCCAGGGGCAATGTTTCTGCCAGCGACAGGATCTCAAGGATCCGGCGGTCCGCCTCGCCCATCCGGCCCAGCCGTGTGGCGATGAGGTCTGTGATCGCCCGCCCGTGAATGTGATGCCCTGCCGTGAGGACCCACACGCCGTCGCGAAGCACGAGCGAACCTGAATCTGCGAGCTCCATCGCGAGCATCTTCAGGTAGTGCGGATTGCCGTCGCTCGCGGCCCACAGCGACTGCACGGCGGAATGCGAAACTTTGGCGCTGAGCCCTTCCTCCAGCCAGCTGACGGCTTCGCGGAAGGACAACGGTTCGAGGTTCACGCGTGTGAGGAAGCCGCCGTCGCAAAGACCCGAAATCTCGGCCGACAACCGCAGCGGATCCGCACACGTCAGGACCAGGCGCACCGCGCGGTTGCGGGCAAGCTGGGCGATAGTCACGGCGGTGAGTTCGTCGGCTTCGCCGGCGTTATCGACGAACAGGTACACCGTCTTCCCGTTCGCGCGTTCACGCAGCAGCCGCATGAGTCCGGACAGCACAAGCACAGGGTGGTTCAGGTACCCGGGCTCAAGGTCGCCCAACAGCATGTTGAGTGCTCCATAGGGTGAGCGGGACAATGCTGCGCTGCACCGGAGCGTCACCACCAGGGAATCCTCGCGGAACTGTTTGAGGGCGTGGGTGGTGAGGAAGGTCTTGCCGGTGCCCGAGGTTCCGGTTACGAGTACTCCCCCGGTGGACTCGGCCAGGGCCCTGGTGATATCGCTGACAGCCTGTTTCCGCCCGATCAAAGGCCATGCAGCGCCCCGTGTCATTCCGGCGGACCTGGTGGCGTGTGAACTGGCCACGTTATCGGCTGTCAACATGAGCGAGACCTCTGTATTTAAGAGCGATTCCTGGTAACCCAAATTAACCAGCTGGCACGCCCCCGGGCACCAGTAGTGAGTACTCGATTTTGCCCGTTACTCATACCTGCACTTGGAAGGCAGGTACCCTCGATCACCCCGCGAATGTACGCAGGGGGCCGGATTGGCCGGACCGAACGGGCGGAATCAACACCTGAGCCGCCACAAAAACTAGTTAACAAGCTGACGTGCCGGGACCCCGGGCCCGTTTTGCGAGTAGCGCCCTGCGGGCCAGGTACCTATCGCCGGGGTGGCGCGTTGCCTGATACTGCTGCGTCCCCTCCGAGCCCGGCAGCCCCCGCCAACTCGTCACGTCCCGCGATGCCAAGCTTCAGATAGCAGCGGTACAGGTGTCCCTCCACGGTGCGGACCGAGATCTGCAGCTTGTCCGCGATCATGCGGTCGCTGAGGCCGGTTGCAGCGAGTCCGACAATGATCTGTTCCCGTTTGGTCAGGATGGGGGCTACGGTGTCCGGCTGCGCCTCGCTGCCGGCATGGCCCAGCTCCTCGTTGCACCGGGCAATGCCGGAGCGGGCCAGCGCGGCCAGGTCCCGGTTCCTGCTGCGGTCCACGAAGGTCATCGCGGCCGAATAGGCGTCCGAGGCCAGCTGGAATGCTGTGGCCGCGAATAGTGCATCCCCCGCGCGGAGGTAGAGTTCGGCCCCGCCGTCGGACAGCGCGGCGCAGTATTCCGCCAGGGCCGCAGCCCACTTCCCTTCCACGACGCCGGCGACGGCTGCCAACCGTTCCAGCCTGGTGGTGTCGCCCAGGCCGAGGGCCAAGGCGAGCGCGTTTAGCTCCAGGAAAAGGGCGTCCTGTTCCGAGGCATGCTCGGCGCTCTTGTGCAGTGCCGCGATTCCGGTTCCGTCGCCGCGCAGGTGCTCGTCGCCGGCAGCCAGGAAGGCACGGGCGTGCGCGGTGACCAGGTGCATGCCGCGCTCGCCCCAGGCCTCGTAGTCGGACCGCAGCCGTTCGGCCTCCTGCTTTTGTCCCTGGGCGGCCGCAACGTAGTAGGCCATCGCCGCGCAGAAGCGGAACATCTGCTGGGGGTCGCTGTCACGGAGGGCTTCGAGGCCGGTGGTCAGCAGCTCGAAGGCGTCGGCAAGCTTGCCTTGCCGGACTGCGACATACCCCATCACGACGTACGCGGCTCCGCTGAAGGACACCATGGCGGAGCCGAAGGAGGTCTCCGCATACCCGTCCAGGAGCTGGTGCGCCTCGGCCCATTCCCCGGCGGCAAGGTCGCAGGCGACCAGGCGGACCACGATGAACTCCGGAAGAAAGAAGATGTCGTTGTCGGGAGACTGCGCCTGGCTGGAGGCATCCACGGCGAGTTGGCGGCCCTGCACCGGATAGCCCAGCGCACAAAGCCGCTCGGCCTGCAGTGCCATGGCCATGGAACGGGTAACGGCGCCGTCGGGTTCATCGAGTGGGACACCCGGGTCCAGCAGGTCCGAGAGGAGGGGGCCCATCCGCCGGTAGTCGCCCTGCAAAGAGAGGGCCATGAGCTCCACGAGGGATGCCCGGTGGGCCGTGGCGGCGAGGATGCCGGGTGCCTCCGCGGGCTTGGCCGCGGCTTCTTCTTCTCCCCATTGCCGGAGCCGGCGGGCGTCGCCGGCGATTTCCGAGGCGGGATGTCCAAGCGCTGTCCGCGTGGCCGACCTCAGCAGGCTGTTGAAGACCATGTGGCTGACTCCGTTGACGGCGTCCACGTTTTCGTTCAGGAGGGCGGCCGCTTCGTCATAGTGCCCGAGGTTGTAATGCGACCGTGCCATCACGGCGCGGGCGGTCTGTTGCAGTTCGGGGTCCCGGACCGCCCACGCGATGCGCAGGGCCGTCTCGCTCTGGAAGAGCTTGCAGGCGAGCACGGCGGCCCGGATCAGCAGGCGGCCGGGGACTTCAGCCCCGCAGTCCAGGGACCACGACACCATGCGAAGCAGTGACTCCGGCTTGTCCGTGGATAGTTCCATGCGGGCCACGAGTTCCCTGTGCAGCTGGAGGCTACGGGCCGCGGGGACGATGCGCCGCAGCACCTCCCCGTACACCGGGCTGACGAGGCGGAGCGTCGGTTCGCTGTCCACCGACTGCACCACCAGCCGCTGGTCCAGCAGTTCCTTGACGGCCGGTTCTCCGGCAATTTCTCCCACCAGCGACCTGTCCACCGGCTCGGCCAGGGCGATGAGGTTCAGCGCCTCCCGGCCATCGGCCGAGATGCGCATGAGCTGGACCTTGACGACGGCGGTGAGCTCCAGCGTGCGCACGTGGGATGACCCGGCATTGAGCCAGATTCCGTTCCGCTGGATAAGATCGCCGGAACGCTGGGCTTCCCGGACCAGGGTCTTCAGTAGCAGGGTGTTGCCGCCGGCTTCCTGCCAGAATTCACGCGACGTGCTGTTGAGGATTTTGCCGTCGAGCAGTGCCTCACAGAGGTGATGCCCTTGCTCCAGGGTCAGCGGGGCAATATCGAAGCGCTCGGCGGTGCCGTCGTGCCATAGCCGGAGCAGCGGCTGGGGTATGCCGGGACGGGGGATGCAGGTGGCTACGAGCTTGGCCCATCCGGCCTGGACGAGCTCAGAGATCATCTCCGCGGTCGCGGTGTCGAGGTCGTGGGCATCATCCACGAGCAGCAAGGCGGGTCCCGGGTTCTTTCGGGCGGCTTCCAGGTGCGTCCACAGTTCCCTCAGCACGGCAACTTTGGACGTGACATCCTCCACCGAGAGATCAGCCAGATATGGTGACAGCGCCCCATAGGGAACCGGCGCAAGGGACGGGCTTCCGTGGACAGTCATGACCGCCGTGTTGCCGCTCCTGGCGTTGTTTAGCTGGGCGAGCAGCGAGGACGCTCCGAGCCCGGCCTCTCCCACCACAAACACGGCCCAGCAGTCGTCCGAGGCCAGGGCATCGTTTACTGAGATCAGCATGTCACCCCGGTCTATCCAGGGCTCACCGGTATCCTGGCGCTGGGCTCCGGCGCGCGGGCGCACCTGGGACTTCCCGTCAGACTTGAGCGGATCCTTCAAGCTCACTCCTCGATGAAATCCCCATTTTCGTGAAGATTTGGTAGAGATGGCCTTCCACAGTACGAATGGAAAGCTGCAGTCGGTTGGCAACCTCCTTGTTGCTCAAGCCCTGGCTGGCCATCCTGGCGACCTGCCGTTCCCGTTCAGTCAGTTCCGGTCCCACCGTGTGCGGCATCAGCGGCAGCACCGGCAGTGTCTCCACCAGCCGGTCCAGACGGTGCTGGGCTGCCCGTGCGGATTGGGAATCCCCTTTTTCCCTGGCGATATCCAGTGCCAGCACTACGCACCGTGACTCCACGGCGTCGAGGTGGAGTTCATGGGCCAGGGCCGCCGCCTGAAGCAGGACTTTGGCGTCTTTCTTTCTACTCCCCTCCCCGACCAGACGGTTCACTCCGGCCATTTTTCCTTGCCTTCGGGAGGAAACCTCGGTCAGCAGGATCAGCTCTTCCTCCGTTCCATGCACGGTAGCACCAAACAGGCTGATGGATGCAGTGGTTGTCCGACCCTTGGAAATGTCTTCGTGCGCGGACTCGATCAGCTTCTGCTTGGCGCCCGGGTCCTTGAGCCAGCGCTTGGCCATCCGGACGCAGAAATCTGCCATCCAGGAGGTGAACCACGCGACGTGCTGGTCCTCCTGGGCTGCCAGGTCCAGGAAGTTGCGCGACTCCTGGATGTCGCCTGCCTGGGCGTACGCAAAGGCCAAGGCGGAGCAGGCAAGTGACGGGCCATAGTAACTCCGCCGGATCTCCAGCTGGGCCTGGGCGCCGAGCAGCGTGTCAATCGCCAGGTCGGCCCTTCCGGCGTACGTGTATGCCACTCCCAACGCAAGTTCCGCTGCCCCGCCGAGGTACTGCATGATCTTGGGCTTCTGGTCCAATGCCTCCGTGAGGATCCGGACGCAGTCTTCCCACTGGCCGCTGCAAAGGAGGGCAGCGAACAACCCTTCAGCCCGCCAGCTCAGCATTCCGGGAACGGCGTTGGACTGTTCCATTTTTTGCTGGACTTCGGCCGCCAGGGCGACTGCGTCCGCTTCCCTGCCGAGGATGGCCCATGCCATGGTCAGCAGGCAGCCGCAATTCAGGACGTAAAGCGGATCGCCCTCTTCCTTGTAAGCCCGTTCCAGGTCTTCGGCAACGGCTTCGTAATCGCCTTGGTGGACCAGTTGTTCGAATTCGGCGAGGCGGATCAGCTCATGGGCGCGGGCGAAGTCGGCTGGGGTTTCGTTGCCGATGGAGGCCCTCTCCCGGCGGGCCAGTTCGTGCCGGGCCGTCGAAAGTATCCCGCCGATTCTGCCGTAACCGCCGTGGATCCACAGCAGCGAACTGCAGAAGTCCAGAATGTAGTTTGCGTAGGCGGCCGCCGGGAGTTCCGACAGTTGCTCGGCAGTGACGTCCTCGAGCACGGCGACTGCCGATTCGTGCTCGGCGAGCGTCATGTAGGCGGCGGCCCTCTGCTGGGCCGCTTCGGCCCAGTACGGGTCTTCGATGCGGATCTGCGCCAACGACTCAAGGGCGAACATCGGGTCGAAAAGCCGGTTCGCCGCGGCGGCAGCGGCCAGGGCAAAGGCCGGCTCCACGGGCTCCCCGCAGTCAAGCGTCCAGGCAACGTAGCCGAGGAGTTCCTCGACGTCCATCTCGGCCGGGGTGGCACCGACCACCCTGTCCACCAGCCGGTGCAGTTCCTTGCGCCTGGGCAGGTCCATCCAGCCCCGGATGACTTCGCCGACGTATTCGTCCTTCAGGCTGACCCAGCGCCGGCCTGTTTCAGCAACCTGCAGGTAACCGGCCTTTTCCAGGTCCGCCACCACTGCGGGGTCGAGGACGTCCATAAGGACGAACAATGGAACGCGCCTGATCAGGGCAAGCCACTCCAGCCCCTCTCTGACCTTCGGGGTCTCCCTGGCCAGTCTGGACCGGACAAGGTCCACGAGGGCGTCCGCTTCCGCGAGGTTAATTCCGCCTTTGAGTGCCCATACCTTCCCGGCGAGGTGGAGGTTACCGGAGCGCAATTGCTCGATAACAATGGCCTGCAGCACCAGGGGATTTCCGCCGCTGGCCGCGTACAGGGAACTTGCTGCCGTGGCCGTCACCGGGCGCCCCAGGACTCCCGCAAGCAATTTGCCGACCTCCGCGCGCGAGAAGACCTCGAGCCGCACTTCCTCCAGCGACTTGTTGCGGAGTAGCCGAATCAGGTCTTCGGGCATGTCCGTAACGTTCCGGACGGTGACCATGATCTTGGCGGCACCACTCAGGATGAGCTGCATGAGGACTGCCGTGCTCATGCTGTCGATTGACGGCAGATCTTCCAGGACCACCAGGACCGGACGTCCGGCGGCGTCTTCCCGTATCAGGCGGGAAATGCCGTGCACAATTTCGCCGGCTGATTCAAGGGAATGCCCCGGCAACCGGGCAACCAGGAACGCCAATTGCCCAAAGGGAATTGCAGGATCCGTGGTGGTTCCGTGAAGGTGGATAATATGCGTCTGCGCCACGAGTTTGGCCTCGACGGCCCGCGCGAAGGTGGACTTGCCGACGCCTTGCGCACCGACCACAACGACGCCGTGAAGGTCGCTCTCCCGAAGGACGGAAACAACTGAGGCCTGGACGTCCTGCCGCACCAACGACGACCACTTACGCCGCTCTGAGGCGCCCATGCCCCGGCGTTCAGTCTCCAGCAGCCCCCCATGTTCAGAGCCGTGTGATGCAAACACGATCGATCACGCTACCTTCGTGGCTCCAGCTGATGCGACTTGGGTGAGCCGTCGGGTGTTAAGTTTTCCGATGCCGCCAAACGAGGCATCAAGACCTTGAATCTGAAAATTACCATAGCAGATATGACTAAACAATTAGGCGGCTAAATTGAATTGGTTAACCAATTGCCTGGGTGTTCGTCAGGCTCCCTCCCCCGGCGCAGAAACGAGTCACTGAGCAGCGGTGTGAAATTTCTGCTGCGCGGCAGGGAGTCCGTCCCTGACCACAGTTTCCACCGCATCCGCCGCGTCGTCCAGCAGGAACGGCAATTCCTTCTTCTCGGCGGTGGCGAAGTCCTTCAGGACGAAGTCTGCGGTGTCCATCCTGCCGGGCGGACGCCCCACCCCCACGCGTACGCGCAGATAGTCCTTGGTGGCCAGGGCCTTCGAAATGTCGCGGAGGCCATTGTGGCCCCCTTCGCCGCCGCCGATCTTCAGCTTGACTGTGTTAAAAGGAATGTCGATTTCGTCGTGGACCGCAACCACCCGGTCGGCACCGATGTCGTAGAACCTCGCCAGCGCCGACACGGGTCCGCCCGAGACGTTCATGTAGCTCATGGGCTTGGCCAGCACAACACGGGGGCCGCCGATGCCCAAACGGCCCTCCAGGACGTGTGCCCGCGCTTTGTGCACCTTGAAGCTGCCGCCTATCCGGCGCGCCAGTTCGTCCAGCACCATCTGGCCGACGTTGTGCCGGTTGTTGCTGTATTCGGTGCCGGGGTTGCCAAGCCCTACGATCAGCCAGGTGTCAGTCATGGATCAGTCCTTCGGTGGGCCAAGTCAGGGCGGGACGCCTTAGGCGGGGAAGCCGGCGCGGTTCGGCGCAGGGGGGATGCTGGCTCCGGAGCGGCGCGCGGCGCCGGAGACGACGGCGGCCGGGCCCCAAAGGGACCCGGCCGCCGGAGAATTCGTCGGAACTACTCGGCGGCGACCGAGGATCCTTCGGTGGTGTCGGCCGAAGCCGCTTCCTCGGAGACCTCGGTGGCCTCGGAGATGTGAACGACGAGAGCCTCGGCGTCGGCCAGCAGGACGGAGCCCTTCGGCAGGACCAGGTCGGAAGCGTGGATGTGCTCGCCGGCGGTGCGGCCCTCAATGCTGACCTCGACGGCGGTGGGCAGGTGGGTTGCCTCGGCCTCGAGGGACACGGTGGTCATTTCCTGGTTGTACACGTTGCCCGGAGCCAGTTCGCCGGTCAGGTGAACGGGCACGTCAACGGTGACCTTCTCGCCGGTGCGGACGGTCAGCAGGTCGAGGTGCTCGATGATCTGCTTGATCGGGTTGCGCTGGATGTCCTTGACCAGGGCCAGGTGCTGTTCGCCGTTGATGTCCAGGGTCAGCAGGGCGTTGGCGGTGCGAACGGCCAGGGTGGTGGCCTTGGACGGCAGGGTGATGTGGATCGGCTCGGCGCCGTGGCCGTAGATGACGGCCGGGATCAGGTTGGCCATGCGGGCGCGGCGGGCGAAGCCCTTGCCGAATTCGGTGCGTACTTCTGCTGCGAGCTTCTGCTCAGACATGTGTTTCTCCTTGAAGACTAAACGGTGTTCAGCAAGGGCGGAGGTCTGTTGCGACCTTCAACGCCGGGCGGCCCGTAGGCGGCCCTTCAAGAAGGGAGGTTCAGACCCAGTCGATAACGGAGACCTGCCCTGGTTTTCCGTGGATACGGTTTCCCGTACCTCCGGCTCTCCAGTGCTCTCCCTCGCCAAGGTTTCGTTGAACAGCTTACCAGCGTCGGGCCCGGTACTGAAAACGGGCCCGACGCCGGCCGGCCAGGTTACCGGCCAGCCACGCTGCGGAAGTCAGGCGTTGCCGTCGAACAGGCTGGTGACGGATCCGTCGTCGAACACTTCACGGATGGCGCGTGCAATCAGCGGCGCGATGGACAGCACTGTCAGCTGCGGGAAGCGCTTGTCGGCCGGAATGGGCAGCGTGTCCGTGACCACCACCTCGCGGGCGCCCGACTCGGAGAGCCGGCGGGCGGCCGGGTCGGAGAAGACGGCGTGGGTAGCAGCGATGATGACATCCTTGGCGCCGGCGTTCTTGAGCACCTGGACGGCCCCGGAAATGGTTCCGCCGGTGTCGATCATGTCGTCGATCAGCACGCAGGTGCGGCCTTCGATCTGGCCCACCACGGTCTTGGACACGGCCTGGTTCGGAACCGTGAGGTCGCGGCTCTTGTGGACGAACGCCAGCGGGGCACCGCCGAGGCGCTCGGCCCACTGTTCGGCCACGCGCACGCGGCCGGTGTCCGGCGAAACCACAGTGATGTTGTCCGCGGCGACGCGGGTGCGGATGTAGTCAGCAAGCAGCGGGATGGCCATGAGGTGGTCCACGGGGCCGTCGAAGAATCCCTGGATCTGCGAGGTGTGCAGGTCAACGCTCATGATGCGGTCGGCACCGGCGGTCTTGTACAGATCCGCCACCAGGCGGGCGGAAATCGGCTCGCGGCCGCGGCCCTTCTTGTCCTGGCGGGAGTAGGGGTAGAACGGCGACACCACGGTGATGCGCTTGGCGGATGCCCGCTTCAGCGAATCAATCATGATCAGCTGTTCCATGAGGTGGTTGTTCAGCGGTGCCGGGTGGGCCTGGATCACGAAAGCGTCGGTGCCGCGGACACTTTCTCCGGCGCGCACGTAGATCTCCCCGTTGGCAAAATCGTAGGCATCCACCGGCAGCAGTTCAGTACCCAGCTCCTTGGCGATCTCCCGCGCAAGCTCGGGGTGTGCCCGCCCAGCGGCGAGAACCAGTTTCTTCTCGCCGCGTGCCGTAATTTCGGTCATGATTGCGTGCCTTCTTCTGTAGGTGCCGGGGTGCTTGGGGAATCCAGGGGCGGCTGTGCCGCGGCTGTTTCGCTGACCGGCGCCGTTGCCCCCGCGGCTTCGGCCAGTACTGCTGAGATGGAGCCAGGGCGGTGCGAGACGACCCAGCCTTCTGCGTTCCGCTGTTTGGCCACGGAGATTGCCAACGCGCCCGCGGGAACGTCCTGGCGGATCACTGCGCCGGCACCGCTGTAGGCGCCATCGCCCACCCGGACCGGAGCAACGAACACTGTGTTGGAGCCCGTGCGCACGCCCGAGCCGATCACGGTGCGGTGCTTGTTCTCGCCGTCGTAATTGGCCGTGATGTTGCCGCAGCCGATGTTGGTGTCCTCGCCGATCTCCGCATCGCCGGCGTAGCCGAGGTGTGACAGCTTGGAGCCGCGGCCGATCGTGACGTTCTTCGTCTCGTAGAACGCGCCGATCTTGCCGGTCTCCCCCAGCACCGTGCCCGGGCGGAGGTACGTGAACGGACCCACGTTGGCGTTCGCGCCGATCGTGGAACCGGAGCCGTGCGTCCGGGTCACCTTGGCGCCTTCGCCGACAGTAACGTCGGTCAGCGTGGTGTCGGGGCCGACGACGGCGTCGCGCGCCACCGTCGTGGTGCCGTGCAGCTGGGTGTTGGGCAGGATGCGGACGTCCTCCGCCAGTGTCACTGTGGAGTCGATCCAGGTGGTGGCCGGGTCCACAACGGTTACTCCCGCGCGCATCCAGGCTTCGACGGTGCGGCGGTTGTGTTCGGCGCCGAGGGCTGAGAGCTGGACGCGGTCGTTGGCGCCCTCAACCTGCCAGCGGTCGGTGGTGACAACCGCGGCCACGCGGCCCCCGGCAGAGCGCGCCAGCCCAAGCACGTCGGTGAGGTACATCTCGCCCTGGGCGTTGTCGGTGGTGACGTGGGCCAGGGCGTCACGCAGGACGGCGGCGTCGAACGCGTAGATTCCGGAGTTGATCTCCCGGATTCCGCGTTCTTCATCGGACGCGTCCTTGTGCTCACGGATTCCGGTGACGGTGCCGTCTGCGGCGCGCAGGATGCGTCCGTAGCCGGCGGCGTCGTCCAGGACGGCGGTGAGGACGGTGACCGCATTGCGTTCGTGCTCATGGATCAGGACCAGTTCGGCCAGCAGCTCCGCGGAGAGCAACGGCACATCGCCGTACGTGACCACCACGGTGCCGCCCAGCGGGCCACCGGCGTCGAGCGCTTCCAGCGCCGCCTGCACTGCACGTCCGGTGCCGGGGATTTCATCCTGATCCACAATCAGGGCTGCAGGGTCGAGCCGGGAAACGTGGGCCACCACAAGGTCGCGTTCGTGGCGGACCACCAGGGCAAGCCGCCGGGGATCAATGGTGCGGGCTGCCCGCAGGGCGTGGCCGACAAGCGACAGGCCACCGATTTCGTGAAGGATCTTGGGGGTCCGGGACTTCATCCGGGTACCCGCACCTGCAGCTAGGACGATGACGGCGGCCGGGCCGGTTGTCTCGGGGCTCACGTACAGGCTCTCCTTGCTTGGTGGATCTCAGTTGCGCGCACTTTCACACCCTGCCAGCCTGATCCGGATACGTCACCCGTCAACAGCGGCAGTTCCGCCCATAGGATTCGAACCTATACTCCACGGCTCCAAAGGCCGGGGTGCTGCCATTACACCAGGGCGGACCGTGCCCGGACCCGAAGCCCCGCGGCACGAGAACCAATTCTGCCACGAAGGTCGGCGCACTTGCGACTCGGGGCTCCCCTCCCAAGGCATTCCCGTTAAGGCATGATTGGACGGTGAGCAAGATCAACGGTGCACCCGACGGTGCCGCAAACCTTCCGGGCAGGCCCGCCAGAGCTGCCGGATACGTTCCCCGGTCACGGATGACCGGGCCGCAGCGCCGCTCACAGCTGATCGAAATCGGGCGCGGCCTGTTCGCCATCCGCGGCCTGGACGGCACCACGATCGAGGAGATTGCCGCCGCTGCCGGTGTCTCCAAGCCGGTGATCTATGAGCACTTCGGATCCAAGGAAGGCCTCTACACCCAGGTGGTGGAGTACGAGTTCCGGATCCTGCTGGCGGCCATCAACGATGCCATCACGGATGAGGCCAAGCCCCGGGTCCAGGTGGAGCGTGCCGCCCTGGCGCTCCTGACATACATTGAGGACCGCACGGACGGTTTCCGGATCCTGATGCGCGACGCGCCGCCGTCCCAGCCCGAGGGGGCCTTCTCCACGCTGCTCTCCCACGTCACCGCCCGGGTGGAGCACATCCTGTCCGACGAATTCGCCCGACGCGGATTCAGCGCTGCCGACGGTGCCATGTACGCGCAGATGCTGGTGGGGATGGTGGCCATGACCGGGCAGTGGTGGCAGGACAGCCGCAAGCCGGACAAGCGCGCCGTGGCAGCACACCTCGTGAACCTCGCCTGGAACGGCCTCACCGGCCTGGAGAAGGAACCCGAGCTGAAGTCCGAGGCTTAGTCTGGCCACCTACGCGGTGCAGCCGCCCTTCGCCGTCGTCCGTGCCCACCTTCGCAGTGCAGCCGCCCTTCGCCGTCGCTTAGACACGAGCCATAGGGGCCCAACGGTCGCTGAGCGACCTTGGGGGCCCGATGGCTCGCGATGCGCTCCTACGCGAAGGTCCCCCGCACCGCTATTGCCGACAGTTCCGTTCGGGGATCACCAACTTCCGCAATTGCCGAAGGTTCCGGGATGCCCACAGTTCCACAGAGGTGAGGTGACTACCCGCGCCGGGCGGCGGTTCTTCCGAAAGGAGCGCATCGCAGCACATCGGAGCGCGCAGGTCGCCCAGCGACCGGAGCGCTCCCTATGTGATGTGTCTAAGCGACGCGGAAGAGCCGTCGTCCGGCACCCCAGCAGGGGCGCCGTCCGGCACCCCAGCTGCGACGCTTACTCCCCGAGGACTTCCAGGGCTTCCAGCCATTCGAGTTCCAGGCCTTCGCGTTCTTCGGCGAGGTCCTTGAGCTTCTTGTTCAGCTCGGCGAGCTTGCCCACCGCTGAGGGGTCGGCGGCCGCGGTGGTCATTTGGGCGTGGATCTTGTCTTCCTGCTGCTTCAGCTTGCCCAGCTGGCGGTCGATCCGGTTCTTGGCCTTGCGTGCGTCGCGCTTCTCGGCTTCGGACGGGCCGGCAACGGCCGGGGCCGAACCGCCGGTTGACCCGGTGACCGGGTTTCCGCCACCGGTAATCGTGGAACCGGCCAGCGCCGACTCGCGCAGTTCGAGGTACTGGTCAACGCCCCGCGGCAGGGCGCGGATCTTGCCGTCACCCAGCAGTGCCATCTGGTGGTCGGTGACGCGCTCCAGCAGGTAGCGGTCGTGGCTGACCACCACCAGTGTGCCGGGCCAGCCGTCCAGGACGTCTTCGACGGCGGCCAGGGTGTCGGTGTCGAGGTCGTTGGTCGGTTCGTCTAGCATCAGTACGTTCGGTTCGCCCACGAGGAGGCGCAGGAGCTGGAGGCGGCGGCGCTCGCCGCCGGAAAGGTCACGGACCGGGGTCCACTGCTTCTCGTTGGTGAAGCCAAGCTGTTCAACGAGCTGGCCGGCGCTGAATTCCTTGCCGCCCACGTTGAAGGAACGCTTTTCCCGCTCGATGACCTCGATGACGCGCAGGTCCGCAACGTCGTCGAGCTCTTTGACCTCCTGGGTCAGCACGGCGGTGACAACTGTCTTGCCGCGCTTGACCTTGCCGGAAGATGGCTGGATTTCGCCGTTGAGGAGCTTCAGCAGGGTGGTCTTGCCGGCGCCGTTGACGCCGACCAGCCCCAGCCGCTCCCCCGGCGCGAGGCGGAGGGTGATGTTATTGAAGAGTTTCTGCCCGGGCTCGCCGCCCAGGAAGTCCAGGGTGACGTTCTCGAGGTCCAGCACGTCCTTGCCCTGGCGTGCCGTAGCCATCTTGCTCAGTGCCATCGAGTCGCGCGGTTCGGGGACGTCGGCAATCAGGGCGTTGGCGGCCTCGATGCGGAACTTGGGCTTGGCAGTGCGGGCCGGGGCTCCGCGGCGCAGCCAGGCGAGTTCCTTCTTGACGAGCTGCTGGCGCTTGCCTTCCATGACCGATGCCGAACGGTCGCGTTCGGCGCGGGCCAGGACATACGCGGCGTAGCCGCCCTCGAAGGGGTCCATGATGCCGTCGTGGATTTCCCAGGTCTTGTTGCAGACTTCGTCAAGGAACCAGCGGTCGTGGGTGACCACGAGGAACGCGCCCTGGTTGGCCCGCCAGCGGGTCTTCAGGTGCCGCGACAGCCAGGCCACGCCCTCGACGTCGAGGTGGTTGGTGGGCTCATCGAGCATGATGACGTCGTGGTCTTCGATGAGGAGCTTGGCAAGGGCCACGCGGCGCTTCTGCCCGCCGGACAGGGCGTGGACGTTGGCGTGCCAGTCGACGTCGGAGACGAGCCCGCCCATGACCTCGCGGATCTGCGGGTTGCGTGCCCATTCGTAATCCGCCTGGTCGCCGACGATGGCGGCACCGACGGTGAGGTCGCCGTCGAGCACGTCGCTCTGGTCGAGGTAACCGATGTTGACGTCGCCGCGCTTGGTCACCCGGCCGGAATCAGGGGTGGAGCGCAGCGCCAGCAGGCGCATGAGCGTGGACTTGCCGTCGCCGTTCCGGCCCACCATGCCGATCCGGTCGCCCTCTTCGAGTCCGAGGGTGAGGCCGTCGAGGACGGTGCGGGTTGCATACGAGACCGTGAGGTTCTCGCCGCCGAGCAGGTGGGCCACTGGGAACTGCTTTCTTCGGTGGAAATTTCTTTAGGTGTCAGGAGCTGGGAGCTGACCTGGGTCAAAAGCTACTAAAGGAGCGTATCGGAGATGATGCGCGCGCCGTGCACCGGTCCGTGGACGGCCAGGGCGGTCAGGCCGTGGTGGCCGAGGTCTTCGGCCAGCCCGGCAGCCGCAGCCGGGCTGTGCGTGAGCAGGGCGATCGTGGGGCCGGAGCCGGAGACCAATCCGGCGATGGCCCCGCAGGATTCACCGAGTCCAAGGGTATCCCGCAGCCCGGGTGCCAATTCAATGGAGGCCCGCTGGAGGTCGTTGACCAGGACCCGGCTGAGGGCGTCGGCGTCGCCGCTGCGCAGCGCCTGCAGGATCTTCGGGTCCACGGCGGTGGGCTCCTCGACGGCCACTCCCTCGGCCAGGCGGAGCCGGTCCAGCGTCCGGAAGACATCCGGGGTGGACAGCCCGTAGTCAGCGGTCACCAGGACCCAGTCCATTTGCGCTTTGGCCAGCGCGGGCGACAACTCGTCACCCACCCCCAGTCCGACGGCGGTGCCGCCGAGCAGCGAAAACGGGACATCGGCGCCGAGTTCAGCAGCCAGGTGCGCCAGCTCATCCCGGGACAGCCCGCTGTTCCACAGGGCGTCGCAGGCGAGCAGGGTGGCCGCCGCGTCGGCGGAACCTCCGCCCATCCCGCCGGCCACCGGGACGCGCTTGGTGATTTCCAGGTGGACGCCGGTGGAGTGCTCGGACACGTCGGCCATGATCGCGGCCGCCCGGTAGGCGAGGTTCCGCTCGTCCAGCGGGATGTCGACGTCGGACAGGTCCAGGGTGCTGGCCGGGCTGATGCTTACCGTTATGCCCTCCGCGGCGGAGCTGGTGGCGGCCACTTCCTCGTAGAGGGAAACCGCGAGGTAGACACTGGCAACGGAGTGGTAGCCGTCCCCACGCAGCGGGCCCACATCCAGCGAGACATTGATTTTGCCGGGCGCCTTGACCCGGACCGTCCTCGCGGCAAAGCGCCCTCTCACTGCGTTCATGAGTACAAGCTATGGCATGGCGGTGTCCGGCTCCAACCATGCGAGGTGACGGTGACGCGGAAAGCGGAAGCTCTGTCCGGACTCAACCCAGCGCCGACTGGCGGGCTTCGGCAATGCGTGCGAACGCTGCGATATCGATCACTTCACCCCGAGCGGTGGGATCCACACCCGCGGCCCGCAGGCACCTCTCAGCTTCCGCTGCACTTCCGGCCCAGCCGGCAAGTGCTGCCCGCAGGGTCTTCCGGCGCTGCGCGAAAGCGGCGTCGATGACTGCGAATACCTGTTCGCGGGTGGCCGAAGTCACCGGCGGCTCACGGCGGGTGAAGGCCACGAGCCCGGAATGGATCTTCGGCGCCGGCCAGAAGACATTCATGCCGATCACGCCGGCCTTGCGCATGCTGCTGTACCAGGCTGCCTTCACCGACGGCACTCCGTAGGTCTTGGATCCGGGACCGGCAGCCAGCCGGTCCGCCACCTCGTCCTGGACCATGACCAGTCCGTGCCGAAGGCTCGGGAAGTGCTGCAGGAGGTGGAGCACCACCGGCACCGCCACGTTGTAGGGAAGGTTCGCCACGAGCGCTGTCGGCTCAACGGGCAGTTCGGTCACCCTCATGGCGTCCGCCAGCACCAGGTGGAAATCCTTGGCGGCGTCGGGGCGCCACTGCTGCACGGTGTCCGGCAGTTTTCCGGCCAGCACCGGGTCGATTTCGACGGCGACAACAGACTTGGCGGCGTCCAGCAGTCCGAGCGTGAGGGACCCCAGCCCGGGACCGACCTCGAGTACGGTCTCATCGGCGTGGATGTCCGCCGCGGCAACGATCCTGCGGATGGTGTTGCCGTCGATGACAAAGTTCTGGCCGAGCGTTTTTGTGGGGCGGACCCCGACCTCCTCGGCGAGCCGGCGGACATCGGAGGCGCCCAGCAGGGGTGCGGGCGCGGTGCCGGGGGCGGCGGGGGTCGGTTCAGTCACCTAGGTATCCTATCCCGTCGGCCTGCGCCGGCCGCGCCGGCGAAGCGCCTCTTCAGGGACGGCAAAGGCCGGGTCCGGCGGTCCGGACCCGGCCTTTGATTACCCTCAGAGTTCCCTGCTGGCGGTGGTCAGCTGCCGCGAGGGGTGTTGGACTGTGGGACGGCTGCTAGCTGCTTGCTGCCCAGCCGCAGCCCCAGGGCGAAAGACCGCGCTGCGCGTATACGCGGTTTGCGATATCGATCTGCTGGGCCTTGGTCGCGAGGCTGGCATTGGGTGCATAGGCACCGCCGCCGGCGCTAACCCAGGTCTGGATGTCGAACTGCAGTCCGCCGTAGTAGCCGTTGCCCGAATTGATGGACCAGTTGCCGGTGGATTCGCACTGGGCAATCTTGTCCCACATGGCTTCGTTCATCATGGCGGGCGCTGACGCTCCGGTATTTGCACCCGCCGCTTCCGCCTTGGGCTTTTCCTTGGTGCCGACGGTGACCTTTTCGGTCACCGGCTGGACGGAAACGGTCTCGGAGACGAGGGTCCGGGAGGCTTCGCGGCCGTCAACCAGCACCAGCTTGAAGTTCTTGTCCACCTTGCCGGGCACGCCGGCCTGGGTGACTTTCTTCTCGCCCACGAACATGTCGGCGCTTTCGGAGCTCAGGGTTTCGAACGGAACCTCTTCGGAAGTGGCCGCCGTCTTCGAGGCATCAACCCTGGAAACCTTGATCACCATGTTGTTGACGACATGGGCGTTTCCGGGCTGGGAGACGCGGTCGGCGGCACCAACCGCAACCCCGGTCTCCTTGAGGACCTCAGCCACGGAGGCCGCGGTGGTGGTGGCTTTTGAAGCCTTGCCGTCCGCGAGGACGCTCACTGTCTTAGGGGTGGAGATGGCCACGAAGGAACCGGACACGGCAAGCTGGGCGTCCTTCGGTGCGGACACCTCGGAGGCGCTGGCGACACCCAGTTCAGTAACGAGCCCCTCGACGTTCGCCGAAGTGGTGTTGACCGTCTTCTCGGCACCGTCGAGGCTGATCTTCACAGCCTTGGCGAGGTTGACGTTGATGACAGAGCCATCCTCCACGCGGGCGTCCGCCGCCGGGGATACCCGGTCCGCAGCCTGCAGCTCCACCTTGGCACTCTTGACCACTTGGCCCACTGTCCCCCGAAGGTCTGGACGGAACTTACTTTTCCGTCCACGTTGAGGGTGACTGTCTTGTTGTTGCCTACGAAGGCCACCAGGCCCAGCACGAGTGCGGAAAGCACAACCAGCTGGGCGCCGACCTTGACGAAACTGAATTTACCGTCCGAAGTGAAGAACTTGACCACGATTGCCCGTAACTCTAGGACCATCCGGGCACGGGGAAAAACGCACATCACCCACCGACGCAAACACCCTCAGGGCAACTCCGGACATGGTCCGGATGTTTGCAGCAGACGTGTGCGCCGCCATACTCAGGACTCCGCAGACCCGCCTCTCGGCAGGCCCGGAACTGAGTGAAATTATCCGAAGGCCTTCCCCGACCCCGGCTAATAGTTATCCACTGTAACCGAAGCGTTATAAAGCAACCAAGATTCTGTGCATACCTGGTATTCCTGAACGTGCTCTGGGCAGAAGCCCGTTCAGTCCCAGGATCCGTACGCCCGCAGGGAATTTTGGGCTATTTGCGCGCAAATCTCGGACAAGTCTGTGCTTGTCAATTCGGCCATGGACCGGACCGTATGCGGGATCAGGTAGCTCGCGTTGGGCCGGCCACGGAAGGGATGCGGGGTCAGGAAAGGAGCATCGGTTTCCACCAGGATCCGGGTGGGCTCGGCGATGGCGAGCGCGGCGCGCAGATTGGCCGCATTCTTGAACGTGACGGTCCCCGCGAAGGACATGTACCAGCCCTCGGTGTTGCAGATCCGTGCCAGCTCTTCGTCGCCCGAGAAGCAGTGGAACACCACCCGCTCCGGGGCCCCCTCCTCGCGGAGGACCTGGACCACGTCATCATGGGCATCTCGGTCGTGGATCTGCAGGGTCAGGCCCAGGCGCTTGGCGATGTCAATGTGGCGTCGGAACGAATACCGCTGATGCTTCAGGCCTTCTCCTTCGGTGCGGAAGAAATCCAGGCCCGTCTCACCGATGGCCCGGATCCGGGGATGCGCGGCAAGGGCCTCGATTTCGGCCAGGGCGTCCTCCAGCTCCCCGCGGGCGGCGTAGTCCGGCGCGTCATTGGGGTGGATGGCCACGGCGCCGAGCAGCCGCTGATCCAGGTCAACTGCCTGGACGGTGAACCTCGAGGACTCAAGGTCGCAGCCAACCTGCACGGCTCCCCGGACGCCCACCGACGCGGCCGTGTCCAGCGCGGCGGCAATGTCCACTTTGACGTCGGCGTTCGGAAAGTCCAGATGGGTGTGGTTGTCCATCACCGGGACGGGGAGCGGCTCCGGTGCCGGCGGATAGCCATGCCGGCCCGAGCCGTCGCTTCCGGGCGCGCGAAACGGAACTGGCGTCAACGGGGTGATCATCCTTCTACCCTAGCCTCCCTCCCGGTTGCGGATGCCGCCGGGAATTACCGGAACTCCCTGTCGGGTCCAGCGGTTGTGTTAGTAGTCTGGTAGGCATACGGGCGAATGCCCGACGGCGGGCGCCGCAGCTGTTTGCCAACCCGTGCCAGGCTTCCACCCAGGGCTGAAAGGCTGCCGATGGACTCCCACAGACGCACCACAGTAGATGAAGCACTTCCGGAAGGGCAGAGCTTCCCCGGCGGTGCGGGAGTGGTCGGAAACCAACTCAACGGGCACAAGCCTCCGGCGATGGACGCCGAGGCTTTCCACGCCGCCAGTGAACGCATCCTGTCCGCCATCAATACCGTGATCGACGGAAAAGCCGAGGCCGCGAAGCTGGCCCTCACGGTTCTGCTGGCGCAGGGGCACCTGCTGCTCGAGGACGTTCCCGGCGTCGGAAAGACGCTGCTGGCGAAGACGCTTGCCCGCACCATCGACTGCTCCGTCAGCAGGATCCAGTTCACCCCGGACCTCCTTCCCTCGGATGTCACCGGCGTGTCGATTTACAACCA
Organism: Arthrobacter sp. 24S4-2; assembly: GCF_005280255.1. Lineage (NCBI taxonomy): Bacteria > Bacillati > Actinomycetota > Actinomycetes > Micrococcales > Micrococcaceae > Arthrobacter > Arthrobacter sp. 24S4-2. The sequence continues at coordinate 1,503,460 of NZ_CP040018.1, read as the reverse complement.
GGCGTCGCGGCTCTTCGAGTTCAGGCCCGGTGCCGTCTTCGCCAACATCGTCATTGGTGACGAGATCAACCGTGCCTCGGCCAAAACCCAGTCCGCACTCCTGGAGTGCATGGAAGAGCACCAGGTCACTGTCGACGGGAACTCCTACAAGCTGGATGAACCCTTCATGGTGGTGGCCACCCAGAACCCCATCGAAATGGAAGGAACCTACCCGTTGCCGGAGGCGCAGCGGGACCGGTTCATGGCCCGGATCTCCATGGGCTACCCGGACAAGGACTCCGAGATCGAAATGCTGGAGACCCACCAGGCGACGTCGCCGCTGACGAAGGTGACCGCCGTCGTCACGTCCGCCGATGTGGCGGCCATGATCGCCGCCGTCCAGCGCGTCTATGTTTCGCAGGCGGTCAAGGAATACACGGTGTCCCTCGGCCGTGCCACACGCGAAAGTGCCATGCTCCGGCTCGGTGCCAGCCCGCGGTCCATGCTGCAGTTGCTGCGGGCCGCCAAGGCCACGGCTGCGCTGGAGGGAAGGGACTTTGTACTCCCCGATGACGTCGTGAACGTAGCCGAAGCCGTCCTGGCCCACCGGATCATCCTTGACCGGAAGGCCGCCAGCACAGGCGAGACCCCGCACAGCGTCATCCGCAGCATCCTGGCCAAGCTGCCTGTGGCCCAGGAGGTGCCCGCTGTACCGTCCCGTGCCGGGGGCCAGCGCGGCGGCCCGGACCAGCGGCACACGCGTTAGCCGGCGGCGGCCACCATGGCAGTGACGGACAGGATTCCCGGTCACCTCTTCAGCACACGCGGCTGGGGGCTGCTGGCGGCCGGCGTGGTGTCGCTGCTGGCGGCCCAGGTGATGGGCCGCCGTGACCTGCTCACCCTCGGCATCCTCATGCTGGTCCTCCCGCTCGTGTCCCTCGCCGGGATCCGAGTCCTCAAACCCCGCTTCAAGGTGTACCGCGAGTTCAACCCGGCCAGCGTCGAAACCTCGTCCACCACCACCGTGCGGCTTGCCGTGGCGCGGACCGGCACGGCCACGGGACAGGTGATCATGGAGGAGCACCTGCCGCCGCGGTTCGGCGAATCACCGGCATTCCGATTCCCGGCGCGCTCTGCCGTCGGCGGGACCAGCCGGTACGAGTACCACCTCCGCTCCGGCAAGCGGGGACAGTTTGTCATCGGCCCGGTGACCGCCGAATTCACGGACCCCTTCGGCCTGTCGCTGCACCGCCACGCGATCGACGACGGCGACACGCTGACCGTGACTCCCGCCGCCGTCGAGCTCCCCGCGACGGGACTTGCCGGCGCGCGCGGGAACGACGGCGTCACCGCGACGCGGATCCGTGCCAATCCGAGCGACGACGACGTCATGACCCGGGAATACCGCCACGGGGATCCGATGCGGCGGGTGCACTGGCCGGCCACCGCGAGGCACGGTGCCCTGATGGTGCGGCAGGAGGAATCCGTCACCACGCCGGAGGCCACCATCATCCTGGACCAGCGGTGGGCATCCTTTGCGCGGGGGCCGGGGGCTGCCTTTTCCGGCACGTCCGGCCAAGACGGCCACGAACTGATCACCAGCGATACCTTCGAATGGGCCGTCACGGCGGCCATGTCAGTCAGTGCCCACCTGGCGGAACGCAATTATGCGCTGCGTTTGCTGGACCCTTCGGGAGAACCGGCCTTCCTGCATTCCCCGTCGGCCCCCAACCCGGGTCGGAGGAATACACCGGCTCCGGCGGCCTGCAGTCCATTGCCGAGAGTCTGGCCGCCATCCAGCTGACCGGCGCCCACCACGCCCACCACGCCCAGGCGCCCGAATCGGGACTGCACCCCTTCGACGACCGGCTCATGGACAAGCTCTCGGCCCACCGCCAGAGAGGACCGATCATGGCCATCCTCGGGCATCTCCAGGACGCCGACGCCCGCTCGCTGTCCGCCGCGGCCGTGTTCGGGGCCAACGCGTTTGCGATCATCGTCACCGAACACCCGGGCGACTGCCACGCCGCCCTTGAGTCGCTGCGGTCCGGGGGCTGGCGGGCTGTCGCGGTTGCCCCCGGCACTTCGCTGCCGGCCGCCTGGTCCTATTTCGACCAGCGTGATGCCGCGGCCGCAACAGCCGCCGCGGATGTCCGACGCGGCACAGGGGTCAGCCGATGACTCTCAGTCCCCACCGGGATGCAGGCGCCGGTCCGGCCACCGGCCTCGCGCCACAGCTCCTGGCCCCGCCACAGGACCCCGCCGCCCGGTCACGGCGGGTGGGGCCGCAGCCATGGGTCATGGCCGGTGCCGTCTCCGTGTCGGTGGCAGGTACCGCCGTTGCCCTCAACGGGGTCCTGCGCGGCTGGGCCTGGTATCCTCCGGTGCTGACCACTGTCTGCGTCGTTGCGTTGGCGATAGCCGCCCTGAGGTCCCTGCGCGCCCATCCGTTCCTCGTGGCGCTGGGCGGTTTTGCGTCACTGGTCTTCATTCTGGCCTTCACGTTCTTCCGCAAGGAAAGCATTGCCGGGTTCATTCCGTCCGGCGACACCATGGCGCAACTGGGGAGATACCTGCGCCGGGCGAGCGAGACCGTCCTCGCCGAGAGCTCCCCGGTGGCACCAAACGCGGGCATCGTACTGGTGACCTGCGCAGTGCTGGGGCTCGTCGTGATCCTGGTCGATGCACTGGCTGTGCCGCTGGCAATGCCGGCCACCAGCGGGCTGGGCCTCCTGGCGATCCTGGTGGTGCCGGCCATGGTCAAACCGCAAAGCGTGGGCTTTTGGGGGTTTGCGGCCGCAGGCGCCGGCTACCTGATGATCCTCGCCTGCAGCCAGTGGTTCGCCCCGGACAGCCGGACCACGGCGGACACCGCACGCAACCCCGGGCAGTTCCGCCGCGCCGCCCTCACGGGCGGAGTGGCACTGGTCGTTACGCTTGTCCTGCCCCTGGCCATCCCGGGCTTCGATCAGGGCACCTTCCCGCAGGGTTCCCGGCTGAACCCCTGGGCTCATCCACCGGGCTGAATCCCATGATCAGCCTGGGCAACAGCCTGCGGAGCCCCACCGGTGACGGGCGCATCACCTATGCCTCCAACGCCACCAGTCCCCAGTACCTGAGGTCCGTCACGGTGGACCGTTTCGACGGCGATTCCTGGTCCCCGGACGACCGTGAGGCTTCCCGCCGGGTGGGGGTGGGCAGGATGGACCCAGGGTACGAGATCCTGGCCGACGAGCAGGTCCGCCTGGTCACGGCCATCAACACCGGCCGTTTCACGAGCCCGTACCTGCCGGTGCCGTACGCCCCTGACGCCGTCAACGGCCTGGACGGCCGGTGGAGCTGGGATCCGGCCACCCTGAGCATCAAGGGCGTGGACACCAACTCACGGAACCAGCAGTACGTGGTGCAGTCCACCGTTCCCAAACTGACCCCGGAACTGCTCTCGCAGTCTTCGGCACCGGTCCGTGGCATCTCCGAGGAATTCATCCGGCCGCCCAACAATGTGCCGGACATCGTGCGCACCACGGCGGACAAGGTAACGGAGGGAAGCCGGACGGCGTACGCCAAGGCCATGGCCATTCAGAACTACCTGCGGTCCGTGGAGTTCACGTACTCGCTGCAGTCCCCGGTGCAGGGCGGCTATGACGGCAACGGGCTCTCCGTGCTCGCGGACTTCCTCACGCAGAAGAGCGGTTACTGCATTCATTTCGCCTCCGCCATGGCCGTGATGGCCAGGCTGGAAGGCATCCCCAGCCGAATCGCGGTGGGCTACGCCCCTGGCCGCTCCACAGGTGCCACGGTCTCGGTCCCCGGGCAAGGCGCGCTGCCCGAGTACGAGGTGGATTCCCGGGACGCGCATGCCTGGCCCGAACTCTATTTCCAGGGCCTCGGCTGGGTAGCGTTTGAGCCCACGCCCTCGCGCGGCTTCGTTCCGGACTACGCGTCGCAGCCCTCCACTCCGGGCGGCGCCAGCACGAACGAAAACAACGATGGCCTGATCCCGTCCAACGCCGCCACCCCCGGCGTGACGCCGAGCCCCACGCCCGCGCCGTTGCCGGGCCTGGACTCTTCCGGGGCTGCGGGCAACCGGCTGGCACTTCCGCTCTACGGCGCCTTGGGCGTCCTGTTCCTGGGTCTCCTCGCCGCCACACCACGGCTGGTGCGGGTCAGCTTGCGTTCGCGCCGGCTCCGGGGCACGCCTGCCTCGGGCGGGCGTTCACCGGAATCAGCCTGGTCGGAGCTCCAGGACCTGGCCACCGATTACGGGGTGCCCCCGGTATCAGCGAAACGCCAAGACACTTTTCCGGCCGGTTTGGGGGTCAGGGGCGCTGGGCGGGCCGGACGAAGCAGACGACGCCGGTGCCCGCGCGGTGGCCTCGCTCACCGCGGACTTCGAACGGCAGCAGTACGGCCGGCCGCCCGGGCACACCGCGGCGGCCGGAAATTGGGCGGCCGGCGTTCCGGCTGCCGGCATTTCGGCGGCCGACAGGATCGCCCGGGTCCAGGCGTCCCTGCGCAGCCACTCGCGGCCGGCGAAGCGGTTCCGGGCGGAATGGTTCCCGCCGTCGGTCATGATGCGATGGGGGCAGGTGGCCTCCGCGCCGTTCCGCGCAGCCGCCCGTCCCGCTGCCAAACTGGGGCAGGCCGCCGCGCTGTCCTGGCGGACGGTGCGCGACGGCCTGCGACGGTTGCGGCAGGGGTAGCCTGGCAGGAACTGCCTGGCCGGCGAACTGCTAGCTGGCGTACGGGTCGGCGATGCCGATGTACTGGGTGTAGAGGTATTCCTCGATGCCCTCCAGGCCGCCTTCGCGGCCCAGGCCGGACTGCTTGACGCCGCCGAAGGGTGCGGCCGCGTTGGAGATGACGCCGGCGTTCAGGCCGAGCATGCCGGTTTCGAGGCGTTCGCCCATCCGGATGCCGCGGTTCAGGTCGCGGGTGAAGACGTAGGCGACCAGCCCGTATTCGGTGTTGTTCGCCAGCCGGATTGCCTCGTCCTCGGTATCGAAGGTGATGATCGGGGCGACGGGGCCGAAGATTTCCTCGGACAGGATCCGGGTGCCTTCGGTGACGCCGGTGAGGATGGTGGGCTGGTAGAAGTACCCCGGGCCGTCCACCGGCCCGCCGCCGGCCACGGCCACAGCCCCGGAAGCCACCGCGTCGGTGACGAGTTCGTGGACCTTGTCCCGGCTCTTGGCATCGATCAGCGGGCCCACCTTGGACTCCGGCTCGGTGCCGCGGGCCGTGGTCATGTCCTTCATCTTCGCGGCGAACTTCTCCGCGAACTCGGCCGCGACGGACTCGTGCACGATGAACCGGTTCGCCGCGGTGCAGGCCTCGCCCATGTTCCGCAGCTTCGCCAGCATCGCCCCGGCCACCGCGGCGTCAACGTCGGCGTCCTCGAACACCACGAACGGGGCGTTCCCGCCGAGTTCCATCGAGGTCCGGAGGACGGTTTCGGACGCGTCCGAGAGCAGCCGGCGGCCCACCTCGGTGGACCCGGTGAAGGAGAGTTTGCGCAGCCGGGCGTCCTTGACCAACGGGCCCGTAGTGGCACCGGCCGTGGACGTGGGGATGACGTTCAGGACACCGGCGGGCAGGCCGGCTTCCATCATCACGGACGCGAACAGCTGCGAGGTCAGCGGCGTCAGGTTCGCGGACTTGAGCACCATCGTGCAGCCGGCCGCCACGGCCGGGGCGATCTTCCGGGTGGCCATCGCCAGCGGGAAGTTCCACGGCGTGATCAGCAGGCACGGGCCCACCGGCTTCTTGGTCACCAGCAGCCGGGATTTGCCGTCCGGGGACACCGAGTAGCGGCCAAACGCACGGACGGCCTCCTCGGAGAACCAGCGCAGGAACTCCGCACCGTAGGTGACCTCGCCGCGGGCCTCGGCCAGCGGCTTGCCCATCTCCATCGTCATCAGCAAAGCGAAGTCCTCCGCCCGGGCCGTGACCATTTCGAAGGCACGGCGCAGGATCTCCGCGCGCTCACGGGCCGGAACCTTCGCCCAGGAATCCTGCGCGGCAGCGGCTGCGTCCAGGGCGGCCATGCCGTCCTCGGGGCCCGCATCGGCAATGCTGAGCAGGACCTTGCCCGTGGCGGGGTCCTCGACGTCGAACGTCTTACCGGACGCCGCCGGGCGCCACTGCCCGTTGATCAGCAATCCGGTGGGAACAGAAGCGAGCAGCTCGCTCTCGCGCTCCGCAGTAACGGTGGGCTGTGCAGTTACAGTCACGATGACTCCCTCGTCAGCAATTTGGGGTTGGGGTGTAATCAGCTTTCGGCTGGTTTAATGCCACGGTACTGCCGGGCGCTCAGCGCAGTCTATGCATGCGTGCACTACGCGGTTCGGTTGTTGCTGTGCAGCTGCACAAGTTTCCTAGCGGGCAGCAAGGACCGCGGAGTAGAGCTCCCGCTTGCTCACTTTGGCGTCTTCGGCAACAGCGGCCACCGCTTCCTTGAGGCGGATTCCCTGTTCAATGAGGCCGTTGACGGCCGCCACGTGGTCCTCCGGCTTGCCGGGCTCGCGTTCCGGGGCGCCGCCCACCACCACGGCAATTTCACCGCGCACTTCGTTGCCCTCGGCCCACAGGAGGAGTTCGCGCAGCGAGCCGCGGATGACCTCTTCATAGGTCTTGGTCAGCTCCCGGCACACAGCGGCGGGACGGTCCGGTCCAAAGCGTTCACGCAGGGCGCGCAGCATGGGTTCCAGCCGGTGGGGAGCTTCGAAGAAAACCATGGTGCGGCGTTCGGCGTCGAGCTCCGAGAGGCGGGAGGCGCGTTCACCAGCCTTCCGGGGCAGGAAGCCTTCAAAGCAGAAGCGGTCCGTGGGGAGGCCTGAGAGGGCGAGGGCCGTCAGGACTGCTGACGGGCCCGGCACCGCAGTGACCGTGAGCCCGGCCGCCACTGCGCCTTCCACCAACCGGAACCCCGGGTCCGAGACGGCCGGCATTCCTGCGTCGGTCACCATCACGATGGTCTTGCCAGCCCGTACCTGGTCCAGCAGCTCCGCGGTTTTCACGGCTTCGTTGTGCTCGTGGTAGCTGATGACCCGCCCGCCCACGGTGATGCCGAGGTTCTGCACCAGCCGGTGCAGCCTCCTGGTGTCTTCGGCGGCGACGATATCGGCGGTGGTGAGGAGCTCAACCAGCCGGGGGACGCATCCCCGACGTTCCCAATGGGCGTCGCCGCGAGCACGATGCGGCCGGGCTGCCCGTCCATGGAGCGGCCCGCCGGCTCCAATGCCGCAGCCGAATCCCTGCTCCAGTCCTCGTCCGTGGCATCGGCCGCGACGTCCGGCGCCCAGTCGGCATCGCCGGTAGTGACGATGTCATCGGGGCTGCTGGCGCCATCGGAGCCGTTCGGGCGGGAAGTGCTTGGTTGTTGGTCCACACGACCAGCCTACTGCTGGCAGGCACGTCCAGCGCCAAAAGGTAGCATGGGCACGTGACGCAGACCTCCGTACCTCCTGTCGAGGCCGACCCGCCCAACCCGCCGCCCGCGGGTTCGGGGACTTCCGGGACTTCGTGGACCTCCGGAGCCAGGGGACGCAACCTCGAGGGGCACCGCTGGGTCCGCCGGCCGCGGGAAGCGTTCACCGAAGACGCCCTGCTGGAGCGGCTGGTGGGCAGCATCCGCAGCTGGCGGGACTATCCGCCGTCGTTGCGGCTGTGGTTCTGGCTCATTCCGGCAATTACCGCGGCGATCGGCGGCATCCTGCGCTTCGTCCGCCTCGAGGTTCCGCGGAGCCTGGTTTTTGACGAAACCTACTACGTCAAGGACGGCTATTCGCTGCTGGTGAGCGGCTACGAGCGCAGCTGGCCGGACAAAGCCAACGAATCCTTCGTCGCCGGGAACCCGGGAGTCCTCCTCTCCTCCCCCGAGTACGTGGTGCACCCACCCGTGGGCAAGTGGATGATCGCGGCCGGCATGTGGCTGTTCGGCCCGGACAATCCCTTCGGCTGGCGGTTCAGCGCGGCGCTGACCGGCACCCTGTCCATCCTGCTGTTAACCCTGATTGCGCAAAAGCTCCTACACTCGCTGACGCTGGGGGCGGTTGCCGGTGTCCTGCTCGCGGTCGACGGCCACCACCTGGTCATGTCCAGGACTTCCCTGCTGGACATCTTCCTGATGTTCTGGATCCTTGCCGCCTTTGGGGCGCTGCTCATGGACCGCGACGACGGCCGACGGCGGCTGGCCGCCAGGCTGGCGCGCCAGGCCGCGGCTGCCACCGACGGCAGGCCTTCCGTGGTGCAGCTGGTTTCAGGCCCCTGGCTGGGCGTCCGGTGGTGGCGCGTCACGGCGGGAGTCTGCCTGGGGCTTGCCGTCGGCACCAAGTGGTCTGCACTGTTCTTTATGGCCGGCTTCGGGCTCCTGACCGTCTTTTGGGACCTGAGCGCGCGCCGGATCGCGGGCATCCGGGGCTGGATCAGCGGCGGCATCATCAAAGACGGAATCCCCGCGTTCCTGAGCATCGTGCCCGTGGCAGGGCTCGTGTACCTCTCCACGTGGGCGGGCTGGTTCCAGTCGAAGGATGCGTACTTCCGGCATTGGGCCGATACACACCCGTCCGCCCAGTGGGGCTGGATTCCCGGTTCCCTGCGTTCGCTGGCCCACTACCACCTGGAAGCGTACAACTTCCACCAGGGGCTCAGTTCCGACCACCCGTACGAGGCAAGCGCCTGGAGCTGGCTGGTGATGGGCCGCCCCACGTCCTTCTATTATGTGTCCCCCAAAGAGGGCAGCCCCGGCTGCGACGTGGCCAGCTGCACCTCGGCCATACTCTCGGTGGGCAATCCCCTGATCTGGTGGAGCGCCACCATTTCGCTCGTCATCCTGCTGTTCTGGTGGGCAGGCCGGCGTGACTGGCGGGCAGAGGCCATTCTCGCTGGCGTTGCCGCGGGTTACCTGCCGTGGTTCATGTATCCGGAACGGACCATGTTCACCTTCTACGCCGTGTCCTTCGAACCGTTCCTGGTGCTTGCACTGGCGTACTGCCTGGGCCTGGTCCTGGGACGGCGGTCGGATCCGCCCTGGCGGCGCCGTTCCGGACTTTACCTGGTGGCACTTTTTGTGGTCGGAGCGGTGCTGCTCTCGGCGTTTTTCTACCCCATCTGGACCGCGGAGATCATTCCGTACCAGGAGTGGCGGTTCCGAATGTGGATGCCTTCCTGGATCTAGGGCAGGATGGCAAAGGTGCCGGCGGCGATGAAACTGAGACGGAGTACCAGGAAATGAAAGCACGGACCCGGAACGGAGACTGGCTGTGAGGGAAGCAAGTACGGAACTGCTCGTTGCGCTGGACCCGGACAGCAATGTGACGGACCTGCTGCTCGCGCAGCACGCCAAGGACCCTTCCCACGCCGTGTATTCCCGCAAGGGTCCCAATGGCTGGGTTGATGTTCCCGCCCAGCAGTTCCTGGACAGGGTCACGGCACTGGCCAAGGGGCTGATCGCCGGCGGCCTGGCGCCCGGCGACACCGTGGCCGTGATGTCCGGAACCCGCTTTGAGTGGACACTTGTGGACTTTGCAGTCTGGTTCGCCGGCGGCGTCACCGTTCCCGTGTACGAGACCTCCTCGGCAAACCAGGTCGAATGGATCCTGCACGACTCCGGTGCGCGCCGGATCTTCGTCGAGGACCGGTCCAAGGAAGAACTCGTGAGCGGCGTCCTGGCCCACTCCGAGCTGCTCGGCAACGCTGTGGTGTCGGTTGTGCGGATGGACGACGACGGCGGCGCACCCAACCTGGCGAGCCTCGCCGCTGCGGGGACCGGGGTCACCGACGCCGAGCTTGAGCGGCACCGCAGCACCGCCGGACTGTCCGACGTCGCCTCGCTCGTTTACACCTCCGGAACCACTGGCAAGCCCAAGGGCTGCGAAATCACGCACGGCAACTTTGCCCTCGTTGCCGCCAACATTGTGGCGTTCCTGCCCGAGCTCCTGCGTCGGGAGGGCGCCAGGACCCTGATGTTCCTTCCGCTCGCCCACGTCCTGGCCCGCGCCGTCCAGGTGGTGTGCCTCAATGCCGGCGCCACCCTTGGCCATGCGTCCGGCACGGCCCAGCTGCTGGAGGATCTGGGCACCTTCAAACCCACCTTCCTGCTGGTGGTCCCCCGGATCTTCGAGAAGGTCTACGCCGGTGCCGGCCACAAGGCTGCCGTGGCCGGGAAGGAAAGGCTGTTCGCCGCGGCGTCGGCTGCCGCCATCGGGTACTCCAAGGCGCTCGATGACGCCGCCCGGGGCCAGGGAACCGGCCCCGGTCCCATGCTCCGGGCCAAGCACGCGCTCTTTGACCGGCTGCTCTACCCCAGGCTCCGCCAGGCGTTCGGCGGGGAGCTCCAATACACCGTTTCCGGTGCCAGCCCGCTGAGTTCCACCGACGCGCACTTCTTCCGCGGCGCCGGCATTCCTGTCCTGGAAGGTTACGGGCTCACCGAGACCACGGCCCCTTGTACCGCCAATACGCCGTCGAGGACAAAAGTGGGCACGGTGGGGATCCCCGTGCCCGGCACCACCATCCGGGTGGCCGACGACGGCGAGATCATGGTCAAGGGCATCGGGGTCTTCAAGGGGTACCACTCCAACGAGGCAGCCAATGCCGAGGCGTTCGCGGACGGCTTCTTCCGCACCGGGGACCTCGGTTCGCTGGATGCGGACGGCTTCCTCACCATCACGGGCCGCAAGAAGGACATCCTCGTCACTGCAGGAGGCAAGAACGTGGCCCCCGGACCGCTGGAGGAAAAGATCCGGGAGCACCAGCTCGTGGCCCAGGCCGTGGTGGTGGGCGATGGCCGGCCGTTCGTCTCGGCGCTGGTCAACCTGGATCCGGAGGGCCTGGCGAACTGGTGCTCGGCCCAGCGGATTCCGGTCCTGGGGCCGGCCGAAGCAACCTCGGATGCCCGGGTCCGGGAGGCCGTCCAGGGTGCAGTCGACCAGGCCAACCTGCTGGTCTCGAAAGCGGAATCGATCCGCAGCTTCGCGCTGCTGGACGCCGATTTCACGGTCGAGTCAGGTCACCTGACTCCATCGCTGAAACTCAAGCGGGCCGCCGTCGTGCGTGATTTCGAGGCGCACATCAACGCCCTCTATCCCTAAACCGCGGCGGTTTTCCCCTGGTGGGGGGCGGCGGCGGTGTCCCGGCTGCCGGCGTCCTTGGCGGTGTCGTGCCCGGGCGTCCCGGCTTGGGCGACGCCCTCCCCCGCAACGCCGCGGCGCTTCCTGGTGGGCCAGGTAAGGATCAGCGTCACGATGGATGCAATCAGCACCAGCGCCCCGATAACGATGCCCGCATCAACCCAGAACTGCCCGGGGAACAGGCGGATCAGGGTGTCTTCCAGCGAGAAGGTCCAGGTGCCGTTGGCGAAGAAGATCCGGTGGAACTCGGTGAAGAACTGCTCCCAACCGAGCACCGCCAGCGTCCCGAGCCCAAGGATGATGACCAGGGTGACGATGGAGCCGGCGAACAGGCCTCGGCGAACCCCACCCGTGCTCCGGCGCCGGAGGTAGATCATGGCGACGATGCTCAGTAGGATCAGCAGGGCACCGGCGCCGAAGGCGGACAGGATAACAAGTTTGACGTCGGCCATGTGGCTGACTTCGCCCTGCTGGAACAGCGGGTCGCCGCTGCGGTTCACGAGCTCGCCGAGGTACCGGGGACCGGACCAGTTGCTGAGGTAGTCCACCGCGTAGGACCCGTAGGTCATGCGGTCGTCCGTGCTGAAGCCGTAGCCGTCGCCCGGGAAGCCGGGACGATTGTACTCCACCCAGAGGAACAGGGGGCTGGTGACGGCCCGGACGGCAAGAACAAGCAGGATTACCGGGTAGAAGGCTGCCAGCAGCACCTGCATCACGCGGGGCAGCACCGGCTTGGTGTTGGCAGCCAGCTCCCGCTCGGCGTTCCTGCGCTCCACCTCATCCTGGGGCGGGCGGACCTGCAGGGCGGAGGTGGGCAGCGGCTCCCTGAAGTGCGTGCCCCTCCCCTGCGGCTCGGGGGCGGGCTCGACGGCGGCTTCCGCGGCCTTGCGGTCGGCCCGGCTCCCCGCCTGCGGCGCGGCAACCGCGGCCTGGGACGGGGCCGCCGGGGACGTGCGCGTCGGGGACGCAGCTGCAGGCGACGTGCCGGCAGGCGACGTGCCGGCCGCAAAAGTGCCCGCCTGGCGCGCAGGAGTGCCGGCGGACGCTGCCGGGTGGTCCTTGCCTGCGTCAGGAGATGTGTTCCGCGCCGGGGCTGCTCCCTGTGCGGCTGCCGGGGTAGCCGCCGGTTTGGCGGCGGGCTTCATCCAGTCGAAGGCAGGTTCGTCAGTGTCGCCGGCAGGATCCAGGTGCGGATCCGGCCGATTCGGCGGGGTGGGAGTCTTCTCAGTCACTGCAGCTTCACTTCCGTAGGCGTCCGCGCCGCCGGACACCGCCGGCAACGCTACATATCTCCAGATGAGCCTACAGTCAGGCACCGCATGGCGGGAGGTGCCACCCCGGTCCGGATTGTATTCAGGCGGACAACGCCGTGTACCCCGCATCAGCGCTGTCCAGGTCGCCGCTGGCCCCGGAATGGTAAGCCCTCCTGCCCCAGACGAGCACGTAGGTCCAGTACGCGGCCAGAACGGCCCCGCCGATGCTGATCTTGGCCCAGACCGGAAGGCTGCTGGGCGTCACGAAGCCTTCCACCAGCCCGGACACGAACAGCACCAGGACCAGGCCGAGGGCCACCGTAATGAGGGAGCGTCCCTCCGCAGCCACGGCCTGCCCCCTGGTGCGCGGGCCCGGCGAAACCAGGGCCCAGAAGATTTTCAGGCCGGCCGCGCAGGCGATGAACACCGCGGTCAGTTCCATGAGCCCGTGGGGCAGGATGTAGCTGAAGAAGACATCAGACTTTCCGGCGGCGGCGAACACACCGGCGGCAACGCCCAGCCCCTGGGCGTTGCTGAACAGGATCATGGGCACCCAGAAGCCGGTGATCCCCAGGGCCACCGCCTGCGCCGCAATCCAGGCGTTGTTGGTCCAGACGGCGCCGGCGAACGACGCCGCGGGGTTCTCGGAGTAATAGTCGATGAAGTCCTCATCGACGTACTGCTTGATGGCGGCGTCCGAACCAAGGGCACGCAGCGCATCCGGTGACGTTGCAATCCACAGTCCGTAGGCGCCGGCGATCAGGCAGAACGCCAGGCCGCACCAGACCGTAAGCCAGCGGACGCGGTAGAAGGCCGCAGGCAGCGCCACGACGAAAAACCGGGCGAGGTCGTCCATGAAGTTGGACCGCGCCCCGGTGAACCGCGTGCGGGCCTGGGCCAGCGTGGCGGAAAGCGATGAGGAGAGCCCGTTTTCCGGGGCAACAGAGCGCAGCAGCGAGAGGTGGGACGAAGTGGTCTGGTACAGGCGCAGCAGCTCGTCGGCCTCGCTTCCGTTCAGCCGCCGTTTGTAGGCCAGCACGTGAAGCCGCGCCCACTTGTCTCCGTTGACCGCGGAGAACGCATCCATGTCCACGGCACTACCCTAGCGTGCCCGGATTAGACTGTGAGCGTCCATAGGTGGCGTGTAGGGGACGGGGACCCGGCTTTGAGTTCAATCATCACAGGCGAAGCGGTTGTGCTGGAGTTGCGGCCTGCCTCGTTCGCCGCGCGGGCACTGGGCCTGCTGCTGGATGTCGTCGCCAACATCGTCCTTCTCGTAGTGATGATGTCGGTCATAGCCTCCGCCTACCGTGACCTCGACGGGGCCGCTGCCAGGGCACTGGTGCTTGTCAGTGTGGTGTTCTGCTTCGTGATCCTCCCGGTGGCAGTGGAAACCCTTACCCGCGGGCTGTCACTGGGCAAGCTCGCTGCCGGGCTACGGATCGTGCGTGACGACGGCGGCGCCATCCGGTTCCGGCATGCAGTGATCCGCGGCCTGATCGGCTTCCTGGAGATCTACCTGACGTTCGGCGGGCTCGCGATCGCCGTCGCGCTCTTCAACGACAAATCCAAGCGGCTCGGCGATGTTGTTGCCGGAACGTATTCCCTCCGACGCCGGGTGCCGGCGGAAGCGCCGTTTGTCCCGTTCGTTCCCCCGCACCTGAGGTCCTGGTCCGCGCTTGCCGACATCGGCCGCATTCCGGACGCCGTGGCGCGCCGCGCAGCCCAGTTCATCCGCCAGGCCGGGCGGATGTCGCCGGCATCGCGTGCCTCACTGGCGGCTTCACTGGCAACGGAAGTGTCCGCGAGCGTCGCCCCGCCACCACCGCCCGGCACGGGCCCGGAGGAGTACCTGGCAGCGGTGCTGGTGGAGCGCCGTCAACGGGAGCTTGCCAGGCTGACCCGGGCGCGGGCACGCAGCACCAGGGTGGGCGAACGCCTGAACCGTCTCCCCTTCGGCAGGGAAACCCCCTAGGGCACGGCGGTTAGCGCCTGGCGTACTGCGCCCACGGAATGTTCCAGTCACCGTAGCCCTCAAGCGGCTCCACCGGCGGAGCACCGGTGTTGAGGGTCTGGACCACATCCCCGGTCTTCATGTTGTTGAAGAACCAGGAAGCGTCGGCCGGCAGCAGGCCAACACAGCCATGTGAGACATTGGCCTTGCCGACGTAGCTCCAGGCGGATTCCAGCGCCTGGTGAACGTAAACGCCAGAGGACGTAAGCCTGTTCGCGTATTCTACGGTCAGCGGCGGGTAGTAGCCCTTGTCGCCTGGCTTCAGGCCGATGCTTCCGGCGTTGAATTTGGAGTGGCGTTCCTGTTCCATGATCACGGCGAAACCTGTGGGCGAGAGCCACTCCGCATCGCCCAGCGTAACGGGGGCCGTCCGCACAAGCTGCCCGTCGAAATATACGTTCATGGTCTTGGTGACGTCGTCCACGACGGCAACGCGCTGCGGACCTACCTTGAAGCTGACTTTGCTGTCGATGTTGCCGATCATCTTGTTGCCGAAGTCGATGCCAAACAGCTTCATGTCCACGGTGACCTGGCTCCCGGACGCCCAGAAGGTTTCCGGCCGGATGCGCACGCGCTGGTCCGAATACCATCGCCAGGCGACTGCCTGGCCCGAGGACGCGGTGACCGTGACGGCCTTCTCCATGGCTTCCTTGTTCAGGACCGGTTCGGAGAAAACGATTTCAATCGGCTGGCCGGAGCCCACGGTTGCCCCGTTCTGCGGGTACACGGCGGCGTCGGCTTCGTTCGACTTCGCCACCGTAGTGAACGTCTGCGTCTTCCTGGTTTCGCGGCCGGTCTGGTCCACCACCGTGAAGGCGTACGCGTAGGCGGCGTCGAACTCCAGCGGGTCCAGCGCCGTCCAGGCGGAGCCGTCGGCGCTGAGGGTGCCCTTGACCGGCTCGCCGCCGTCGGCAGTGGCCAGGACGACGTCCTTTACGGTTCCGTTTACGGCTTTGACGGACGGGGCAACGGCGGGATTGACGGCCGCGGCGCCATCGGTGGGGGTCACACCAAGCTCAACGGCCTTGACCACCGGGGCAGCCAGTCCGGGCTCGTTGCGGACCGGGCTGGCCGATTCCGAGGGGAACACTGACTCCGCCCAGCTGGGTGCCGTAGCGACGCCGATGCCGCCGCCAGCCACCGCGGCGCAGATTGCGGCCACGCCAATAATCTTCATGGTTTTGCGTTTGCGGACTTCAGTCATGACCTTCTCCATGTCCCCCGACAGGCCTGTGCGTAGCCCCAATACAGTGTTCAGTCTCGTTCAATGCCCAGCATTGACCAGACGATTTTACCGTACGGCGGGCCGGTCAATTCGCGTACTGGGCCCAGGGGATGTTCCAGTCACCGAATCCGTCGTCGAAGTTGGCGTTCTCGCCGTCGGTGTTGACCACCTGCACGACGTCCCCGGTGGTCATGTTGTCGAAGACCCATTTGGCGGCGTCCGGGCCGAGGCCGATGCACCCGTGCGAAAGGTTGGTCACGCCGATGTAGGGCATCGCGGAGTCCGTCGCCTGATGGATAAATTCACCGCTGGGCGTGAGGCGGGTGGCGTAGTTAACGTCAAGCTCGCCGTAGTATGCCGGGTCGCCGGGCTTCAGCCCAATGCTGGAGGCAGACATGTGCTCCACGCGGTATTTCTCCATGAACACGAGGAAGCCGCGGGCCGACGGGAACCGGGTGTCACCCATGGTGGCGGGCCATGAGCCGGCCGGCTTGTCATTGACGCTCACCGAAAAGGTGTGCGCCGTGGCGTCGGCCACAGCCACCTTCTTGTCGCCGATGTGGACCGTGACCTTCTTGTTGAAGTTTCCGATCTGGCCGTTGCCGAAATCGACGCCGAAGAGCTGCATGTCCATGGTCACCGTGCTGTTGGCGGCCCAGAAGTTCTCGGCCCGGTACCGGACCATGCTGTCGCTGAACCAGTGAAAGTCGCCCACCTGGCCGGACGTCGAGGAGACCTTGATGGCTTTCTCCACCGCGTCCTTGTTCAGCACGGGTTCACTGAACGTGATCTGCAGCGGCTGCGCGACGCCCACCTTCATCCCGTCCAGCGGGTAGACGGCGGCATCCGCCTCGTTGGCGGTTGACACCGTGGTGAACGTGCGCGTGGTGTTTGTCTTGCGGCCGGCAGCGTCGGTCACCACGAAACTGTACGTGTAGCTGCTGTTGAACTGCAGGGGCCCGGAGGCTGACCAGCCGGTTCCGTCCGGGCTCAGGCTCCCCTCGATTGCTGCGCCGTCGCCGCTCGTGAGGGCCACGCGTTCCACGGTTCCGTTGGTGACCTTCAGCGATACCGGAGCTGCCGGATTGACCTGCTGCGCGCCGTCTGCCGGCGACGCCGCCAGCTGCACGGGTGCCACCACCGGTGCCGCGAGTCCCGGCGTCGTACGCTCGGCCGAACCCGCTTCCGATTCGAAGGCGGCACGGGCGGCGCCGGGGGCCACGGCGGCGAAAACGCCGCCGCCGGCAGCGAGGAGGCAGACGGCTCCGAGCAGGAAGACCTTCCGGCCCGTGGTCCAGCGTTCCCGTGCCGTCACAGCGTGGGGGCCTTTGCAGTCATCATGGGCCCAGCTTATGCCAAACTCCTTGGAGTTCGCGGGGAAACCTGCAACGCAACGGTCACAGCGAAGGGCCCCGGATCTCGGTCCGGGGCCCTTCGGGTGGACAAGTGGCAGGCCCAGAACAGGGGTCCTGGGCCCGTCGGTTGCCTAGTAGCGGTAGTGGTCGGGCTTGTACGGACCTGCCGCGTCGAGGTCCAGGTACGAGGCCTGTTCCTTGGACAGTTCCGTGAGCTCCACACCGAGTGCGTCCAGGTGCAGCCGGGCTACCTTTTCGTCGAGGATTTTCGGCAGCACGTAAACCTGCTTTTCGTATTCGCGCTCGCCCTCGGGCTGGTCCCGCTTGGTGAACAGTTCGATCTGGGCGATCGTCTGGTTGGCGAACGAGTTACTCATCACGAAGGAAGGGTGACCGGTGGCATTGCCCAGGTTCAGGAGGCGGCCTTCGGAGAGGACGATGATGGAGCGGCTGCCCTTTCCTGTGTCAGCGTCTGCATCAAATACCCACTCGTGCACCTGCGGCTTGATTTCGACCTTCTTGATCCCCGGAATCCGGGCGAGCCCGGCCATGTCGATTTCGTTGTCGAAGTGGCCGATGTTGCCCACGATCGCCTTGTCACGCATGCCTGCCATGTGCTCGGCCATGATGACGTCTTTGTTGCCTGTGGTGGTGATGAAGATGTGGCCTTCGCTGAGCACAGATTCAAGCTTGGCCACCTGGTAGCCGTCCATGGCTGCCTGCAGTGCGCAGATCGGATCGATCTCGGTGACGATCACGCGGGAGCCCTGGCCGCGGAATGCCTCCGCGGCGCCCTTGCCGACGTCGCCATAGCCGCAGACGACGGCGACCTTGCCGCCCATCAGGACGTCGGTGGCGCGGTTGATTCCGTCCGGCAGCGAGTGGCGGATGCCGTACTTATTGTCGAACTTGCTCTTGGTCACCGAGTCGTTGACGTTGATGGCCGGGAAGAGCAGCTTGCCCTGCTCCGCCAGCTGGTACAGGCGGTGCACGCCGGTGGTGGTCTCTTCGGTGACACCCAGCAGGCGCGAGCCGACGCGGGTCCACTTCTGCGCGTCCTGCGCAAGCGATGCGCGCAGCACGTCGAGGAAGACGCGGCCTTCCTCGGACTCGTCCTCCGCTGCCTGCGGGACGGAGCCGAGGGCCTCGAACTCGACGCCCTTGTGCACCAGCATGGTGGCGTCGCCGCCGTCGTCGAGGATCATGTTCGGGCCGAGGTCCGGGTTGCCGTCCGCTCCGGGCCAGGTGAGGATCTGCTCGGCGGTCCACCAGTATTCCTCGAGGGTCTCGCCCTTCCAGGCGAACACCGGAACGCCCTGCGGGTCCTCGGCCGTCCCGTTGCCGACTACGACGGCGGCGGCGGCTTCGTCCTGGGTGGAGAAGATGTTGCAGGAGGCCCAGCGGACCTCGGCGCCGAGCGCAGTAAGGGTCTCGATCAGCACGGCGGTCTGGACCGTCATGTGCAGGGATCCGGCAATGCGGGCACCCTTGAGCGGCTGGCTCGCACCGAATTCCTCGCGCAGGGACATGAGTCCGGGCATCTCGTGCTCCGCGAGGCGGATCTGGTGGCGCCCGGCCTCGGCCAGGGAGATGTCGGCAACCTTGTAATCGAAAGTCATGTGAGTCCTTGTGTTGTACCGGGAAATTCTGGAACGGAGGATGTGCGCAGGCCGTTCCGGCAACTACGGGAAGTTCGGCGCGGACGGAACGCGCGATGGGCCGGAGGCCCGGGTTATTCTGCCGAGCCGGGTTATCCTTCTGCGGAGCCGGGCCTGGCGTCATGCTGGTCTGGGGACGCGGCATTCGCGGCGGAGATGAGCTCGGGCGGCAGCAGCAGCGGGATGCCGTCTTCGATGGCGTAGCGCAGCTTTTCCCCGGAATCCCCTGCGGCGGTCGAAACGAGTTCGTCGCCTTCCTGCACCAGGGTGGAGCCGGTAACAGGGCAACGCAGGACAGACAACAGGTCAGGACTGATCTTTGGCATGGTGGATGCTCCCTGATGGGCGCCGCAGCAGGCGCCGGTGGCCGATGGATTTGCAGCTTCCAGCCTACAAGCTTCCAGGTGTGACCGCGGTCTGCGACGGACGCGCCTCAGGATGGTTCGCGGAGAACGCGAAGGTGTCCCCGCCGTGTGCCTTCCGCAACCGGGGGCGCCTCGAGTGCGGCATGTACGGACCTTTGGCCCGGGGCAGGGTCCGCTGCAGCCGGCCGCGAAGCCGCTTCCCGGACCGCGTTGGCGAGGGCCAGCAGGTCGTCAGGACCCGGCTGCGGCGGAGTTGCCGGCATGGCCAGGCGCAGGACTTCCCAGCCGCGGGGCACCGTCAGCGTCCCGGCGTGCTGTTCGCACAAATCGTAACAATGCGGTTCCGCGTACGTAGCCAGCGGGCCCAGCACAGCGGTGGAGTCCGCGTACACGTACGTCAGAGTTGCCACCGCGGACTTGCGGCAGGCTGATCTTGAACATTGACGAATAGCACCCACGACATCACAGACTACTCCCCGTTTGTTGAAGAGCCGCGCATTCCGGCCGGCAACGCACTGTGGCGTCCCGTGAAGTTGTCCCGTGAAGTGAAGGTGTTTCCGGATGGCCAGTGTGGCGTTTCACGTTTTGTCGCGGATTTCTGGCGGCAGGTTTAGAGTCAATGTATGCAGTCATCGCACCATATTCCGGGCTTCACGATCCGGCTGGCTGAGCCCGGAGCCGGCCAGCCAGTGGAAAGTTCCGCGCCTGCGCGGGGCGCCCGCTCGCGAACTTTCCGCGAGCGGCGCAGGAACCGCCATGGCCGCGGACTCCGCGGTGAGCTGATGCTGCCTACGCTGCCGGGCTACCGCACCCGTTCCGACCGGTTCGATGAAATGGTGATGGATTCCGCCCAGCGGCTCCATGACATCTGGGGCAAGCCCCTGGACGGGGTGCGGTTTGCGGTGGACGAAATCCCGCAGGGCCTGGAACAGCTGGTTGCTGACCGGACCCCCGCGCCGATGGGATTGTACGAACCGGCCACGCCGGACGAAGGCCCGGTCATCACGCTCTTCCGCCGTGTCATCGAGAACGCGTGTTCAAGCCGGGAGGAACTCCAGGATCTGGTGCACGATGTTGTGGTGGAGCGCACGGCCGAAATGCTGGGAGTCGCACCGGAGACGCTGGACCCGGTTTACCGCCGCCGCTACTAGGAGCGTGGGGCGGTAGTGGTTTCCGTCATCCAGGGGTGGTCCTGTCTACTGACCGGTGACACGTTGCCATCTTGATGGCCGGGCAGCCGTGGCCGCCTTGGCCCGTGGGTTAGGCTCCGGCCGGCGCGTTGAGACCGGCTTTGGCTTTGAAAGTGAACAATTTCAGCAGGTTGTGACAGCCTGCCATCAGTTCCCACTCGTGTTTGGCCTGTTCGAGGCCGCGCAGGAGTACGTGTTTGCCCTGGCGGGTGTGGATTTGCCCGAAGACCGGTTCGATGATCGCCTTGCGCCGCGCGTAAACGGACCGGCCCTTCTTGGTTTTGAGTTTCCTCGCCATCCGTTCCCGGAGTGTGGCGGTGGCCGGGATCCTGCCCCGGGGCGTCTCGGGAACCTTTTCGCCGTGTTTGAGCCGGCCGGTCGCGATGAAGAACTCGGTCCCGCCGGCGGCCTCGATTTCCTTCACGTGTTCGAGGTTGGCTGCTGAACAATATCCGGCATCAATGGTCCATTGGGCGGGCATCCGGCCCAGGGTTTCGGCGGTGCGTTCGGTCATCGGGACCAGTTGCTGCACGTCCACCGCGGTGTTGTTCAGATCGGTGGCGACGATGACCTGATGGTCCGCGTCGACCACGGCCTGGGCGTTGTAGCAATAGTGGTACGAGCCGTCTGCGGTCTTCATGATCCGGGAGTCGGGGTCCGTGAAATTGCGCTGGGCCCTCGGTCTGACCTCCGCTTTGGCCGCGGCTTCCTCGCCCTTGGCCGCAGCCGCCCCGTCGTCATCGCCGCGGTCCCGGGCTTTCTGCTCCGCCTCTTGGCGTGCTTTGGCTGCCGCGTCCTCTTCGAGCTGTTTGCGGGCCGCGGCCATCTTCGCCAGCCGCGATTGCCGGTCGGCCAGGTCCGGCGGGAGCTCATCGCCGCGCGTATCCGCCCCGAACCGGGCATCCTCCTCCCTGTCCACGGCCTCGGCGTCGGCGAGCATGTCCGAGACCTCCGCGGCGAGGATCCTCTGTTTTTCGGTCAGCCGTCCGTAGCTCATCGCCTTTCGCCGGGACGCGTTGGCCCGGACCTTCGTCCCGTCCAGGGCAACCCGGCCCAAGGAGACCATGCCCGCGGCCCGGCAGAGTTCCAGCGCCTGCAGGAACACGTTCCCCAACGCCGCGAGATGGCGTTTGCGGAACCGGCCGATGGACCGGAAATCCGGTGCCTGCTGCCCGGCCAGCCAACGGAACGCGACCACGTCCACGCACGCCCGCTCCAACTCCCGGGAGGAACGCACCCCGACGCAGTAACCGTAAAGCAGGACCCGGACCATCAACCGCGGATCATACGGCGGCTGGCCCTTCGTCTTCCCATACGAGCCGTAGAACCGGGACAGATTCAGCTCCCGGGACACCAGATCAGCGATGAACCGGGCCAGATGATTGCCCGGCAACCACTCATCCAGCGACGGCGGGACCAGCATCACCGCGTCCGGCTCAAAGGATTTGAACCGCTTCTTCACACCAGCACCGGCCTCAACGATCCCGTCATCAAAACGCTCCACCCGCTCCACGAGAGCTTCATCAAAAAGGCCATCCTGGGAACCGGAATTCATACTCCCGATTCTTCCAGCCACTCCTCCCGCACCCCGGCAATTCACACGGCGTTTTAAGAACCCGGCCGACTACTGACCCGCGCTCCTAGCGGCTGGCAATAGCAACTGCCGCTAACAGCACCGGCCGCTAGTAGCCCAGCCTCACCGCAACCTGTTCCTGGCCCGCCGCGCCCGGGGCCACCGCCACCGTGGAAATATCAGCCCGGCCGTCCTGTTCGAGCAGCACGGTGCCGTACGCGGCGTCGCCCGACGCCGACACAATGTAGCCCAGCACCGCTGATCCGGCGGCCTCCGCCGGAACCTTGATGACCGCTGTGGTGCCGCCGGCAATGTCCAAAGTCGCTGCTGTCCGGACCTTGCCGTCAGCCGTAATGGGCGTGTAGCTGATCTTTGCCCGGTCATCCGGTGCACCGAAAACGAGGTACCTCTCCCCGCCCCGCGGCACCGTCACCACGTGCTGGCTGCCAAGCCTGGCGGACGCCGGTGACCACGCGAAGTCCGTGGGGCCCTCCGACTTCTGGCCGCGGGCCACCCGGGCAGCGGCGGCAAACGACACGTCCGACGTGGCCGCCACGGTGTACCACCCTGCCGGGACACCGGCGAGGGAAACTTCGGTCACCGAGCCCCCCTTGGCCGTGACCACTCCACCGCCCGGCAGCGCCCTCTGTCCGCCGCGTCCGTAGAGCTTGATCTCCACCACGGCGTCCGCCGGGCCGGGTACCGCGATCTGGAGCGCGGCAGTGGCATCGGCGAATCCCTGTTTGGCCGTGAGTGCCTTCGCCGACGACGGGTCCTGGATATCGAGTCCCGCCATCACCTGCCGGGTAGCCGGCGCCGACCCCGGCACGATGAAGTCCACGCCGCCGGGTGTTAGTCCGCGGAGGACACTCTGCTGGATGACGGCGGATACCGGCCCGCCTGCGCTGCGCGCGTGAATGCTCAGCTTGTCCTGCTCCGGAGCCAGCCCCGCCAGCACGATGGAACGGGTGGCCCCCGGGGCCACCAGGAGTCCCCGGCTTCCCGGCGCCTGGATCTGCCCCTTGGCGCCGTACAGGTCAAGGCTCACGGTGGCCGGCGTGCTCGAGGCGTTGCTGAGGTTCAGCACCGCCGTCCGGCCCAGAGAGGTGTTCGCTCCAACGAGCCACAGGTCGTTCGAAGGCTGCTGGCAGCCGGCAGCAGCCGAGCCCTGCAGGTCGCCGTCCGTTGCCGTGTACCTCATGACGCCGCCGGCCGTGGCCTGCTGGTCGCCCACCGCGTCCGCACTAAGGACGCTGACGGAGTCCACGGCACGCTCCGAAACCACTCCGGCCAACAAGGACGGAGGAGCTGCTGAGGCGGTGGGCGTGCCGGGGTCCTTGGCGATTTCCGCAAGGGACTGGCCCTTCAGTTCGGCCAGCCGGCTGGCCGGCAGCAGGCCGGCACCGGTGCTCAGTACTGCGGCATTCACGGCACTCTTGGCGGTGGCCGACTCCGGGCTGAACTGCGGGTCCGTGCCCACGGGCGTGCCTTCCAGGAGCCTGGCCGGCCCGGGACAGATCCCCACGTTGCTTCCGGCGGGAACTGCCGCCAGCGGTGCATCAAGCTGGCGGCTGCCGGCACTGGGCGGAGCCATAGACGATGCGGCGACCAGGCCCGCGGCAGCGGCAACAATCACCACCGCGGAGGCAACGCCGGCCACGGCGCCGCGAACGGACATTCCGCGGGCAGACAATCCGCGGGAAGCCTTTCCGGAGACGGCAGGCACGTTTGCCCGCCGGACTTCCGGCACGCCGTCGTTTTCGTCGTTATGCATGCTGATGTTCCTTACGCAAGGAGCCTTCGTCGCGGGAGAGGCCGGTGTTCGGCCGGCGGGCAGGCATGGGAATCGCCAGCAACACTGTGAGCCCGATGACCACTGCCTGGACGACTGCCGTCCAGACTGCCCACGGATTCTCGTAGCGGATGGTCAGCTGGCCCCCTGGGCGGGAAGGGTGAAGGCCTGGGCCCAGCCTGAGGTCGTGGAGGTCAGGCGCCGGCCGTCCACCCACGCAGACCAGCCCGGATCGGCCCGTTCGGCGAGAACCACCAGCCGGCCCTCGGGGCCTTCCGGGACAGCGGCGTCAACGGTTTCCGTTTCGGACGGCAACAGTCCGATTGCCGCGCCGGTGCCGTCAACGATCCGGACCCGGTGCGCGACATCAGCGGCCTCAATGACCGGTTGGTTCAGCGGGCTGATGCGCCATAGCCAGCCCACGTCGGTTTGGCCTACGGCGACCAGGCCGGGCACGGCATCCATCCGGCTCGCGGTCAGTTGGGCGGCAGTGTCCGTGGCCCTCAGGACTACGAACCCTGCCCCGAGGCGATCCAGCTCCGGACGCGGGTCCACGCCCTGGCCCGCGACGACGGTGGCCACAACGCCGCGCAAGGCGGCCGTGACGGCGTCGTCGTCCCGGACAGTTTCCTGTCCAGGGTCGCCCAGGATGTTGCGGGCTGCAGCGATCGTGGACAGCCCGTCCAGGGTGGTCCCGGCGCCCCTCACCAAGGCGGCACTAAAGGTGCCGTCCTCCCCCGTGTCGATCACCAGCGTCCGGGTCTGTTCCGGGCCCTCGCCGCGGTCGATGGCTGTTGCGGGCAAGGTCCGGGGCGCGGTGGGAGCGATCTGGCGCGGTGTCCCCAGCGGCACGGCCCCCGACACCGGGGCCGCTCCCGCAGTGGACTGCAACATATTCTGGGCAGCCCACGCAGTCATGCCGGCGAGGGGGCCCGCCAGCAGCAGCACCATGGCAAGGACGGAAGCGGACCTGAGCACGATCCTGCGGGTTGCGGGGGCATCGGCCCCTTTTTCCGAGAAACACAGCAGCCCTTCGGCGCCGATCATCGCAGCACCCAGCAGCATGAAACCGCCTGCTGAGACGGCGGGTCCCGAGAACGGTGTGACGAGTGCGTCAGCGCTGGCAGCCGTTGCGACATGGCCCGCAAGCCAGCCCCCGGCCAGGCTGATCAGCCCGGCCACCCACAAGGCGCGGGCTACCCGGGTGCGTTTGCCCGGAACGAACAGAGCCGCCGTCGCAAGCACCAGCACCGGGAGCCCGATCAGCAGGGCCAGCAGGAGGGCCCACGGGACTGCCGTTCCGTCGAACAGCGGAAGGCCGGCCACTCCGCCGTCGGCATCAAAGTAGAGGGGCTGACCCAGAACCTGCTGCCACAGCGGCGCGGCGTCGAACCCGAGCGGAACGCCGGGATCCGCCAGCAGCGCACGCGGGCGGTCCAGCACGGAAACACCGAAGGGGACAAAAAGTGCTGCGCTCGGCAGCAGCGCCCACCAGACGGTGCGCCCCCGCCGGCCCAGCAGGATACCGGACAGGACAACCACCACGACGGACGGAACCAGCAGTGACGGCGCAGCGGCTGCCACCACTGCAAGCGCCAGGCCCGCGGCCGCAGCGGCTGTCCAGGACGGGGTGCCGTTGATGCCGGGCTTCGCGGGCGGCTTCTCGGCGAATCGCCGGTCACCCGGTTCGGGAACCGCAAAGCGGCCCTGTCCACGCGCGGTGCCGGTGGCACGAAGCAGGGCCAGCGCGAGCAGCGGAATCATGATGTGGGCAACGAGTGCGCCCAGGCGGCCCTGGTTCAGCGCAACCTGCAGCGCAGGCGCCCCGCCCCAGACAAGGGCAGCCACAAGCCGGAAGCGCCGCCGCGTGGTCAGCCCGCCGGCGGCGAACCATGCCGTCAGCGCGGAGAGCGGCATGGCCAGCAGCAGAAGCCATGCCAGGGCGCCGTTCGCATCCCCGCCGCCGGCGAGGCCGAGGATCCAGAGGAGAAAAGCGAACGGATCGCCGTGGCCGGGCAGCCCGGCGCCTAGCCCGATCCACCAGGTGGTGGCGTGGTGCCAGATGTCTGAAACCTGCGAGGAGAGCGGGATCAACGCCCCGCCGGCCACGGCCTCGGCGCGGAACAGCCCAACGAGCCCGACCACCGAAGCGGCCATGGTGACGAGCACGGCGAGCAGGGCGCCGTTGCCCACCCAGCCCCGCTCAGACGTGGTCAGTGCGGCAAAGTCGTCGGTGGAGTCTCCGCTGGGCTGTTCAGCCAGCGGATCCGGGGCTGCTGAATCGCCGGCAGTGTCGTCGGCACCGAGTGCCTCGATGAGGGAACGCCGGTGGGACCACACCTCGCGGCGAGGCGTCTGGAGGCCTTTGATCACCGAGCGCCTGATCTTCCGCGTCCGTGCCGCCTCGCGGCGTCCGCGGAGCACCGCACCGGGACGTCCGAGGGCCACGAACGTCGCAGCGAGTTGCGAGAACCCGTGTCCCGGATCCTTGACGGCGATGCTCAGCACCAGCTTGAAGAGGCTGCCCAGGAGCGCCCCCGCGGCATGCAGCGGGAGCTTCCACCAGACGGTGTGCTTGAGTCGCAGATGAACCTGCGCCTTCCGCGCCGCGCCGGCGGTACCCAGCCCGTCGGGCCGGTGTGAAACGTGGAACATCCGCGCGGTGGGAACCACCACGACACGGTGTCCGGCAAGCCGGTTGCGCCAGCAGAAGTCGACGTCGTCGCCGGTTCCGGGCAGGGCCGGGTCAAAGCCGCCCAGCTCCTCCCACACGTCCCGGCGCACCAGCATGCCGGCGGAGTTCACTGCGAAGGTATCGCTGCGGCCGTTGTACTGCCCCTGGTCAAGTTCGTCCGCATCGATCAGCGTGAGCCGCTCGGCCCACCGGCTGGTGGAAAGCCCGACGTCGATCAGGCGGCGCGTGGTGTTCCAGTCGAGTTGCTTGCAACCCGCCACCGTTACCGAAGGTGCGCGCTCCACGGCGTGCAGCAGTTCGGCGAGGGCTTCGGGCGCCGGCGCTGCGTCGTCGTGCAGCAGCCAGATCCACTCGGCGTCCGAGCCGGTCCGGTCCGGATCCCAGGGGGCCAAGGTGGTAAGGCCTGCCTTGACCGCGTCCCCCATCCCGCTCCTCCCCTGCTGGAAGGTGGTGACGTTGGCCTCGCCGAATGCCCTGTCCAGCAGGGCCGCGGAATCGTCGCGGGAACCGGTGTCAACGCCGATGAAAGCATCCACGGGCCGGGTCTGCTCCGACAAAGCCGCCAGGGTCCTGGGGAGATAGGCACCGCCGTTGTGGGCGACCACAACGGCGGTGACATGTACTACTTGAAGAATTAGACTGCCCGCTTCCTCAGCCGACGGCGCTCGCGCTCGGAGAGGCCTCCCCAAATGCCGAAGCGTTCGTCGTTCGACAGTGCATACTCGAGGCACTGTGAGCGTACGTTGCACGCGCCGCAGACTTTCTTGGCGTCGCGGGTTGAGCCTCCCTTTTCAGGAAAGAAGGCCTCGGGATCGGTCTGGGCGCACAATGCGTCCGTCTGCCATCCGAGCTCGCCTTCGTCGTCGAAGTCCTGCTCGAAGGGAAGCCCGATCCATACCGGCTGCGCGGTGGTTCCCGAATGAAGTGTCTGCAGTTCCATCGGAGGATCATGCAGATCGTTGTCCTGGTCCGGGCTGCCTGCCAGCAGCGCTTCATGTGCTGCCAGGAAGGCCGTGGCCTGGTCCTGCAGTAAATCGTTGGTGCTTTGGTTGTAGCGCTCTGCGGCATCCGGATCGGCCGGATCTACGTACCAATCACTTGGCACGCCGCGAGAACGATATTTTGCCGACGCCTGACCGGCGACGACGGCATTTTCATGGATACGCTCAACTTGCCCCATGGCGTCCCTCCCCAAATTGCTGCCCCTGCCTGAATACCTGGACACTCGGTTGTGTGCCCTGTATTAGCGCAATGGCGTTCGATAACTAATTACACTTGTGTAAGTCGTTGGGAGTCAAGCGGCAGCCGGGATAATAATCAACATCAGCCGGAATACTCCGCCACGCCACGCCCGGGTTTTTTGGGCCGACTCGCCGCAGCCGCGGGAAATTTGACAGCATACTGAGTAGTTTCCTGTGTATTTGCCGGGAATCCGCGGGAAATCGTCACCGCCGCCCGCATTAGGCCAGCAAAGTTAGTAAAACCGGGGTGTCGGAGATCACACATCCCACCGCAACCCTGGCCCGCCGGGCAGCGTTGCGGCCGTCCTGACGCGCAGTTGGCCCCCGTGGCAAGATGTTGGCATGAGCATCCCGGCGATCGAATTGATGAGTGCCCTGCGGTCCGGCCACTCCACATCCCCCCGACTGACCTGGTACGGGCCGGACTCCGAGAGGGTGGAGCTGTCCGGCCGCGTTCTGGACAACTGGGTGGCAAAGACCAGCAACCTGCTCCAGGACGAGCTCGACGCCGAGCCCGGCATGCGGTTGCGCCTGGATCTTCCGGCGCACTGGAAGTCAGTGGTCCTGGCCCTTGCGGCCTGGCAGCTTGGAATGGAAGTTGTCCTTGATGCCGGCGAAGCCGAGCTGCTCGCCACGGGAGCACCCGGGTCCCTTCCCGAAAGCTCCGCTTTCGACGCCGTCATCGCCGTACCGCTGCCCGCGCTCGCCATGCGCTGGCCGGGAGAGCTGCCTGCCGGCGTCGTGGATTACGCGGCAGAGGTCCGCTCGCACGGCGACGTGTTCATGGCCCATGGGGACCCGGAAGGGGCCGCCCGGGCGATCATTTCAGCTACCGGGGCCGCCCATCCGCACTCCGGCCTGCTCAGCGGCTTCGCAGCCACCCACGACGCCGGCGTGCGGCTGCTGGTCCAGGCCGGGGACGGCCTGGAAGCCGCCCTGGTCCAGTCACTTGGTGCTTGGAACAGCGACGGTTCCGTGGTGCTGGTCCACCCCGATGTCGAAGTAACCGACAAGCTCCGCAACGACGAACGCGTGCAGGGAAAGTAAACGGCCCCGCCCGCTGCTAGCTGCGGGGAGGGCCCGGCAGCTCCGGATCCGCAACCTTTTCCTCGGAAACTTCCCCGGAAACCGCGCTGGGAACCTGAACCGGGTGCTTTCCCTGGTGGTGGTGCAGCTCGATGATCTCGTGGTCGTGCGAGAATGCCGGCTCTTCGTCGAGTTCCTTGTTGAACACGAGGAACCTGTAGGCGAAGAAGCGCACTACGGTGGCCACCAGGATGCCGGCCACGCCGGCCAGGAACAACATGTTCTTGTCCGTGATGCCAAACGAATACTTGGCCAGGGCCGTGAACCCAGTGGAAATGCCGATGCCAATGCCGTTGATCAGGATGAACATGAAGAACTCGCGGATCACGTTGTCCTGGCGGCGGTGGCGGAAGGTCCAGAACCTGTTCGCGATCCACGAGAAAATAGTGGCCACCGTAGCTCCAACGAACCTTGCTTTGGCTTCGCTGTCAGACATGGCGCCGTGCATCAGGTAATAGGTCAAGCCGTTGTCAATAACGAAGGCAACACCGCCGACGGCACCGAACTTGGCCACCTCACGCCAGAAAAGTGAGGCAAGTCCGCGCAGACGTTCTGCAAGTGTGTTAATCATGACCCTCCATGGCCGTCTGAGATTTCAGGCCACCAGGGCCGAGAATCCATTTTAGCCCGGAAAGCTGGGAGCCGCCCCGACGTGCCTTCGCGGCAGCCTCCTGCTGCCGCCGACATGAAGCAATTTCCTGCCCGAAACGGTCGGAAAGCCCGGAACTCCCGCGCTCTTCTGTAGGCTGGCTCTTGTGACTTTTCCAGTAATCGGCGTAGTTGGCGGCGGCCAACTTGCCCGCATGATGGCCCCCGCCGCAACGGCCCTGGGCTTTGAACTCCGCGTCCTGGCCGAAGGGGAGGACGTTTCTGCGGTCTCCGCAGTGCCGACGTCGCCCGTGGGCGACTACAAGGACCTTGACGCCCTCCTGGAGTTTTCCAAGGGGCTGGACGTCATGACGTTTGACCATGAACACGTCCCCAACGAGCACCTGCGGGCCCTGCAGGAAGCGGGGGTGAACGTCCAGCCCGGCCCGGATGCCCTGGTCAACGCCCAGGACAAGCTCGTGATGCGCGCAGCGATCGACCGGCTGGAACTCCCGAATCCGGTGTGGGCCTCGGTTGCCGACGTCGACGCCCTGGTGGCTTTCGGCGAGAACACGGGCTGGCCGGTGGTCCTGAAGATGCCCCGCGGAGGTTATGACGGCAAGGGTGTCCGGATTGTCGGATCCGCCGCGGACGCCGCAGAAACCGCCGAGTGGTTCGAGGCCATGGCTCCCCTGCTGGCCGAGGCCAAAGTGGAGTTCAGCCGTGAGCTGGCCGCGCTTGTCGCCAGGACTCCGGACGGTGAATGCCGCGCCTGGCCGGTGGTCCACACCATCCAGGTGGACGGCGTCTGCGACGAGGTGATTGCGCCCGCCCAGGACATTCCTCTGGAGGTGGCCGCTGCGGCCGAGGACGCCGCAGTCCGGATCGCCAACGAACTCGGAGTCACCGGCGTCATGGCCGTTGAGCTCTTCGAAACCCCCGGCACCGGCTCCGGCTTCCTGATCAACGAACTGGCAATGCGTCCGCACAACACGGGGCACTGGACCCAGGACGGCTCGGTAACCAGCCAGTTCGAACAGCACCTGCGCGCAGTGCTGAACCTCCCGCTCGGCGCCACGGACGCCTTGGGCCCGGTGGTTGTGATGAAGAATTTCCTCGGCGGCGAGAACCAGGAGCTTTTTTCCGCCTTTCCGCAGGCCATGGCCACAGAGCCCGCCGCCAAGATCCACTGCTACGGCAAAGCCGTCCGGCCGGGCAGGAAGATCGGCCACGTGAACCTGGTGGGGGCATCGGCCGGCGACGTCGATTCGGTCCGGCAGCGTGCCACCACCGTCGCCAGCATCATCCGTGACGGCCGGGCGCCGGCCCGAACCTCACCAGGGAACTCCGAGGAGACCGCATGACCACCACACGCACAGCTTCAATCCACGCCGCAGGGGCTGACCCGGCGGCGCCGATCGTTGGACTGGTCATGGGGTCCGATTCGGACTGGCCGGTGATGGAGGCGGCCGCGGAGGCCCTCGCCGAGTTCGGCATCCCGTTTGAAGCCGATGTGGTCTCAGCCCACCGGATGCCCACCGAAATGATCCGGTACGGCCAGACGGCACACGAGCGCGGACTGCGCGTCATCATTGCCGGCGCTGGCGGAGCCGCACACCTGCCCGGGATGCTGGCGTCCGTCACTCCGCTGCCGGTCATCGGCGTTCCCGTCCCGCTGAAAACGCTGGACGGCATGGACTCCCTGCTCTCCATCGTGCAGATGCCGGCAGGCGTTCCAGTGGCCACTGTCTCGATCGCCGGCGCACGCAATGCCGGCCTGCTTGCCGTCCGGATGCTCGCCTCCGGCACGGATGAACTGGCCCTCAGCCTGCGCGATGACCTTATCGACTTCGCCCAGGAGCTCAACGACGTCGCCACCCGCAAGGGTGCCAGCCTGCGGCAAAAAGTAAGCGAAGTGTTCTCCGACGGCAACGTCGTTCCCCGGGGTAGCCGTTAGGAATCAGCACATGACCACCAGCCACTCCCGCTCCCAGGCGCCGCAACCGGCCATGACAGATCCCGTCCGCAATCCAGTGACCGCACCGGCGCCGGTCAGGACCAAACGCGCGTTCGTCCTGCTGCTGCTGACGCTGTTCGTTCCGGGCAGTGCCCAGATCGTGGCGGGCGACCGCAAGCTGGGCAGGATTGCGCTCCGGGTAACGCTCGCCGTCTGGGGACTCGTGGTCCTGGCCCTGGTGCTGCTGATGGTCAACCGCACGCTCCTGATCGGGATCGTCACCAACGCAGTGGCTTCGCTGCTGATCATCATCATCCTCGTCGCCCTCGCACTGGGCTGGGCCGCACTGTTCATCAACACGCTCCGGCTCATCAGGCCTGTCCTGCTGGCACCCGGAATGCGGCCCATAGTCGGTGCTGCCCTGGTCCTGGCCATGGTGCTCAGCAGCGGCACCCTGGGCTATGCGGCCTATGTGCTGAACGTGGGCCGGAACGCCATCGGCAGCATCTTCTCCGCAGGTCCCGCGATGGACCCCGTGGACGGCCGCTACAACTTCCTGATGATGGGCGGCGACGCCGGCGACGACCGCACGGGCCGGCGTCCGGACAGCCTCTCCGTCCTCAGCGTCGATGCCAAGACCGGCCACACGGCCATCATCTCCGTACCGCGAAACCTGCAGAACGCCCAGTTCAGCGAGGGCTCCCCGATGCGGAAGATCTACCCTGACGGTTACAACTGTGGCGACGAATGCCTCATCAACGCCATCAACACGGAAGTGACCAACGAGCACAAGGACCTGTATCCGGGTGTCGCCGACCCCGGTGCCCAGGCCACTCTGGAGGCTGTCTCCGGGACTCTCGGCATCACCGTCCAGGCCTACGTGCTGGTGGACATGGACGGGTTCGCCAAACTGATCGACGCCATGGGCGGGATCGATATCAAGGCCGGCGGCTGGGTGCCGTTGAGCGGCCCCGTGACCGATGAGGCCAATGGCATCCACGGCATGCCGGAAGGCTGGATCCCGGCCGGCGATCAGCATCTGGACGGCTACCACGCGCTCTGGTACGGAC
Source organism: Arthrobacter sp. 24S4-2 (assembly GCF_005280255.1). NCBI lineage: Bacteria > Bacillati > Actinomycetota > Actinomycetes > Micrococcales > Micrococcaceae > Arthrobacter > Arthrobacter sp. 24S4-2. The sequence goes on along the minus strand of NZ_CP040018.1, from coordinate 1,471,287 downwards.
GCTCCCGCGAATTCGTGGACGACTACGCCCGGATCCAGCGCCAGCAGTGCGTCCAGCAGGCCATGCTGAAACAGCTGGACCCGGCGACCCTGCTCTCCAAGTTTGAGGACATCGCCAACGCGGGTACCAAGGTGGTGGATTCCAACATTTCCGCCAGCCAGCTCGGCAGCTTCGTGGACCTGGCCATGAAGGCCAAGGGCCAGGAAGTCAGCCGGCTGACCATCGGGCCGCCGGACTTCGATGCGTCGTTCTCCACAGTGCCGGACTTCAACCAGATCCACGACAAGGTTGACAAGCTGCTGGCACCCAAGTCCGAGTCGGCCGGTGCCGCAGGGGACACGGTGGTGCAGCCAGGAGCCTCTGCCGGCCGTCTCATGGCGGCAGCCGCGGCTGCCCCCCTCACCCAGCCCGCGCCGTCGCCAACGTCGTCGTCGGACTTCACTCCCGTGACCACAACGCCTGACGGCGAGCCCATCACGGAAGAGATGCTCAACCAGTTCAAGCGCGAGGGAAACGAGCAGGCGATCCGCGATCTGGTGGCCACCAACGGCCAGTGCCGTCCGCTCTAACCGTCCGGCACCAACCGCCTGCCGCCCTCCACGGCGCCAGCACGCATCCACGAACCTGCGGCAGCCCGACTGCTGCAACGAGATAAGGACACCAGGCTGTGTACGAAATTGAGAACGTCCTCCGGCCCTACGCCTGGGGCTCCACCACCGCGATCGCCGGCCTGCTGGGCCGGCAGGTGTCCGGCGGGCCGGAAGCTGAACTGTGGGTAGGCGCCCACCCGGACTCGCCGTCCGTGGCTGTCGCGGCCGACGGCGGTCCGCTGCCTTTGGATGTGCTCATCAGCTCCGCTCCCGAGCACCATTTGGGCAGTGCCAGTGTGGCGGAGTTCGGTCCCCGACTGCCGTTCCTACTCAAGGTCCTGGCGGCCGAGAGCCCGCTGTCCCTCCAGGTCCACCCGACGCTGGAACAGGCCCGGGCGGGCTTCGACCGCGAGGAGGCCGCCGGCGTCGACCGTTCCGCTGCGGAACGGAACTACAAGGACAACAACCACAAGCCGGAGATGATCTTCGCGCTGACGCCGTTCGAGGCCTTGTGCGGCTTCCGCCCGGCTGCGTCGTCCCGCGCCCTTTTTGAGCACCTTGCGGCGTCAATGCGTGAAATGTCCGTTGAAGTCCCGCACCTGTTCCTGGAGGTGATGGAGGACCTGTCCGCGCCGGTTGAGCACGACGCCCTGAAGGCTGCATTCACCAGGCTTATCGGCGGAGGGCACGCCGTCTCCCACGCCGTGCGCGAGCTCGTGGCAGCCCTCAAAGCCGGCCTGCCGACGGACCCGTACCAGGCCGAGCTATCCACGGCCGTCAGCCTGCACGGCCACTACCCCGGCGACCCCGGCGTGCTCATTTCGCTGCTGCTCAACCGGATCTCCCTGTCCCCCGGTGAGGCCGTGTACCTGCCCGCCGGCAACGTCCACGCCTACCTGCACGGGCTCGGCATCGAGGTCATGGCGTCGTCCGACAACGTGCTCCGCGGCGGCCTGACACCCAAGTTCGTGGACGTTCCGGAACTGCTGAACACCATCGAATTCGAGTCGGTGGGAGTGCCGATGCTGGCGGCGGAAACGTCCGCGCTGGGCCAGGAGCTCTACCGGCCGCCGTTCCGCGAGTTCCAGCTGCAGCGGATAGTGCTGGAGCCCGACGCGGCCCCGGTCCCGCTGGCCCAGTCCGGTGCCGCCGTGATCATTGTGGTGTCCGGCTCCGTCCTGCTGGACTCCCCCAAGGGCGATCTCCACCTGGACCGCGGCGCCAGCGCCTTCCTCCCTGCCGCCGAGGCACCCGTCAACGTGCACGGTGCCGCCGGCTCCACGGAACCCGCCGTTGCCTTCGCCGTGACCACTGCAGTGGAAGCCTGACCGGTGGAGTACTTCCTGCAGACCGCACCCTGGGCGGACTTCCAGCGTTCGCTCGGCCGCACGGTGCACAAACAGTCCGGGCCCGGCTGGAGCTTCCTCGCCGTGGAGGAGAAGAATCCGGCAGGGAAGGTTCTCTATGCCCCGTACGGTCCCGTGGCGGCTTCCTTGGAAGCGTTCGACGCCGCGCTGGCGGCTCTCGTGGCTTTGGCCCGCAAGAGCGGGGCAGCGTTTGTCCGGATCGAGCCGGTCAGTGCCGGATTCGAAGCTGCTGCGTCCGAAACCCTGCTGCGGAGCCGCGGCCTGCGGCCGGCTCCGGTCAACCAGCAGCCGGAACTGAGCTGGATCGTGGACCTGGAACAGGACTTCAAGGACGTCCTGGCTGCCATGAAGCCGGTGAACCGGAACCTGTACCGGAACATCCACAAGAAGGACGTGACCTTCCGGACGTCGCAGGATCCGGAAGACATCCGGGTGCTCCTGAACTTCCTGCACATGACCGCGAAACGAAGCGCATTCAAGCCGCAGAGCGATGAGTACCTCAGCCAGGTGGCCCGTTCGCTCATGCCGGCTGGTGCGGCCACGCTGTTCATCGCCGAACGCCACGGCGGTCCGATAGCCGCGGCCCTGGCCTACGACTCAGCCGACACCCGCACCTACGCCCATGCGGCACTGGACGATTCCCACCGCAAACTCAGCGCCGGAATACCCCTCCTGGTCACGCTCATGGCCGACGCCAAGGATAAGGGCCTCAAATACGTGGATCTCTGGGGGTGGCTCCGGCAGACCAGCCGAACCACAAATGGGCCGGCTTCACGGCCTTCAAGAAGTCATTCGGCGGGCGTGAGATCGCCTACCCGGGCACCTGGGACCTCCCCGTGAAGAAAGTCCGGTACGGCGCCTACCAGCTGGCCCGCAAGGTCCGCGAAAAACTCCGCGCCCTCCGCAGCTGACCCCTCCCCTTGGTGACTACCCGAGCGCGAACTGGCAGCAGATGCCCTCAAAATCATCATTTGATGTCGCGGCGGTACTGGTCCGGATCGCCGTGGTGAACACCGTCATGCTGAAGGGCGATCCGGTGCTCCGGGTCGGCCGCATCGGGCCAGACCACTGGATGGCCAAGACCATTGCGCAGCACCACATTCAAGGCAGGCTCGGGAAGTCCGGCCCCGATCAGGGCAGGCGCAACATGGTCTCCGGTGCGGAGTCAGCTCCGGCGCGGACCAGGTCCAGGGCCAGCCGTGCCCTCTTCACACCCCGCATCCCCGGGTGTTGGCGGACTATCCGCTGTAAGTCGGGGACCGCGGTCAGCGGCTGCCGCGGCAGCGGGAAATCTTCGCCGTGTTCGACGACGACCGAGTCGCCGGCCGCGACCAGTGCGTCGAAGCCCAACACCGACGCGAGGTCCAGCCAGGTGCGCGCCGGCGTCCGGGACATGGTCCATTCTCAACCGAGATCCGACTCGCTAACGGTTATCCACAGGACGGGATCCAGCCTTAAGCGCGAACTGGCAGCTAATGCCCTCAGAAGTTGGATCCGAGGGCATTTGCTGCCAGTTCGCGCTGAACTAGGGGTGCAACGGAGGGACTAGCTCTTGCGGGCGTAGCCTTCCCACTTGCTGGCCTGGTGCTCGCCGTCCACGAAGCGGATGGTGCCGGACTTGGAGCGCATGACGATCGACTGGGTCAGGACCTTGTCCTTGGAGTAGCGCACGCCCTTGAGGAGGTCGCCGTCCGTGATGCCCGTGGCTGCGAAGTAGCAGTTGTCGCTGGAGACGAGGTCGTTGGTGGAGAGGACACGCTCGAGGTCGTGCCCGGCATCGATGGCCTTCTGCTTCTCGTCATCGCTGGTGGGCCAGAGGCGGCCCTGGATGACGCCGCCGAGGGACTTGATGGCGCAGGCAGCAACGATGCCTTCCGGCGTCCCGCCGATGCCCATGAGCGCGTCAACGCCGGTACCGGAACGGGCTGCCGCGATGGCGCCGGCGACGTCGCCGTCCATGATGAACTTGGTCCGGGCACCGGCTTCGCGGATTTCCTCCACGAGGGGACGGTGGCGGTCCCGGTCCAGGATCATGACGTTCAGCTGGTTGACCTTAACGCCCTTCGCCTTGGCGATTAAATGCAGGTTCTGCTTGACGGGGAGTCGCAGGTCGACCATGTCCGCAGCTTCCGGGCCCGTGACGAGCTTCTCCATGTAGAACACGGCGGAGGGGTCGAACATGGAGCCGCGCTCGGCGACAGCCAGAACGGCGAGGGCGTTGTTGATGCCCAGGGCGGTCAGGCGGGTTCCGTCGATGGGGTCGACGGCGACATCGCACTCGGGGCCGGTGCCGTCACCCACGTGCTCGCCGTTGAAAAGCATGGGAGCTTCGTCCTTCTCGCCTTCACCGATAACCACAACACCATTGAAGTGGACGGTCTGGAGGAAGGAGCGCATGGCGTCGACTGCTGCGCCGTCAGCCTTGTTCTTGTCGCCGAAGCCCACCCAGTGGCCGCCGGCAATTGCCGCGGCTTCGGTGACGCGGACAAGTTCAAGGGCAAGGTTGCGGTCCGGCTCGTCAATGCCAACGGCAAGCGACGGGGAAATCGTGGAGTACTGCTGGGTCATAGGCGCTGGTGACACGTGAACCTCTTCTTCGAGTGGCGATCATTGAACCCGTACGGCCGGTATCAGTCCGTCACGGTGATTCCTCTGCTACTGATCATAGTCGCGGCAGCATCCGAAGGTCATGGGATGACCACCCCGTGAAACGCGGCGATTCCTCACCGGGGTGACAGCCGGAATGTGAGAACTGCGTTCACATGGGCGACTATAGAAGCGTGAGCGAAACGCAGGACAAGTCCACCCCCGAGACCCAGACGGCAAGCCCGGACTCCCCCGCGGGCGCCCCGGGCACCCCCGACGCGCCCGTGGTTAAGCCCATTATCCGCGCTGCTGCGGCAAAAAGGGCGAATGCCTCGGTCATCGGGATGATCATCGCGCTGGTCGTTAGCGTGGCCGCGTTTCTCCCCATCGTGTTGATGAACCCTTCCCCGAAGACCGACGGTTACCGGCCGAACGTTAACGTCAGCGCGGTGGCGCAGAACGCCGCCGGTGTGGCGGGATTCACACCCGTGGCGCCCGGGACCGGCGACACATTCAGTGCGAATTACGCCCGCTGGGAGTCCGGAACCGCCAATGGCGTGCCTACGTGGGAGGTCGGCTACCTCACACCGAAGGAGTCCTTCATCGGGCTCGTCCAGACTGCCCGGGCCAACCCGACGTGGCTGCTCCAGCAGACCAAGAACGCTCCCGTGACGGGTAGCCGCAAGGCCGGCGGACTGGACTGGGAACTCCGGGACGCCGGCAAGGGTGAGAAGAGCATGGTCCTCACGCACAAGGGCACAACCGTTGTGCTGACGGGCACGGCGCAACTGGACGAGTTCGCGGTCCTGGCAGACGCCGTCGTGAAGTCACTGGAAAGTAACCCGGCCGCCACAGTTTCACCCTCGGCCACGCCTTCCCCGTAAAGTAGCCCCGTGGCTACTTACCTGACTCCCGCGCTGGCTTGGCGGCAACTGCGCGAAGGAAATGAACGCTTTGTCGCCGGAGAATCCTCCCACCCCAACCAGGACGCATCGCGCCGTTCCTCGCTGGTCGAGAACCAGCACCCCTTCGCCGTGATCTTCGGTTGTTCGGATTCCCGCCTCGCTGCCGAAATCATCTTCGACCTCGGCCTGGGCGACGCCTTCGTGGTCCGCACCGCCGGCCAGGTCATCGACGACGCCGTCCTCGGCTCGCTGGAATACAGCATCGGCGTTCTCGGCGTGCCACTGATCGTGGTGCTCGGGCATGACAGTTGCGGCGCCGTCAGCGCGACGAAGACCGCAGTGGAAACCGGGCAGATGCCCACCGGTTTCATCCGTGACCTCGTCGAACGCATCACGCCATCCGTCCTGACCTCCCTGCGCAACAACGAAACCGAGGTCAACGACATGGTGGTGGAGCACGTCAAGCAGACGTCGCAGCGGCTGGTTGACAGCTCGCGTGTGATCTCCACCGCAATTGAAACCGGGACGGCCGCCGTCATCGGACTCTCCTATAGCCTCGCGCAGGGCCGGGCGGACCTCGTTTCCGGAATCGGCGAGCTCTAAGGGACTACCGCAGTTGGCGCCATCCGGCGCCGACGCAAGGCCTTCACGGTTTTCGAAGCGGCCACCAATCGCCCTAAGCTAGCCCCATGACTTCCACTGAAGAATTCCGCATTGAACACGACACGATGGGCGAAGTCCGCGTCCCCGTGAACGCCCTGTACCGTGCCCAGACGCAGCGTGCAGTTGAAAACTTCCCCATTTCCGGCAAGACCCTGGAACGCGCGCACATTGAGGCACTCGCCCGGGTCAAGAAGGCTGCCGCCCAGGCGAACGCAGAACTTGGAGTGCTCGACGGCGAGCTGGCCAAGGCGATCGCGGATGCCGCCGATGAGGTTGCTGCCGGGAAGTACGACGGCGACTTCCCCATCGACGTCTTCCAGACCGGTTCGGGCACGTCCTCCAACATGAACACCAACGAGGTCATCGCGGAGCTTGCTTCCCGCGCCCTCAAGGCCGCCGGAAGCGACAAAGTTGTCCACCCGAACGACCACGTCAACGCCTCGCAGTCCTCCAACGACGTCTTCCCCACCTCGGTGCACGTGGCCGCAACGTCCGCGCTGATCAACGACCTCATCCCGGCCCTCGGCTACCTGGCCGACTCGCTGGACCGCAAGTCCGTCGAGTTCAAGGACGTCGTGAAGTCCGGCCGCACGCACCTCATGGACGCTACCCCGGTGACCCTGGGCCAGGAGTTCGGCGGCTACGCCGCTCAGGTCCGCTACGGCATCGAGCGCATCAACGCCTCCCTCCCCCGCGTGGCCGAAGTTCCGCTTGGCGGTACCGCCGTGGGCACCGGCATCAACACGCCGGCCGGCTTCCCGGAGCGCGTCATCGAACTGCTCGCCACCGACACAGGCCTGCCGCTGACCGAAGCACGCGACCACTTCGAGGCCCAGGCCAACCGCGACGGCCTCATCGAAGCCTCCAGCCAGCTGCGCAACATTGCGATCTCCTTCATGAAGATCAACAACGACCTCCGCTGGATGGGCTCGGGCCCCAACACCGGCCTCGGCGAAATCGCCATCCCGGACCTGCAGCCCGGTTCCTCGATCATGCCCGGCAAGGTGAACCCGGTCATCTGCGAGGCGTCCATCATGGTCTGCGCACAGGTGATCGGCAACGACACCGCCATCGCCTGGTCCGGCACCAACGGCGCCTTCGAACTCAACGTCGGCATCCCCGTCATGGCCGCCAACCTGCTCGAATCAGTGCGCCTGCTGGCCAACACCAGCCGTGTCATGGCAGACAAGATGATCGACGGCATCACCGCCAACGTGGAGCGCGCCCGCTTCCTCGCCGAGGCCTCGCCGTCCATCGTCACCCCGCTGAACAAGTACATCGGCTACGAAAACGCCGCCAAGATCGCCAAGAAGGCCGTGGCAGAGGGCCTCACCATCCGTGAGACCGTCGTCGCCATGGGCTTCCTGGAGCGCGGCGAGCTGACCGAAGAGCAGCTGGACACCGCCCTGGACGTCATGTCCATGACCCGCCCGCCGCACAAGGCATAGGTCCCCACCGCCTACGACGGCGGCCGCCCACCTTCCCCGTGAAGGCGGGCGGCCGTTGGCGTTTAAGGAAGCCGTGGCGGGTCAGGGGCGTGAGTGTCCGTCGGCGGTGCGGGTCGGCCCGGAGTGCTCAGGGCAGAAATTGCACTATTCTTAGATTGATGCAAAACTTCACTTTATGATCAATAGTGCAAATAGTGATGGCAGCCTGCGGGAGCGCAAGCGGGCAGCCACGCGCGGTTCCATCAGCGCCATCGCCCGGTCGCTGACGGCCGAACGGGGCCTCAACGGCTACACCGTGGAGGAAGTGTGCGAGCAGGCCGGCATCTCACGCCGAACGTTCTTCAACTACTTCCCGTCCAAAGAGGACGCCATCCTCGGCCACGTCGACGACGGGCTCCCCGAGGAGATCTTCACCGACTTCATCCGCGGGGGCGCCGGTTCCGGCTCCGGTTCCAGCGGGATCTCCCACACCCTCCTCCAGGACCTGGTGGAGCTGGCACTGAAGATGTCGGAACGGATGAGTTCCTCCGAAGAGGAGACCCGCCAGCTGATCGGGGTCATCAAGAAAGAGCCCCAGCTGATGCTCAAGATCATCGGCGCCACGGAGGAACGGGAAGCCCATTTTGCCCGCGTGCTCGCCGCCCGCGAAGGCGTGGCCCCGGACCATCCGGTGGTCCGGATGGCGGTCGTGGCCATGGGCAGCATTGCCCGGCACACCAGCATGGCCTATTTCTCCGAAGGCAATGCCCGGTCCTACCAGGACCTGCTGCTGGAAAACATCTCCGCCGCGCGCCTGCTTTTCTCACAGCCCCTGAATCTCCCTGAACCCCATTCCGCAGAAGGACCACAATGAGCACAACCGTCAGTCCCAAGGCAGCGGCCGAACCGCTGCTGCTGACCCAGAAACGCATCTGGATCATTTTCTCGGCCCTGATCGCCGGGATGCTGCTCTCCAGCCTGGACCAGACCATCGTCTCCACCGCGATGCCCACCATCGTCGGCAAGCTCGGCGGCGTGGAACACCAGGCCTGGATCACCACTGCCTACCTGCTGGCCACCACAATCGTGATGCCCATCTACGGCAAGTTCGGCGACATCCTGGGACGCCGGAACCTGTTCCTCGTCGCCATCGGGCTCTTCACCCTCGCCTCGGTGGGCTGCGCCTTCGCCACCGACTTCTGGGGCTTCGTGGTCTTCCGCGCCATCCAGGGCCTGGGCGGCGGCGGCCTGATGATCCTGTCCCAGGCAATCATCGCCGACATCGTTCCGGCCAAGGAACGCGGCAAGTACATGGGCCCGCTGGGCGCAATATTCGGCCTCTCCGCCGTCGCCGGACCCCTGCTGGGCGGCTACTTCGTGGACCACCTGACCTGGGAATGGGCCTTCTACATCAACATCCCCATCGGCATCGCCGCGTTCACCATCGCCTGGTTCACCCTCACTCTGCCAAACAAGAAGGCCGAAAAGCGGATCGACATCCTGGGCGTGCTGCTCCTCTCCGCGGCCACCACGTGCCTGATTTTCTTCACCGACTTCGGCGGCAAGAAGGACGAGGGCTGGGATTCGCCGCTGACCTGGGCCTTCGGCGCCGGACTGGTGCTCGCCGCCGCCGCGTTTGTCATGGCGGAACGCCGGGCCGAGGATCCCATCATTCCGCTGAGCCTGTTCAGGAACCGGATCTTCGTGAACTCCACGGCCATCGGCTTCACCCTGGGCCTGGGCATGTTCGCCGCCATCGCGTTCGTCCCCACGTTCCTGCAGATGTCCTCAGGCACCTCCGCCGCCGAATCCGGGCTGCTCATGCTGCCCATGATGGCGGGCCTCATGGGCATGGCCATCTATTCGGGTATCCGGATCTCCAAGACCGGCAAGTACAAGATGTTCCCGATCATGGGCGCCGCCCTGACCATGGGTGCGATGCTCTGGCTGACCACCCTGACTGCCGACACCCCCATCTGGGTCATCTGCGTCCAGCTGTTCGTTTTCGGCGCCGGCCTGGGCTCCATCATGCAGGTAATCGTCCTGGTGGTGCAGAACTCCGTGCCCGCGGAGCAGATCGGCACGGCCACCAGCACCAACAACTACTTCCGGGAAGTAGGTGCGTCCCTGGGCGTGGCAGTGTTCGGTTCCATCTTCACCTCGCGCCTGGCCGAGTCGCTGACCAACGCCTTCACCGGGGCCGGCGCCTCCGCCGACCAGGCCGCGCAGTCCACCCGGACCCTGGACCCACAGGCGCTGAGCCAGCTCCCGGAGCAGCTCCGCGACGCGATTGTGAACGCCTACGCCGATTCGCTGGCACCGGTGTTCTGGTACCTGCTGCCGTTCCTGGGCATCGCGCTAGTGCTGGCGCTGACCCTGAAACAGATCCCACTGTCGGGCACTGCCGGCATGGTGGCCCGGGGCGAGGCCGTGGGCGGCGCGGAAGCTGAGCGTCTCGAAGCGGAACGGCAGTCCGCCGCCGTCTAGAAGACCACCGTCTAGACGTGGACGGTTGGGAAACCGCAGGCAAGAAGCGCGCTGCCGGGGGTTTACGGTTCGTAGTGGACCGAATCCTCCGGCTGCAGCGCCCTGCGGATGCACTCGCGGTCCCCGGGCCTGAGCTCCGGCAGGCCGTCCAGGGCAAACCAGCCCACTGCCAGGGATTCGTCGTCGTTCACGCGCGCTTCACCGGAAACGTGGCGGCAGCGGAACACTATGTCCAGGAAGTCGCACACGTCGCCGTTGGGGAAGGTCACCGGGCCCACAACGCCGACCTGCACCATCCGATCTGTTTCGGCCACCACCGCTGTCTCTTCGAAGATCTCGCGGATCAGGCCGGGCGCGGGGTGCTCGCCCGGCTCCAGCATTCCGGAGATCAGTGCCCAGCGGCCATTGTCTGAACGCTGGCCCAGCAAGACGTGGCCGTCGTCGTTGAACACCACACCCCGCACGGCGGGAATCCATAGCGGGTCATGGCCTATTTTTTCGCGGAGTTTGAGGACGAAATCTGGTGCTGGCATACGTTCAGCCTAATCGCAGCAAGTCCGGCGCAGGCCCTCAGCCCGCCGGCAGCAGCAACATTGCGGCGGCGGAGCCGGCCAGCATGAAGGGGCCGAACGGGATGTCCGATTTCAGCGTCCCGCGCCGGGCGGCGAGCAGGCCCAGGCTCCACAGGCCGCCCAGGAGGAAAGCGGCAAAAGTCCCGGCGAACACGTGCCCCCAGCCAAGGTAGCCGAGGTACATTCCCAGCACTCCGGCGAGTTTCACGTCGCCAAATCCCATCCCCGGCGGATAGACCATGCGCAGGATGAAATAGAAAAGCCACAGCACCGCTCCCCCGGCCGGAATCCGGACCCCGGGGAGCCCGAAGAGGCGGGCGGCGCCGTCGGGCACTGCCCGGGCGTCCGCGCCGACGGCGAGCACGGCGACTGCCGCCGCCACGAGCAGCACGCCGCCCACGGCGTAGGACGGGAAGACAATCCTGTTGGGCAGCAGATGGTGCCGTACATCGATGACCGTAAGGCGTACGGCCATCACGCCGAAATAGGCGCAGGCCGCCAGCAGGAGCCAGAACGCCAGCGGGGTTGCTTCCCAAAGTTCGCCCAGTCGTTGGATCACACTCGGATGCTACTGGATATTCCCGACCCGCAGCTGAGCCCGCGCGTAAACTGTGGATATGTCGACATGGGACGCGAGGCGCCAGGGGGAAACCGGTCAGCAGAACAGGCCCGCAGATATGGCCACGAAGTTCCGGAACCTCTGCCGGTCCTCGCCCTGGAAATGGCAAAGCCTCCGGTTCGAGTACGCCGACAGCCCCGCCCCTGACCCGGACAACACAGTCCGTGCCTGGCTGCGCCGCCCGGGCGCCTTGCGGCTCGAGTCCGCGGCCGGCGTGGTGCTGCACAGCACCACCGGCATCAATGACTCCAAGGACGGGTTCTATGTCAGCTCCACCCGGAAGTCGTGGCTCCTGCCGCCGCAGCTGGTCACCCCGGTCTATGACGACGGCGGGCTGGTCCGCCGCCGCCCGGAGGCCGCCTACGGCGAACCCTGCTTCGGAAACGGCCGCTTCGCCGCGGCACTGGATCCGGTGGAGCTGGCCGGCAATGCACCCGTCCCCATCGAATTCCCGGGCACCAATGCGGTGGAACTGGGCACCATTACGGCAGTGGACCACGAGGGACGGCCCGCCCTGGAAACAATCGTGATCCCGAACGCCGCTTATGCGCCGCCGGACCCCGGGGGCCCGCTGTGCCGTCCGGGACGCAACCTGATAAGGGTTGACCTCGGCACCGGAATCTGCGTCTCAAGCCGCTGGCTGGAGGACGAATCGAGGGATTTTGGCCACTGGCTCCGGATCCTGGCCGTGGACGAGTACATGCTGGACGACCTCTTCCTTGCCGAGTCCATGAACCTGACCGATGTCCGCCGCCACATCAGCTGGGACATCTCCCGGGGGCGCGCGACTGGCTGAGCGCCGGACCGGCGGTAGGCTTCCCTGATGACCGAGCTCTCCGCCATCTGGCCGCCCTTGGGCCTCACCCTGACCACACCCCGGCTCATGCTGAGGCCGATCCGCGACGACGACATCCCCGCCGCCGTGGAAGCAGCCCTCTCCGGCATCAGCGAACCGGGCCGCAGCCCGTTCAGCACGCCGTGGAACGAATTCCCTCCCGAGAAGCTGGGCCCCAACATGGCGCAGTGGTACTGGCGCTGCCGTGCCGGGGTCTCCCCGGAAGCCTGGATGATGCTCTTCGGCATCTGGCACCAGGGCGACTTCATCGGCTGCCAGGACATTGAGGCCAGGGATTTCGCGACGCTCAAGACGGTCACCACCGGCTCCTGGCTCAGGAAGTCCGCGCACGGCCAGGGCCTCGGCAAGGAGATGAGGGCCGCCGTCGTCAGCTACGCCTTCGACCATCTGAAGGCGGAAGTCGCCGAATCCGAGGCGGCCGCCTGGAACGAAAAATCCCTGGGCGTCTCCCGCGCCCTCGGCTACGAACTGAACGGCGTCACCCGGGCCTCCTGGGGCGGCATCCGGCAGGACATCCAGAGAGTCCGCGTCACCCCGGACTCCTTCAAACGCCCGGACTGGACCCTAAAAGTGGAAGGCCACGAAGCCACGGCCAAATATCTGGGGCTCTGAAGGGCCGTGGCCGGACGAACCCGGCCACGGCCCCCAAACGCATGGGTCCGCTTAGATTTCCGCCCCTTCAAGCAGTTCCGTAACTAGCGCCGCAATGGGCGAGCGCTCGGAGCGGGTCAGGGTGATGTGCCCGAAGAGCGGGTGTCCCTTGAGGGTCTCGACGACGGCGGCAACGCCGTCGTGCCGGCCGACGCGCAGGTTGTCGCGCTGGGCGACGTCGTGGGTGAGGACGATCTTGGAGTTCTGGCCGATCCGGCTCATCACGGTGAGGAGGACGTTCTTCTCGAGCGACTGCGCCTCGTCCACGATCACGAACGCATCGTGGAGCGAACGGCCACGGATATGGGTCAGCGGCATGACCTCAAGCATTCCGCGGTCCATGACCTCCTCCACCACTTCCTGGCTGACCAGGGCCCCGAGGGTGTCAAAGACGGCCTGCGCCCAGGGGTTCATTTTCTCCGCTTCGGAACCGGGCAGGTAGCCGAGTTCCTGGCCGCCCACGGCGTAGAGCGGGCGGAAGACGATCACCTTGCGGTGTTCGCGGCGCTCCAGCACGGCTTCGAGGCCCGCACAAAGCGCGAGCGCAGACTTGCCGGTGCCGGCACGGCCGCCGATCGACACGATGCCGACGGAAGGATCCATCAGCATGTCGATCGCCAGCCTCTGTTCCGCTGACCGCCCGTGCAGGCCGAAGACGTCACGGTCCCCCTTGACCAGCCGGACCTGCTTGTCCGCGCCCACACGGCCCAGGGCGGAACCCCGGTTCGAGAGGATCACCAGGCCGGTGTTGACGGGCATCTCTGCCGCGGCCGGGATGAAGACGGGCTCGTGGCCGTAGAGCGTGGAGACTTCCTCCTCGCTGGCTTCGACCTCCGCCACACCGGTCCAGCCGGAGTCCTTCACCAGTTCATTCCGGTACTCGTCCGCGAGCAGTCCCATCGCCGAGGCTTTAACGCGCATCGGCAGGTCCTTGGAGACCACCGTGACGTTGCGCCCCTCGTTGGCGAGGTTTTTCGCGACGGCGAGAATGCGGCTATCGTTGTCTGCTCCGCGGAATCCCGCGGGAAGCACCCCGGTGGAGATGTGGTTCATCTCCACTATGAGGGTGCCGCCGTCGTCGCCCAGGGGAATGGGACGGTCGAGTCCGCCGTGCTGGATGCGTAGGTCGTCCAGGAGCCTCAGCGCCTTCCGGGCGAAGTATCCCAGCTCGGGGTCGTGCCGCTTGCCCTCGAGCTCCGTGATGACGACGATCGGCACAATGACTTCGTGCTCCGCGAAGCGCAGCAGCGCGCGTGGGTCCGAGAGCAATACCGAGGTGTCGATGACAAAGCTCCACAGAGTGTCCTCTGACGCACCATTTTCGCCGGATACAGCAAGACCGGCCGCAGCATGATGGTTCGCTGCACCGGTCTGTGAGGTGCCTCGCTTGGCGCGAGAGGTAGCTTTCTCTCCCTGGTCGGAAATGACGTCGGGCAGTTGTTCAGAAGTAGCCACATCGACTCCAGCCCCGGGGCGCACGCCCGGATATTTTATTGGTGAGGCGGATCGGCCACGAGGCCGGTTCCGGCCTCCCATACATCCGGTGCGAAAATCCGCTCCATGTACTGGCCTCCCCGATTAGCCGACAATTTGCCTGCTAATGGAATCAACGTAATTCCCCCCGGCTTTGTTTCCCAAACCATTCGTCGGCGATTCTTGTTGCGGGCACGTGAACTCCTCGTGAACCGGCCATGACGGCCGGGCCATCCGGCGGCCTGGGTGCTCTCAGGAGCCGAAGCGCCGCTGCCTGCCGGCGTAGTCCCGCAGGGCCCGCAGGAAGTCCACCTTGCGGAAGGCAGGCCAGAGCGCTTCACAGAAATAGAACTCGCTGTAGGCGCTCTGCCACATAAGGAATCCGGACAGCCGCTGCTCGCCGGACGTTCGGATGACCAGGTCCGGGTCCGGCTGCCCGCGGGTGTAGAGAAACCGGGAAATGTCATCCACGCTGAGTTCGTCCGCAAGCCTGCCGATGTCCTGGCCCTTCGCCACGGCGTCGTGCAGCAGTTCACGCACGGCATCCACGATTTCCCGCCGCCCGCCATAACCAACCGCCACGTTGACGTGGATTTTTTCGCGCACCGGGGTCCTGGCAGTGAGCTTGTTCAGCCGTTCAGCCAGATAGTCCGGCAGCAGCTCGGGGGCGCCCATGGCATGCACTGAGATGTTGGCATCTTCGTCCAGCCGGTCGAGGGTGTTGGCAATGATGCCCATCAGCAGGTCCAACTCCTCGCCGGACCGGTTCATGTTGTCGGTGGAGAGCATGTAGAGCGTGACCACCTTGACGCCCAGTTCCTGGCACCAGCCCAGGAACTCATGGATCTTGTCGGCCCCGCCTGGTGTCCCTGGCTGGTGGGAGCATTGAACTGCTTGGCCCACCGGCGGTTGCCGTCCACCATGACGCCGATGTGCCTGGGGATGCGGTCCTTGTCCAGCGAGCGCAGAAGCTTGCGTTCATAGAAGCCATAGAGGATCCCGGGCAACTCCATCCGGAGACTCACCTGACTTCCTTGATGTATGACGGCAGTGCATTCCTAGGCTACCCGCCCGCAACCGGGACACGGTGCAGCGGACTTCCACAAATCGGCACCCGCGCGCACTACTCATCAGTAACTTACCGAAACGTAGTTTATTCTTGAGCAATGGAAAGCAACTCTCCCAAGCCGGGCCCGAGGGCAGGCCGCGGCCGCAAATCGGGTCCGATGGACGATGCCGCAGTCCGCATCGCCGAGCTGCTGATGATCAAGCCCAAGTGGCGCGGCTGGATCCACACGGTAACCGCACCGCTGGCCTTCGCCGCGGGTCTGGTGCTGATCCTGCTGGCACCCACGGCAGACCTGAAAATTGCTTCGGCCGTCTACGCGGTCACGGGTGTGCTGCTGTTCGGCATCAGCGCCGTGTACCACCGCGGTAATTGGTCCCCCGGGGTCAGGATCGTCCTCAAGCGCCTGGACCACACCAATATTATGCTGGTAATCGCCGGCAGCTACACACCGCTGGCCTGGGCGCTGCTGGAACGGCCCAAAGCTGTCGTGCTGCTCTGGGTGATCTGGTCGGGCGCCATTCTGGGTGTCCTCTTCCGGCTGCTCTGGACAGATGCGCCCCGCTGGCTCTATGTGCCGATTTACATTGCCCTGGGCTGCGGTTCGCTGTTCTACCTGCCCGACTTCTTTGCGGCCAGCGTTGCCTCCGCCGTCCTGATCTGCGTGGGCGGCGCCCTCTACATCGCGGGGGCCGTCTTTTACGCGCTGAAGAAACCGAACTTCAGCTATCAGCACTTTGGCTTCCACGAGCTCTTCCATGCTTTTACCGTGTTCGCCTTCGCCGCCCACTTCATCGCCATCGCCATCGCGGTCCTCGGCAGACCCGCCTAAGTCCGCCCGGGGCGGCCCGCCGCGATGAGGTCCGGCAGCTCCGCCATATGCCGGAACACCGTGGTGCCCGGACCCGCAAGCCTGGCCGCCGGGGTGACTCCCCGGCCATAGGCGAAGACGTGCATCCCGGCCGCGCGGGCGGCCTGGAGGAAGAGGTCTGGAGCCGGCTTGCCGCGGGCAACCTCCGAGGCGCTGAAGATGCGGCCCTCAAACCGCGGCAGGAGGCCCGTCTGGCCGAGCGTCCGCCGTATCTTGGCGTGGGTTCCGCTGGACGCGACACAATCCGGGAGCTGCAGCCGGGCCGGGGCGTCCTCGATGCCGTCCACTGCCTTCAGTTCCCTGGCGAAGGCTGTCCGGTACCACTGCTCGTACTTCTGCTCCCAGTCGGCGTCCAGTTTGATGCCCAGGTGCCGTTCCGTCTCCGCGACGAAGTGCGCGTCGGATTTGCCCACGAAACGTTCCACAATCTCGTCAAGGCCAAGTTCCCAGCCCAGGTCGGCGAGCACCTGCTGGTCCACCCGGATGGCTATGCTCTCGGAGTCAACCAGGACACCATCGCAGTCGAAAATCACGAGCCCAAAAGCGCGCCGAACCGCAGGAACCTGGAACGCACCATGCGTAGCGGAGGTCATCAGGCCATGGTAGCCAGTTGGTCCAGCAGTTCAGCCACGGAACCTACCGGGCGGTGGCACGCCATTCCGCGGCAGAGGAACACCTGGGGTGAGCCGTCAGCTGCGGGGGTCCTGCCTTCCAGCAAAGGCACCGCGGAGTGGACGCCCGCCCCGGACACCGTCCCGGCGTCGGTCGTCATCGCCAAAACCAGGCCCGGGCTTGCGGAGAGCATCAGGGCATGGTGCAGCTCCGCCCGCGCCGGAGAACCGGGTCCGACGACGGCGGCCTCCACCGGGCCTGCCAGCGCAGCCTGCGCGGTGGCCAGCAGCCAGCCCGCCGCCCTGGGCGCGCGCGTTGCCAGCGGCGGGAGCAGCGAGAGTATGTTGCCGGACATGATCCGGTGGTCCGTGGATCCGGACAGTGCGGAATAGCTCAACAGGGCTCCGGCGAAGGCGGCAGCCCCGCTGGGCGTGGCGTTGTCGAACGGTTCGAGGCCGGGGCGCCGGCCCTGGGCGTTGAACACCTGCCCGGATTCACCGGCGGTGTCCACCAGTGTCCCGTCGGCCGCGAACCGCAGGCGGGCTGCGGCCAGGATGTCTTCGGCCAGCCGGTACCACCGCTCAGCTCCGGTGACACCGTACAGGGCCAGGAGCCCGTCAGCGCAGAACGCATAGTCTTCGAGCAGGCCGCCGATCCCCCGGGCTCTGCCGCTGTGCGAGACGCGCACCAGTTTGCCGGGTTCTGCGTTCTGCCCGGGCGCCGGGCGAGGTGCCTGCCCGCCCGGAGCCTGCCAGTGCACACTCTGGAGGTAGGCCGCCGCTTGCTCGGCGGCGGCAACGAGGTCAGGGCGGTCGAGGACTGCCCCCGCTTCAGCCAACGCGGCCACGGCCAGCCCGTTCCAGCCCGCCACCACTTTGTCGTCCCTGGCGGGCTGCGGACGCCCGGAACGGACCGCCAGCAGGCGAGGCCGGACCTGGTCCCACACGACGCTGTCGGCGTAGCCCAGGACCCGCCCCGGATGCAGCGGAGAAGCCGACGCCGTCACGGTACCCTTGGCCCGGACATTCATCAGCCGCGCAACCCTGCCGCCGTCCTCCGCCCCCAGGACTTCCGTGAGTTCCGCCGGCGTCCAAAGGTAGCTGGCGCCCTCGTGGTGCTGGCCGTCCACCACTGTGTCCGCGTCCAGCGACGACGCGAAGGCCTGGACGCTGCCGGCTGCACTGCCGACGCCCAGGGACCCCACCATCCAGTCCGCGGTGCGCGCGGCTACGTCAGCCGCCTCGCCTGCCGGGTAGACGGCATCCCCGCCGAGCCGGACCCAGTGCACGTAGGCACGCAGCAACTGGGCGTTGTCGTAGAGCATCTTTTCAAAGTGCGGGACGGACCAGTCGCGTGTCACCGAGTACCGGGCAAACCCGCCGCCGAGCTGGTCGAAAAGGGCTGACCGGGACATCGCGGCCAAGGTCCGTCCGGCCATGTCCTTGGCGGCTTCAGCAGTATCGGAAGCAACGGCGGCGTGCCGCATCAGGAATTCCAGCACCGGCGACGGCGGAAACTTTGGCGCGGAGCCGAAGCCGCCGTCGTGCGTGTCTTCGGAGCGGGCCAGCACCCCTACCGCCTCGGAGAGCAGGCCGGCGTCGACGGGGTCCGGCGAACCTGTCAACCGGACAGCCGCCGCAAGCTGGGACTCGGCCATCCCCCGGGCCAGCGATTCCGCGTTTTGCTCCACGCCCTCGCGACGTTCAAGCCATGCTTCACGGACCGCCTCGAGCACCTGGCGGAACGAAGGACGGCCAGGCACGGGCCGGGGCGGGAAGTACGTACCGGCGTGGAAGGCGCGCCCGTCCGGTGTCAGGAACACAGACATCGGCCAGCCGCCCTCGCCGCTGATGGCCTGGGTCGCGGCCATGTAGACGGCGTCGACGTCGGGGCGCTCTTCCCTGTCCACCTTGATGGACACGAAGTTGGTGTTCAGGAAGTCCGCTGTTTCCTGGTCCTCGAACGATTCATGCGCCATGACATGGCACCAGTGGCATGCGGCGTAGCCGATGGACAGGAACACAGGGACATCGCGGTCCGCCGCGAAGCCGAACGCCTCATCGCCGAACGGCCGCCAGTGCACCGGGTTGCCCGCGTGCTGCCTCAGGTAGGCGGACGGTTCTCCGCCGAGGGCGTTGGCTGCTCCGGACCGTGCTTCGCCGGTTCCGCCGTCAGCGCTGTCCGCGGCCTTCATCACCGTTGGGTTCCGTCCGGAGCCCTTCACTGCCCGGTGTGCCGGGGCCCCGGGCACCGGAGGCAGGCACATTGGGAGCCGGAGTACCAGGACCGGTGTCCGCACCGTTCGCGCCGGAATCGCCGGCGCCGGGTGTCTCCAGGTTGTCCTGGTTGGCGGCCCCAAAGGCGGCCAGGCGCTCTTCCTCCACCTGGGCCCGGTAGCGGACCCGGCGGATGCGCCGCACCATGTCCACGATCAGCAGCGTGGTGGCCAACACGAAGAATGCCGTCATGATGAAGCCCCACATGCCCGGGGTCACCTGGTCCTCGGAGAGGCCGGGACGCAGCGACGGCGTGGGGGTGGGTGCCGGCGCCGTCGCGAGGGCGATGAGCAAGTGATGCACGGTTAAACCTTCTGTGGAGCTGATTATTGGCCCTGAATTCTACGGGGCATAGAAATGTCCTTCGGCTCTATCTTAGCCCTGCGAACAGATCCTTTTCCGGGAGCTCCGCGGGCACCCGGGACTGGATCAGCGAGTAGTCCTCCCACGGCCAGGCACGGCGCTGCATCTCCGGGGAAACCGCGAAGAAAAATCCCAGCGGATCCACCTGGGTACGGTGTGCCCGGAGCGCGTCGTCGCGGGCTTCGAAGTAGTCGCCGCAGTCAATCTGGGTGGTGGTTTCGTGCGTCGGCGGCGGTGGCGTGTGGCCCTCAGCGTCGGTCTCGAGCCACGCCGCCAGCCGTTCCGCGTACGGCGACTGCAGGCCCGCCTCTTCTAGCGCGAAGTGCAGAGCGCGGAACCGGTCCGGGCTGAAGGCGCGGTCATAGTAGAGCTTGCTGGGAGCCCAGGGCTCACCGGCTCCGACGTAGCGGCCCGGATCGCCGGCGGCTTCGAAGGCCTCCACGGCGACGCGATGCGCCATGATGTGGTCCGGATGCGGGTAGCCGCCGTTTTCGTCGTAGCTGAGGATCACCTGTGGCTGGAATTCACGCACCAGCCTCACAAGCGGCGCCGCGGCCCGCTCCAGCGGCTGCAGGGCGAACGATCCCGGCGGCAGCGGTGGCAGCGGATCGCCTTCCGGCAGCCCGGAGTCGACGAATCCCAGCCAGCGCTGCCGGACGCCGAGCACCTGGGCTGCATTGTTCATTTCCAGCCGCCTGGCACCGGCCATGTCGCGCTTGGGGTGCGGTTCGTTCTCCACGGCAGGGTTCTGGATGCCGCCGCGCGATCCGTCGGTGCAGGTGGCCACCAGCACGTCGACCCCTGCCGCGGCGTACATGGCCATGGTGGCGGCGCCCTTGCTCGATTCATCGTCAGGGTGAGCGTGGACGGCCAGCAGACGGAGCGGTTTTGACTGGCTTGCGGACGCTGTCATCTGAAACGGCTCACTTTCTTCGAATTCCGGGGGGTGCGGATTTACCGCTTCGGGGCGCGGAATTCACCCCTGTCGGATCCACACTAAACTGGAATGGTGACTTCCGAGGATCAACCGGGCGCTTCCGCGCCGGCAACTACCACACTAGCCAATCGCTACGGGGGCCAAAAGCGTGCCTTGTCCCGTAAGGCCAAGCGCAACATCGGAATAGCGGGACTCGCGGCCGGGATAGCCTTAATGGCCTGGATCTCCACTTCCCTGAACAATGAGACTGTGTCTTTCAAGGACATCGGGTACAGCACCACCGACGCCACGCAGGCGGAGATCGATTTCCAGGTCACCAAGGAGCCCGCAACCGGTGCCAAATGCGCGGTCAAGGCCCTGGACTCCAAGTTCGCCGTGGTCGGATGGAAAGTGGTCGACGTGGGCCCGAACCCGGCTGACGCCAGCGCCGACGGCGGACGCACCACCGTCCACCGCGCCGTGGTCAGGACCGAGTCCCTGTCAGTGTCCGGCGTGGTGGACAGCTGCTGGATTCCGGACGCGGACAAGTAAGCGGCAGCCATTTCCGGCCACCCGGAAGCCGCCGCCTGTGACCCACGCCGCACGCCATCTTTGGTTTGTCCACAGGATTGACTACAATGGATCAATACCTTTACCCCGCTGAGCTGGTTACTGAGTCCCACAAGTGGCCACCGTGGCGGGGTCTTTTGCTTGTTAAACCCACAAGAGGAGAAGTCCGTGTCTACCACCAACAGCGCGCCTGCAGCTTGGCTTACCCAGGAAGCTTTTGACCGCCTGAAGGCAGAGCTGGACCACCTTTCCGGCCCCGGCCGGGCGGAAATCGTTCAGAAGATCGAAGCTGCACGCCAGGAGGGCGACCTCAAGGAGAACGGCGGCTACCACGCTGCCAAGGAGGAGCAGGGCAAGATCGAAGCCCGCATCCGCCAGCTCACTGTGCTGCTGCGGGATGCCCACGTCGGGGAATCCCCGGCGGATGACGGAATCGTCGAACCGGGAATGCTGGTTGTTGCCAAAATCGCCGGTGATGAAGAGACCTTCCTGCTCGGTTCCCGCGAAATCGCCGGCGACGCAGCCATTGATGTCTTCAGCGAAAAGTCTCCCCTGGGCGCAGCCATCGCCGGCCACAAGGAAGGCGACAAAATCAGCTACACCGCCCCCAACGGCAAGGAAATCGCCGTGGAGATCATCTCCGCAAAGCCGTACGTCGGCTAATTTCCGGACCGGGCAACTAACGCTTTACCCACAATTTAAACAACGACGCCGGCCGTCCCCTCCGCGGGAACGGCCGGCGTCGTGCGTTGTGGGTTAAATCTCCGGCATCCTGTTCGGTGTTCTTCCCTGCGGTACCGGGCGGGGCCGCAGCAGCACGGCCGCGGTAACACCGCCCATGGCGCCGCCCAGGTGGGCTTGCCACGACACGAAGCCGGCAACGCTGGGAAGGACACCGAACAGGATGCCGCCGTAGGCGAGGAACAGGACCACCGACAGCGCAATCTGCCACCAGTTGTGGTTGAAGAACCCCCGGACCAGCAGGAAGGCAAAAAGGCCGAAGACCAGCCCGGATGCGCCCACCGTGATTCCCCAGCCGCCAATCAGCCACACCACGATGCCGGAACCGAACCAGCTGAGGGCAGCGGCGGTGAGGAAAACCCGGAGCCCGGACATAAAGACGATGAAGCCGAAGATGACCAGCGGCAGCGCGTTGGAGATGACATGGCCGAGGCTGGCATGAAACAGCGGAAAAGTGAGGATGTCCAGCAGCCCGTCAGCGCTGCGGGGACGCAAACCGAAGGTCCTGTTCAGCGCATGGAAGGTGGCGGCGTTCACCAGTTCGATACCGAACAGCAGAGCCACGAACAGCCCCAGAACAAGCAGTCCCCCCTGTGCCCGCGCAGCAGGCGTGTGCCTGGTTGGCGTGCGTTGCCCAGGAACGTCCAGCATCGGTGCCCCCCTTAGTGGACCACGATCGGCTGGAAACCCTCGGCGCGGAGTGCACCCAGGACCTGCTCGCAGTGCTCGTGGCCCTTGGTTTCCAGGTTGACGGTGATGGAGACGTCGCCCATGCTGATCGAGCCGCCCACCCGGGTGTGGTCGAGGCCCGTGACGTTGGCGTCGTTCTCGGCGATGATCCGGGCGATCGTGGCCAGCGAACCGGGGCGGTCGTCCAGCATCATGCGGACCGTCATATAGCGGCCGGCCGCGGAAAGACCCCGCTGGATGACCTTGAGCATCAGCATCGGATCAATGTTGCCACCGGACAGGATCACGGCAGTGGTGCCGGGGTTCTCGATCTTGCCGTCCATCAGGGCGGCGACGCCCACGGCACCGGCCGGCTCCACCACCATCTTGGCGCGCTCCAGCAGGAAGATCAGCGCGCGTGCCAGGGAATCCTCGCTGACGGTGACCACGTCGTCCACGAGTTCGCGGATGATGCTGAACGGCAGCTGCCCCGGGCGGCCGACGGCAATGCCGTCCGCCATGGTGGAGACCTTCTTCAGCGGCACCAGCGCATCGGCGGCAAGGGACGGCGGGTAGGCCGCAGCGTTTTCGGCCTGGACGCCGATGATCCGGATCTCCCGGCCGAGTTCCCTGGCCCGCGCCTTCACTGCAACGGCAACACCGGCCAGGAGCCCTCCGCCGCCCACTCCCATCAGGATGGTGTCCACGTGCGGGACCTGCTCCAGGATTTCCAGGCCCACCGTGCCCTGGCCGGCCACGACGTCCACGTTGTCGAAGGGGTGGACGAAGACGGCGCCGGACTCGTCGGCGTAGCGCTGGGCTTCGGCCAGAGCCTCGTCCACATTGTGCCCGTGCAGGACGACTTCGGCACCATGGCTGCGCGTGGCGGCCAGTTTGGGCAGCGCCACGCCCAACGGCATGTAGATGCGCGCTTTGATTCCCAGGCTCTTGGCGGCGACGGCGACGCCCTGGGCGTGATTGCCGGCCGAGGCCGCGACTACGCCGCGCTTTTTCTCCTCAGCAGACAGCTTGGCCATGCGCACATAGGCACCGCGCACCTTGAAGGAACCTGCCCGCTGGAGGTTTTCGCACTTGAAGAAGACCTCGCCGCCCACCATGCTGCCCAGTGCCCGCGACGATTCCACCGGTGTCCGCGTAATAATCCCCTCAAGCAGCTTCTTCGCCTCCAGGACATTGTCCAGCGTGACGGGCAGGCTATTGAGGGTTTTCACGAACTATTCTCCTTTGGGGAATTCGGCTGGGGCATCCGGGCCGGCATGTCCGGCGGGGGCACCCGATGACTGTGCGGCGCCATTGCCGCGGCCCGGATTCGCACCGGGAAAGTAGACATCCTTGAAGGTGTTGTCTCGGCTGGATTCGGAGTCCCGGGTATAGCCCGGGCCCGCCGCCGCCAGCTCTCCTTCATGTTCCCACGTTCTGGCAGCAATATATCGAATCGCCGAGTTTGCTACGGCGAGGATGGGCACCGAAAAGAGTGCGCCCGGGATTCCGGCGAGGTACGAACCTGCCGCGACGGACAAAATGACGGCCACCGGATGCAGCGCCACAGCCTTGCCCATGACGAGCGGCTGCAGGATGTGGCTTTCCAGTTGCTGGACCAGCAGCACGATGCCGAGCATGACCAGGGCGTTGACCCAACCGTTGGCCACAAGGGCAAGAAGCACTGCCACGGCGCCGGTGACGAGGGCACCCACGATGGGGATGAACGAACCGATGAACACCAGCACTCCCAGCGGCAGCGCGAGCGGAACACCGATGATGGCGGCACCGACGCCGATTCCCACCGCGTCAACGAAGGCCACGAACATCTGGATGCGGGCGTAACTGACCATCGAGGTCCAGCCCCTGCGGCCCGCACCGCTCGCGGCGGCCCGGGCTTTCCTGGGCAGCAGCCGGACAAGGAAACCCCAGATCCGCTCGCCTTCAAGAAGGAAGAAAATCAGGACGAACAGCGACAGGACAAGCCCCGCGGCAAAGTGGCCGGCCGTACTGCCGAACGACAGCGCGCCGCTGAGGATACTGCTGCTGTTGTTCTGCAGGGCTGCCGTGGCTTCCTGCAGATACTCGTCAATCTGGGCTGCCGTCAGGTGGAGCGGGCCGTCAGCCAGCCAGTCCTGGATCTGCTGGACCCCTGTCAGCGCCTCGCTCCACAGTTCGCCGAACCCGGAAACAAGCTGCCTGCCCACGAGGGCCAGCGACCCGACGATGAGGCCCAGGAATCCCACGACCGTGATGGCGACAGCGGCGCCGTTCGGGATGCGGCGGGACCGCAGCCACCGTGCCACCGGGCTCAGGAGCCCCGCCAGCAAAGCGGCCACCATGACCGGGATGATCAGGAAGCTGACCTTGCTGAGCAACCAGATCAAGGCTGCGCTGACCAGCAGGATCAACCCGAGCCGCCATGCCCACGACGCCGCAATCCGCACACCATAGGGAATGTCCTGGTCCAGTTCGCGGTCCGTTATCACCCGAAGCGGCGCAGCGGCAGCCGGCGTTGAAGTGGGCGCGGCTGCCGTGTCGGGAAACGCAGCACCGGTCCGGGCATCGGGGCTATGGTCTGGCGTGGCGTCCTCAGCTGGCGTCATAGCCTAATACTTCCCCAGCATGGCCCCGATGGGAAACCGCCACGGCAGCACCGGCCAACACCGGCCAACACCTTGCGCCCGGTCACCGCATACGGGCCTAAAGCGACGCGCTGATGCCCCAGGTCATGGTGAAGCACTCCCCTGCCGACAGCCAGCGCAGTCCATCACCGCTGTTGAAAGCATTGGCCGGTCCCGTCATGGGTTCAATTGCCACAGCCTTTGGGCGCCCCGGGAACTGGTCGGTGACAAAGACATGGACGTAGTGGCAGCTCTCGTCCTGCCACAGGCTGACGCTCCGGCCGTCGGGAGCCTGCAGCGTTTGGCGCGCCACACCGCCGTCGAACGCCAGGTCCGTATAGGCGACGTCGATATCCAGTTCGGACACCGTCCGGCCGCTGCGCAGGTCCAGGTCCCCGCTGACGGGCTCCGAGCTGCGGGGAATCAGCCGCTCGTCCGCCACAAGGCGGCTGGCGGCGCCCACGGTGAGCACGAGCTCCCCCGCGGGCACGTCGCCCAGCCTGAGGTACGGGTGGGAGCCGAGGACGAACGGGGCACGTGAACCGGAATCATTGAGCAGCGTCTGATGGACCACGAGGCCCAGGTCGCCGGCCAGCATGTACTGGACGCGGTGCCGGACCAGGAACGGGTATCCGTGCTGCGGGAAGATGGGGGCTTCCAGCGTCACCGAAAACTCGGACTCGTCCACGAGTTCGTAGGAGGCATTACGGAGCAGGCCGTGGCTGGCGTTGTTGCGGGACACTTCGGTGATGTCCAGCTGCTGTTTCTTGCCGTCCAGGTACCAGACGCCGTCCTCGACCCGGTTTGCCCAGGGCGCCAGCGTTATGCCCGTGGCTCCCGGAGGGATGGACTCGTCACCGTAGGTTTCCGTCAGCTGGACGCCACCGCGGGAGAAGAGCCGCAGGCCCGCTGCCAGCTCCGTGATCACGGCCAGGGCGTCGCCGCGCCGCAGCTCGTATTGCCTGCCGGAGGCATAGCGGCGCGGTGTCGCGCCAGTAACGCCGGAGTCGGTGTCAGTCCGGCCGGAATCAGGGGTGCTCGGAGTCATGGGCTAACCGTACCCGGTCGCGGCTGACGCCTTACCGCACCCTGCCGGATCCCAGACATCGTGTTAACTTTTGTTCGAAACTATTTCTTTTTGATCGTTTTATGGGAGAATTGGAATGCCAGCTGTTCCGCCCTCAGGGGCGGGGCTCACAGGCCGCCGCTCGCAAAGGACAAGACGCATGACACACATCACCAGCACCAACCTCGCCGATGGCCGGGAGCTGATCTATTTCGATGACGCTTCGGCCGGCGGCAACACCCGAAAGCCTGAGCAAACCCCCGACCGCCGCGAGCTGCCGGCCAGGAGCGAACCCGGCGAAGTCCGGTTTGACGCCCTCACCGGCGAGTGGGTGGCCGTCGCCGCCCACCGCCAGAGCCGCACCCACCTGCCCCCGGCGGACCAGTGCCCGATCTGCCCGACGACTCCTGCCAACCCCTCCGAAATCCCCGCACCGGACTACGACGTCGTCGTCTTCGAGAACCGCTTCCCGTCGCTCGGGCCCGCACTTGGGCCGGTTCCGGACGATGCCGGCTGGGGAACCACCGGCCCGGCCTTCGGCCGGTGCGAAGTTGTGTCCTTCACTCCGGACCACACCGGATCGTTCAGCGGACTGAGCGAAGTCCGGGCACGGACCGTCGTTGAAGCCTGGGCGCACCGCACCGGTGCGCTGAATGCGCTGCCCGGCATCCAGCAGGTGTTCCCGTTCGAGAACCGCGGCGCGGACATCGGCGTGACCCTTCACCACCCGCACGGCCAGATCTACGCGTACCCGTACGTCACGCCCCGCGCAGCAGTGATGGGGGCGGCTGCCCGGAAATTCTACGACGACGCCGACGGCCGGCAGACGCTCACGGGTTCGCTGCTGCGGTCCGAACGTGAGGACGGCAGCCGCATGGTGGTCGAGGGCGAAAACTTCAGCGCCTACGTCCCGTTCGCTGCCCGCTGGCCGCTTGAAATCCATCTGGTCCCCCACCGCCAGGTGCCGGACCTCGCGGGACTCAGCGGCGAAGAGAAGGACGAGCTGGCGCATGTGTACCTGAACCTGCTGAAGCGGCTTGATGCCCTCTACCCGACGCCCACGCCCTACATCTCCGCGTGGCACCAGGCCCCCCTGGATGAACTGCTGCGGCCGGCCGGCTACCTCCACCTCCAGCTGACCTCCCCCCGCCGGGCGGAGGATAAGCTCAAATACCTGGCCGGTTCCGAAGCGGCCATGGGGGCATTCATTAACGACACCACCCCGGAGCTGGTGGCCGAGCGATTGCGCAACGTCACGGTTCCGGCTTCAGCACTCAAGCCAATCCCGGAAGGCGCACACGCATGACCGCCCCACTCAGCAACGGCAACCTGAGCAGCAGCGACCTCGCAGCACGATTCCACGACGCCTTTGGCGCTGCCCCGGACGGAGTGTGGCAGGCACCCGGCCGGGTAAACCTGATCGGCGAGCACACGGACTACAACGACGGCTTCGTGCTCCCGTTTGCCATCGATCGGACAGCCCGGGTGGCGGTCCGCGTCCGGCCCGATTCCACACTCCGGCTGCTGTCCACCTACGGCGACCAGGGCATGACGACGGCGGACACCTCATCACTGGACGGCTCACTGGCCAAGGGATGGACCAAGTACCCGCTGGGTGTCATCTGGGCATTGCAGGAACGGGGCATTGAAGTGCCGGGCCTTGACCTGCTCCTGGATTCCGATGTTCCCCTGGGCGCTGGGCTTTCCTCCTCGCACGCCATCGAGTGCGCGGTCATCTCAGCCCTCAACGATCTGACCGGCGCCGGGCTGAAGGCCGAGGAAATGGTGCTGTCCACGCAGCGCGCCGAAAACGACTTCGTCGGAGCACCCACCGGCATCATGGACCAGTCGGCCTCACTGCGGGGGCCAAAGACCACGCCGTGTTCCTCGATTGCCGCGACCAGAGCGTCCGCCTGGTGCCGTTCGAAACGGAGCCTGCCGGGCTGGTCCTGCTGGTGATCGACACCAAGGTGTCGCATTCCCACGCCGACGGCGGGTATGCCTCCCGCCGTGCCTCGTGCGAGCTCGGGGCCGAGGTGCTTGGCGTCAAGGCGCTCCGTGACGTTGGCGTTGAGGACCTGGACGAAGCGAGCGGGCTCCTGGACGAAGTCACGTTCCGAAGGGTCCGCCACGTCGTCACCGAGAACGACCGCGTCCTGCAGACAGTGGAACTGCTCGGCACGGCGGGGCCGGGCGCCATCGGCCCCCTGCTGGACGCCAGCCACCGCTCCATGCGGGACGACTTCGAAATTTCGTGCCCCGAACTGGATCTGGCCGTGGACGCGTCACGCGAAAGCGGCGCCATTGGCGCCCGCATGACCGGAGGCGGTTTTGGCGGCGCCGCCATTGCCCTCACCCCGGTTTCCGCGGAGCAGCAGGTGCGCACCGCCGTCGAGCAGGCCTTTTCCCGGGCCGGGTACGGGAAGCCGGACATCTTTACCGTTACCCCGGCTGCCGGGGCAATGCGGCTCGCGTAGCTCCGGCGTAGGCTGGGCGCATGCCGGAAGCCGTCATTGTTTCTACCGCGAGAAGCCCAATCGGACGCGCCTTCAGGGGCTCGTTGAAGGACGAACGGCCGGATGACCTCGCCGCGGCCATGGTCACGGCCGCCCTGGCACAGATCCCCGCCTTCGACCCCGCTGAGCCAGGCGGCAGGGGCCTGGACGACCTCTTGCTGGGGTGCGCCGAGCCCAGCGGTGAGGCGGGCTCCAACATGGCCAGGGTGGTCACCGTCCTGGCCGGACTGGACAACGTTCCGGGCGCCACCATCAACCGCTTCTGCGCCTCGAGCCTGCAGGCCCTCCGCATGGCCTTCCACGCCATCAAGGCAGGTGAAGGGAGCGCATTCGTGGCTGCGGGAGTCGAGGCCGTGTCCCGGTATCCGAACTGGACCGGTGCCGGGGAATCCGACGCCGGCACCCATAACCCGCTGTTCGAATCGGCCCGCCGGCGCACCGTGGCGCGGGCAGCGTCCAACACGCCATGGACGGATCCGCGGCTGGGCGGCCGCATGCCGGACATCTATATTGCGATGGGGCAGACCGCGGAAAACGTGGCCACCACGTACGGCATCACCCGGGCCGAGCAGGATGAGTGGGCTGTCCTGAGCCAGAACCGTGCCGAAGCGGCCATAGCGTCGGGATTTTACGCCCGCGAAATCACCCCGTACACCCGCCGCGACGGCAGCGTGGTGGACCGCGACGATTCCCCCCGCGCGGGAGTCACCCTTGAAGGAGTGGCCGCACTCCAGCCCGTGTTCCGCAGCGAAGGAACGGTAACGGCCGGCAATGCGTGTCCGCTGAACGACGGTGCTGCCGCTGTTGTGGTGATGAGCGATGACCGAGCCCGCGAACTGGGGCTCACACCGTTGGCCCGGATCGTATCCACGGGCGTCAGCGCCCTCTCCCCGAACTCATGGGCATGGGACCTGTCCAGGCAACCCGCCGGGCGCTGGCCCTGGCCGGGCTGGGTATCGGGGACATCGACCTGGTGGAACTCAACGAGGCGTTCGCCGTGCAGGTGGTAGCCAGCGCGCGCGAACTCGGCATCGATCAGGCCAAACTCAACGTGCATGGCGGCGCCATCGCCCTGGGCCATCCGTTCGGCATGACCGGGGCCCGCATGACCACCACGCTGCTGAACGGACTCCGCGACCGCGACGCCACGCTGGGTCTCGCAACCCTGTGCGTCGGTGGCGGCCAGGGAATGGCAATAGTGCTGGAGCGCCTCACTTAAGCAGAGTGGGCCCCGCCGTATGGCGGGACCCACTCTCAGTTAACGTTCGACGGCGTTAGCCGTCCTGGGTCCTAGTCCTCGCCGCGGATAATGGCCAGCAGGCGGATGATCTCAACGTACAGCCAGACCAGCGTGACAGTGAGCCCAAAGGCTGCGGTCCAGGAGAACCGTTCCGGCGCCCCGCTGCGGACGCCGGCTTCGATGCTGGTGAAGTCCATGATCAGCGAGAATGCGGCGAGGCCGATGGCCAGCACACCGATGAAGACGCCCAGCGGAATACCGAAGATCTCAACGCTGGTGCGCAGGCCGAACGGCTCCGTTACGGCACCGGTCATCACCATGACCATGTTGATCAGGGCAAAGACGGCGTAGCCGATGATCGCGATCATGAAGAACCGCATGGCTTTGGGGGTCGCGCGGACCTTGCCGCTCTTGAAGAGCAGCAGCGTGACGCCGAAGACGGACAGGGTGCCGATCACTGCCTGCAGGCCGACGCCCGGGTACAGGCGGTCGAGGAACTGCGTCAGCCCACCGAGGAAGAGACCTTCCAGCCCCGCATAGGCCAGGATCAGCGCGGGCGACGGCTGCTTCTTGAAGGTGTTGACGAGGGCGAGCACGAAGCCGCCAAGTGCGCCGACGATCATGAGCATGATGGCAAGCGAGGGAGCCACGAAGAGCGTAACGGCCGCGCCGGCCATCAGAACGCCGAGGCAGGCCGCCGTCTTGATGATGACGTCGTCGAAGGTCATCCGCCCGGTTTCGGCGGGCCCGGCTGCCGGCTGGTTGTACATCTGCTGCAGCTGGTCATGGGTCATGTTCTGCTGCTGGGCCATCCGGCCACCCTGCGCGTCCATGACCTGGCCGGGGGCGCGCCCAGGAGCCTGTCCGTACGGATTCTGGCCGTATTGGGCCTGCGGAACAGGCGGTGCCTGGGTGGCTCCACGGAAATTCTTTCCGTTGAAGATCGGGTTTCCGCCAAGTGCCATTGCGGGTGTCCTCCAAATAAAGGGGGTGAGTGGTGATCCTTATAGTTCAAGGTACCAATTTCCACGTCCGGCAGGCAGGGATAGTTCCCCCGCACGGTCAGCCGAAACCCAACCGTGACATGTTCCGGCGGCGTCCGGAACGTGTTTCCCGGAGCTGGCCGCCAGAATGACTGTTTAGGAACACGCAGACTCAACAAAAGTTTTCTTTAGCTGAACTGAATTAATTCTGAGGCCGGGCTTCACGGTTGTTATCCGATCGCTATCTTAGGCGTGCCTGCCCGCGGGTTCATTGGCACCCGCTGGCTGTAACATAAGCGCAAGCAGGGTGATAAACATCACAAGATGTTCGGTTTGTCTACCGCATATTTGGCACCATGATGCATCCCCGGCTCCGTTCGCAGTGGTTGTAAAGGCGCAACCCAGACCACCCCCATGTGGAGGTTTTCATTTTGAGAAGTACACCGAGAGGCCTGCCGCACAGACGGCGTGGCGGATTGCTTAGGGCTATGGGGGCTATTTTCGCCGCCGTAATCGCAATTCTGCTTGTCGTCGCCCCGGCATCGCAGGCCACCACCCCCTCGCCGACACCATCCCCGTCGAACCAGCAGTTCCAAAACAGCATCAGCGGCTTCCTCCGGGACGATGCCCGTGCACCTATCGCTGATGTCACCATCACCGCCAAAAGCGGTGATTTCACCGGAACAGCAAAGTCGGGCGCCAACGGCGCCTGGACGATTGGAGTCCCGGTCCAGGGCACCTATGAAGTGGAGCTGGACGAATCCACCCTGCCCCAAGGCATCAAGCTCGCCGACGGCCAGGAAAATCCACGCAAAGTCACGTTCAGCCAGACCTCCAACCTTTCGGTGATTTTCGCCTTCGGCAAAGGCATCGTCGTCCAGCAGCAGGACTTCGGCCAGAACCTCCTCAACAGGCTGGTGGCCGGCCTTAGCTTCGGCCTCCTGCTGGCACTGGCTTCCGTCGGGCTTTCGCTGATCTTCGGAACCACGGGCCTGACCAACTTTGCCCACGGCGAAATGGTCACGCTTGGAGCGGTACTTGTGTTCGCCTGCAATGCCATTGGCCTTCCGTTCTGGCTGGCGATCATACTGGCCCTCCTCGGCGGCGGCCTGTTCGGATACGTCCAGGATGCCGGCCTATGGAAGCCGCTCCGGCGCCGCGGGACGGGACTGGTGCCCATGATGATCGTCAGTATCGGCCTCGCCCTGGCAGTCCGCTACGTCATCCAGTTCTACTTCGGCGGCTCCACCCAGCAACTGCCCTATGCACAGAGCACCGAAATCCAGATCGGGCCCGTGTCCATCTCGCCCAACAACCTCTGGTCGCTCATCATCAGTGCAGTTGTGATCGCCCTGATCGGCATCATCCTGCTCAAGACCCGGCTGGGCAAGGCAACGCGCGCCGTGGCCGACAACCCGGCCCTCGCAGCTGCCTCCGGCATCGACGTCGACAACGTGATCCGCATAGTCTGGGTCGCCGGCGGCATGCTTGCCTCCCTGGGCGGAATCCTCTGGGCGTACTACCGGCCCGGCGTCACCTTCGACATGGGCTCGCAGATCCTGCTGCTCATCTTCGCCGGCGTGACCCTCGGCGGGCTGGGCACTGTTTTCGGTGCCCTGATCGGTTCGGTCATCGTCGGCATCTTCGTGGAGCTGACCACCGTCTTCGGCCTCGCCGCCGACCTCAAATATGTGGGAGCACTGTTCATCATGATTGTTGTCCTCTTGTTCCGGCCGCAGGGCATCCTGGGCCGCCGCGAGCGTGTGGGTTAGGAGACAGCCATGGACTTTGGATTCATTCTTTCCAGCGCTGCCGGTGAACTGTTCAGCCCGACGACGGCGGCGTACGCGCTCGCCGCCCTCGGCCTTGCGGTTCACTTCGGCTACTCGGGCCTGCTGAACTTCGGACAGGCCGGCTTCATGGCCGTGGGCGCCTATGGCTTCGCCGTCTCCACCCTTACTTTCGGCGTGCCGTTCTTCGTCGGCCTCCTCATCGCGGTCGTCTGTTCGGCCATCTTCGCCATGCTGCTCGGTATTCCCACCCTCCGGCTGCGCGCCGACTACCTGGCCATCGTGACCATCGCCGCGGCGGAAATCGTCCGCTACATCGTCACCACCAACCAGCTGACCTCCGTGACCGGTTCAGCTAACGGCCTTGCCGCCTTCGAAGGCGGGTTCTACGCCATGAACCCCTTCCCCGAAGGCTCCTACCTGGGCATGAACAACCGCGACTTCTTCATCCGGGTTGTGGGTTGGGGCCTTGTCATCATCTGCTGCGCCCTCGTGTGGCTCCTGATGCGCAGCCCCTGGGGACGCGTCCTCAAGGGCATCCGGGAGGACGAAAACGCCGTCCGTTCGCTTGGCAAGAACGTCTACGCCTACAAGATGCAGGCCCTGATCATCGGTGGCGTCCTTGGTGCCCTTGCCGGCATGATCTTCACCCTTCCCCGCGGCGCAGTCCAGCCGGCCAACTACGGTACCGAACTGACGTTCTTCCTGTATACGTGCCTGCTGCTCGGCGGTCTGGGAACGGTGCTGGGTCCGGTGGTAGGCGCCATGATTTTCTGGGTGGTGCTCTCGCTCACCCAGGGCATCCTCTACGGCCTGATCGAATCCGGTGCCGTGACCTGGCTGAACACAGTCCAGGCCGGCCAGTTGCGGTACATCCTCGTGGGTGTCGCGCTGATGCTGCTGATGATCTTCAGGCCCCAGGGTGTCTTCGGTAACAAGAAGGAGCTGGCGTTCGCATGAGCACGCATAGTGAAGAAACTGGAATTGACTACATGACGGACTCCCGGCCGATCGCGGCCGGCGAGACGGCTCCGGGCTGCAAGAAGCGGGACCCCATCGTCGTCGCCGAAAACGTGACGCGCAGCTTCGGCGGCATCAACGCCGTCGACGTCGAGTACCTGGAGATCCCCCGTCACAAAATCACCGCGCTGATCGGCCCGAACGGTGCCGGCAAGACCACCCTCTTCAACCTCCTGACGGGATTCGACACACCGAACTCCGGCAAGTGGCAGTTCGAAGGCAACAGCCTCGCCGGCGTCTCCCCGTACAAGGTGGCCCGCATGGGCATGGTGCGCACGTTCCAGCTGACCAAGGTCATGGGCAAACTGACCGTGATGGAAAACATGCGGCTGGGAGGCTCCGAACAGCCCGGGGAACGGTTGTCCAAGGCACTGTTCAAGGGCATCTGGGGTGGCCGCGAGAAAGAGATCACGGCCCAGGCAGATGTTCTTCTGGAGAAGTTCAAACTGGATGCGAAGAAGGACGACTACGCGGCATCGTTGTCCGGCGGCCAGCGCAAACTGCTCGAAATGGCGCGGTCCCTGATGGTCAGGCCCAAGCTGGTGATGCTGGATGAGCCCATGGCAGGGGTCAACCCGGCGCTGACCCAGTCGCTTCTGGACCACATCAAGAACCTCAAAGCCGAAGGCATGACCGTGCTGTTCGTGGAGCACGACATGAACATGGTGCGCCACATAGCCGACTGGGTGGTGGTGATGGCCGAGGGCAGGATCGTTGCTGAGGGCCCGCCGGGCGAAGTGATGAAGAACCCCGCAGTGATCGATGCCTACCTTGGCGCGCACCACGACGTCGATCTGGGCGACGCCGAGGGCATCAAGGAACTGGCGGCCGAACTGGTGGCGGACGAAGAGTCGATCGTCGGTACGGAAGACGCCGGCATCATCGCCATCGACGTTGTCGCCGCTGAGTCGGACGAGCCCGAGGCAAGGAAGAAGGACACCGAATGAGTGCCACGAGCGCGGCCGCGGCCGCCACAGCATCACCGTCAGGGGAATCGGTGGTCAAGGTCACCGATCTGGTGGCCGGCTACCTCCCGGGCGTAAACATTCTCAACGGTTGCAGCATCGAGGCCCGAAAAGGCGAACTGATCGGGATCATCGGACCCAACGGAGCAGGCAAGTCCACCCTCCTGAAGGCGATGTTCGGCCTGGTGAAGGTCCACTCAGGTTCGGTCGTGGTCCGCGGCCAGGACATCACCGGGCTCAAGGCCAACAAGCTGGTCACCAAGGGGGTGGGCTTCGTCCCGCAGAACAACAACGTGTTCGCCACCCTGACCATTGAGGAGAACATGCAGATGGGCATGTTCCAGCGGCCCAAGGACTTCGCCAAACGGTTCGACTTCGTCACCAGTCTGTTCCCCGAGCTGGGCAAGCGACGCGCCCAGCGGGCGGGATCGCTGTCCGGCGGTGAGCGCCAGATGGTGGCCATGGGGCGCGCCCTGATGATGGAACCGGCCGTCCTGCTCCTCGACGAGCCGTCCGCCGGCCTCTCCCCCGTCAAGCAGGATGAGACGTTCCTGCGGGTCCACGAGATCAACCGCGCCGGGGTGTCGGTGATCATGGTGGAGCAGAACGCCCGCCGCTGCCTGCAGATCTGCGACCGCGCCTATGTGCTGGACCAGGGCAAGGACGCGTACACGGGCACCGGCCGGGAACTCATGAAAGACCCCAAGGTGATCCAGCTGTACCTCGGCACCTTGGCCGACGAGGTCTAAGCCGCCTGCGTCTAGCCACCGTCCAGGAGCTGCAGAAGGGCCGTCACCGCGTGGTGGCGGCCCTTCTGCGTGCCCGGGCCTTTCTGCCTTGCCGATCCGCCGTGTGCTGGCTCCGGGCGCCTCCGCAGCCACTTGCTCGGCGCCTGCGCTCGTTCCTCACGCAACAACGGCGCTTTCACAAGTGCCTGCCTCCGGCCCCCTTGGCTTTCGTGTCAGCATCGGTCGAAAGCTGCCGAACGACGATTTCCTGACCTACTGCCGGCCTCCGCTTCCCGAGGCAACAGAAAGCCCCCGTCCGGTTGGACGGGGGCTTTCGTGCTGACTACGTTGAGGCTGCTTTACAGCTTGCCGAATTCTTCCTTGACAGGCTTGTAGGTGTTGTCATCCTGGTACTCGTAGATGCCGATGTAGGCTTCCGTCGGGTCGCCGGCGTCGGAGAAGCTCACCGGACCGGACTGGCCGTCGTAATCGATATCCTTGCCGTTGCGGAGCAGCGTGACGCAGGATGGGAAGTCGTTGCACTTCTCGCCTCCTTCGGAAACTTCCTTCAGCTTGGCGGCGATGTCCGTTCCCTTGGTGCTCTTCGCGGCCTCGGTTGCCAGTGCAATCAGGTTGACGGCGTCGTAGGACTCGCCTGCATAGCTGTAGTCCTTCAGGGCCGGGTCGATGGCCAGCAACTTCTTCTTGAAATCATCCTTGGCGAACGTGCCCGGAATGGTGCCCTGGGCGCCCTTCAGCGTGCCCGCCTGGAAGTCCTTGCTGTAGTCCGACGTGTTGCCGTCCACCATGAACATCTGGGTGGGCTTGATGCCCTTGCCCGTCATCAGCGGAACGATGCTCTTGGCCTGGTCGAAGGTGATCAGGGCAATGGCGTCAGGCTTGGCTGCAATGACCTTGTCCACCTGGCTGCTGAACTGCGAGTCGCCTTCATTGAACAGCTCCTCCGCAACCACCTTGCCGCCGGCGGCTTCGAAGGCCGCCTTGACGTTCTTTGCCAGGCCGGTGCCGTAAGCATCGTTCAGGACGATCATGCCCACCGTCTGCGCACCACAGGTGGCCATGTAGTTGCCCAGGACCTTGCCCTGCAGCACGTCCGAGGGAGCCGTGCGCCAGTACAGGCCCTTGTCATCCCAGGTGGTGAAGTCAGGGGACGTGTTCGCGGGCGAGAACTGGATAACGCCGGCACCGGTGATCTGGTTGATGACGGTCTTGGAAACACCGGACGATGCAGCACCGATGATCGCGCTGACGCCGCTTCCAAGCAGCGCCGTGGTGGACTGCGTGGCGATGTCGGTCTTGGTATCGCCGGAGTCGCGGTGGATAACTTCAACGGGCTTGCCCAGTACGCCGCCAGCGTCGTTAACTTCCTTGATGCCAAGGTTGACGCCGGCAATTTCGGGTGGGCCAAGGAACGCCAGCGACCCCGTTGTCGGCAGAAGCGATCCAATCTTGAGGGGGGTGGGAGTGGTGGTCGTCGCGGCCGGAACCGAACCGCCCGCGCCCGCCGCAGTGGTGCTTCCACCGCTGGCGCTGGGCGCCGGGCAGGCAATGCCGGACGCTGCCGGGGTGGTGGAGCCTGTCGAACTCGGGGTGGACGAGCCGCCACAAGCCGTAGCCAGAAGGGCGACGCCGATGCTAAGCGCTGTCAGCTTAGCGATGCGCGGCGCCGCCTGGGGGAGTGAAATCATTTAGAGTCTCCTCGATCGAAAGGTGCGAACGGCCTTTGATGCGAATTACCAGGTGTTCCTGATTTAACTTCAAGCTAGTGCAAAATCTCCGCGAACATAAGTGACTATGGTCACATCCTCATAACAGTCGTTGCATATGGGAAACCACGGGCCGGAGGCGTGAAATTGCGAAGGAGCCGGCGGGAAAAGGCGCACGGAAGGACGGCGCAGCGCAGGAGGAAAGTGCCCCAGCCGGGACTCGAACCCGGAACACGCGGATTTTAAGTCCGCTGCCTCTGCCAATTGGGCTACTGGGGCGCCCGGTCAATGGTATCCCGTCAGAGCCGCTCAAAGGGCCCGGCGTACCGGAACGTTCCATGGACGCCGCCTGGCCATACGGCGAGCGGGAGCAACTGGAAATGGTCACCCCATCTGGGCTCCGGCGGTTCGATGCCCAGGGAGACCGACGGCACGAAGCCGAAGCGGGAGTAGTACTCCGGACCGCCGAGCAGGGCGATAGCCCTCTCCCCCGCCGCATTCGCACGCGATACTGTCTCCTGCATCAATGCCGAGCCGATGCCGTGCCGCTGCAGCCGCGGCACAACCCCGATGGGGCCCAGCCCCAGCAGCTCCAGTTCCCCCACCCAGCCCCTGGTGCTGATGACATGGCCCACCACTTCGCCGTCCTTCTCGGCAACGATGCTGAACTGGGGCAGGTACTCCTCGCACTCGAAGAGCTGCTGCAGCAGCCCGACTTCCGCGGGTTCGCCGTCGACCGGAAGCCCAGTGGCCGGCGATATCGCAAAGGCCGCCGCCGTCAGTTGCAGGATGGCCGGCCTGTCCTCCGGCCGTTCGCTGCGCAGGACGAGCTCAGGGCAGGATGGTCCGAGCTTTCCGCGGCAAGCTCATGCAGGATCTCCAGGGCGCGGTCGGCGTCTGCCACCGGCACCAGCAAATGGTCGTGGTGGAATCCGGCCAGGACGTTGCAGCTGATGCGGGCGTCGGTGAGGGCTGCGCTTACTGCGGCTGTGAGCCCAACCGCTTCGAGTGGGGAATGCACCTGTAGGGTGATCCACGCGGCAACGAAGTCGTAGGGCAGCTCCAGCCTGTCCGCCTCGGCCCGGGGCAGGACAGCCGTTAGCCCCTCCGCTTCCCGGACAGCAGCCTCAATGCCGGCAACCAGCGGCCTGCCGTACGGCCAGAGGACGTACACGAACTCGCCCTCCCGCACTACAGGGCGGATCGATGCCAAGAGGGTCCGGATGTCCTTTTCACCAGTCATTGGGCCATTAAACAACAACGGCGGCCATTCCCCGGGGAACGGCCGCCGTCGACGGCGATTGCCGGCTACTTGTTGTCAGCCGACACAGTCTGCTTCTGCTGGCTGTTGCTGCCGGCATTCCCGGACTCGGCCGGCTTCTCAGCTGCCGGTGCGGCCGGAGCCGCAGCCGGCTTGGGTGCCGGCGTGGCGGCCGTGACGAACGCCCCGCGAGGGTTGTCCAGGTCCATCAGCTGGGTGGTGTCCCGGCCCATGATGAGGGCAAGGATCCAGCCGACGATCACACGGATCTTGCGCTCAACCGTGGGCATGGCCAGGCCGTGGTAGCCACGGTGCGCCAGCCAGGCCAGGGGGCCCTTGAGTCCGATACGGCCCAGGAGGTTGATGTTTGCGACACCCTTCCATTCGCCGAAGCCGGCAACAGCGCCCAGGTTCTTGTGCTTGTAGTCCTTCAGCTCCTTGTCCCAGCGGGAGGCCCACAGGTTCTTGGCGAGGCGCTTGGCCTGGCGAAGGGCGTGCTGGGCGTTCGGTACGCAGGTACCGTCCGGCAGGCCGCTGCCGGTGAGGTCCGGCACAGCCGCGACGTCGCCGGCTGCCCAGGCGTTCTCGATGATGCCTTCGTCACCGGCGATGCGCAGGTCCGCCAGGACCCGGACACGTCCGCGCGGCTCCAGCGGGAAGTCGGTGGAGCGAACCATCGGGTTGGCTTGCACGCCGGCAGTCCAGACGAGGGTGTCCGACTCGAATTCCTGGGCCGGGGTCTTATCCGGCAGGTTGATGAGCTTCAGGGAGCCCTCGGCGTTGTCCAGGGACGTGTTGAGCAGCACCTCGATGCCGCGGCTGCGCAGGTGCTCAACAACCCATTCCGCCTGCTTGGCGGTGACTTCGGGCATGATGCGGCCCATGGCTTCAACCAGGACGAAGCGGACTTCCTCCTGCCTGACGCGGGGGTTGTTCTTGACGGCTGCCCGGGCGAGGTCTTCCATCTCGGTGATGCACTCGATGCCGGCGAAACCGCCGCCCACAACCACGAACGTCAGGGCGCGTGCACGCTCGACGGGATCCGTCATGAGCGACCCGGCTTCGATCCGGTCGAGGACCTTGTTGCGCAGTGCAACGGCTTCCTCGATGGTCTTGAGGCCGATGCCCTTGTCCGCCAGGCCCTTGATGGGGAACGTGCGGGTAATTGCGCCTGCGGCAACCACAACGTCGAAGTACGGCACCTCAAAGTTCGGGCCGCCGTCGGCCGGCGCAACCACTGCCGTGCGGTTGGCGTGGTCGATCGAGGTGACGCGGCCCTGGATGAGTTCCGTCTGCTTCAGGTGCTGACGGTGGGAGACGACAGCGTGGCGCGCCTCGATGTTTCCGCCGGCAACTTCCGGCAGGAAGGGCTGGTAAGTCATGTAAGGCAGCGGATCAACGACGGTGACGATGCCACCGGCATTCGCGATCTTGTTCTGCAGTTTGAGGGCTACGTACAGGCCGACGTACCCGCCGCCGACGACGAGTACCCTGGGACGGTCCTGGAGCTGTGGGGTTGTTGCCATGCTTCAAGAATACAGTAGTTTGTGAAAATCTTCACTAACTATTACCGGCGTCTCTACGGCCCTTTCGAGTCCACGGCGTCGAGCACTCCGGTCTCGGGGTCATCCCGCAATCCGCGCGGGTTCCTTGAGGCCTTCCGAAGCTGGAAAACAGCTCCTCCGATGATGCCCACAAACAGCACGCCGAAGCCGATCACCACCATGGCCGGCACGGCGCTGTCCAAGGGGGACGGCGCCTCAGCCACCGGAACGGCGGCGCTGGGCAGCGTGGGCGCGGCACTCGAGGGACTGTCGCCTGGCTCCGCGGCCGGTGTGGTGGCGACCGACTCTCCGCGGCGATGGACCCTGATCCAGTCCGCGACGGTGCCCAGCGGGTTCACCTTGGTTTCCGGCACGTCGTCCTTGAGGGCAGCTTCTGCATTGAGCACACCAAAGCCGTAAATCGGGTCCTTGCCCGGTGCGCCGGCGTCCTTGGCTGTGGTGACAATCCTGTTGATCACCTGGCTCGCTGACATCTCGGGCCACTTGGAGCGGATAAGCGCCGCCACGCCGGACACGATCGGTGTGGCTCCGGAGGTGCCAGCCCATTCCGCATAGCCATCGCCCGGCATGCCGCCGACCAGGTTTTCGGCCGGCGCTGCCACACCAATGCTGATGCCCTGGGAGGAGGCATCGACGCTGGCGGACCCCTTGCGGTCCACGCCAGCAACTGTCAGCACGCCCGGAATGGTGGCGGGGGCGCCCACCTGCACATTGCCGCCCACCCGGTTGCCTGCGGCGGCCACGATCACCACGTCCTTTTGTTCTGCGTACAGGAATGCCGCGTCCCAGCTTTGCGGCCATTCCGGCGAGGTGCTGCCCAGCGAAATGTTGATCACGCGGGCACCGTTGTCCACCGCCCAGCGCACTGCCGCAGGAATCTGTTCCTGGTCCGTCTTGCCGCCGGGATTCTGCGATCCAAGCCACGTGGAAACCGAAAGGATCTGCGCTTCGGGCGCAACCCCCACGATCCCGTCGGGACCGGGCGCCGGCTTAGCACCTGGTGTCGGGGTTGCGGTGGACTTCGGCGGCTGGTGGCCCCGCCCGGCCAGCATGGTTGCCACCAGCGTGCCGTGCTCCGGCTTCGAACCGATGCTTTTCTGCCCGTCAGCGCTTCCTGCGCCCGAGGTGTCGCTCCCGCCAACAACCACACCCTTCAGGTCGGGGTGCTTGGCATCAACTCCGCTGTCGATGACGGCGACTTTGACGTTGGCGCCCTTGGAAACTTCCCAGGCTTTGGTGATGCCGGACTCGGACAGCCAGTATTCCTTGTCCCGCCAGGAATCGGCGCTGGCCTCCGGAGCGCCGATCAGCGACACCGCCAAGGTTCCTGCGGCAAGGGCCATAGCCGTCAGGGCAGGGGCTATCCGGCTCCGGCGGGCTGTTGCTCTGGTCATGTGGGTCCAATCGGGTCTGCATCTGATGGTGCAGCGCGGAAGGGCTGCTGTCGGCGGTTCCGTGGGGGCGCACCGGCCGGGAAGAATTCTGGCTGAGGCCATTCTCTGGCTGAAGCCCGTTCGCTAGCTGATACTCAAGGCAATCCCGTCGAGAATATCGTGCTCACTGGCGACGGCCGAGGTGATCCTGCCGTCCGTGACCTCGGCCAGGCGATCCAAGACACGGCGCCAGACCAGTCCGCCGGCACCGATGACGTCAACGCGGCCCGGGTGCATGTAGGGCAGTCCGGCGCGGGCGGCCTTGGACATCTCAAGCAGGTCCGTGCAGGCTTCGTCAATGGCGCTGAGCGGGAGTTCCGCGCCATGGATCGCTGCGGGCGAGTATTCCGGCAGCCGGAGCGCGTGGGCCGTAATGGTGGTGACGGACCCTGCCACGCCGACGACGGCGGCGGTGCGTTCCAGCGGAACGGCCAGTCCCGCCTCGCTGATGGCGGCGTCGACGTCGGCCTCTGCCGCAGCGATCTGCTCCGGCGACGGCGGATCGTTGCGAAGGTGGCGTTCCGTCATCCGGACACAGCCGACGTCCACCGATTTGGCGGCGATGACGCCGCTGGCGTCGCCGAGCACGAATTCGGTGCTTCCGCCGCCAAGGTCCACCACCAGCACGGGGTCCGACCCGCGGGACGGAAGCACGCTGCTGGCGCCGGCGAAGGAAAGTGCCGCCTCTTCGTCGCCCGTGATCACTTCAGGTTCGACCCCAAGGATCTCGCGGATGCCGGCAACAAAGACGTCCCGGTTGCTGGCGTCCCTAGTGGCGGAAGTGGCAACAAAACGGACCTTTCCCGCCCCGTGTTCACGGATCAGTGCCGCGTAGTCCAATGTCGCGGCGAACGTGCGGTCAAGGGCCTCCTGCGCCAGTTCACCGGTTGCGTCCACGCCCTGGCCCAGCCGGACAACCCGCATTTCACGCACCACGTCGGTCAGCTTGGAGCTGCTCCCGTTTCCGTCAACATCGGCGATCAGGAGCCGGATGGAATTGGTGCCGCAGTCGATGGCGGCAACGCGCGTCACTGGGCTGCCTCCGTGGAGTTTTCAGCATGCTGCTGGGTTTTGCGCACCGGCGCAGGACGGCCGACGATGTCGGGGAGGCCTTGCGGTCCGTGGCGGCTGAGGTCCTTTGAGGGCGCCTCTCCCCCGGTGTCCCAGGCGCCGTCGCAGTAGCAGCGGTCTGCCGTCCACCATTCGCTGATGGCGGCAATGGCCTCGTCACCCAGCGGGTTGACCCCGGAACCGGCCGCCAGGGAATGACCCACGAGGACGTGGAGGCACTTCACCCGGGTGGGCATACCGCCGGCGGAGATGCCGTCAATCTCGGGGACTGCGCCGATGCCGGACCGTTCCCCGATCTCCGCCCGGGAAACGAGGTAGGCCTCGTGGGCTGCCCGGTAATGGGCAGCCAGGGTGGAATCTTCGGTGAGGCGCTCGTTCATGTCGTTCATCAGGCCCGCGGCCTCGAGCCGCGACACTGCCGATGTGATGACCGGGTGCGTCAGGTAGAACGTCGTGGGGAACGGCGTTCCGTTGCTGAGACGCGGCGATGTCGCCGCGACCAGGGGGTTGCCGCAGACACAGCGGGCCGGGATTTCGACGACGTCGCGGACGGGGCGCCCCAGCTGCCGGCTGAGGACGTCCAGGTCCCGGGCCGAGGGGTGGCTGTAAGCCGGGGAGGCTGTGGCTTCGCCTTCCGCCGGGTTCCCGCCCGGAGCGTTTTCGCCCACTAAATTCTGGTCCACTGGCGCGGCCGCCTTCCTGCCCTTGGTGGGCCGTCCCCTGGGACAGCCGGCGGAGGGCACCGCCTCTAGTCTGTTGCCGAACGCCTGATGGACTCCCAAAGCGAGTCCACCCATGGCAGTTTTGCCGGGTCCTCTGCTGATCCTGTACCGGCCTGGCTACTGGTGGTCCCGGCCGGCAGATCGCTGCCAAACACCCAGTAGCCGGTTTCACCCGGCATAACCATGTTAATGCGGTCCCGGGCCTGCTGCTTCACGTAGTTCGGATCCTGCCAGCGCGACACCTGGAGCTTCAGGTTGTCCTGCTCGGCTTTCCGCGACGCGATATCCGCCTGCAGTGCGGCGATCTCGGCCCGTTTGTCGATAAAGATCTTGACGGTGGGGGCCAGCATAATGGTGATGGCAATCATGACGACGGCCAGGGCCAGCATCCGTCCGGAAAACGCCTTGGCAGGGACGGGATCGAGGTTCTCATCCGCTGCATTTTTCCCGGACGCCCGGGTGGATTGGCCCGCTGGCTGGCTGCCAGTCGGACGGCCGGCGGCCTGCTTGCCGGCAGCAACCCCGGCTTTGACCGACGTCCCCAGGCGGCTTGCTGTGGTGGCTTTCCCGGGCGCAGCAGGCGGCTTGGCCTCGGCGGCGGGCAGGTGCCGCGTCGCGCCGAAATCCGCGCGGATGACGTCAGCGCCGTCGTCGGCGTCCTTGGACTGACGCACCGCGGGCGTAGCCCGGGGAACCTTGGGACGGCGGGTGGGCATGACACTCCTGTAATGAATGGTCCGTGCTGTGCTCGGTTCTGGCCGCGAACCGGTCCTTGGCACAAAACAGAACCGGTGGCCATGGTCTTTCAACCATAGCCACCGGTCAGCTGTTTTCTTGGATGCTAGCCCTTGAAACGCGGGAACGCGCTACGGCCGGCGTAGCGTGCGGCGTCGTCGAGTTCCTCTTCGATGCGCAGCAGCTGGTTGTACTTGGCGACGCGCTCGGAGCGGGCCGGGGCACCGGTCTTGATCTGTCCCGCGTTGGTGGCAACGGAGATGTCAGCAATGGTGGTGTCCTCGGTTTCGCCGGAGCGGTGCGAGGTGATGGTGGTGTATCCGGCACGCTGGGCCAGTGACACGGCGTCCAGCGTCTCGGTCAGGGAGCCGATCTGGTTGACCTTGACCAGCAGTGAGTTGGCGGTCTTGGTGTCGATGCCGCGCTGCAGGATTGCCGGGTTGGTGACGAAGAGGTCATCGCCCACGAGCTGGACCTTGTCGCCGATGGTGTCGGTGAGGGTCTTCCAGCCTTCCCAGTCGTTTTCATCCAGCGGGTCCTCGATGGAAACCAGCGGGTAGTCGGCGACGAGCTCGGCGTAGTAGGCGCTCATCTCGGTGGCGGAAAGTGCCTTGCCTTCGAACTGGTAGGCGCCGTCCTTGAAGAACTCGGAGGAGGCGACGTCCAGGGCCAGGGCGATGTCCTTGCCCGGGGTGTAGCCGGCGTTCTTGATGGCTTCCTGGATCAGGTCCAGCGCGGCACGGTTGGAGGGCAGGTTCGGCGCGAAGCCACCCTCGTCGCCCAGGCCGGTGGAGAGGCCCTTGGCCTGCAGGACCGACTTGAGGTTGTGGTAGACCTCGACGCCCCAGCGCAGGCCTTCGGAGAAGGTCTCGGCGCCGATCGGGACGATCATGAATTCCTGGATGTCCACATCGGAGTCGGCGTGCGAGCCGCCGTTGAGGATGTTCATCAGCGGAACGGGAAGGACGTGCGCGTTGGGGCCGCCCAGGTACTTGTACAGCGGCAGGTCTGCGGACGCTGCGGCGGCGTTGGCCACGGCCAGGGAAACACCCAGGATGGCGTTGGCGCCGAGCTTGCCCTTGTTGGGCGTGCCGTCCAGGTCGATCATGGCCTGGTCGATGCTGCGCT
This sequence comes from Arthrobacter sp. 24S4-2, assembly GCF_005280255.1. NCBI lineage: Bacteria > Bacillati > Actinomycetota > Actinomycetes > Micrococcales > Micrococcaceae > Arthrobacter > Arthrobacter sp. 24S4-2. The sequence goes on along the minus strand of NZ_CP040018.1, from coordinate 1,426,433 downwards.
GGTCAGTGGCATCGAAGCCGGTCAGGGCCGGAGCGATCTGGTCGATGACTGCGTCAACGGCCTTCTGGACACCCTTGCCGAGGTAGCGTCCCTTGTCTCCGTCGCGGAGTTCAACGGCCTCGTGTTCGCCGGTGGAGGCACCGGAGGGAACTGCTGCGCGGCCGATCTGGCCGTCGGAAAGCAGAACTTCAACTTCTACGGTCGGGTTGCCACGGGAATCGAGGATCTCGCGGGCGTGGATGGCATCGATAAGCGCCATGAATATGCTCCTTATGGTGAAGCGATTTACTGGGAATCTAGCGGAAAAACTCGACGTCCTCGTCAGGGACTAGCGTAGTCGAGAGTGTTGCAGGTTACGGAAACCTATCCAGCACCCGGACGTCATGATCCCGTCGCGGAAGTGTGCCGGCTGGCCAGGCGGTTGCTGTCCTGATACCGCCGGACGGCCCCGCGGAGGGCGCGTTCGGCGTCGAGGCCCCTGGTCCGGGCAGTGGAGACAACGGCGAGCAGCAGCTCGCCCAGCTCCTCTTCAGAGCTGAAGGACCCCACTACCGGCGGCTGGGCCTGCCCGGATCCGGTGCTGGCGGGATCAGCCACCAGCCCTGCCCGCCCGGCACGATCCAATGACTTCTGGGCGCGGGCGAGAGCCGGGAGGGCCTGCGGAATTCCTTCGAAGGGATCACCGCGTTCCGGCTTCTCGGCCAGTTTGATGGAGTCCCACTTGCGGACGATCTCCTCCACGCTGGCCGGAAAGGTGTCCTGCAGCGAGCCGTCCGGCCGGAACACGTGCGGATTCCGGCGGATCAGCTTCGCGGTGAGGCCCTGGACGACGTCCTCGAAACCGAAGCTGCCGCGTTCCTCGGCCAGGCGGGCGTGCAGCACCACCTGGAGCAGTACGTCGCCAAGCTCCCCTCGGAGCTCTGCTTCGTCGCCGCCGGTTTCGATTGTTTCGGCAACTTCAAAGGCCTCCTCGAGGAGGTACTCCACCAGGGACTCGTGGGTCAGCGCCCCCATCCAGGGGCAATGCTCCCGGAGGGCGGCGATGTTGGCCACCAAGGAGGCAACCGGGCTCGGACCGTCTTTAGGCAAGGCTGGCGTAGGCGTCGTTGATGTACTCGACGAGGGCTTCCTTTTCCTCCAGCGGCAGGAACGCGGCCTCGGCGGCGTTGAGCGTCAGCTCCAGCAGGTCGTCGAGGTCGTAGTCGAAGGTTTCCACCAGCAGCTCGAACTCGTCGGTGAGGGTGACGCCGCTCATCAAACGGTTGTCGGTGTTGATCGTCACGTTGAAGCCGAGCTGGTACAGCATGTCCAGCGGGTGGCTTTCGATGCCCTCACCGAAGCCGGCGATGGCGCCCGTCTGCAGGTTGGAGGACGGGCAAATTTCCAGGGCGATGCCTCGGTCGCGGATCCAGCTGGAGAGCTCACCGAGCGTCACCATGCCGATGTTCCCGTCGGCTTCGTCCCCGTCGGCGGAGTCTTCGTCGTCGAATTCGACCGTGATGTCCTCGGCGATGCGCACGCCGTGGCCCAGGCGCAGGGCCCGGCCGTCAACGAGGGCGGACTGGATGCTTTCCAGGCCTGCAGCTTCGCCGGCGTGGACCGTGGCGGGGAAGTTGTGCTGGGCAAGGTAGGTGAAGGCGTCGCGGAAGCGTGCCGGCAGGAACCCATCTTCGGCTCCGGCGATGTCGAAGCCAACGGCCCCGTTGTCGCGGTGACGGACTGCCAGTTCGGCAATCTCCTGGCCGCGGTCCGCGTGGCGCATGGCCGTGATGAGCTGGCCCACCTGGATCTCACGGCCGCTTTCGGCGACCGCGTCCACGCCGGCGTCGAGGCCTTCCTGGATGGCCTCGACCACTTCGTCCAGCGTCAGCCCCTTCTGCAGGTGCTGCTCCGGTGCCCAACGGACTTCGCCGTACACCACGCCGTCGTCCGCGAGGTCCTCAACGAACTCCTTGGCCACCCGGAAGAGACCCTCCTTGGTCTGCATCACGGCGATGGTGTGGTCGAAGGTCTCGAGGTAGCGGACCAGGGAGCCGGAGTCCGCGGATTCACGGAACCATTCCCCCAGGGCCACCGGATCGGTGGAGGGAAGGGTATGTCCAACGGCTTCCGCCAGTTCGATGATGGTGGCCGGGCGCAGGCCGCCGTCCAGGTGGTCGTGCAGGGAAACCTTGGGGAGGCTTTTGAGGTCGAAGTCGATGGCAGGGGCAGCGTCAAGAATGGGCTCAGTCACGGTTCCAACCTTAGGGTCGGAAGGCTTCCAGCGCCACCCGGAAAGTGACGGCCCCGATTTAGCGCCCGGGTTCGGCTTCGGCGACTGCGGGAACGGCCATCGGAGCCATCTCGACGGCGTCCCGCTGGGCATGTGCGCCCTCTTCCGGAGCCGCTTCCTTGCCTGGACGAACCACATCGTTGCGACCCAGCCGCTTGTGCCACCAGCGAAGCAGGTGGTCGATGATGATTCCGAGAATGATGGCGAACACCACGGCAATGCCGGCTCCGAGCAGCGGATTGTCATGCAGCAAGGGGAAGGAACTGGCCAGAAGGCCGATCCCGATCGAGTAACCCACCCAGGTAAAGCAGGCGACGGCGTCCAGGACGAAGAACCTGCGGTGCGGGAAGGACGTAGTGCCGGCAACGTAGTTGACCGCCACACGGCCCCAAGGGATGTACCGGGCCGTGAAAATCAGGACGGCGCCCCGCTTCTCCAGCTCGTAGTGGGCCCACGCGAAGACTTTCTGCACCTTGGGTTTGCGCATCCAGCGCCAACGTTCCAGCCCGATCTTCCGACCCAGCATGTAGGCCATGTTGTCGCCGGCCATGGCGCCAACCAGGGCGGTGGCGCCAAGAATCCACAGGTTGGGTTCGCCGCTCTGGCGTGAAAAGGCCGCGAGGGCGACGATCAGCGTTTCGCTGGGGACCACCATCGCGAAGCCGTCCACAAAAAAGAACACCAGCAGGATGGGATAGATCCACCATTGGCCTGCGGCATGGAGCACTGCCTCATTGATAAATTCCACGCGGGCCCTGCTCCTATGAAGTGATGGAAATCCTAATTAGTGTCGCATGGCAGAAGCATGATTCGCTACGTTCCGGCCGGAGGAAAAGATTTCGCTGGAAGTCCCTCGCGGACGCAAACATGCCGCAGCCTGATCCCGTGGCTACTTGGACGCGAGGCTACGGGCCTGATGTGGACTCCCCGGCCGGTTCCTCCGGTAGCCTGCCACGCAACCGGCTGATCAGGACGTCAACAATGATCCCGAGGAGGATCGCGCAGACAATGGCAATGGTCGCACCCAGCAGGTGGTTGTCCTCGAACCACTGCCCGAAAAACAGCCCTATGGCCACGGAATACGAAGACCACAGTGCGGCGGACAGCACAGTGAGCCCAACGAAGCGCAGGTGCGGAAAATGCGTAGCCCCGGCCGTCAGGTTCACGGCCACCCGGCCGATTGGAACGAACCGGGCCACCAGGACCAGGGATGCGGGGCGCTTCATGAGTTCGTTGCCTGCCCAGTGGAATGCTGTCTGCATTCTCGGTCCGCGCATCCACCGCCAGCGGCGGGTGCCGACCCTGCGGCCGATCAGGTAGGCAATGTTGTCCCCGCCGAAGGCTCCGAGTGCGGCGATGAGCATCAGCATCATCGGGTTGGGGACGTCCGCGGTGGCTGCCACCGCGGCCAGGCCCACCACAACGGACTCGCTGGGGATCGGCGGGAAGAACCCGTCGATCACGCAGCAGGCCAGCACCAGGAGGAGCACCCAGGGCTGTCCGGCCGCGGCGAGGATGAAGTCGTTGATTGCCTGCACAGTTTCCTAACGGCCGGGGCCACCGGATCTCTCCCGGACCGGTCCCGGGGCGGGCGTGGAGGCCGCCGCCGGGATCCGCCCCGGGAGTACCGCGTGGTCAGGCGATGCGGTCGATGATGAGCTTCTGAGCCGGCCGTGAGCCTTCCGGCGCAACCACCGCAGCGCCTTCCAGTGCTTCTTTGGCGCGGCCGAATTTCTCCGGAGTGTCCGTCAGCAGCGTCATCAGGGGCTCGCCGGCACGGACCAGCGCGCCGGGTTTGGCGTGCAGCCGGACCCCTGCCCCGGCCTGGACCTGGTCCTCCTTGCGTGCCCTGCCGGCACCGAGGCGCCATGCAGCGACGCCCACCGCCAGCGCATCCAGCTCCACGAGCACGCCGTCGGCGGGCGCGTAAACCACCTCGGATTCCTTCGCGACAGGCAGCTTTGCCCGGGGGTCCCCGCCTTGTGCCTCGATCATGCGGTTCCACACGTCCATGGCCCGGCCGTCCCTGAGCGCGGCCCGGGGGTCGGCGTCGTGCACGCCCGCGCAGGCGAGCATTTCCTCGGCCAGCCGGACCGTCAGCTCGACGACGTCTTCCGGACCGCCGCCGGCGAGCACCTCCACGGACTCCTCCACCTCGATGGCATTGCCTGCCGTGAGGCCCAGCGGCGTGTTCATGTTGGTCAGCAGGGCCACCGTGTTGACCCCGGCGTCCCTGCCCAGCGCAACCATCGTTTCCGCGAGTTCCCGGGCCCGGGCCTCGTCCTTCATGAAGGCGCCGGTGCCCACTTTGACGTCCAGGACCAGCGAACCGGTGCCCTCGGCGATCTTCTTGCTCATGATGGAGGAGGCGATGAGCGGAATCGCCTCCACTGTTCCGGTGACGTCCCGCAGGGCGTACAGCTTCTTGTCAGCGGGCGCCAGACCGGCACCGGCGGCGCAGATCACTGCCCCCACGTCCTGGAGCTGGGCCATCATTTCGTCGTTACTCAGCGCTGCGCGCCAGCCCGGGATCGATTCCAGCTTGTCCAGGGTCCCGCCGGTGTGGCCCAGGCCGCGGCCGGAAAGCTGAGGCACGGCGACGCCGAAAACGGCAACCAGCGGAGCCAGCGGAAGCGTGATCTTGTCCCCCACTCCCCCGGTGGAGTGCTTGTCCGACGTCGCCTTCACGCCGCCGTCGGGCCGCCGCAGGCCGGAAAAGTCCATCCTTTCACCGGAGGCGATCATCGCCGCGGTCCAGCGCGAGATTTCGGCCCGGTCCATGCCGTTGAGCAGGATGGCCATGTTCAGGGCCGCCATCTGCTCGTCGGCGATCGCGCCGCGGGTGTAGGCGTCGATGGTCCAGTCGATCTGCGCGGGGCTGAGCGCACCCTTGTCCCGCTTGATCCGGATGATGTCCACGGCGTCGAACGCTTCGGTGTTGTTTGGGGTTGGTGTCACCGGGGTTCCTCCAGGTGTTGGGGACCAAAGGCATCGGGAAGCACCTGGTCCATAGTTTTGATTCCGTGCGTGGTCATGAGTTCCATGTCCGGAGCCCGGAATTCGTACAGCAACTGCCGGCAGCGCCCGCAGGGCATCAGGACGTTGCCGCCTGCGTCCACGCAGTAGAAGGCGCGCAGCAGGCCGCCTCCGGTCATGTGCAGGTTGCCGACGAGTGCGCACTCGGCGCACAGGGTGAGCCCGTAGCTGGCGTTTTCGACGTTGCAGCCGCTCACGATCCGGCCGTCGGCCGTGAGGGCTGCTGCCCCCACGGCGAACTTCGAATACGGAGCGTAGGCGTTCCGCATGGCCGCCACGGCGGCCGTTTCCAGGGCTGCCCAGTCGACGGCGTTGGTTCCGGAGTCGGGGGCCGCGGCAGCCTGCTCTTCGCGCACGGCCGTCAGCCCTTGACATACGGTATGCCGTCGGCTGCGGGCGGCCGCGAACGTCCCACCAGCCCGGCCACGGCGATGACCGTCAGTGCGTACGGCAGCATGGCCATGAACTGGCTCGGAACCGGGGATCCGATGATGGTGATGATGCTCTGCAGGTTGTCGGCGAACCCAAAGAGGAGTGCGGCCAGAAAGGCGCCGATGGGGTTCCAACGGCCGAAGATCATGGCGGCCAGCGCTATGTAGCCGCGGCCGCCGGACATGTCCTTGCTGAACGCGTCCACCGAGACAAGAGTGAAGAAGGACCCGCCGATGCCGGCGATGGCGCCGCCCATGAGCACGTTGCGGAACCGGGTCCGGTTCACGTTGATGCCAACAGTGTCCGCAGCCTGGGGGTGCTCCCCCACCGCCCGGACGCGCAGGCCCCACTTGGTGTGGAACAGCCCGACATAGACGACGATGACGGCCACGTACATCAGGTAGCCCACCAGGGACTGGTGGAACAGGATGGGGCCGATGATCGGGATATCCGCGAGGAACGGGATGTCGACTGCCTGGAGCCTGCCGGGCTTGTTCAGCTGCTCCGGGTTCGCCGTGAGCAGGGTGGAGAACAGGAAGCTGGTGAGCCCGCTGATCAACACGTTGAGCACCACGCCCACGATGATCTGGTTCACGAGGTACTTGATGCTCACCACTGCCAGGACCAGGGACACGAGGGCACCTGCCACGGCCGCCGAAATGAGCCCGAGGTAGACGTTGCCGGTCACCGTGGCCACCACGGCTGCCGAAAACGCGCCGAGCAGGAGCTGGCCTTCGATCGCGATGTTGACCACGCCTGCACGCTCGCACAGCACGCCGGAGAGCGAGCCAAACACCAAGGGAACGGCGAGCGTCACGGCTCCGGCCATGAGGCCGCCGAGCGAAATGGACGGCTCGGCGTCCCGGCCGCCCGCGACGATCCAGATCATGAACCCGACAAGGAAGACCACGGCGAAAGTGCCGCCCAGCCACCCCGGGATCCGGCGATGCTGAAGAGTCAGGAAGCACGTGTAGGCGGCCAGGGCCAGCAGCAGGACGGAGCAGATCCAGCCCAGCGCCATCGAGGGCACGGTGATCTTTTCGACCCGGGCGACGCCGAGGGCAGCCAGGCCCAGGACGACGACGGCCGCGACGGTGGCTGCCGGAATCCAGCGGTCCACGGTTTCGCCGCTGCGGCGCCGGTTCATCCACCGGTAGCCCAAGTACGCGGCGGCGGCCAGGGCGACCACCAGCGTGATCCACGCCGCCGCGGAGGAGGCGTTGGGGTCCCGGGCCTCGGCGATCCGGAAACCGGCCGACTTCGTGTTGGCCAGGAAACCGAACAGGATGGTGCCGAGCACGGCCAGCAGGCCCAGTCCGACGCCGGCTTTCCAGCTCACCAGTTCGGCGGCGCCTGCCTTGGCGGGCCGTCCTCCTGCCTGTCCGGGGCCTTCCGCTGCCTGCCGGCTGGCGGGAGGTTGTGTCGTGGCGCTCATGCTGCCGCTCCGCTCTTCACGCCGCCGGCCGTTGAACCGGCGGTCCCACTCTTGGTGGACTTTTTCTTACGGGGATTGAGTCCGAATATCGCACGGACCAGCGGCGGTGCTGCGATGAACAGCACGATCAGGGACTGGATGACCAGGACAATGTCGATTGGTGTCTGGGTCTGGGCCTGCATGGCCACGCCACCAGCCCGGAAGGCTCCGAACAGGAGTCCGGCAAAGAAGGTGCCCCACGGCGTCGAGCGCCCGAGGAGCGCGACCGTGATGGCATCGAAGCCGATGGATGCGGCCACGCCGCCGGAAAGGTACTTTTCCGTGCCGGACACCTGGGCGATGCCGGCCAGGCCTGCCAGGGCACCGGCGATCGCCATCACCAGGATGGTGCTGCGGGCGACGTTGATGCCAGCGGTCCGCGCGGCGTTCGGGTTGGCGCCGACGGCGCGGAATTCAAAGCCGATGGTGGACCGGTTCAGCAGCCACCAGACGAAGGCGGTGGCCAGGATCGCGGCGATGAACCCGGCGTGCAGCCGGAACTGGGGACCCAGCAGCTCGGGGAACAGGGCGGTGGAGTCCAGGAACGGGGAGATGGGGTTGGTGGAACCCTTGCGCTGGAAGGCCGGGGTGGTCAGCAGGAACAGCAGCAGGAAGTTGGCGATGTAGTTGAGCATGATCGTCACGATCACCTCATGCGCCCCCGTCTTGGCTTTCAGCAGGCCGACAACGCCGCCCCAGACCGCACCGCCGACGAGGCCGGCGAGGATGACGACAAGCAGGTGCAGGCCTACCGGCAGGTGCCAGGCGAACCCGGCGTAGGCGCCAAAGAGGGCGCCGAAGATAATCTGCCCCTGGGCGCCGATGTTGAACAGGCCTGCGCGGAAGGCAAGTGCCACGCCGAGCCCGGCGCAGATCAGCGGGGTGGCGACGGTCAGCGTCTCGGTGATCGGGTACAGCTGCGCGGCCAGGTCAGCGCCGGCCCAGTTGAAGATGGATCCCTGGACCAGGGCGGCGTACGGACGAAACACTTCGCTCAGCAGGTCTCCCGGAAGGGCGAAGAAATAGCCTGCCGTGGCGGCGACCTTGGGATTGGTCACTGCCATGAGGATGCCGCCGATCACGATGGCGAGCAGCACGGACAGAACGGACACCATCGCATTGCCGGCGAAGATCTGGTGCAGCACCGATTCCCCGCTGTCCCGGTCCCGCCGTTGCGTCGCTGCCGGAACAGCGGACGGGGGGATCTGTCCCCTGCGGTGTCGAGGACGACGTCGGAGACGGCGGCCTCGGACGTGGTCGGCCCGGGTTTCCGGAGCTCAGCGGGTTCCGCTGCGTGCTTGCCGGCCGGAGCCGCCGGCTCCGGGGTCGTCTTCTCAGACATGTGCTTCTCCTTCGTGGCCGGCAGGCTCCGGCACCGCCGTCGTCGGGCTGCTGTGGGCGTGGGCTGCGGCGCTGGCTTCGGCCTCGTTGGCAGGGACTCCAGCCATCATCAGGCCCAGCACGTCGCGGGACGTGGTGGCCGGAACAATGCCGACCAGCCGTCCACGGTAGAGCACCGCGATCCGGTCGGCCAGCTGCATCACCTCGTCCAGTTCGGTGGAGACGATCATGACGGGGGTTCCGTGGTCCCGTTCGGCGATGACGCGCTTGTGGACGAATTCGATCGATCCTACGTCCAGCCCGCGGGTGGGCTGCGAAGCGATGAACAGGCGCAGCGGCCGTGAGAGTTCGCGGGCCAGGACGACCTTCTGCTGGTTACCGCCGGAGAGCGTGCCCACGGCCGCTGACACGGACTGGATGCGGACGTCGAACTCTTCGACTTTCTTCGCGGCGTTCTCCGCGATCACGCCGGGCTTCATCCCCACGCCCCGTGCGAACGGCGCCTTGTCGTAGAGATCCAGGATCATGTTTTCGGAGATCGAGAACGTGCCCACGAGTCCGTCGAGCGTGCGGTCTTCGGGGACGAACCCGACGCCGGTTCCGAGAATGTGTTTGACGCTTCGGCCCAGCAGTTCCTCGCCGTCGAGGGTGATGGATCCCGAGACATGCGTCTGGACGCCCAGGATGGCCTCGGTCAGTTCGGTCTGGCCGTTGCCCTGCACGCCGGCGATGGCCAGCACCTCGCCTTTGGCGATATCGAAGGACAGGTCGTCGACAACGTGCTGGCTATTGTGGTCGGTCACTGTCAGGTGACGGACCTTGAACGTGACCTCACCGGTCTTGGCCGGGGCTTTGTCCAGCGTCAGGCTGACTGCGCGCCCCACCATGGCGGACGCCAGCTCCGTGGGCGACGCCGTGGGCTCCGCCTGGCCCACCACCTTGCCGCGGCGGATGACGGTGATCGTGTCCGAAATAGCCTTGACCTCGCGGAGCTTGTGGGAAATGAAGACGATCGACTTCCCGTCCCGCTTCAGCTGCCGGATGATATCCAGCAGCTCGTCGGTCTCCTGCGGGGTGAGCACTGCCGTGGGCTCGTCCAGGATCAGGACCTCGGCATCGCGGACCAGGGCCTTGATGATTTCAACGCGCTGCTGGACCCCCACGGGAAGGTCTTCGACCATGGCGTCGGGGTCGACGTCGAACCCGTACTGGTCCGAAATCTGGCGGATCTTCGCTCGCGTGGCTTCGAGGTTGAGAAGGCCGCCAGCTTTGGTGGTCTCGTTGCCCAGGGCCACGTTCTCGGCCACGGTGAAGACCGGGATGAGCATGAAGTGCTGATGGACCATGCCGATGCCGGCGGCCATCGCCTCTCCGGGATCCTTGAAGACGACGGGTTTGCCGTCGACCAGGATTTCACCTTCCGTGGGGTCGTAGAGTCCGTAGAGCACGTTCATCAGGGTGGATTTCCCTGCGCCGTTCTCTCCCAGCAGGCAGTGGACCTGCCCGGGCTCTACGACCAAATCGATGTGGTCGTTGGCTACCAGGGATCCGAATCGCTTCGTGATCCCTCTCAGTTCGAGTTTCAAAACCCCAACCAATCTGTGTGTACGGACCTGCTCCGGCGCGTTGTCGGCGGCAGGGCAACGGGTAATCCCAGCCTAGTGTCCTCAGGGGGCCCTGGGCAGGGCGGGCTGGCAAGCAAAACAAGGCGCGCTGCCCTTCGGCCGAGGTAACGGCGGAAGGGCAGCGCGCCCCGCATTGTGATGCTTATTTGGCCGGGCTGGACTTCGACTCGACCTTGACGGTGCCGGAAACGATGTCCTTCTTCAGCTGGTCCAGCTCGCTCTTCAGATCTGCCGGCACGGCGGCATCGAGATCGTGGAAAGGAGCCAGGGCCACGCCGCCGTTTTCGAGGGTACCGATGTACGGTGCGGCGTCGAACTTGCCGTCCTTGTCGTCCTTGATGACCGTCTCCACAGCGGTGGACATGGTCTTCTGGACCGAGGACAGGATCACGGATTTGTATTCGGGGGCGGTCAGGTAGCCGTCGGAGTCAACCCAGATCAGCTTGGCGTCCTTGCCCTTGGACTTGGCCTCCAGAATCGCGCTGCCTGCGCCGGCCCCCACCGGGCCGGCCACGGGAAGGACGATGTCCGCGCCCTGGTCCAGGAAGCCCTGAGTCAGGACCTTGCCTTTGTCCACCTGCTTGAAGTCGCCGACGAAGGTGCCGTCCTGCTTGGCCTTGTCCCAGCCAATGAGCTGGACGTTCTTGCCCTTCTTGTCGTTGTAGTACTTCACGCCGTCGGCAAAGCCGTCCATGAAGATCGTCACCGTCGGGATGTTGATGCCGCCGAAAGTGGCCACCTTCCCGGTCTTCGAAGTGCCGGCAGCCAGGTAGCCGGCCAGGAATGCTGCCTGGGCTGTGTCGTAGACAATCGGCTTGACGTTCTTGGGGAACGTGGGGTCGTTGTAGTCGATGATCGCGAAGTGGCTGTTCGGGTTGGCCGTAGCGATGGATTTCGTGGCGTCGCCGAGCAGGAAGCCGACAGTGACGGTGAGCTTGCAGCCCTGCTGCACCATGGAGCGCAGGTTGGGGTCGTAGTCCGTGTCAGCCTTCGACTGGACGTGCTTCTCCTGGATGTTGAGGTCCTTGACGGACTGCTGCAAGCCTTCGTAGCCGGACTGGTTGAACGACTTGTCGTCGAATCCACCCGAGTCGGACACCATGCATGCGGTGTAGTCCGATTTCGTCGCGGAGCCGGAGGCACCCGGCGACGACGGGGCAGCTCCGCAGCCGGTCAGCAGCAGGGCAGCCGCACCCGCAGTGGCGACACCGGCCATTGAACCGCGTTTAAGGTTTGCACGCAGTGAGTTCTTCAATTTTCCTCCAGGAACAAAGAGATAGGCGCTACGACGGGGTTCAATGAGTGTCCGTTTCGAATGCTCCACACTGAAATTCTGTTTTCACTGATGGTTTCGCAGCACTGCGCCGAGGCGCACTGATGTCAGCTACTTTAGTGGCCTGGAACACGTCCTGATACCACGCCGGCGCGCCTTCCAGGAGATTGTTGAGAACTTGTTACCTATCGGTAGCCGCCCCCCGCAAGTCACGTCCATTTTCCTAGATCCGGACCAGCATCTTCCCGGTGTTGGCGCCGTCGAGCAGGTCCATAAATGCCTGCGGCGCGTTTTCCAGGCCGTCCACCACGGTTTCGTCGTAGCTGACTGTGCCGTCGGCCAGCCAACCCGCCATCCGGCCGGCGAACTCCGCGGCGTGCTGCCGCTGTCCGCCCACCAGGAACCCGCGGAGGGTCAGCTGTTTGCCGATCGCCTGCATGAGGTTGCGCGGCGCGGGGGTGGCCTCGGTGGCGTTGTACTGCGAGATCGCGCCGCACATGGCCACGCGCCCCCCGACGTTCAGCACCGACAGCGCCGCTTCCAGGTGGTCCCCGCCCACGTTGTCGAAGTAGACATCGATGCCGTTAGCCCCGGCCGCCTCCTTCAGCTGCTCCAGCACCGGCCTGTCGTTGTAGTTGAACGCAGCGTCGAAGCCGAGTTCCAGCAGCCGCGCCACCTTTTCCGGGGTACCGGCGCTGCCAATCACGCGCGATGCACCCATGGCTTTCGCGATCTGGCCTACGAGGGAACCGACGGCCCCGGCCGCGCCGGAAACGAAGACGGCGTCGCCGGCTTTGAACTCGGCCACCTTCAAGAGGCCCGCGTAGGCTGTGAGACCGGTCATGCCCAGCGCGCCCAGGAAAGCCGAGGCCGGAGCCAGGTCCGTCCGCGCCAGCGTGGTTGCCTTGGCGTCCACCACAGCGTATTCGCGCCAGCCCAGAGGATGCACGACGGCGTCCCCCACCTTGCGCTCATCGCTCCTGGACGCGATCACCTCACCCACAGCACCGCCGTCGAGCGCTGCATCCAGCGCGAACGGCGCGGAGTAGGACTTGACGTCATTCATGCGTCCGCGCATGTAGGGGTCCACGGAGATGAACAGGTTGCGGACCAGCACCTGGCCGTCCTGCAAGGCGGGCAGCTCCGATTCGGCGAGGCGGAAGTTCGCCGGGACCGGCCGCCCGACGGGGCGGGATGCCAGCTGGATTTCGCGGGTGGCTGCGGGAAGGGTTGCGGTTTCGGTGTTGGCGCTCACGCGGCCACCTCCAGGATCTTGATGTCTACGTTGATGTTGCCGCGGGTAGCGTTGGAGTAGGGGCAGATCCGGTGCGCCTTGGCCACGAGGGCTTCCGCTGTGGCGAGGTCCAGTGCCGGGAGTGCGATTTCGAGCTCGGCGGCCAGGCCGTAGCCCACGCCGTTCTCGAGGGCGCCGAAATGGATCTTTGCGGCGACGGCGGAATCCGTCAGGTCCGCCTTTTCCTTGCGCCCCACGAGGCGCAGCGCCGAGTGGAAGCAGGCGGCGTAACCGGCCGCGAACAGCTGTTCCGGGTTGGTGCCCTGGCCGTTGCCGCCCAGTTCCACGGGGCTCGCCAGGGTTACGTCGAGCTTGCCGTCTTTCGTGCGGGCGTTGCCGTCCCGGCCCTCGCCTGAGGCCAGTGCTTCTGCGGTGTAGAGAGTCTTCACGTGGTTCCGTTCTGTTGAGTGGGAAGTCTGTTGTTGGGAAATCTGCCTAGCGGGCGGAATGGAGGGCGGCGGTGAGCCTGCCCAGGGTCTCGCGGAGCTGGTCGAGTTCTGCCGGGGACAGGCCTGCGGCGTCTGCCAGCTGCTTTGGAATTCCGTTGGACCTGGCGCTGAGGGCGGTGCCGGCGTCCGTCAGGAATACCTCCACCCGGCGCTCATCCTCGGCCGACCGCCGCCGCTCCACCAGGCCTAGCGATTCGAGGCGCTTCAGCAGCGGCGACAGGGTACCGGAATCCAGGCCCAGCTCCTCCCCCAGTTCGCGGACGCTGCGGGGCTGGTCCTCCCAGAGCACCAGCATGACGAGGTACTGCGGGTAGGTCAGGCCGAGCTCATCCAGCATGGGCCGGTAGACGGCGGTGGCGGCCTTCGACGCGGAGTACAGCGCAAAGCACACCTGGCGATTCAGCCTGGGAGCGTCGAGGCGGGGGGCGTTGAGTCTGGGAGCGTCGGTCATGGGAAATACGATATCGCACAATTGAATTGTGCACAACTTATCTAGCCAACAAGGAGCGCGAACTGGCAGCTAATGCCCGCAGATCCGGGATTTGAGGGCATTAGCTGCCTGTTCGCGCTTAGTCGGCGCTGCTTAGAGGTCGCGGATTGTGCGCAGGGCCGCGGCCGTCAGGACCTGGATGCCATAGCCCAGCGCACGCTCGTCCAGGATGTAGTCACCGCGGTGCAGGTCATATTCCTCGCCGCCGGGAGTCTTGGTGCCGAGCCGCATCATCGCGCCGGGCAGCTCGGCCAGGAACCAGGCGAAATCCTCTCCGCCCATGGACTGCGGAGTGAGGACCACGGCACTTTCGGCGATCTCAGCGCGTGCCGCCGCCTCGATCAGCGCGGTCTCATGTTCGGAGTTGACCACGGGCGGAACGCCCCGTGTGTGCTCCAGCCGGACGTCCACACCGTACGGCGCGGCCACCTGGTGGACCACTTCGTCGAGGAGTTCACCGGCACTCTGCCAGGCGTCGCGGTCCAGGCAACGCATGGTCCCGGCCATGTAGCCGGTTCCGGGAATGGCGTTGGGGGCCGAGCCTGCGGAAATGTGACCCCACACCACGGAGACGCCGCTGCGGACATCCACCCGGCGGGAGAGCACAGCCGGAACGTTGACCGCGATCTGCGCCAGCGCGAAGACCAGGTCCTCGGTCAGGTGCGGGCGCGAGGTGTGGCCGCCGCGGCCGGAAAGCTCGATCCTGATGGTGTCCGACGCCGAGGTGATGGCGCCGATCCGGGTGCCGATCTTGCCGACGTCGATTCGCGGATCGCAGTGCAGGGCCAGGATGCGCGGCACGCCTTCCAGGACACCCTGCTCAATGCAGGAGTGCGCTCCGCCGGGCATCGTTTCCTCGGCCGGCTGGAAAATGATGCGGACCGTGCCGCCGAGCGGGGATTCCTGGTGCATGCGGTGCAGGACCAGGGCGATGCCAAGCATGGTGGTGGTGTGGACGTCATGCCCGCAGGCGTGCGTGACGCCGTGGTTTTTCGACGCGAACGGCAGGCCGGTTTCCTCGATGATGGGAAGGGCGTCGATGTCTCCGCGCAGCGCCGTCGCGATGGGGCCTTCGCCGACGTCGACAGTGAGGCCGGTGCCTTCGAGCCGCCGCGGTTTCAGGCCGGCGGCCTCCAGCCGCTCCGCCAGCTTGTTGGTGGTCCGGAACTCCTTGAAGGACAGCTCCGGATGCGCATGGAGGTCGCGGCGGAAATCGATGAGTTCCGGCAGCAGCGGCTCCAGCCACGGCCCCACAAGAGCGGTGGGTTCGGCTTCAGTAGTGTAGTTGCGCACGGAACAACTCTAGCGATGGTGCCGCGAATACCCGCATCAGGGTCCGCGGGTTACGGATCCGGGGGCCGGATTCCGACGCCGGAAACACGTCAGCCCAAGCTGCCCGGCAGCGCCGGAGAGCTTGGGCTGACTCGGAAATTAGAGGACGTCGGTGTCGCCGCTGGCCTTGAGCGCGTCAACGGCCGCCTTGACCCGCTGGGAGTGCGCCATGGTGGTCACCAGCAGGGCATCCGGAGTGTCCACAATGACCACGTCCTTGATGCCGATCAGCGCGATGACACGCTTGGTGTCGGTGACAACCACGCCGCTGGCGTTTTCGGTGAAGACGCGGGCGCCCTCGCCGAGGACGGTGACGTCGTCGACTTCCTTCGCGCTGTTGAGCCGGCCCACGGAGGCGAAGTCCCCGACGTCGTCCCAGCGGAACGTGCCAGGCACGACGGCGACGTCCCCGGCGGCGGCGGCAGGCTCGGCCACCGCGTAGTCGATGGCGATCTTCGGCAGCGTGGGCCAGATGCGGGCGGTGACCTCGTCACGGTCCGGAGTGTCCCAGGCCTGCGCAATCTCGGTGAGCCCCTTGAAGAGCTCAGGCTGGTTGGCTTCGAGATGCTGCAGCATCAGGGACACCGGGGCAACGAACATCCCCGCGTTCCAGACGTACTCCCCGCTGTCCACGTACTGCTGGGCCACGTCCTCGCTGGGCTTCTCCACGAATTCCACCACGGCCTGAGCGCTGGGCGCGTTGGCGATGGACAGGTTCTCGCCTGAACGGATGTAGCCGAACCCCGTCGAGGGGTGCGTCGGCTTGATGCCGATGGTGACAATCTTGCCGGCCGCTGCGGTGTAGATAGCCTCGCGGACAGCGTCCTGGAAGAGCTCGTCCGGGCTGATCACCTGGTCCGCGGCAAAGGAACCCATGATGGTGTCCGGATCCCGCTGGTAAAGGATGGCCGCCGCAAGGCCGATGGCCGCACCGGAGTCCTTGGGCTCGCTCTCCAGCACAAGGTCCGATTCCAGGACCTCGGGAAGCTGGCTGCATACGGCGTTCCGGTGGGCAACGCCGGTAACAACCAGCACGCCTTTGCCTGCGAGCGGTTCCAGACGGTCGTAGGTTGCCCGCAGCAGAGTGCTGCCGGAACCCGTGAGGTCGTGGAGGAATTTCGGGGCTGCTGCACGCGACAGGGGCCAGAGGCGGGTCCCCACTCCGCCTGCAGGAATTACCGCAATGAAACGGCTCAGCGGTGAATCCCGGCTTGTCACTATGTCTGTACTCATCACGGCTACTTTAGCTGAACACGGTGCGGAACCGGGCAGGCGGTGCCCTTCCGACACCGCCACAACAGCCATAGTGTGGCGTTCGTCTCAAAAATGGACAAAAACCGCGGAGAGGCGCGACACCAAGGAGTTCCTAAATTGAATAAGCTGTGAGCGAAGCCTAGATTTAGGCTTGAGCTTACGAGTGCTCTCGCAGCAGGCGTTCCCCCCGCGTGGATCCCATGCCAGCGCCGCTGTGTTGCAGGGAGGTTTATTCAGTGCCGACAAAACCAGCTGGCACCTTGTACCGCGGCCGTGAAGGCATGTGGTCCTGGGTTGGACACCGCATTACCGGTGTAGTGATTTTCTTCTTCTTGTTGGTCCATGTGCTGGACACCTCATTGGTGCGCGTGTCCCCCGAGGCATACACCGCCGTCATCGGCGCCTACAAGAACCCCCTCATGGCCCTGGGTGAAACGGGCCTTGTCGCAGCGATCGTGTTCCATGCCTTTAATGGCCTGCGGATCATCGCCGTCGACTTCTGGAAGAAGGGCGCGAAGTACCAGCGCCAGATGCTGTGGACGGTCCTGGTGCTCTGGGTCGTCGTCATGGTGGGCTTCTCCATCCGCCACCTTTCCCTCGCCTTCGGAGGTCACTAAGCCATGACTGCAACCCAGATTCAGAGCCCACGCAGTGGAAAAGACAGCAATGGGAAGCCCGGCGCAGGCCTGATTGCCCCAGGTACCGCCGCAGCGGCGCGTCGAAGGGCAACTTCGAAATGGCAGCCTGGCTGTTCATGCGGCTTTCCGGCGTTGTCCTCGTGGTCCTGATCTTCGGCCACCTCTTCGTCAACCTGCTGGTAGGCGAGGGCATCCACGCCATCGACTTCGGCTTCGTAGCCGGCAAGTGGGCCGATCCGTTCTGGCAGTTCTGGGACCTGGCCATGCTCTGGCTGGCCATGCTCCACGGCACCAACGGCGTCCGCACCATCATCAACGACTACGCCGAGAAGGATTCCACCCGCTTCTGGCTGAAGATCGTCCTTTATGCCGCGACCGCCGTCATCGTCATCCTGGGCACCCTGGTGATCTTCACCTTCAACCCGTGCCCGCTGGACGTCAACGGCGTACCTCTGCCGGGCGGCTTCTGCCCCGCAGCCTAGCGGCACCATCCTCCGCGAGGGGATCAGCCGCGCCCGCACTGAGTGCGGGCAACGGTTTTACGGTGCAGGCTCCGCCCGCCCGTGGTTTTATAGCGAATTTTGAGAGAAAGAGCGTCTGGTATGCAGGTCCATAAGTACGACGTCGTCATCGTCGGTGCCGGTGGCGCTGGCATGCGCGCCGCGATCGAATCCGGTCAGCGCGCGCGCACAGCAGTACTGACCAAGCTCTACCCCACCCGCTCGCACACCGGTGCGGCGCAGGGTGGCATGTGTGCGGCACTGGCCAATGTCGAGGAAGACAACTGGGAGTGGCACACCTTCGACACCATTAAGGGCGGCGACTACCTGGTGGACCAGGATGCAGCCGAAGTCATGGCGAAGGAAGCCATCGACGCCGTGCTGGACCTGGAAAAGATGGGTCTGCCGTTCAACCGCACCCCGGAGGGCCGGATTGACCAGCGCCGCTTCGGCGGCCACACCCGCGACCATGGCAAGGCCCCGGTCCGCCGGGCCTGCTACGCCGCTGACCGTACGGGTCACATGATCCTGCAGACGCTGTACCAAAACTGCGTCAAGCACAACGTTGAGTTCTACAACGAGTACTACGTCCTGGACCTCCTGACGGTCGAAGAGGACGCGGTCCGCGAGGACGGCACACCGTACAAGCAGAAGCGGGTAGCCGGCGTCGTGTCCTACGACCTCGCCTCCGGTGAACTGCACGTGTTCCAGGCCAAGTCCGTGGTCTTCGCCTCCGGCGGTGCCGGCAAGGTCTTCAAGACCACGTCCAACGCCCATACCCTTACCGGTGACGGCATGGGCATCGCGTTCCGCCGCGGCATCCCGCTGGAGGACATGGAGTTCTTCCAGTTCCACCCGACCGGCCTTGCCGGCCTGGGCATCCTGCTCTCGGAAGCCGCACGTGGCGAAGGCGCCATCCTGCGTAACTCCGAAGGTGAGCGCTTCATGGAGCGCTACGCTCCCACCATCAAGGACCTGGCACCCCGTGACATCGTGGCCCGCTCCATGGCCAACGAAGTCCGCGAAGGCCGCGGCTGTGGCCCGAACAAGGACTACGTCCTCCTGGACCTGACCCACCTCGAGCCGGCGCACATCGACGCCAAGCTGCCGGACATCACCGAGTTTGCCCGCACCTACCTAGGTGTGGAGCCTTACACGGAGCCCGTGCCGGTGTTCCCGACGGCGCACTACGCCATGGGCGGTATCCCCACCAACATCACCACCGAGGTCCTCCAGGACAACGACACCGTGGTTCCCGGCCTCTACGCCGCCGGTGAGGTTGCCTGCGTTTCGGTTCACGGCTCCAACCGCCTGGGCACCAACTCGCTGCTGGACATCAACGTCTTCGGCAAGCGCGCCGGTATCGCCGCTGCGGAATACGCCAAGACGGCTGACTTCGTGGAGCTTCCGGAGGATCCCGAGGCGTACACCATCGAACTGCTGAACATCGCCCGCAACGGCACCGGCGACGAGAAGGTGGCCGTGATCCGCAAGGATCTCCAGGACACCATGGACGCCAACATGCAGGTGTTCCGCACCGCTGACACGCTGAACCAGGTCCTGAAGGACATCGAGTCCTTCGAGGCGAGGTACAAGAACATCAGCGTCCAGGACAAGGGCAAGCGCTTCAACCTGGACCTGCTCGAAGCCGTGGAGCTCGGCTTCCTGCTGGAACTGGCCAAGGTCATGACCGTGGCAGCCCTGCACCGTGAGGAATCCCGCGGCGGACACTTCCGCGAGGACTTCCCGGAACGCGACGACGAAAAATTCATGAAGCACTCCATGGCGTACAAGGATGACCACGCCCGGGCTGACGGCACCGCGGGGACCGCGGAAACAACTGCCGGCATCCGCCTGGCCACCAAACCGGTTGTCTTTACCCGCTACGAGCCGATGGTGAGGAAGTACTAAGATGACCGCTGAACTCGCTGAGCCAGCCTCCAAGATCGAGCTGCCTGCACACATCGGAGGCGGCGGAGAAATCCCCACATTCGACGTCACCCTGCGCGTGCGCCGATACAACCCGAGGTTTCCGAGGACGCCACCTGGGATGACTTCAAAGTCACCATGTACGGCACCGACCGCGTGCTGGATGCCCTGCACAAGGTCAAGTGGGAAATCGACGGCAGCGTCTCGTTCCGCCGCTCCTGCGCCCACGGCGTCTGCGGTTCCGATGCCATGCGCATCAACGGCCGCAACCGCCTGGCCTGCAAGACCCTGCTGAAGGACCTGGACACGACCAAGCCCATCACCGTGGAACCCATCAAGGGCCTCCCCGTGGAGAAGGACCTGATCGTGGACATGGAGCCGTTCTTCCAGTCCTTCCGTGAAGTCATGCCCTTCCTCATCAACAAGGGCCACGAGCCCACCAAGGAACGCCTGCAGTCCGCCGAGGACCGTGAGCGCTTCGACGACACCACCAAGTGCATCCTGTGCGCCGCCTGCACCTCGTCCTGCCCGGTCTTCTGGACCGACGGCCAGTACTTCGGCCCGGCAGCGATCGTGAACGCCCACCGCTTCATCTTCGATTCCCGTGATGACGCCGGCGACATGCGCCTGGAGATCCTGAACGACAAGGAAGGCGTGTGGCGCTGCCGCACCACCTTCAACTGCACCGAAGCATGCCCCCGCGGCATCCAGGTCACGCAGGCAATTGCCGAGGTCAAGCAGGCAATCCTCTCCCGCAAGATCTAGCACCCCGTTTCACAAACGGACGTAACAGCCGACGGCGTCGCTCACCTTTAAGGTGTGTGGCGCCGTCGTTGTTTGACCGCAATAACCCGGCACCAAACGAAAGGGGACATCGTGTCCCGCTCCGAAAAAGTCTCATTCGAAGGTTCCACCGGAGAACTGCTCTCCGGCATCCTGGACCACCCCGAGGGGCCGGTGAAGGGCTGGGGCGTGTTCTCGCACGGGTTCACCCTTGGCAAGGACCACCCTTCCGCCTCACGGATGTGCAAGGCGCTGGCGGACAACGGGGTGGGCATGCTCCGCTTCGACAACCTGGGCCTGGGTGAGTCCGCCGGCCTGTGGTCGGAAGGCTCGTTCAGCCACAAGGTTGCCGACACTGTCCGGGCGGCCGAATTCATGCGCGCCGAGGGCCGGTCCGTCTCGCTGCTGGTGGGGCACTCGTTCGGCGGTGCCGCCGTGCTGGCCGCGGCCCGGGAGATCCCCGAACTCGACGCCGTTGCCACCGTGGGTGCCCCGTTTTCGCCCAAGCATGTGGCCCACGTCTTTGACGCGGCTCTGGACCGGATCCTCAGTGAAGGAAGCGCGGAGGTGGACCTGGGCGGCAAGCGCGTGGAGATCCGCCGGCACTTCGTCGAGGACCTGGAGAATGCCGACCTGACCGACTGCATCAAGCGCCTCCACAAGCCGCTGATGGTGCTGCACTCCCCCACCGACAACACCGTGGGGATCGAGAATGCCAGCACGATTTTCCAGACCGCGCGCCACCCGCGCAGCTTCGTGTCGCTGGAAGGCAGCGACCACCTGCTGACCGGGAAAGGCCAGGCCGCCCGTGCCGCGCTGATTATTTCCGCGTGGGCCGATCAGTACCTCGACGCCGGACAGTAGCTGCCTGGCGTTCCCGTTCCACAGGCGTCTTGCCCGGCTGGACCTGGCGGGAGCCCCAACCGGTGGCCTTTGCTGGAGGGGCGTTTTTGAGGTCCTCTTCCCGCACGGCGGACCACGCCGCTGAGACCAGGTAGACCTGGCTGACCAGGTTGAACCAGATGAGCAGCCCGATGATGATGGCAAAGGGCGCGAGGATGGGGTTCCGGCCGGCGTTGGCGAGCAGCTCAGTGCTGAAAACCTGAAGCACGGTGGTTCCCGCTGCGGACAGGATGGTTCCTTCAAGCAGGGCCCGCCGTGAAAGATTCAGTCCTGCGGCCAGCCGGAACATGATGAGCGCCGTGGCCCAGCCCAGCGCCAGCGGCACACCCACCTTGATGCTGGTGGTCAGCGGCCATGCCAGGACCGGATCCAGCTGGAGCTGCTCCGTGACCCACCCCGCGGCAGTGCCGAAAACCAGCGACGCCCCGGCGCTGAGCACCAGGGCCACGCCAAGCAGCAGCAGCGTGCCGGCGTCGCGCAGTTTCTGGATCAGCGGGTTCATCTTCAGCGGCCCCAGCCGCATCACACCCCGCAGGCCTTGGCGGACGCCGGCTATCCAGCCAAGGGAAGTCACGATGGTGACGACGGCCGCGATGACGGCGGTCCAGCCCAGGCCGGTGGGATTCAGCAGATCCTGCGGGTCCACCAGGCCGTCGCCGCCGTCCACCTTCACAAGCCCCGGGGCGGCGGTCGCGACGCTGCTGACGATCCAGTCCAGGAGCGCCGGTTGCCCGCGCAGCAGCAGGCCGGCAACGGAGAAGCCAGTGGCCAGCAGGCCGGTGATGGAGAAGAACATGTGGAAGCCGATGCCGGCGGCCATCAGCGGGCCGCGCTGCAGGTTGTAGTGCTGGAACGCCCGCATGGGACGGAACGCGTTCAGGCGGGCGAGCAGCCACTGGAACATCGCCATGAGCCCTGCGACTTTGCCGGCACCGGACCTGCGGGCCTTGCTCCACTGGACCTTCTTCCGGCTGACTTCCAGTTCCAGCCGGGCGCGCTCGGTGGGAAGCGGAGGCTCAGCCGTCTGAGCCACCAGCGCCGGATGGGCGTCGGGTGTGGTCAGTTTCGATGCCAAAATCGAGCTCTTCCCGTAGCTGCCAAATGCCGTTGATGTCGTGCTCGTACAGCCCCATGCTAACCACCGGGAAGGTGACCCGGTAATCTTTCAGCACCGTTTCGGCCTCATCCAGGCTTTCCGGCGCCACATCATGGGCAATGGTCACATGCGGGTGGTAGGCAAACGGCAGGTCCCGCTCCAGGGGCCCTGTCTGCAGCTGCTCGTGCAGGTTCACGCAGTCGCCGAAGCCGTGTTCGACGTTGAGGAACACCACCGGCGAAACCGGCCGGAACGATCCTGTCCCGGAGATGGTCACCGTGAACGGCGCCTGCCTGCGCGCCACCTCCCGGACGTGGCTGCGGGTGGCTTCCCAGTCTTTCGTGGGTGTGGTGGTGACCAGAGTGATGTGTGCGGGAATCACACCCGCCATGGGGTCACCAAACGATGCCCGCCAGCGCTGCAGCTCCGCGGCAATGTCCAGCGGGAAACCAAGGATGACGCCGACACTCATCTCGTCCGTCCGCGCGCGGCTGCCGCCCGCCGCGGTACCGCGGCTGACGGCGGCGTCATCATCATCGGCGTCAACGAACTTTCCGCCCGCACTGTACGCAGGGGAGTTTTCGCTTGCAGAGACCTTGCTGACGGGTGACATTGGGCTAGCGGACTCCTGCGAGGCTGAGGGACGGCAGGAAGCCCATGCGCTCATAGACCTGGCCGAGGGTCACGGAGGCGATTTCCCGGGCACGTTCGGCACCCCGGGCCAGGAGCCTGTCCAGCTCCGCCGGGTCCGCCATCAGTTCGTTGGTGCGGTCCCGGAGGGGCGTGATGAAGTCCACCATGACATCCGCGAGGTCCTTTTTGAGGTGGCCGTACATCTTGCCCTGGTATTCCGCTTCGAGCTCGCCCACGGACTTCCCGGTGAGCGTCGAATAGATGGTGAGCAGGTTGGAAACCCCAGGCTTGGCTTCGGCGTCGAACCGGATCTCCGTTCCGGTGTCGGTCACGGCGGACTTGATGCGCTTCGCGGCGAGCTTGGGGTCTTCCAGGAGCTGGATGGAACCGTGGGGCGACCCGCCTGTCTTCGACATCTTGGCCGTCGGGCTCTGGAGGTCGTAGATCTTGGCGGTGGCCTTGAGGATGGTCGCCTCAGGAACCGTGAACGTGTGGCCAAAACGGGTGTTGAAGCGCTGGGCCAGGTTGCGGGTCAGTTCGAGGTGCTGCCGCTGGTCCTCCCCAACCGGCACAAGGTCGGTGTGGTACAGGAGGATGTCTGCGGCCATGAGGGTGGGGTACGCAAACAGGCCAAGGGTTGCGGCGTCGGCACCCGACTTCTGCGTCTTGTCCTTGAACTGCGTCATGCGGGATGCTTCGCCGAAGCCGGTGATGCAGTTCAGTGCCCAGGCCAGTTGGGCGTGCTCGGGCACATGGGACTGCACGAAGAAGATGCTCTTGTCCGGGTCAATGCCGGCGGCGATGTACTGCGCGGCAACCACCCGGGTGCGCTTGGCCAGCTCGGCGGGTTCAAAATCGACAGTGATGGCGTGGAGGTCGGGAATGAAGAATACGGTGTCGTATTCCGCCTGCATGTCCACCCAGTTGCGGACAGCACCAATGTAGTTGCCCAGGTGCAGGGAGTCCGCTGTGGGCTTGGCACCGGAGAGTATGCGTTTTTTGGTGACCGGGGAAGTCGAGCTAGTCATTGTGAGAAAAACCTTCGGGGCTCAGAGCTGGTAGTCCACTACCAGCGGTGCGTGGTCGGAGAAGCGGGTGTCCCATGACGGTGCCCGGTCCACCACCGCCGAAATGGCAGCGGCTGCGAGGTCCGGGGTGGCCATGTGGTAGTCGATGCGCCAGCCTGTGTCGGTGTCAAAGGCCTTGCCGCGCTGGGACCACCAGGTGTAGGGGCCGTCGACGTTTCCCGCCAAGCCCCTGTGGACATCCCTCCATCCGATTTCTTCGCCAAAGAAGCGGTCAAAGTAGGCACGCTCCTCCGGAAGGAAGCCGGCACGTTTTACGTTGCCCTTCCAGTTCCTGATGTCCAGTTCCGTGTGGCCCACGTTCAGGTCACCCACCACCAGGGCGTGGTCACTGTGCTTTGCCAGCTCCGGAAGGCGGGTGGCCATAACGTCCAGGAAGCGGAACTTGTCGTCCTGTTTGGGCGTTCCGGCCTCGCCGGAGTGGACGTAGGCGCTCACCACTGTCAGCGTGGCGGCGGAACCGGCGGCGTCCGTGACCCGGAAGTCCGCCTCGACCCAGCGGCCCGCTGCGGCGAAGTAGTCGTCGCCGATGTGGGGACGGGTGGCCAGCGGCTCCATGCGGGCGGCAATGGCCACGCCCGCACGGCCTTTGGCCTCGGCTTCCTCGTGCAGGATGAACCAGCCGTCGCCGAGAAGTTCACGGACGATCGCGTCGGGTGCCCTGACCTCCTGGAGGCAGAGGATGTCCACCTCGCGGGGTTCAAGCCACTCCGCCATGCCGTTCTTGTAGGCAGCGCGGAGGCCGTTGACGTTGACAGATGCGATGCGAAGGTGGTCCTTCTTCAATGCCGAGCTCACCCGCACCACTCTAGTCGATGATGGTTCCGCTGACGGGCTCGTCAGCGCCGCCGGAGGACTTGATCATGTCCCTGGCGTTGGTGGCCGTGATTTCGATGGTTTCCAGCGCACGGCGGATGGTGTCATGGTCCGCCGCGCCGCCCTTTGCACGTTCCTGCTCGACGACGCGCACCTGGACCTGGACGATCTTGAAGGAGTGATCCAGCTTCAGGTCGCGGACTTCGTCGGCCTCGCTGCGTGATTGCACCAGGCGCGTGCCGCCGTGATCGGCACTGCCCGACGACGGCGCCCGGCCGGTCGCGGCGTTGAACGCGTTCTGCGCCTCGTTGAGTTTCGCTCCGGCCTTCTTCGCAGCCTTCTGGATACTGAAGACGACGAACGCAGCCAGCGCGAGCCAGAAGGCGGCGATGACTGCCACAACCCAGCCCACGACGTCGTTCTGGTTGGCTGCGAAGATGACGGCCACAACGAAAGCGATGACAAACACCATCATTCCGGGACCGCTGATACGGAGCATGGAGAACCCGCCCTTGGCCGGGTTGGACGCAGAGTTAGGGTTACCCAAAGATCGCATGCCTCCATTGTCTCAAACACGCGACCGTGGAAA
Source organism: Arthrobacter sp. 24S4-2 (assembly GCF_005280255.1). Lineage (NCBI taxonomy): Bacteria > Bacillati > Actinomycetota > Actinomycetes > Micrococcales > Micrococcaceae > Arthrobacter > Arthrobacter sp. 24S4-2. The sequence goes on along the minus strand of NZ_CP040018.1, from coordinate 1,401,189 downwards.
CGGACGCTTCCACCCCGGGCGAACGCTACTTCAGGAACAGCTTGCGCAGGCGCCCGGTGGTGAGCATGACGCCCAGCACGATCATCACGAGGTAGTACCCGACGTGGATGGCCGTGGCAGGGCTAAAGATCCCCACGCTGATCTGCCGGAGCAGCTCCACGCCGTGCCACAGGGGCATCGCCTGGATCAGCCACTGGATGTACTGCGGGTACACGCTCAGCGGGTAGAACGTGGCGCTGAAGAGGAACATGGGGAGCATGACGAAGTTGATCCAGTCCATCTGCTGAAAGGTCTTCATGAAGCTGGTGATGCCCATGCCAAAGCTGGCGAAGCCGAAGGCGATCAGGACGGCCGCGGGAATCATCAGGATGGCCCAGGGCGTGGTGATCAGGCCCATGACGCCCATCACGGCGGTGAACCCGGTGGCGTACAGCATGCCGCGCAACAGCGCCAGGAAGATCTCGCCCATGGCAACGTCCAGCGGGCCCAGCGAGGTATAGAGCATGCCCTGGTACAGCTTGGCGAAGTTCATCTTGAAGAAGACGTTCCAGGTGGAGTCGTACACCGCACCGTTCATCGCGGAGACGGCCAGGAGAGCAGGCGCGATGTACGCCGCGTAGCTGATCTCGTGGCCGCCGGGGCCCTGTACCGCGCCCACGATGGCGCCCAGGCCCACCCCCATGGAGATCAGGTACAGCACGGGCTCGAAGAAGCCCGAGAGCATGACCATCCAGTTGCTGCTCTTGGTGGCCATGAGCCCGCGGGCAATCACTGCCTTGACGTTCCGCGAATACATCGGCCCGAAGTGCCTGTTGCGCGCCGCTTCCGTGACGCTGTGGCCCTCAGTGAGCGTGCTCATCGGCCCAGCCTCCTGACGAATTGGCGTTTGGTAAGCATCCAGCCCGCAACGGCCAGCCCAACCAGGAACACGATGTGGGCGATGGTGAGCAGCGGTGATTCCTCGTAGCCGTAGCTGAAGACGCGGCCCAGTTCCGTGCCGTGCCAGATCGGCGAAATCCAGCCGATCCACCGCACCACAAGCGGCAGGGTATCGAGCGGGAAGAACGTTCCCGAAAACAGGAACAAGGGCATCACGATGAACCTCATCACCATGGCGAACTGGCCCTTGTCGTCCGTGATGGTCGCGGCATAGGCCATCAGCGGCAGGCCGAAGGAAAGCCCTGCCAGGGTGGCCACCAGAACGGAAACCCAGCCCCATCCGCTCGGCGACGCACCGAAGAGCGCCACCACCACGAAGTAGAGGGCGGACTGCAGCAGGAACCGCAGCGTCACGGCCATGATGTGGCCGGTTGCTATCTGTTCCGGAGTAAGCGGCGAGGCGTGGGGGCCGTAGTACACCCGCCGCCATTTGAAGCCGTCCATCACGGGGAAGGTGAATTCGTTGGCGGCCGTCATGACGGCGGCCGAGATCAGCAGGGCAGGGGCGATGAATGCCAGGTAGCTGACGCCGCCAAAGACGGCTTCGCTGTTGGTGTCCACCAGAGTGGCCAGGCCCACGCCCATGGCGAACAGGTAGGCCACCGGCTGGCCCACGCCGTACATCACGATGGTCCAGCCGTAGCCCTTCATCACCCGCAGGACCTGTTCGGCGTAATAGAACGAACCCCAGCGGCGGGCACGGGCGGCGGACACCTCCGGCGAATGGGCATGCAGGGCCGCCGCGGAACCGCGTCCGCCCGCATTCGCCACGGAAGGAACGGACTGCTCAGTCAACGAGGCTCCTGCCGGTGAGGCGGAGAAAGACGTCCTCCAGCGATGAACGGCGCACCAGGGAGGTGAGCGGACGCAGTCCGCGTGCAGACACCTGCTCCAGGGCGGCCTCGCCGTCGTGGGCGTAGATCAGCACGCGGTCCGGCAGCGTTTCCAGCCGTTCGCCGATCCCCTCGAGTTCGGCGCCGATTGTCGCGTTGCGTTCCGAGCCGAAGCGCAGCTCCAGGACCTCGCGGGTGGAGTACTCGCGGATCAGGCTGGCAGGCGAGCCCTCGGCCATGATCCGCCCCTTGTCCACCACGATCAGGCGGTCGCACAGCTGTTCGGCCTCGTCCATGTAGTGCGTGGTCAGGATAAGTGTGACGCCCTGCTCCTTGAGCCGGAACAGCCTGTCCCACAGGATGTGCCGTGCTTGCGGGTCCAGGCCCGTGGTGGGCTCGTCCAGCAGCAGGATCCGGGGTTCATTGATCAGCGAGCGCGCAATGGTCAGGCGGCGCTTCATGCCCCCGGACAGGGCGTCAACTTTTGACTTGGCCTTGTCCGTCAGCTGGGCGAACTCCAGCAGTTCATCCGCCTTGGGACGGAGGTAGCTCATGGGCAGTCCAAAGTAGCGGCCATAGACCAGCAGGTTGTCGCGGACTTTGAGCTCTTCGTCCAGGTTGTCCTGCTGCGGCACGACGCCCAGGTGGGCGCGGACTTCAGGACCGTGGCTCTCCGGATCCAGCCCCATGATGGACAGGCTTCCGGAGGTTCGCTGAGAGACGCCGCCGATCATTTTCATGGTGGTGGACTTTCCTGCCCCGTTGGGGCCGAGCAGGCCGAACGCCTCCCCGGCCGGAACGCTGAAGGAAATGCCGTCCACGGCGGTGACGTCGCCATAGGTCTTGGTGAGGTTTTCGGCGGTGATGACGTACTGCATCGGATCGCCCTGGGTCTGGGTGCGGGATTGTTGGCTGGACAGTTCTTCATTGGACACAAGTTCAGGCACCCACACAACGTTAGTACTCACGTTCGAACAAAGAAAGAGTTGGATCTCAAAAAATCCATTCGATGTTGTCCGGCGCGGGAAAGGCCGCAGGAAGGGCCCCGGGACGGACCGGGCTGGCGCCGGCGGCCTCCGGTTGAAGCCGCCGGTGCTGGCCTACTTTTCCTCTCCGCGGAGCACCTGCAGGCGCTGACGGTACTCGGTTTCGTCGATCTCCCCGCGGGCGTAGCGTTCCCGGAGCACTCCCTCGCCGCCCTGCCGCGCGGCCCAGCGGTGGTTGTTCCGCCAGGTGCGCCGGGCGACAATGATGAACAGTCCGATCACCAGGATCCAGAACAGCGGGAACAGCAGGAACCACGGCGAGAACCCGCCGTCGTACCACGGGGCGCGGGCGGCGACGCCGGCCGCATGCTGCCCCGCCCCTGCCTGTGCGGCCGCAATCTGAGTGGCCACGGTTCCTGCGGCGGCGCTCATTGCTGTCAACATGTCAGCTCCAAACTCTCAACGGGCCGCCTCTCGGCCCTGCTTCAAGTCTGGTTTCGGGAGGCCGCGGCGTCGTCCCACCAAGGGAGGCACTTGCGCGGGCGACGCTACTCCCCCGGGAGGCAGGACGGCCGCGTCAGCTACTCCAGCCGGGGCGCACGAGTCCCGATTCATAGGCCAGGACCACCAGTTGGGCGCGGTCGCGGACCTGCAGCTTGGCCATGATCCGCGAGACGTGGGTCTTAGCGGTCAGCGGCGTGATGAAGAGCCGCCCGGCGATCTCCGCGTTGTTCAGTCCCTCCCCCACCAGCCGGAGCACTTCCCTTTCGCGTTCGGTGATCTGGTCCAGCGCCGTCGGCGGACTGGGCGCGCGGGACTGCACGGCCAACTGGGCCATGATCCGGCGGGTCACTGACGGCGAGAGGAGGGCGTCGCCGTCGTGCACAACCCGCACGGCGCGCAGCAGCTCCTCCGGTTCAGTGTCCTTGACCAGGAAGCCGGCGGCACCGGCGCGCACGGCCTCGGCGATGTATTCGTCCAGTTCGAAGGTGGTGAGGATGATGACGCGGGTTCCGGCCAGGTCCGGATCGGCCAGGATCAGGCGCGTCGCCTCCAGCCCGTCACCCTGCGGCATGCGGATGTCCATCAGCACGACGTCGGGCTTCTCCCGTGCGGCGAGCCTGACGGCGTCGGACCCGGTGCCGCATTCGGCCACCACGGCCATGTCCGGCTCTGCGTCCAGGAGTGCCCGGAAGCCTGCGCGGATAAGCGTCTGGTCATCTGCAATCAGGATGCGGATCATGGCTGCTCCTCAGGCGGGGCGTCCCCGGTGTGATTACTGGCCGGCGGAAAGACTGCCTGGACCCGCCACCCCGGGTCCAGGGGCAGGAAACGGACCGTTCCGCCCAACGCCGCCACGCGTTCCCGCATGCCGGTCAGGCCGTTGCCTTCCGGCGCTCCGGAGGCGCCCCTGCCGTCGTCGTCCACCGTAACGGTGAGGCGTCCGGCGTCGGGCCCGTCATCCGGAACTTCAAGCACGACGGCGGCCCGGGCGGCACCGGCGTGCCTCACCACGTTGGTGAGCGCCTCCTGCACGATCCGGTAGGCCGCTTCCTCCAGCGCCGCTCCGGCTGGCTCGGAGAGCGGCCCGCCGGCGCCCGGACCCAGCCGGACATCCAACGTTACGTCCAGCCCGGTGCGCCGCGCGTTCTCGGCAAGCTCCGGTAGCTTGCCGAGCCCGGGCCCCGCGGCCGGGCGGAGCGGCGCATCATCCCGGAGCACGCCCAACAGCTGGCGGACCTCGTCCAGGGACTCCTTGCTCGCCGCTTTGATGGCTTCCAGGGCCGGCCGGAACTGGTCCGGATCCCGGTCCCCCAGGTGCAGCGCCACCGAGGCGCGGACATTGATGAGGGAGAGCGAATGCGCCACCACGTCATGGATGTCCCGGGCCAGGGCGAGCCGGTATTCGTCGCGGGCGGCCTGCTCCCGGGACTCGCGCTGCCGCCGCCTTTCGGTCACCCGTTCGTGGCGAAGCCTGGCCCCTCCCCCAGCAGCACCAGAATCACCAGCCAGGACGTTCCGGCCACGGCACGGATCAGGGTGCCTTCGTCTCCGCTGGCAGCAAAGAAGGCCACCAGCGCGGCGGCGCAGACCCCGGCCACGGTCCACGTCTGCCACCGGCGCCCGGCAGCCGCCGAGAAAATGATGGCCAGCGCCAGGGACAGCGGCACCGGGCCCCAGGGGTAGCCTGCGGCAAGGTAGAAGATGGTCGCCGCGGCAGCCGCCGGCAACATGATCCCGGGCGACCGCCGCCGCAGGGCCAACGCCGCCGGGCCGGCGAGCAGCAGCACAAAAGCCAGCACGTCCAGCGGCCGGTGGTCCGGCTGCCGGGCAGCGGCGAAGACCGTGCCCACCACCTGGACAACAGCCACGGCAATCACCACGAAGGCTGTGGGCGGACCCTGGAATCGGCGCGGCATACTCCGAGCCTAGCCGCGGGGGCGGCACCGCGTCGTCGGCTTAACGGCGTAGGGCGCCTACTCCCTCAGGAGTAGGCGCCCTACTGCATTTCAGTCAGCCTAGGCGACGCTGGCGTGGTGTTCCGCCGCCACCTGGCGTTCCGCGGCTTCGACCACGTTGGTCATCAGCAGCGCCACGGTCATGGGACCGACGCCGCCGGGGTTCGGCGAGATCCAGCCGGCTACCTCGGCAGCGGCGGGATCGATGTCGCCGTGGACCTTGCTCTTGCCCGTCCCAGGGTCGGTTTCACGGGTGACACCGACGTCGAGCAGGGCCGCGCCCGGCTTCACGTCCGCAGCCTTGACGATGTGCTTGACACCCGCCGCGCCCACAATGACGTCCGCCATCCGCAGCAGCTCCGAGAGGTTCTTGGTGCCGGTGTGCGTGAGCGTCACGGTGGCGTTCACGGCCCGCCGGGTGAGCAGCAGGCCGATCGAGCGGCCGATCGTGACGCCTCGGCCGACCACCACGACGTGCTTGCCGGAGAGGTTGTAGCCGTTGCGCTCCAGGAGCTCGATGACGCCGCGGGGCGTGCACGGCAACGGCGAGGTGATCTCGCCGTTGACGTTAAGCACCAGCCGGCCAAGGTTGGTCGGGTGCAGGCCGTCGGCATCCTTGGCGGGGTCGATCCGCTCAAGGATGGCGTCGGTGTCCAGGTGCTTGGGCAGCGGCAGCTGCACGATGTAACCGTGGCAGGCGGGGTCCGCATTGAGTTCGTCAATGAGGGCCTCAACCTGGGCCTGGGTGGCATCCGCCGGAAGCTCACGCTGGATCGAGTTCATCCCGATCTCCACAGACTGCTTGTGCTTCATGGACACGTACAGCTGCGAGGCAGGATCCGCGCCCACGAGCACGGTGGCAATGCCCGGAGTGACGCCGCGGGCCTTCAGTGCCGCGACGCGCTCGGCAAGCTCGGATTTGATGGCGGCGGCGGCTGCCTTGCCGTCAAGGATCTTCGCGGTCTGCGTCATGGACGGGTTCACCACTGCTCGTGCTGCGGGTACAGCGGGAAGTCGGCGGCGAGCTTGTCAACGCGGGCCTGCAGGGACTCGACGTCGGCGGCGGAGCCTGCCTTCAGGGCGGTGGCGATGATCTCGGCAACCTCGGTGAACTCCTCGGCGCCGAAGCCGCGGGTAGCCAGGGCCGGGGTACCGATGCGCAGGCCGGAGGTGACCATCGGCGGGCGGGGGTCGAATGGAACGGCGTTGCGGTTCACGGTAATGCCCACGGAGTGCAGGAGGTCCTCGGCCTGCTGGCCGTCCAGCTGTGAGTTGCGCAGGTCCACCAGGACAAGGTGCACGTCAGTGCCGCCGGTAAGCACGGAGACACCGGCTTCTGCGACGTCGGCCTGGTTCAGGCGGTCGGCGATGATCTTGGCGCCTTCGAGGACGCGCTCCTGGCGCTCCTTGAATTCCTCGGTGCCGGCGATCTTGAAGGCAACGGCCTTGGCTGCGATGACGTGCATGAGCGGTCCGCCCTGCTGGCCCGGGAAGACGTTGGAGTTGAGCTTCTTGGCCCACTCCTGCTTCGCCAGGATCACACCGGAACGGGGGCCGGCGAGGGTCTTGTGCACGGTGGAGGTGACGACGTCGGAGTGCGGCACCGGGCTGGGGTGCAGCCCCGCTGCCACGAGGCCGGCGAAGTGCGCCATGTCGGTCCAGAGGAGCGCGCCTACTTCGTCTGCGATGGAGCGGAAGGCTGCGAAGTCGAGGTGCCGCGGGTATGCGGACCAGCCGGCGATGATCACCTGCGGCTTCTCGGCGATGGCCTGCTCGCGGAGCTTGTCCAAGTCGATGCGGAAGTTGTCCTGCTCCACCTGGTAGGCGGCCACCTTGTAGAGCTTGCCGGAGAAGTTCAGCTTCATGCCGTGGGTCAGGTGGCCGCCGTGGGCCAGGGAGAGGCCAAGGATCTTGTCACCGGGGGTGATCATGGCGGACAGCGCTGCGGCGTTGGCCTGGGCACCGGAGTGCGGCTGGACGTTGGCGTACTCGGCGCCGAACAGGTCCTTGACACGATCGATCGCCAGCTGCTCGGCGATGTCCACGTACTCGCAGCCGCCGTAGTAGCGGCGGCCCGGGTAGCCTTCGGCGTACTTGTTGGTCAGGACCGAGCCCTGGGCTTCCATGACGGCGCGCGGGGCGAAGTTTTCGGAAGCGATCATTTCCAGGGTGCCGCGCTGGCGGCCAAGCTCCTGGTCCAGTACGGCGGCGATCTCGGGGTCGAGCTCAGCCAGCGGCAGGTTACTGACGGTGGAGGAAGTGCTGACGGAAGTCGGTGAAGTAGTCACGAAAAACTCCTGGCTAGGGATGGGCGCTGCTAAGGTCAGGCTACCGGCTGTGACGTTGCCCCGCCCCTTGATTACGGGAAAGCCCTTGGTTACGGGCAGGACAGCACAATGGGTCGGCAGCGGTTGAGCTGCCTACCGGCAAAACATGACCCTCGGCCCAGGCGTACGATCCGTGGTCTTCGTAAGTGCCGCTCCCTGATGGTTAGCCATCCAACGCCAGTTGCGACCGGTTAAGACTATCAAAAGCTTTCCGAACCCCGTCGATGGCACAGCCTCCGGCGCGGGTAGGCTGTTCTTCGTGATTGAAGACCAGCTTTCCTCCGCTTATGTACTGACCCTCTCCTGTCCAGACCGGCCGGGCATCGTGCATGCCGTCGCGGGAGCACTGCTCGTGGCCGGATGCAATATTACGGACTCGCAGCAGTACGGGAGCCAGTCCACGGGCACGTTCTTCATGCGGGTTGAGGCAACAACCGCTGTTTCGCAAGCCAACGTGCACGCAGCGCTGGAACCGGTGGCGGCGGCATTCGGCATGCAGTGGAGCCTCAGCCCCGTAGGCCGGAAGGTCCGCACGCTGCTGATGGCCAGCAAGTCCGCGCACTGCCTCAATGACCTGCTCTTCCTGCAGCGCTCCGGCACCCTGCCCATCGAGATCCCCGCCATTGTGTCCAACCACCAGGATCTGGCCGGGCTCGCGGAGTTCTACGGCATCCCCTTCCACTACATCCCGGTGACCGCTGACACCAAGGTCGAGGCCGAAGACGCGCTGCGGAAGATCATTGCCGAGGAAGACATCGAGCTGACCGTGCTGGCCCGGTACATGCAGATCCTGTCCAACGAGCTGTGCACCGAGCTCACGGGCAAGGCCATCAACATCCACCACTCCTTCCTGCCGTCCTTCAAGGGCGCCAAGCCTTACCACCAGGCCCACGCCCGCGGCGTGAAGCTGATCGGCGCTACAGCGCACTACGTCACGGCTGCCCTGGACGAGGGACCCATCATCGAACAGGAAGTCATCCGCGTGGATCACCGGCGCACCGCCGAACAGTTTGTGCAGATGGGCCGGGACGTCGAAGGCCGGACCCTGGCCCAGGCCGTCCAGTGGCACGCCGAGCACCGGGTGCTGCTGGACGGCAACCGCACGGTGGTCTTCAACTAGTGGCCTCGGACTAGGGACGCGGCACGCAGCGACATGGCAGCCAGGGACGTGGCGCCGGCCATGGAGGACCCCGCCTCGCAGCACAGCGGCGAGGAGCGGCTGGCTGCGTTCTACAACCAGCGGGCGGTTCTCCATCCGGAGCATCCACTGACCCCGCAGCGGGTGGACCAGCGTGCACGGTTCATCGCCCGGCTAAAGGCCGAAGGCCGGCACGCGGTGCTGGAAATCGGCACCGGGCTGGGGCTGGACGGGCTGAAGTTCGTCCAGGCCGGGATCCACTACACCGGCGTTGACCTGTCCGAAGGGCAGGTGCGGATTGCGACCGCAAAAGGCCTGAACGTAACGGTCGCCAGCGCCCGGAACCTGCCCTTCGCCGACGGCGTCTTCCCGGCAGTGTGGACCATGAGCACCCTGCTGCACATCCCCAACAGGGACATCGACCACGTCGTCTGTGAACTGGTGCGCGTGGCCGCGCCCGGGGCACCGATCGCCGTCGGACTCTGGTCCGGGGACGACGAAGAGGTCCTCAATCCCGAGGACCAAATAGAGCCGCCGCGCTTTTTCAGCCGCCGCAGCGACGCGGCGCTTCGGCGGATCTTCGGCGGGCACGGTGACATTGAGGAATTCGTGACGTGGCCGGAGGGCACGGGTGCTGAATCAGGCCCGGGCGCGGGCCAGTGGACGCAGCATTACCAGTTCCTGGTCCTCCGCACTCCCGCTGCCCAGCCCAACTAGGAACCCCGACGGGCGCTGGCCATGTAACCGCCCAGGAATCCGCCCGCGATCAGCAGGAGTGCCCCGCACCGTGCCAGCCGGACGCCGAGGGTGTGCCGGCCGCGGCGCCTCGCAGCCCAGGATCCCGCGAAGATCAGCACGGCTGCTGCGTTCAGCCCCGCATGGACGATGCCAACCCGCTGCGTTGCCCTGCCCGCCAGCGCCCATTCTGCCCATCCCGTGAGCGCGGTGGGCGCGGCGGAGATGACGCCGAGGCCCACCAGCCGGGTGGCCGCCCGCTGGGTCCCGGCATCCGAAAATAAGTCAAGGTACACGGCCATGAACCACGCACCGAAGGGCACATCGGTCAGGATGATGTGCACGGGTATGCCGGTGGCATCGCCGTGGAGGAGGCTGCGGATCCGCCCGTTTTGGACCAGGCGGCCGGCCCGCGGCTCGGCCACCCGGACGGCCGCGTCGAGGGCTTCAAGGCGCTCAATCCGGCCCACGAATTGGCGGAACAGGCTGGGCCTGCCCCTTCCTTCCTTCCGCAGTTGCGGTGCACGAAGTTCCAAGCCATGCAGGTCCAAGCCCCGAAGTTCCATGGCCCAATGCTATTGAGTCACATCAGCGGAGTCACTAGGCACAAAGTCCGCTTATGGAGCCCGCTTCGCGTCCCAACGCGCACCTTGTCCTAGGCTGGGCACATGGCTCCCCTTTATCCTTTTGCCGGCAGCAGCCCGGACATCCACCCTTCCGTTTTCGTCGCCCCCACGGCCTCGGTGATCGGCAACGCCACGCTCGCCGAGGACGCCAGCGCGTTCTACGGCGTCTCGGTCCGCGCAGACACCGCCGCGATCAGCGTGGGACCCGGCAGCAACCTGCAGGACAACGTGGTGCTGCACGCCGACCCTGGCTTCCCCTGCACCGTCGGGGCACGGGTCAGCGTGGGGCACAGCGCTGTCGTGCATGGCTGCACCGTTGAGGACGACTGCCTCATCGGCATGAGCGCCACCATCCTCAACGGCGCGGTGATCGGCGCCGGCTCGCTCGTGGCGGCCGGCGCCGTGGTCCTCGAAGGAACGGTCATTCCGCCGCGTTCGCTGGTGGCCGGCGTCCCGGCGAAAGTCCGCCGTGAGCTCACCGATGAAGAGTTCGACGGCGTGCAGCGCAACGCCGCGCACTACCGCGAACTTGCCCAGGCGCACCGGGAGCTCCACGCCGGCTGACAGCGGGCTCAGTCCAGGCTGATCGGCCCCAGCTCGTCCAGCAGCTCGCCCGGGCCCGGGTTCCCCGCCGCGGAACTGCCGCCGAGGTGGTTCACCACGCCCCACACCGCGTTGAGGCCGGTGGTCACGGCGCCCTCCGCCCAGCCGGCGGTGAACGAAACGTCATCGCCGGCCAGGAAGATTCCGCGCTGGCCTTCGGGCAGCTTGTCCTGCTTGAAGTGGGTGAACAGCCGCTGCTGGTAGCGGTAGTGCCCGGGCAGGTTCGCCTTGAAGGCGCCCATGAAGTTGGGGTCCGCCTCCCAGGAGACCGTGATGGGCTGGCCGATGATGTGGCTGGCGATGTCCACGCCCGGGTAGATCTGCTCGAGGGAATGCAGCATGAGTTCCACCCGCTGGTCGGCGTCGAGCGCAAGCCACTTCAGGGCGTCGTCGTTCCAGGTGTAGGAAAGCAGGATGACCGCGGGCTTGTCCGGCCCGTCGTCCAGGAGGTACGTGGCGCGGTTCAGCCGGTCGGTCAGGGTCATGGACAGGACGTCGCGGCCGGTCGCCGGATCGGTGTCCTTCCAGAACGGACGGTCCACCATCACGAAGGTCTTGGAGGACTGCATGTAGTGCGAGCGCTCGATCGCCGTCCACAGCTCCGCCGGGAACAGTGCCTCTTCGGTGTGGATCCGGGTGGACAGCAGCCAGGACTGGCAGGTGGTGACCACGGCAGGATAGGAGGCTTCCCGGCCCCAGCGTTCGCGCAGCCGGAGATCGCCGTTGGCGTCGCGGCTGATCCGGTCCACGGCGCCGCGCGGGGAACCGGAGTGCAGCGACGCCAGGGACGTCCCTTCCGGCCAGTGGGCCATGCCCGACGGCGCGTGCTGCCACAGTGCCTCGGGGAGCCGCTGCGCTCCCCCGGCGATGAGGCGGTGCTGGTCATCGGCGTCCGTATAGACAACGCGCAGGATCTCGAGGATGGAGTTGGGGAAGTCCGTGTCCCAGCCGCCGGTGCCGAAGCCCACCTGGCCAAACGCCTCACGGTGCGCGAAGCCCGCTTCCCTGAAGGACTCACTGGCGGCGATGAAGCCGTAGAACGTCTGCTCGTCCATCAGCGGCAGGAGTTCGTTCCAGATCTCCTTGATCCTGGCCGTGTCCCGTGCCCGGATGGCGTCCTGCATCTCGCTGAACCTGGCGCCGTCGTTCACGGCTGCCTTCCAGGCGTCCGCCACTTCACGGAAGAACGGCGGCAGGTCCGCAGGGGTGGTGGCATAGTGTTTCTGCCCGGCGAGTTCGATCACCGTGCTGGACGTGGCGGGTGCCAGCGGGTTGGGGAATTCCTGGGTCTGCAGGCCCAGCAGGTCCACGTAGTGGTAGAACGCCTTGCCGGACACCGGGAACCGCATGCCGCCAAGGTCGGCCACCACCCCGGGCGCGGACGGGAAGCTGGCAGTCCGCAGCCGCCCCCCGATCTGGTCCGCCTCGTAGAGGACGGGGCGCAGGCCGAGCTTCATCAGTTCGTAGGCCGTCACAAGGCCGGAAAGTCCCGCCCCGACCACCGCAACTTCGGTCCCGTACAGCTCGGGCGGGACGGACCCGAGGCCGTCCGGGTGGGCCAGGTAGTGGTCATAGCTGAACGGGAAGTCCGGGTTCAGCATGGTGATGGGCGCTTCGGCTGCCCGGCGTGCTGTTGAGGCGGCTTCCGGGCCGGGAGCGGCCGCGGGATCGTTGGCCGGCAGTTCGGTGGCGATGGTCATGAAAGGTCTGCCTTCATCGGTTCGGTGGTGGACGGTGTTGAAGTTTCGCGCCCGCTGAGTTCACGGTATTCCTCGTGGCTGAGCGCCGCTACCCTGGAGTGCCGCCGGCCGTAGCCGAAGTAGGCCGCGAAGCCCACCAGCATCCAGATGCCGAAGACCACCCAGGTCTCGGTGCCGAGGTTGGCCATCAGGTACACGCACATGAGCGCACCGAGGATGGGCGTGAGCGGGAAGAGCGGCACGCGGAAGGTGCGCTCGAGCTCCGGCCGGTTGCGGCGCAGGTAGATGACGGCCACGTTGACCAGGGCGAAGGCGAACAGGGTGCCGATGCTGGTGGCGTCCGCCAGGGCTCCGAGCGGAACAAGTCCGGCGGTGAGGGCCACGAGGATGCCCACAATCAGGGTCCCGGCAACCGGTGTGCCGGTGCGGGACGAGACCCGGCCGAAGATGCTGGGGATCAGGCCGTCGCGGGACATGGAAAGAAGGATGCGGGTCTGGCCGTAAAGGACGGTCAGGACGATGCTGGCAATGGCCAGGACGGCGCCGACAGCGAAGATCAGTGCGATCCAGGGCTGCCCGGTGGTTTCCTCGAGGATCCTGACCAGGGCTGCCTCGGTGCCGTCAAACCAGCCCCAGGGGCGGGCGCCGATGGCGGCGACGGCTACGAGGACGTAGATGGTGGTGACGATCAGCATGGAGAGCATGATGGCGCGCGGCAGGTCCCGCTTGGGGTTACGGGCTTCCTCGCCCGCGGTGGAGGCGGCGTCGAACCCGATGTAGGAGAAGAACACGCGGGAGGCGGCGGCGGAGACCCCGGCGGCGCCCATGGGCAGGAGCGGTTCGAAGTTGCCTGCGGTGAAGGCGGTGAAGGCTACGGCGCAGAAGAACAGGAGGATGCCTACCTTGACCATCACGATGGCGGTGTTGATCCAGGCGCTTTCCCGGGCGCCGCGGACCAGCAGGACCGTGGCCAGGACCACGATGACCATGGCCGGGATGTTCAGGAGGCCGCCGTCGCCGGGCGGCTGCGAGATTGCGTCCGGCAGGACCTGCCCGAAGACTGCCAGTGTCTCGTTCACGTACTGGCCGGCCCCGACGGCGACGGCGGCCACCGACACCGCGTACTCCAGCACGAGGCACCAGCCGCAGATCCAGGCCATGCCTTCGCCCATGGTGGCGTAGGTGTAGGAGTAGCTGGAGCCGGCCACCGGGACCAGTCCGGCCATTTCGGCATAGGAAACGGCGGACAGCAGGGCCGCGAGGCCGGCGATCGCGAACGAAATCCAGATGGCCGGGCCGGCGAGGGGCACCGCTTCGCCGAGGATGACCAGGATGCCGGTGCCGAGCGTGGCGCCGACGCTGATCATGGTCAGCTGCAGCACTCCGAAGCTGCGGACCAGTTTGGTGCCGCCATGGCCGTTTTCGGCCTCGCTGACCATCTGGCCGATCGGCTTGCGGCGCAGCAGCTGCGCGGCCAGGCCCGGACGGCGGGCAGCTGCCGGCTGCTGGCCGGTGAGTGTAGGCACAGTCATCATTGACGTCCGTTCGTGAGTAGTTATCGGTTTCCCCTGGTCCAGCTTAGGTTTGTGAGCCACCTCTCACGGTTGTGCAAAATGCCCTATAGTGTTCTGGCATGAGACTTAATGCACACATCGAAAGCGCCCCGGACGCGGCGCTCACCGGTCAGGTCAGCGTTGATCTTTCGGCCATTTCGCACAACATCCGCACCCTCCGCCAGCGCTCCGCGGCGCCACATTTCATGGCGGTAGTGAAGGGCAACGCGTACGGTCACGGGCTTGTCGAGGTCGCCAGGACGGCACTGGATGCCGGCGCTGACTGGCTGGGGACCGCGCAGCTTCATGAGGCGATCAGCCTCCGCCGGGCGGGAATAACGGCCCCGGTCCTCTCCTGGCTCTACCTCGCGGCAGCCTCCAGTGACACCATCCGGGAGGCCCTGGAGTACGACGTCGACGTGTCGTTGGGCAGCGTTGCCCAGCTGGACGTCGTGGCCGGCATCGCGCGGCGCCTGGGCCGCCCCGCCGTCGTCCACCTTGAGCTGGACACGGGGCTGAGCCGTGGCGGAGCGAGGGCGGAGGACTGGGCGGAACTGGTGGCCGCCGCCCGCCGTGCCGAGCTTGAGGGGACGCTTTCCGTGAGGGGCGTCTGGACGCACCTGGCCTGGGCGGATGTTCCCGCGCACCCCGCCAACATCGCGGCCGTGGACGCCTTCGAGGAAGCCGTCCGTGAGGCCAGGGTAGCCGGCCTGGAACCGGCACTCCGGCACGTCTCAAGCTCCGCCAACATCCTTGACCGGCCGGAATTCGCCTTCGACATGGTCCGGGCCGGCCTGGCGTTCTACGGGCTGGCTCCGGCGGACCACCTGGCCCCCTCGGACTTCGGCCTGCGCCCGGCGCTGACCGTCACGGCACCGGTGGTGCTGGTGAAGAAGGTTCCCGCCGGCACCGGCGTGAGCTACGAGCACCAGGCCATCACGCATGAGCCCAGGTACCTGGGTCTCGTCCCGCTGGGCTACGCCGACGGCATCCCCAAGGGCATTTCGGGCCGCAGCCTGATCCTCCTCGGCGGCCGCCGGGTCCCGGTGATCGGCAAGGTCTGCATGGACCAGTTCATGGTGGACCTGGGACCGGACTGCAATGGCGTGGCCGTTGGTGACACAGCTGTGCTATTTGGCGACCCGCGCACCGGGGCGGCCAGCGCCGATGACTGGGGCGCGGCCATCGGCAGCCACGGCGATGAGATCATCAACCGGATCGCCCCGCGCCTGCCGCGGGCGTACGAGTGCCCGGATTACCAGGAAGCCGGTGGTCCCGTTGTCGGCTGAACCGGCCGCCGAGCGGCTCGGCTTCGTCACCCTGGAGCAGTTCCTGCAGAAGCTGCCGCCGGAGCTGAAGATACTCCACGACGGCGGAAACGGTGCCGGGCTGCTCCGCTGGGTGGAGCCGAGCGAACTGGAGGACCCGACGCCGTATCTGCTCGACGGCGAGTTCATCCTGACCGCCGGGCTGCCGTTCCTTGGCGACGGCGGCGACGGCCGGAGCGTGGAAGCCTACGTAAAGCGGCTGGTCGGAGCCGGCGTCGGAGCCCTGGGGTTTGGCCTGGAACCGTACTTCGACGCCGTGCCGGAGACCCTGGTTGCGGCCTGCCGGCGCCACAACCTGACCTTGGTGGAGGTCCCGAAAACGGTACCCTTCGCCGCGATCGGGCTGGAATTCTCGCAGCTGCTGGAATCGGACAATGCCAGGGTCTTCCGGCAGCTGGCGGACACCAACCGGCAGCTGATGCGGGCTGTCCTGTCGGCCCGGCCGGAGCATGAGCTGCTGGCTGCGCTGGCGCAGCGGGTTCCGGTCTGGGCCGTGCTCGTGGGCGCGGACGGGCGGATCCGCGCCCGGTCATCGGCCCGCACGGCCGGCGGCAGTTCGGTGGACGGCAGCGGGCGCGGCAGCGGAAGCCAGCCTCCCGGCGTCGAACTTTCCGCCCTGCAACCCCTCCTGCAACGGCTGCTGGCCGGCAGCGGCCCCCGGGTGGAGATGGATTCCCTTGACGAGTCCGGTTCAGCTCTGGTGTTCGGACACCCGCTGCGCAGCACGCGGGACGCCAACCTCGGCGCGCTGGTCCTGGGGCGGGTGCGCCGCTTACGCCGGCGCAGAACAGCGTGGTGTCCTCCGTGGTGGGGCTCCTGGAGCTGCTGGTGCGGCAGCGGACCAGCGGTTCGCTGGCGCCGAGCCAGCTGGCGACGGCGCTGCTGCTGCATCCGGACAGCGTGCCGTCGGGCGGGACCCGGCACGTCAATGGGCTCAAGGACCTCCTGGCGCAGAGCATTTCGTCCACCCGTTCGGCGCCGCTGCGGGTTGTCCAGGGCGTCAAGGCGGACGCGGGCTGGCCCGCCGGGGACAGCCCCGTCCGGGAACTGCTGCAGTGGCGCCGGATGTTCGACACCAAGCTCGTGGAAGTCACGGACTACGGTTTTGCCGCCATCACACGCCTCAAAGTGGACGATGCCCTGCTGGCGGAGACGGAGAAGCTCGGCTGGCGGCTGGTGATCGGCGATGCCACGGAGCTGCAGGGGTTGGCGACCGCCTACCAGCGGGTTACCTCACTCCGGGCCCGGGTGCAGGCAACGGGCAGGAGCGCCCGCGAGGATGAGGTCACCTGGTCGGTGGCCGGCCTGCTGGGACGCGAGGCCGGTACCATGCTTGCGGCCCGGCTGCTGGAGCCGGTGCTCAGCCAGGAGGATCCCGAGCGGCGGACAGCCCAGCTAACGGTGCTGCGCACCTGGCTGGGTGAGAACGGCAGCTGGGACGCCACGGCCAAGACATTGGGCCTGCACCGCAACAGTGTGCGCCGGCAGATCAACGCCCTGGCCGAGCTGCTGGAGACCGACCTCAACCAGGCCCAGGTGCGCGCGGAGCTCTGGTTCGCGCTTCAGTACGTGGATGAACCCTCAGCCGCGGCTGCTGCCTCCGGTCCATCCACCTCCCAGGCACGGTAAACCTCCGGCCGGCGCTCCCGGAGGTACGGCACGGCTTCCCGCGCGTCCCGGGCAGCAGCAGCGCCGACTTCGGCGAACAGCAGCGCCGGTGCCGTCCCTGCGGCGGCCAGCAGGGCGCCGTCGGGTCCGGCGATGACGCTGCCGCCCAGGAATACACACCCCTCCTCCACGCCCGAATGATTGGCATAGGCCACGGTTAGCTGGCTCTCCAGGGCACGGGCGCGCAGCAGGATCTGGGGGACGGATTCGAAACCCTGCGAGAGTGCCGTGGGAACCAGCAGCAGTTCAGCGCCGCGGGCAGCGGCCGCGCGGACGCTTTCGGGAAATTCGACGTCGTAGCAGATCACCATGGAAGTCCTGAACCCGAGGAAGTCGACGACGGCGGGCGGTTCGGCCGCCGCGTTGAAGGCCTCGCGTTCCTCCACCCCGAACAGGTGCACCTTGGCATAGTTCAGCAACTCGGAACCCTCGCGGTCCACCAGTGTGGACGTTATCTGCCACAGGCCCTCCCCCGTCACCGCGGGCAGGCTGTACACCAGTGCAATGGAGTTCCTCCGGGCAATGCCGGCCAGTGTCCGCCGGATGGCCGGCAGCCTGTCCGGGTCCAGTTCGGCCCGGACCCGGAGCGGCGCGTATCCCACCGGGAACAGTTCCGGAGTGAGCAGCACCGCCGCGCCGGCAACGGCGGCCCGCCGGGCGGCGTCGTCAACCGCAGCACAGTTGGCTTCAACATCGAGTACGGCGGAGTTCGCCTGCATCAGCGCCAGCAGCACCATTACCACCTCAAAAAGTCTCCGGGATGTCCGCGGGAAGGCCGCGGACTCTCTCTTCCTACCAGCGTAGCCAGTGGTGCAGACTGGCCCCTAGGTGCATTTCCACCCGATATCCGCGGCAGGCGGTGCGGAACGTCCGTGCGTCCGCTGTCGGCACCGCAACGGCGCCATGCGTTAACTTCTTGACTACAAAGGCATGAATGGTGCACGCTTCATTGCATGCCCTCAACACCGCGCTCAACGAGGAGCCGAACCAAGAACCCGGGTTCCCAGTCCGCTTTGAGGCACCTGAACCAGCAACGGATCATCGAGTGCCTCCTGAACGGCCCGTCCACCCAGGCTGAACTCGCACGGCAGACCGGCCTGTCCACCGCAACTGTCTCCAACATCGTCAAAATCATGCAGGACGCCGGGCTTGCGTCCACGGAACCGATCACGAGTTCCGGCCGCCGGGCACTGAACGTACGGCTCAACAGCAATGGGGCCGTTGCCGTGGGAATCGACTTCGGCCGCAGGCACCTCAGGGTGGTCCTCGCGACGCTGAGCTACCACATCATCGCCGAGGAATCGGTGCTCCTCCCGCTGGGCCACCACGCCGACGAAGGCATCCGCTCCGCCGTCGACCTGCTGGCCAAACTGCTGGAAGAAAGCGGCGTGGAACGCAGCGCGGTGGTGGGTGCCGGCGTCGGGATTCCCGGCCCCATCGACCGCCGCACCGGCACCGTGGCGCAGGGCGCCATCCTGCCCGAATGGGTGGGCATCAACATCCTCCAGCACCTCGAGGACACCCTGAATTTCCCCGTCTTTGTTGATAACGACGCCAATCTCGGCGCCCTGTCCGAAGTGACGTGGGGACCCCACAGCGGCATCAGTAACCTGATGTTCCTGAAGATCGGCTCGGGCATCGGTGCCGGGCTGATCCTGAACGGCGCCCCGTACTACGGCAACGTGGGCATCACCGGCGAAATCGGCCACGCCACTATCCACGAACATGGCCTCATCTGCCGTTGCGGAAACAGGGGGTGCCTGGAAACCATAGCTTCCACGACCACCATGATCGAGCTTCTCAGCCGCGGCGAGGAGAAGCCGCTGAGCGCCGAAGACGTGGTCCGCAAGGCGCTCGGGCGGGACTCCGCCACCCTTCGCGTTGTGGACGACGCCGGCCTGGCCGTGGGCCGCGCGCTGGGCAACGTGGCCAACCTGATCAACCCCGAAGTCATCGTGGTGGGCGGCCCGCTGGCTGGACTGGGAGACCTGCTGCTGGATCCCATCCGGCGGGGCCTGGTCCGCCACGCGGTGCCTGTCATCGGTGAAACCACCACCCTGACGATGTCCTCGCTGGGAGACCGGGCCGAGGCCCTCGGGGCGGCCGCGCTGGTCTTCCAACATGCAGGGATCCGCCGCTCCTGAGGTTTTCGTTATCGGGCTGTTGCGTTAAAGACTTGACGACAAGGCCTGTGATCCAGTTTACTTTTTCATCAGACGGCCCTGCGGTTTGCGGGGCGGACAACGAAGTCATGCATTGGAGGCGTAAGGGCAAATGACGTCCCAGAACACGCAAAGCGATCCGATACTTCTCGAGATGCGCTCCATCACCAAGGAATTCCCCGGCGTTAAAGCTTTGGCCGAGGTAAGCCTGCGGGTGAAGGCCGGCGAGATCCACGCAATCTGTGGTGAGAACGGCGCCGGCAAGTCCACCCTCATGAAAGTCCTGTCCGGCGTATATCCGTACGGCAGCTACGACGGCGACATCGTCTACCAAAACGAGGTTCAGCAGTTCAAGGACATCCGCGCCAGCGAGCATGCCGGCATCGTGATCATCCACCAGGAACTCGCGCTGATCCCCGAGCTGTCCATCATGGAGAACATCTTCCTGGGCAACGAACCCACCAAGCGCGGCGTGATCGACTGGGCCGAGGCACGGACCCGTTCCAGGGAGCTGCTGGCCAGGGTGGGACTGCGCGAAGACCCCGATACCGCCATCAAGGAAATCGGCGTCGGCAAGCAACAGCTCGTGGAAATCGCCAAGGCACTGAGCAAGTCGGTAAAACTCCTGATTCTGGACGAGCCCACGGCGGCGCTGAACGAATCCGACTCCCAGCACCTGCTGGACCTCATGCTGGGGCTCAAGGGCCGCGGCATCACGTCCATCATCATTTCCCACAAGCTCAACGAGATCGAACAGATCGCCGACTCCATCACCATCATCCGTGACGGCAAGTCCATCGAGACCCTCGATGTGAAGGCCGACGGCGTTGACGAGGACCGCATCATCAAGGGCATGGTGGGCCGGACGCTGGAATCGCGCTTCCCGGACCACGAACCCAAGATCGGCGAGGTGTTCTTCGAGGTCAAGGACTGGAACGTGGGCCACCCGCAGATCCAGGACCGTATGGTCTGCAAGAACTCCAACTTCTTCGTCCGGCGCGGCGAGATCGTCGGTTTCGCCGGGCTGATGGGCGCCGGCCGGACCGAGCTGGCACGCTCGGTGTTCGGCCGCTCGTACGGGCGGTTCATCTCGGGCCAGATCTACAAGGACGGCAAGGAAGTCACGCTCCGCACCGTACGCCAGGCGATCGACAGCGGACTGGGTTACGTCACGGAGGACCGAAAGTCCCTGGGACTGAACCTCCTGGACGACATCAAGACCACCACCGTTGCGGCCAACCTGAAGAAGATCAGCAAGCACAACGTGGTGGATACCAACAAGGAGTTCACCGTTGCGGAACAGTACCGCAAATCGCTGCGGACCAAGACGCCCTCAGTGGAGGAAGGCGTATCCAAGCTCTCGGGCGGCAACCAGCAGAAAGTGGTGCTCGCGAAATGGATGTTCACCGACCCCGACCTGCTGATTCTTGACGAGCCCACCCGCGGCATCGACGTCGGCGCCAAGTACGAGATTTACGGCATCATCCAGCAGCTGGCCAACCAGGGCAAGGGAGTGATCGTGATTTCCTCCGAGCTGCCCGAGCTGCTGGGCCTCTCCGACCGCATCTACACCATCTTCGAAGGCGCCATCACAGGGGTCCTGGACAAGGATGACGCCAGCCAGGAAAGCCTGATGAAGCTCATGACATCCGCCCGCAAGACCACCGCCGCCTGACCCTGTGGATACCTCCAGAACCTTCCAGACACAAGGACCGAAACAATGAACGCGCTCAAGAAGCTCTTTGGCGGCAACACCCGCCAATTCGGCATGATCTTCGCCCTGGTTGCACTGATCGTCTTCTTCCAGATTTTCACCGAGGGGCGCACGCTCACCCCGGGCAACGTCATCAACCTCTTCAACGGCAACTCCTACATCCTGATCCTCGCCATCGGCATGGTCCTGGTGATCATTGCCGGCCACATCGACCTCTCCGTCGGCTCCGTGGCGGCCTTCGTCGGCGTCAGCGTGGCCCTCGCGATCCGTGACTGGGGCATCCCCTGGTACCTCGGCGTGCTGCTGGGCCTGGCCCTCGGGGCGCTGATCGGGGCCTGGCAAGGGTTCTGGACCGCCTATGTGGGCATCCCCGCCTTCATCGTGACCCTTGCCGGCATGCTGCTCTTCCGCGGCTTCAACCAGTTCGTGGGCAAGTCCAACACCATCCCGGTCCCCAGCGACTTCCAGTACCTCGGATCCGGCTACCTCCCCGAGGTGGGACCCAGCACCGGGTACAACAACCTCACGCTGCTCCTGGGCCTGTTGGCCGTGGCCTTCGTGATCTTCAGCGAAGTCCGTTCACGCCGCCGGGCAATAGCGCTCGGTGCCGAAGTCCCCGAATCCTGGGTGATGATCCTCAAGCTGGTCCTGATCTGCGGCGCCATCCTCTACGCCACGTACCTGTTCGCCACCGGCCGTCCGGGCACGTCCTTCCCGATTCCGGGCCTGATCCTGGCCGTCCTGGTCATCATCTACGGTTTCATCTCCTCCAAGACCATCGTCGGCCGCCACATCTACGCAGTAGGCGGCAACCGGCACGCCGCCGAGCTCTCCGGCGTCCAGTCCAAGAAGGTCAACTTCCTGGTGATGATGAACATGTCCATCCTGGCCGGCCTGGCCGGCATGATCTTCGTCGGCCGTTCCACTGCCTCGGGCCCGTTTGACGGCGTCGGCTGGGAACTGGACGCCATCGCAGCCGTGTTCATCGGCGGCGCCGCCGTGACCGGCGGCGTGGGCACTGTGATCGGCTCGATCGTCGGTGGCCTGGTGATGGCCGTGCTGAACAACGGCCTGCAGCTCCTCGGCGTCGGTGCCGACCTCACGCAGATCATCAAGGGCCTGGTCCTCCTGATCGCCGTTGCCTTCGACGTCTACAACAAGACCCAGGGCAAGAAGTCGATCATCGGCATGATGATGAAGAACTTCGGCCGCAGCAGCACTGAGCTGCAGCCGGACGAGACCACAGCCACCAAGGACGTCATCCACAAGGAAGCCTGAGCGGCTTCCCCACGAATCTCCGCACACCATCTAAAGAAAGCGAACCAAGCAATGCAAATGATTGGTAAAGCAGGAAAGGCAGCAGCGATCGCTGCTATTGCGGCACTGGCGCTGACAGCCTGCGGCCGCGCCGAAACCGGCACCACGGGTGGTAGCAGCGGCGGCGAGGCATTCCCCAAGAACTCCTCGATCGGCGTCGCGCTCCCCCAGAAGACCAGTGAAAACTGGGTGCTGGCCGAGAAGCTGTTCAACGACGGCCTGAACGGTGCCGGCTTCAAGGCCGACGTCCAGTTCGCCAACGGCGGCGTCTCCGAGCAGCAGAACCAGATCAGCGCCATGGTCACCAAGGGTGCAAAGGTCATCATCGTGGGTGCCATCGACGGCGCCCAGCTGGGTACCCAGCTCAAGCAGGCCAAGGACTCCGGCGCCACCATCATCGCCTACGACCGCCTGCTCCTGAACACCGCGAACGTGGACTACTACGTGGCATACGACAACTTCAAGGTGGGTGAACTCCAGGGCCAGGCGCTGTTGGACGGCATGAAGGCCAAGAAGCCTTCCGGCCCGTACAACATCGAACTGTTCGCCGGTTCCCCGGATGACGCCAACGCGAAGGTCTTCTTCGACGGCGCCATGAGCATCCTGAAGCCGAAGATCGATGACGGAACGCTGAAGGTCCTGTCAGGCCAGAAGTCCTTCGAGCAGGCTGTTACCCAGGGCTGGAAGGCTGAGAACGCCCAGCGTCGGGCCGACACCCTGCTGACCGGCAGCTACGGCACCGCTTCCCTGGACGGCGTCCTGTCCCCGAACGACACCCTGGCGCGTGCAGTCCTGACGTCCGTCAAGGCTGCCGGCAAGCCGCTTCCTATCATCACCGGCCAGGACTCCGAAGTTGAGTCCGTCAAGTCCATCATGGCCGGCGAGCAGTACTCCACCATCAACAAGGACACCCGCAAGCTCGTTGAGCACGCGATCACCATGGTCAAGGACATCCAGGCCGGCAAGACGCCTGAGATCAACGATGACAAGTCCTACAACAACACGGTCAAGACCGTTCCGGCCTACCTGCTGGATCCGGTCATCGTGACCAAGGAGAACGTCAAGACGGCCTACGTGGACGATCCGGTTTTGGGACCGATCACCAAGTAATCCGCACTGACGGCTGCAGCTGCAGCCAGGAGCCCCGGCTCACCTGAAAGGGTGGTCCGGGGCTCTTGCCTTCCCCGGATTGCACCGGCCCGGCCCTTTCACAGCGCAAACATAGCTTCAGCCCGTCCTCCGCACAGCAGCGCGCACCACTGTTGGATCAGCAAGCCGGCCATCCCGTCCGGCCAGAGATCCTAGGAGTACCGTGAGCGTCCTCGCCCGAAGCGTAGGCAATGCCTTCAGAAACAAGGTCCGAACCGGGGCCGTGGTGGCGGTGTTGGCCGTGGCAATCGGCCTGGCACTGTCCATGCTGGTCGCCAACCAGGCAGTGGCCGCCAAAGTCACCGAACTGAACGCCTCGGTGGGCACAGTCCTGACGGTCAATCCGGCCGGCGGCCAGGGCTTCGAAGGCGGCGGCGAGCCGCTCACGGCTGAACAGGCCGCCACGGCGGCAGCGGTGCCCAACGTGACCAGCGTGGTAGGCACCAAGGCGCTGCGCCTGCGCAACGCAGCCGCAGCCGCCGCACAAGCGGCAGGCGGCACCCAGGCAACCGGACCCGGCGGAAGCCAGGGCGGACCCGGCGGCCAGACCACCACCACGCTGACCACCAGCCTCACTGCCGCCATCGACGCCGGAACGCTCGGCAACCGCAACCAGGCCAGCCAGGGAACCACCGGATCAACCGGCACCACGCAGCCGGCACGGACCATGTCCCTGCCCATCACCGCCACCGGAATCGGCGCCGAGGTGGACAGCACGGGCAAGGCCCTGGCGATCACCGAAGGTTCCGGCCTGGGCGACTACACCGCTGAGTCAACCAATGCGCTCCTGGGCACCACCCTCGCCGAGAAGAACGGCCTCAAGGTGGGCTCCACGTTCACCATCAATGACAAGACCTACACGGTTGCCGGCCTGTTCGACGCCGGAACCGCCTTCGGCAACAACGCCCTCTACGTAACGCTCCCCTCCGCCCAGACCCTGGCCGCACTGCCGGGTGAGCTGTCCACGATGATCGTGACCGTGAACAGCATGGAGAACGTGGACGCCGCCAAGACCGCACTCCAGAGCGCCCTCGGCGCGGACAAGGCCGATGTCACCCAGGGCCAGCGCAACCTTGAGACGGCCGTCAGCTCCCTGAACAGCGTCAAGAACATCTCGTTGATCGCCTTCGTCGCCGCGCTGGGCACGGCCGGCCTGATCATCCTCCTGATCATGGTGATGCTGGTCCGCGAGCGCCGTCGTGAAATCGGTGTGCTCAAGGCAATCGGCGCCCCCAACCGCACCATCGGACTCCAGTTCGTCCTGGAAGCGCTCGTGGTGGTCGCCATGGGCAGCGTGGTGGGTGCCGCCGTCGCGTCCTTCGCCAGCGGAGGCATTGCCTCCGCACTGATCAGCTCCAATTCATCCACGACGACGGCGGCAACCACCGGACGCGGCATTCCCGGCGGGGCGGCCGGCTTCCCCGGCGGCGGCGCCGGTCTTCCCTCCGGGGGTCCGTTCGGCGGAGCGTCCCAGCTCCTGACCACCGTCACCGCGAGCGCCTCCCCCGGGGTGATCGCGGCGGGCATCGCTGCAGTGTTCGGCGTGGCCATCATCGGCGCCCTGGTTCCCGCACTCCTTACCGCCCGCATCCGCCCCATCGAAGTCCTCCGAGGAGAGTAGCCATGATCGAAGTCAAGAACCTGGTCCGCACCTTCAAGTCCGGCGACCGCACCATCAAACCCGTCAACGACGTCAGCTTCGAACTGGAGCAGGGCACGCTCGCCTCGATCGTGGGCAAGAGCGGCAGCGGCAAGAGCACGCTGCTGTCCCTGCTCGGCGCGCTGGACAAGCCCACCAGCGGAGACGTCGTCGTGAACGGTGTCAGCCTGGCCAGCATGCCGGACGGCAAGCTGACCGAATACCGGCGCCGCGACATCGGCTTCGTCTTCCAGCAGTTCAACCTGATCCCCAACCTGTCCGCCGTGAACAACGTGATGCTGCCGATGGAGTTTGCGGGCGTCCGCAAGGCGGTGCGGCTGGCCCGGGCCAACGAACTGCTGGAGCAGGTGCAGCTGGATCCGGAGAAGCACGTGCGCCGCATCAACCGCCTTTCCGGTGGCGAGCAGCAGCGCGTGGCGATTGCCCGCGCACTGGCCAACGAGCCGAAACTCATCCTCGCGGACGAGCCCACGGGCAACCTGGACGAGCAGACCGGTGACCACATCATCGAGCTCCTCAGCTCGCTGAGCCGCGACCACAACACCACCATCCTGGTGGTCACGCACGACAGGGCCCTGTCCAACAAGACGGACCGCCGGTTCCGGCTGCAGCAGGGGCGCCTCACCGAAGAGCCCGCACGCACCCGGGCCACGGCGGCAGCGTCGGCGTCGGCGTCGGCGTCGGCGTCGGCGTAGCGTAGGCAGCGGATGCGGGAGCGTCGGCTGCGGCAGACGCGGCAGACGCGGGAGCTGAGAGAGGGCTGATTCAAACCCTCTCTCAGCTCCTGCAGCGTTTAACCCGACCCTCCATCACTTTTCGCACGAAATATTCGGACGCTCTCTCAATTCCTGCGGATAGTTTCCCAACCATCTCTCAGCTGAATGAGAGGATGTCAGAATGAATGCCCCCATCGCGAAGCCGTGGCTGTTCAGCCAGTCCGACCAGGATCCCCGTTCCGCCACCGGAGCTACGCTGCGGTGGGGAGTGGTGGCCACGGGCGGTATTGCCCGGGCTGTAGCGCAGGACCTCGCCCTGCTCTCGGACGCCGAGCTCTATGCGGTCAGTTCCCGAAGCCAGGCTTCGGCTGACACGTTCGGCACGGAATACGGCTTTGCCAAGGCGTACGGTGACGACGCCGGCACGCCCGGTTACCAGCGGCTCCTCTCCGACGACTCGGTGGACGTTGTCTACGTGGCGACGCCCCACGCCCAGCACTTTGAAGTCGCCCTGGCCGCACTCCAGGCAGGCAAGCACGTCTTGTGCGAGAAGGCCCTGACAATCAATGCGCGGGAAGCCGCCGAACTCGTGGCCGCCGCACGGTCCAAGAAGCTGTTCCTCATGGAAGCCATGTGGAGCCGGTTCCTGCCCAGCATGCAGCGCGCCTTTGAAATCGCGGCATCCGGGGAAATCGGGGCAGTTCAGTGGGTCACCGCGGACCTGGGCTTCCCGGCGGTATACTCCCCCACCGCACGTATCTGGGCCCTCAAGGATGGCGGCGGCGCACTCCTGGACCTGACCGTTTACCCCCTGCTTTGGGCTCTGGGGACTTTGGGATTGCCGCAGACAGTCAGTGCCACAGGCACCGTGAACGACGACGGCGTGGACGCCCAGAATGCGTTGACGCTCGGATACCACCACGGAGCTCAGGCCCAGCTGACATCGTCCCTCACGGCCTACGGGCCGCGGGCAGCCACGGTCGCCGGAAGCCTGGGGTATTTGCAGACCATCGGTTCCGTGAACAATCCGAAGGAAATCCTGGTCAGAATCGGCATGGAGGATCCGCGGACTGAACGCTTCGAGGTGGTCGGCCGGGGCTACACCTACGAGCTCCGCGAGGTCACCCGGTGCATTCAACAGGGGCTCACGGAAAGTCCTGTAATGCCGCTCGAAGACTCGGTGAATGTGATGAGGCTGTTCGATGGCGTGCGTGCGCAGCTCGGCATCACGTACCCGAATGATGCCCGCTGACCTCCCGTGCTGCCCTGCTCCAACCCCGGAACCAATAATCAAGTCGCCGGATTATTAGCCGAAAACTCTGGACTCCGGCAGTTGATCGTGCCTAGGCTGTAGCCAATCGTCGAATTTTCGGGGAGCCTGTGGGGGTGTTGCGGATGGACTCAGCACGTTTGCCATGGCGCACGCTCCGCCCTTTGCTTCTTGCAGGCGCGGCCGCCACAGCGTGGCTTGCACTTTCAGCCCCCCTCGCCAGCGCCGATTCGGCCTCAGATCCCGGTTCCCTACTGGGCGGCATCAGCTCATCCGTTTCCTCGATTGCCGGTGCAGGGACCACCTCCGTCGAGGCCACGCGGGCCTCCGCAGGACGCGCCGCCAGTAATGAGACGGCGCCGGAACGAGCTGCCGCCACAGCTCCTGTCCAGTCAGCGACCCCCGAACCGGATGGTTTGCTCCAGCCTCTCACCGGTGCCGCAACAGGCACCGTCGACTATCTCATCGAAGCTGCTCCGGTGGTGGACCAGATTGTGCCTTCAGGCACTGTCGGCAGTGTTATCGCACCGGTGGTCGCGGCCGCGGACACCACGGTGGCCGAAACCGGTCAAACGGTTTTACCCGCCGCGAGCGACGCCGTCCCCGCCCTTGACCCGATACTTGTGCCGGTCGGGGAACTGTTGCCAGGCATTGATGCGCTGCCCCTTCCAGACACCGGAACCGTGCCCCCGCGCCTCCCGGCTACTCCGGATACTTCCGCTTTCGACGGCGGTTTGGTTGCCGACGTCGAACTAGCCCTGACCGGGGCGCTTACCGCCTTTCCCGTCGGTTCCGGGCTGTCAGTCACACCGGGGGCCGCCTCGTTGTTGCCGACCGCCGGCCCGGGGTCAGTCCATTTTCCCGGCGTGCCTGCCGGCGGCATTGAATCCCCCGGTAATGGTGACGGCGTTCCGGGCCCATATGAACTTCCGGCTGTGCCGGGTTCCGCTTCCGGAGCCAGCCAGTCTGCAGGCGCCGGCCCCGGCGGGTCCGCCTTGATTTCAGCTTTCCATCTGGATTTTCCGCTGACCGGTGTATTCCCCGTCAGCGGCCCCCTGCAAAGTTTCCCTGCACCGGTGTCCTTCGACCCCGGTTCATCTCCTGACTAGTCGGGCCCCTGCCGCGGTTTTGCGCGGAACACGGCCATCCGGGCTGCCCTGCGCGCCCATCAACAACTTTCAGGAGAAATCACAATGCATGCAAATATCCGCAGAGGGCTGCTCAGCACCCTCTTTGCCGGAGGGTTACTAGCCCTCGGCACCACCGCTGCCAGCGCAGCGGACACAACGAGCGGGTCGGATGGTCTCTTATCCGGCACCACCGCCACGGTCTCAGCGGCGGTTACCGCCAACTCGTCGTTGGGTCTGCTGGGTGACTCAACGCCGGACAACACCACGGCAGACGTCAACGCACTTGCCGACGTGAACCTTGGCGGTAGCATCGGCGCAGGAACAACCGCACCGGACACCACCGCCGACCTCGGCGCCGTCGTCGACGTCAACCTCGGCACCAACACCGGCACCGCCGGAACCGACAACACCACCGCTGATCTCGGCGCACTTGTCGACGTGAACCTTGGCACGGGCACGGGCACCGCAGCGTCTGGCAACACCACGGCAGACGTCAACGCACTTGTCGACGTGAACCTTGGCGGTAGCATCGGCGCAGGAACAACCGCACCGGACACCACCGCCGACCTCGGCGCCGTCGTCGACGACAACCTCGGCGGCAGCACGGGCACCGGCACGGGCACGGGCACGGGCACCACAGCGTCCGACAGCACCACGGCAGACGTCAACGCACTTGCCGACGTCAACCTCGGCGGCAGCACGGGCACGGGCACGGGCACCACAGCGTCCGACAGCACCACGGCAGACGTCAACGCACTTGTCGACGTGAACCTTGGCGGCAGCATCGGCGCAGGAACAACCGCACCGGACACCACCGCCGACCTCGGCGCCGTCGTCGACGACAACCTCGGCGGCAGCACGGGCACGGGCACCGGCACGGGCACGGGCACGGGCACCACAGCGTCCGACAGCACCACGGCAGACGTCAACGCACTTGCCGACGTCAACCTCGGCGGCAGCACGGGCACGGGCACGGGCACGGGCACCACAGCGTCCGACAGCACCACGGCAGACGTCAACGCACTTGTCGACGTGAACCTTGGCGGCAGCATCGGCGCAGGAACAACCGCACCGGACACCACCGCCGACCTCGGCGCCGTCGTCGACGACAACCTCGGCACCACCGCACCGGACACCACGGGAACCGACAACACCACCGCTGATCTCGGCGCACTTGTCGACCTCAACCTCGGCACCAACACCGGCACCATCGATACCGTCACTGACACGACAGGCGACCTTGGTGTGGACCTGGGCGTCAATCTGGGTACTGACCTGGGTATTGCCGGAGCGCCCGCAATAGGCGGACCTTCAACTGGCGGCACTGTTCCCGGTGGCACTGTCCCGGGTATCAATAATCCGGGTGGCGCTGCTACCGGCGTCGTTCCGGGTGGCACGCTCCCGGGTATTAGCAGCCCGAGCGGTGCCGCTGCCGGCATGAATCCCTCGGCTGCAACGCCGGCTGGTACCAATGCCAATGCCGCCACGGCCGCCAAGTCGCCGATGCTTGCCAGCACGGGGGCCAATGTCGAACTCGTGACGGCGGCGCTGCTTCTCCTCGCCATCGGCATCGTCATCATGCTGGTGTTCTCGCGGCGCAAGAAGGCGTAGCGCGCAAGCGGTCGGGTGACTGTGCTACCGGCACCCGGCCGCCCCGCCCCGGCATTTCAAGGGGTTTGGCCCGGGAGGACCGTCAAGTCTTCCCGGGCCAAGCGTCCGCCGATCCTGGCAGCCGAAATGGAAGCCCACTGCAAAGCACCCTTATGGAATCGGGTACCCGTCCCCGTATCATTCTTGGAGTGCGTTCCGTCGGAAGGCAGAAGAGGACGGGTACATCGTGGAGAGTTCACGCAGTGAACTGACGGCCGATATCCTGGGTGGCCGTTACCGTCTCGGCGCGGTCATCGGACGCGGCGGCATGGCATCGGTCTACACAGCCAAGGACGAAAACCTTGGCCGTGACGTTGCCCTCAAACTTTTTGCACCGCAATCGGCCGACGCCGACGAGCTCAAGCGCCAAGAGGCGGAGATCGAACTCCTCGCCACGCTGAACCACCCAAGCCTTGTGACACTGTTCGACGCCGGAATCGATTCCCGGGTGCCCGAAGAGCCCCGCCCGTTCCTCACCATGGAGCTGATTGAGGGCAGGACCTTCGGAGCAGGATCCGGCACAGCCCGGTGCCGCTCGATGAACTCGCCGTGATCGGAGCGGGGGTCGCCGGCGCCCTGGCCTACGTCCACAATCTGGGAATCATCCACCGGGACATCAAACCGGCCAACATCTTGTTGGTGCAGGTCCGGCCCGGCGAACCGTTGCGCCCCAAACTGTCGGATTTCGGCATTGCACGGATCATCGACGGAACGCGGCTAACGGCAACCGGCACCATGGTGGGGACTGCTGCGTACCTGAGTCCCGAACAAGCGCGCGGCGCCGATCTTGGGCCCGCCAGCGATATCTATTCGCTGGGACTCGTGCTGCTCGAGTGCATCAAAGGCGCTGTGGAGTACCCCGGGAGTGCCGTTGAATCGGCTGTGGCACGCCTGCACCGGGCTCCGCTGATCCCCAGTGACGTTCCCGTGGAGTGGGCCACGCTGCTCCGCTCCATGACTGCCGTTGATCCTATGGAGCGGCCGACGGCTGCAGAGCTCGAGACCGCCCTCCGGCAGGCGCTAATCTCCCCGGAGTCCGCCCCTGGAACATTAGCCGGGGAACCAACACGAGTGCTTCCCGCGCCGCCGTCGCGACCGCCGCTCGTAGCGCCGGAGTACGCCAGGACAGCGGTCACGGAATCCCGCTCGGTCAATACCGCCACCTTGGCAACACATGTCAACGCCCCGGCACGCAAGCGATTCAGTCTTCGGCTTCGATTCCCGGGCGGCAAGGGCAAGCTGGCTGCTGCATTGGCCTTGGTCGTTGCGCTGCTCGCAGTTGCGGCCATCATCCTGCTGTCCGTCAAAGCCCCCGGGACTCCTGATCCTGTTCAATACCCCGCCGTGACCGGCACCCTGGGCGAACATCTGGACCAACTACAGAAGAGCGTGGAACCGTGAAGTGGACTTGCACGCTCCACCGTCGCCCATCGCTGCCGCGCTGGAAGACGGTTCTTGCTGCGGGGCTGCTTTCCGCAGCCCTGGCAGGCTGCAGCTCGGCTGCTCCGGACCTCGAAAGTGACGCCGCGCAACAGCTTCAGGCCAAGGTCCTGGCTGTTTCCCAGTCCGCGGCCGGCAAGGACCCGGCCGGAGCCCTGAAGTCACTGGACGAGCTCGCCGTGCAAGTCGACGCCGCGGCTGCAGCTGGAAACGTGTCCTTCAAGCGTCACCAGAGCATCATGAAGGCAGTCGACGCGGTTCGCGCTGACCTGACAGCGGCACAGGCCGCAGGCGCCGCGGCCGAAGCAGCTGCCGCTGCAGCCGCCGCCCAGGCTTCACAGGCCGCCGTTCCGCCAGCGCCAGAAGCACCGGCGCCGGCCCAAGGGAACCCCGGACCCGGCAAAGGCGAAAAGGGCAAAGGCAAGGACGGCTGACTTCTGGCGCTCCCGCCACCAGGATCCAACCGTCCTTGCCTTGGTCTGCAGGCGCACTAGCACCCATTTTTTCCTTGAGAATCAGGCTCCTGATGCCGGGAAGCGCTCCCATCCCCGGTGCCAGGCGAGGAGTTCCCGGATCTGCGAAACCACTTGGTCAGCCCCTTCTCCAACGACGACGCCGGGTGCATCCTGCGGAATGCTCGCGGCGTCCACGACGGCGGCGCCCGAGCCCCAGCCGCCGATCGCCTTCGCGTGGCGCAAGGTCTCGGAAAGCAGGAGAATCACCCGGGGATCGAGGGTCGCCCCGGGTTCCCCGGCCTTTGCATCGAGTCCTTGCTCGGCGTCCGGCGCGAACCGGGACCCCGCCGTCGGCATCCCCGCCCAAGTACCCGCCGGACAGAGCGATGACCAACGGGACCATCCCGGCGGCGTTCAACGCCAGACGGGCCGTGCGCACGGTCTCCAGGTCGCTGGATGAGTCGGCCACAATGCCCACCACGCGGCCCTTTACAGGCCAGGTCCCGCCTATCTGGAATAGCGCGGGGCTCAGTTCAGCGTCGGCCACCTGATCTTCGAACGACGCCGGCGACTTCCGTTCCTTGACCGCCGCCAGCTGCTCGGGAACGTCCACGAACGCGCTGAGATCGGCTCCGGCGAGGAAGGGACAGCCTCCGTCGAGAGAATTGGGGTGGTAAGGGGCTGCTCCCCCGTGAACAGCCTGCTGGTGCATACCGTCCCGGAGCATGTCGTTGACGGGCGCCTGCGGGCGGTTGATCGGGATCTGTCCGAAGTTCGGGCCGCCCAGCCTGGAAATCTGGGTATCGATGTAGGAGAAGAGCCTTACCTGCAGCAGCGGATCATTGGTGACGTCGATGCCCGGCACCAAGTGGCCTGGGTGGAAAGCGACCTGCTAGAACGGGTCCAGGCCGTCCGGCCTTCAGGGAGTGGTCGGTATCCTGGAGCCTAAGGCCCTGCGCAGTGGTGAGGTAGGCCCCGGACTGCGCCCTGGAGTGGGCCGGGGCTCCGGTGGGGGTCCCTGTTGGCGAAACCGCTTCGGGGCCTTGTCAGGTTTGGGCGGCAGCGGTTTACGCGGTTCGGTCGGCTCTGCAACACTGGGCGGCTCGCTCGATACGGCACCGGGAATCTGGACGTTGGGGTCTTTTGTCATGGGAATTTCTCCTCGGCATCGACAATCCGTAGCTACATCCGGCCCTTCAACCGGAAACTAAGCCTGCTTAGCACTCTAGGGAAGATAGCGTTCAACCACAACGGATCAAGGGGCATTCCTCAGCAAGCTTACGATTTGTGGTGATTGCCGCTAGGTTGGTTAACGGGGCCCACAAAGCCTGCAAAGAGATCAGAACCGCGGACCGACGCGTCCGCCAGCTGAAGGAGTGATGTGCGCATGGCAACTGTCCAGGAATCCATTAATGTGAGTGTCCCGCTGAGCCAGGCCTACAACCAGTGGACCCAGTTCCAGGACTTTCCCCACTTCATGAGCGGAGTGGACGCCGTCCGGCAGCTCGACGACACCACCGTCCACTTCGAGACCAGCATCGCCGGCGTCAAGCGGGACTATGACGCCCAAATCACCGTTCAGCAGCCGGACAAGTGCGTCACGTGGGAAAGCCTGGACGAACCGCGCAACGCCGGAACTGTGTGGTTCGAGGCGCTGAGCCCCACCGAAACCAAGGTCAGCGTTGAACTGGCCTGGGAACCTGACTCCGCCGTGGAGAAGCTCGGTGCCGCCGTCGGAATGGATTCGCACCAAGTGGCTTCGGACCTCAAACGGTTCAAGAAGTTCATCGAGGAACGCGAGGTGGAGACGGGCGCCTGGCGCGAACGTGTCACCTCGGGTGAGGTCAGCGGTGGAGCCGTCAGCGGAACCAGCACGACGGCGGAAATTCCGCTCGCTGCCACAACGGCCGTCCCGCTGGAGGAAGAAGTCGGTTACGACGCCGTGCCCACTGAACGCCCCGTGAACACCGATCCGGGCATGGCTACGGAGCCGCCGTTCGGCAAGCACGTTCGGCGCTGACGCGGCGGCGGCGGCACTGACGCCTATGTGGCACGACGCCTATGTGGCACGACGCAGACCACGCGAAAACGCCCCGCCCCCACTAGGGAGGCGGGGCGTTCGTGCGCTTTGCGGTTCCGGCTACTTGGCCAGTCCGGACAGCACTTCAGTGAACGTCGCGGACGGGCGCATTACCGAGGCAACCTTGGCGACGTCCGGGTGGTAGTAACCTCCGATGTCCACCGGGGAGCCCTGGACCGCGAGCAGCTCGGCCACGATGGCGTCCTCGTTGGAAGTGAGTGCCTCGGAAACTGCGGTGAAGTCGGCGGCCAGCTCGGCGTCGTCGGTCTGCTTGGCCAGTTCCTGCGCCCAATACTTGGCGAGGTAGAAGTGGCTTCCACGGTTGTCCAGCTCCCCCACCTTGCGGCGCGGGGACTTGTTTTCGAGCAGGAACGTGCCGGTGGCGCGGTCCAGGGTGTCGGCGAGAACCTGTGCACGCTTGTTGCCCGTGGTGGTCGCGAGGTGCTCGAAGCTCACGGCGAGGGCCAGGAATTCACCCAGGCTGTCCCAGCGCAGGTGGTTTTCCTTCAGCAGCTGCTGGACGTGCTTCGGGGCGGATCCGCCTGCACCGGTTTCGAAGAGGCCGCCGCCGTTGATCAGCGGAACCACGGAAAGCATCTTGGCGCTGGTGCCCAGTTCCAGGATGGGGAACAGGTCCGTGAGGTAATCGCGGAGCACGTTGCCGGTCACCGAGATGGTGTCTTCGCCCTTGCGGATGCGCTCGAGGGTGAAGGCGGTGGCCTTCTCCGGGGACATGATCTCGATCTGGAGGCCCTCGGTGTCGTATTCCTTGAGGTATTCCTTGACCTTGGCGATCAGGTTGGCGTCGTGGGCGCGCCCCTCGTCCAGCCAGAACACGGCGGGGGTCTCCGAGGCACGGGCGCGGGTGACGGCCAGCTTAACCCAGTCGCGGATCGGGACGTCCTTGGCCTGGCAGGCGCGCCAGATGTCGCCCGGGGAGACCTGGTGTTCGATCAGGACGTTGCCCTTGCTGTCCACGAGCTGGACCGTGCCGGCCGACTGGATCTCGAAGGTCTTGTCGTGGCTGCCGTATTCCTCGGCGGCCTGCGCCATGAGGCCCACGTTGGGAACGGTGCCCATGGTGGTGGGATCAAAGGCGCCGTGGGCGCGGCAGTCGTCGATGACAACCTGGTAGATGCTGGCGTAGCTGCTGTCCGGGAGGACGGCGAGGGTATCGGCTTCCTTGCCGTCGGGGCCCCACATGTGGCCGGAGGAGCGGATCATGGCGGGCATGGAAGCGTCAACGATGATGTCGCTGGGAACGTGCAGGTTGGTGATGCCCTTGTCGGAGTCCACCATGGCCAGTGCGGGGCCTTCTTCGAGGCCCTTCTTGATGGCAGCCTGGACGCCTTCGCGGACATCTTCCGGCAGCTCTTCGAGGCCGCCGAGGATGGAGGCCAAGCCGTTGTTGGGGCTCAGGCCGGCGGCGGCGAGCTGTACACCGTAGGTGTCGAACAGTTCCGTGAAGTAAGCCTTGACCACGTGGCCGAAGATGATGGGGTCGGACACCTTCATCATGGTGGCCTTCAGGTGTGCGGAGAAGAGCACGCCTTCTTCCTTGGCGCGGGCAACCTGGGCAGCCAGGAATTCATCCAGCGCGGCGGCGCGCATCACGGTGCCGTCCACAACTTCACCGGCAAGGACGGGGAACCCGCGCTTGAGGACCTTGACGGTGCCGTCTTCCTTGACCAGCTGGATCTTGACAGTGTCATCAGCCTCGATGACAACGGACTTCTCGTTGGAGCGGAAGTCTTCGGCAGCCATGGTGGCCACGTTGGTCTTGGACTCCGGGCTCCACACGCCCATGGAGTGCGGGTTCTGGCGGGCGTAGTTCTTGACGGAGAGCGGTGCACGGCGGTCGGAGTTGCCTTCGCGCAGGACCGGGTTCACGGCCGAGCCCTTGATCTTGTCGTAGCGGGAGCGGATGTCCGTATCGGTGTCAGAGGACGGGTTGTCCGGGTAGTCCGGGAGGTCGTAGCCCTGGGCCTGGAGCTCGGCGATGGCCGCCTTCAGCTGCGGAACGGAGGCGCTGACGTTGGGCAGCTTGATGATGTTGGCTTCCGGCTTCTTAGCCAGGGCGCCCAGTTCGGCGAGGGCATCACTGATCCGCTGCTCCTCGGTCAGGTAGTCACCGAACACGGAAATGATGCGGCCAGAGAGCGAAATGTCGCGGGTCTCCACTTCCACACCGGCAGTCGACGCATAGGCCTCGACAATCGGCAAGAACGAATAGGTGGCCAGCATGGGCGCTTCGTCAGTGTGGGTATAGATAATCTTGGCCATTGCTTGGGCGTCTCCTGAAGGTATATACATCTGGAACTCTGGCGTTATTTCAACATACTTAACTTACCCGAGCAGGGCGGGTTGACGCCTACCGGGGCCCGCGAAAGCGCGTAGCATGACCCCGGCCAACGCCGTGGAGGACCAGGCAAGCGTTTACAAACGCCACCAATACAAGAGTTGTGTATTGCTTTACAAAATTGTCATGGCTGGGTAGGTTCATTCCACCAGCGGCGGCCACCATCTGAGGCCGCCGCATCACTTCTGGTTAGGACAACCATGACGAATACGAAGACTCTGGCCACCAGCCTCCTGAGCCTCTCCGCCGCGGCACTGCTTGCCGTCTGCGCAGCCGGCGGGGCAACCGCCGCACCCGCATCATCACAGGGGACGGGCAGGTTGCCGCCCAGTCGGTGGACAGCAGCAGTGCCGCCAACTACTGGACGGCCGACCGGATGCGCACGGCCGTCCCCGGCGACGTATTGGCCAGCAAGGCCCTCCAGCGCGGCAACGCCTCGTCAGCCGCGGCGGTGGAAAAGGGCTCCAGCACCAGGATTGCCGGCAAGTCAGGCAGGGGCAAGACTCCGCTGCATGCCGACGAAAGTCCGGTGTCCCACATCGGCAAGGTCTTCTTCACGATGGGCGGCAGCAACTACGTCTGCTCGGGCAACTCCGTGGTCTCCAACAACAAGAGCACCGTGTCCACGGCCGGCCACTGCGTCAACGAGGGTCCGGGCGCATTCGCCACCAACTTCGTCTTTGTTCCGGCGTACCTGGACGGCGCCGCACCCTACGGCAAATGGGCCGCGAAAGCCCTGTACACCCCCACCCAGTGGAGCTCCGCCGGTGACATGCAGTACGACACCGGCTTCGCCGTCGTATCCCAGCTCAACGGCCAGAACCTGGCCGACGTCGTGGGTGCTTCGGGTGTCCAGTTCAACGCCGCCCGCGGCCTGGCCTACAAGTCCTACGGCTACCCCGCCGCCTCCCCGTTCAACGGCGCATCCCTGGTGAGTTGCACCGGACCGGCAAGCAATGATCCGTACAGCCCGCAGTTCCAGACCCAGGGCATCCCGTGCGACATGACCGGCGGTTCCTCCGGCGGTCCCTGGTTCATCGGCACCGATTCCAGCGGCTATCAGAACTCGATCAACAGCTATGGCTACGGCAGCCGGTCCGAGGTCATGTACGGACCGTACTGGGGCTCGGTCATCCAGCAGGCGTACTCGAATGCATCATCAGCGAACTGACAACCAGGATCCCGGAGATGAGGGCGTGAGCCACAGCGACATCAGCCAGGCCCCGGAGGAGATCATCGCCTACTGGACCCCTGAACGGATGGCCGGAGCGAAACCGCGGGAGGTTCGGCTTCCGGAACCTGACGGGGCACCTGACACGGAACCCGGCGCTGACGCGGACGCCGGAACCGAAGAGGGCTAACTGAATTAACGACGACGGCGACCGTCCCTTTTCGGGGGCGGTCGCCGTCGTACGTGGTCAGCAGGTGCTAGTGGAAGAAGTGGCGCGCACCGGTGAAGTACATGGTGATGCCCGCGGCGTTGGCCGCGGCGATGACCTCGTCGTCCCGGACGGAACCGCCGGGCTGGACCACGGCACGGACGCCGGCGTCGATCAGGATCTGCAGGCCGTCAGCGAACGGGAAGAATGCATCGGAGGCTGCCACGGCACCGCGGGCACGCTGCGGGGCGCCGCTGGCAACGGTGTTGGAGGCACCGCCGGGGGCATCGCCCCCAACAGCACTGTCGGAGTCCACCGTCACGCCGAGAGTGTTGGCGCGTTCCACGGCCAGCTTGCAGGAATCGAGCCGGTTCACCTGGCCCATGCCGATGCCGACCGCGGCTCCGTGATCGGCCAGCAGGATCGCGTTGGACTTGGCGGCACGGCAGGCGGTCCAGGCAAACGCGAGGTCAGCCAGCGTGGCGGCGTCAGCGGCTTCACCGGCGGCAAGGGTCCAGTTGGCGGGGTCGTCGCCGTCGGCGTCCACCTTGTCCGTGACCTGGACCAGCACGCCGCCGGAGACCTGGCGCATTTCGGCCGGGTACCGGTCATAGCCTTCGGGCAGGGCAAGCAGCCGGATGTTCTTCTTCTTGGAGAGGATTTCCACGGCTTCCGGCTCGAAGTCCGGGGCGATGACCACTTCGGTAAAGATGCCGGCGACAGTGTTCGCCATCCCGGCAGTCACCGTGCGGTTGGCTGCAATGACACCACCGAATGCGGAGACGGGGTCGCAGGCGTGGGCCTTGGCGTGGGCGTCCGCGATGGGGTCCGCGGCGTCGGCGGAACCGACGGCCACGCCGCACGGGTTGGCGTGCTTGATGATGGCCACGGCCGGCTCGGCGAAATCGAATGCGGCCCGGAGGGCGGCGTCGGCGTCAACGAAGTTGTTGTAGCTCATCGCCTTGCCGTGGACCTGGTCCGCCTGGGCGATGCCGGCCGGAGCGGCCTTGTCCACGTACAGTGCGGCCTGCTGGTGCGGGTTTTCGCCGTAGCGGAGAACCTCGGAGCGTTCCAGCGCGAGGCCGGCGTAGGCTGGCCAGTCGATCATGCCGTCGCCGTCCTCATCGAGGAACTGGCTGGCGGTCCAGGTGGCAACCGCGTTGTCGTAGGTGGCGGTGTGCGCGAAGGCCTTGGCAGCCAGGCGCTGGCGGGTCTTCAGGTCGAAGCCACCTTCAACGGCGGCGCGGACAACGTCGCCGTAGAACGTGGGGTCCACCACAATGGCGACGGCGGCATGGTTCTTCGCTGCGGAACGCACCATGGCGGGGCCTCCGATGTCGATCTGTTCCACGACGTCGTCCTGCGCGGCACCGGACTTGACGGTC
The DNA here is from genome assembly GCF_005280255.1 of Arthrobacter sp. 24S4-2. Lineage (NCBI taxonomy): Bacteria > Bacillati > Actinomycetota > Actinomycetes > Micrococcales > Micrococcaceae > Arthrobacter > Arthrobacter sp. 24S4-2. The sequence continues at coordinate 1,362,428 of NZ_CP040018.1, read as the reverse complement.
TCGACGAACGGGTACAGGTTCACGACGACGAGGTCGAAGGCCTCGATCTCCATGCCGGCCAGCGTTTCCATGTGGGCAGGGACGCGGCGGTCGGCCAGGATGCCGCCGTGGACGCGAGGGTGGAGCGTCTTGACGCGGCCGTCCAGCATCTCCGGGGAGCCGGTGACTTCCTCGACTTCCTGCACTGGGATGCCCGCGGCGGCGATCTTCTTGGCGGTGGAGCCGGTGGAGACGATCTTGACGCCGGCTTCGTGCAGGCCCTTGGCGAGCTCCTCCAGACCGGTCTTGTCGTAGACCGAGATCAGGGCTCGGCGGATGGGAACACGGTCTAGCTGCGTAAAGCTCACAAAGGTCTCCGTCTTTTGACACGGTTGGTGCCGCGGTTGGTGGGGATGTGGCCAGTTTATCGTGTCCTGCGGGCTGCCCTCCCTGCGCGCCCGACTGTGAAGGCTGCGCACGCACCGTGAAGGCTGCGCACGGACCCGGCCGTGCAACGTAAAGTTTCCTCAGGAGGCCGAGATGAATACTTACACCACTGTGCCCAGCGGCGAACAGGTGGTCCAGGAACTGCCGTGGCGATGGAAAGTCCAGGGGCGGATCTTCGTGATCGGCGGCCTGGGTTTCATGTTCGACGCGTGGGACGTGACGCTCAACGGGATCCTCATTCCGCTGCTGTCCAAGCACTGGGCGCTCTCCCCCGGCGATGCTGCCTGGATCGGCACGGCGAACCTCATTGGCATGGCCCTGGGCGCGTTCGCCTGGGGCACCATCGCGGACACCATCGGACGCAAGAAGGCCTTCACGGCCACCTTGCTGATCTTCTCCCTCTTCACGGTCCTGGGCGCCTTCTCCCCCGATTTCATCTGGTTCTGTGTGTTCCGTTTCATGGCCGGTTTCGGCCTGGGCGGGTGCATCCCGGTGGACTATGCCTTGGTGGGTGAATTCACGCCGCGGAAGCAGCGCGGCAAGGTCCTCACGGCAATGGATGGCTGGTGGCCTGTGGGCGCTGCCTTGTGCGGGTTTATCTCCGCCTGGCTCGTTGCCGCCTTCGCCGATTGGCGGCTGACCATGCTGGTGATGGTGCTGCCGGCCCTGCTGGTGTTCTGGGTGCGGCGCGGCGTGCCTGAGTCGCCGCTCTTCCTCATCCGCAAGGGCCGCCGAGACGAGGCCGCAAAGGTGATTGACGACCTGGTCATGGCCACAGGCGCCGAGCCCCGCGCCTACAGCCTCCCGGACGCGCAGGATGCACCGCGGCTCTCCGCCGGCAGCGCCTGGCTCCAGCTGGTCCGCGTCTGGAGGTTCAACTGGAAGATCACCGCCGCTGCGTGGTCCTTGTTCTTCAGCATCCTGCTGGTCTACTACCTGTCCCTGACGTGGATGCCGCGGATCCTGATCGGCGCCGGATTCGAGGACTACAAGGCGTTCATCACCACGGCGTCCATGGCCGCCGTCGGGCTCCTGGGCGTGGTGGTGGCCGCTGTGCTGGTGGAACGGATGGGGCGCAAGTGGATCCTGGCGATCACCGGGCCGCTGTCCGCACTGACCCTGGTGATTGTGGCGTTTGTGGTGGATATCCCGTCCGCCGCGGTGTTCTGGCTCCTGGTGTTCGGCTTCATCGTGCAGGTGGCCATTCCGGTGCTGTATACGTACGTCTCTGAGCTTTATCCCACGGACCTGCGCGGCACGGGCTTCGGCTGGGCGTCGACGTTCTCGCGGCTGGGGCGGGCTTCGGACCGCTGATTTTCGCTTCGATCCTATGGCCGCAGCTTGGCCTGGCGACGTCCTTCGCCCTGGCCGGCGGGCTGGTCCTGCTGTCAGTGCTGTGGATGGCGTTCTTCTCCCCAGAGACCAAGCAGCGCACGCTGACGTAAGCGGCTCCCTCCCCTTCCCAACTAGGTAGCAGCAGGTGTCGTTTTGAGCCCCCAAAACGACACCTGCTGCTACTTACTTGGGTAACCACCCGCGGCTGAGGAGCGCGGAGCGGACCTTCGCTACCGCAGGGCGTGCGTTGTTCTCCATGTGGCGCTTGGAGATCCGCACGAGGGTCCACCCTGCGCGGGCGAAATCGTCTTCGCGGGCGATGTCCTTGACGATCTGCGCTGCCTCGGAATGGCCCTCGCCTTCGTACTCCACCGCCACTTTGCGTTCCGGATAGCTCAGATCCGGTTGACGCACGACGCCGGCATGCAGCTCTGTGGGCACGTTCAGTTTCGGTTCGGGCAGACCGGCGTTTTCCAGTGCCAGCCGAAGACGGGTCTCCGGTGCTGAATCGGCTCCTACCCGGGCCTGTTCCAGGGCAAGCCGGGCCTTCCGAATGCCGGGTGTTCCTTTGTGTCGGTCCAGCATGTCCTCGAGTTGTTCACGCGTGGCGTGTGGCTCAGCCCGCCCCTCGAAATCCGGCCTGGGAATTCTCAGCAGGTAGTCCGCGACCACGGTCAGTTCATCAATGCTCATTTTCCGAGCGCAGTCCAGCCATGTCCGTATCCTCGAGGTGACCAGCAGTCCGTGGAGAGCGACAATTTCGTCTCCAAAGAACTGACCGCGATGCCCCCGTACGCCGGTTCGTCTGGGGATTGCCAACGTGTCCGGACGGGAAATGTGAATGATCGTCTCGTCAGTGCCCGGCAGGAAGCCCGGAAACGACCAAAGTGTGAACGCGGTGGCGTGGGACGCGGCCGAGAATTCGGTGACCAAGGTGACGGGTCGGACTTGCGGCAGCAGTCCGGTGCCGTCGCTTTGCCCCGGCTGCCTGATTCCGCGGCTTGGCGCGGACAGCGAACGGTGACGCAAGCGGCGGCGGGTCACACCGGCGTCGACCGCTTCCTGGTACGTGAACGCTGCGGAACTGAGTGGTTCCGGCAGCGGCTGCGGGGTCTTCATCGCCCCATCGTGGCAAATATTGTGCGGGGGCGAGGAAGTTATCCACAGGCCTAAGCGCACACAGCCCAACTAGGTAGCAGCAGGTGTCGTTTTGAGCCGCCAAAACGACACCTGCTGCTACCTAGTTGGGAAGGAACGGTGCGGGAGGGGCGGGAGGTCGGAGGCTACGCGGCGCCGAGCTGCGCCAGGGTCGAGACCAGGAGCCTGCGCTCCACCACCTTGATGCGCTCGTGCAGGGTGTCCTCGGTGTCGTCGTCGCGGATGGCAACGGCTTCCTGGGCGATGATGGGGCCGGTGTCCACGCCAGCGTCGGCCCAGTGCACGGTGCAGCCGGTGACCTTCACGCCGTAGGCCATGGCATCGCGCACCCCGTGCGCTCCGGGGAACGCCGGCAGCAGCGCGGGGTGGGTGTTGAGGTATTTGCCGTCGAACGCGTCGATGAACTCCGGGCTGACAATCCGCATGAAGCCAGAGGACACCACCACGTCCGGCCGATACGCGGCCACAGCTTCGGTCAGAGCGGCGTTCCAGTCGCCACGGTCCGCGTAAGCCTTGAAGTCCACCACGAACGTGGGAATGCCGGCCGCAGCCGACCGCTCAACGCCGTAGGTCCCCGGCCGGTCGGCGCCGACAGCGGCAATTTCCACGTCCAGCTCTCCCGCCTTGACGGCGTCAATGACTGCCTGGAGGTTGGAGCCGGTACCGGACACTAGGACTACGATGCGCATGGCTCTAGCTTATGGGCGGCTCGCGTAGGCTTGAAAACATGAACCCCCCGAAGGACCCCGCCGGTCTCCAGCAGCCCCTCAGCGAGGCCGCGAAAACGTCACAGCTGAAGACGCGCAACCTGTTCCGCATCTTCATTGTGGCCGTGCTGGGCGCGTTTTTCGTCTACCAGCTGGACCTGAACTACCTGTGGCTCACTGCCATCCTCACGGCGGCGGGCATTGCGGTGGGCGTCATGGTCCTGGTCCGCGCCATCCGCCTGAAGGAATCAAAGCTGGTGCTCTTCGGGACCATCTCGGGGCTGGTGGTGACTGCGGTGATGGTGCTGCTGCTCCTGGTTTCCGCGGCGTTCTTCACCCAGATGCGGGACTTCCAGCAGTGCTCACGCTCCGCACTCACCCAGCAGGCCATGGCCCAGTGCCAGACCCAGCTGGAGAAATCCCTCCCCGCCCAGCTCCGCTAAGCCGGCCCCGGGTCCTGCTGTCCGGCCGGGCCGGCTGGCCGAAAGCGATGCCCAGACCTACGGCTGGGCCGCTTCCAGGTCAGCTTCGCGCAGCTTCTGCTGGCGTTCCAGCCAGGGTCCCGCCGCGTACCCGATGACGACGCCGATGCCCACCTCCGCGGCCACCCACAGCGCGGTGCCAAGCGGGTCGGGGCCGATGTCCGTGAGACGGCCGATCCCGGCCGATCCGCGCGCCATCCAGGCAAGGCCAGCGGCCATCAGTCCTGCCGCCACCCCGATGATCGCGCCAAGGACGACAGTCGAGGCCGACGCCGTGAACCAGCGGGACCGGACCTTGATCGACAGCCATTCGTCAAAGTGGTTTTCGCCTTCGCGAAGGAACCACCAGCCTGCCAGGACGCCGGCCAGAACGGGCACAACGAGCGCCACGAAGCCGTAGTCGAGCGAGCCGGACGGCAGCGCGGCGAACACCGGGATGGAGGGCAGCGGGCCAACGGCGGTTCCAAGGGGTCCGGCCTGGGATCCGATTCCCAGGGCGAAGCCGGCCCCGGAGGTCCAGGCGAGCGCAAAGACCGCCAGGTTCGGCAGGAAGCCGAGCTGCGCGATGGTGAGTACGGCACCGCCCATGGCGCCGGCGTCGAGCCCTTCATACACGGCGATCACCCGGTCCCAGTGGATAAACAGATCCACCGCCAGCAGCGCCGCGGACATGGTGAAAGCGGCCATCAGAGCCACAAAGCCTGCCTTGATGGAGGAGCCCAGGTAGGAACCGGCCCAGCGGGAATGCTGGCTGGTCCGGGCGAGCCAGTCCACGGCGTCGACGCCAATGAGGCGACTCCAGGACCCGGCTTCGCGCCGGGCGCCCACCACCATGCCCAGGCCGAACGGAACCAGCGGCATCAGCCCGGCGACCCAGAGGTGGATGGCGACGTCGTCCGTGCGGCAGACGAAGCCCGTGGCCAGGCCGAAGCTGCCGTACACAAGCCAGGAACCCAGCAACGCCTGCCAGAGCTGGTCGGTGTAGGACGCCCGGGCCAGCCGTCGGCCGGCGCGCCATGCGAGCAGGAACGGTATGAGCGTGAGGCCCAGCGGGATCAGCGACAGCGTTCCCGACTCGGTCTGCGCTGCGGCCTCCCCCGCCACCATTGTCAGATGCAGGGGCACGCCGTGGATCAGCAGCCAGGCCTGGCCGCCGAGCCTGGCCAGGGCGTCGAAGTCGTTGTTCCGGAAACCGGCCGTGGCCCAGACCGCCACGATGGGCGCCAGCACCACCAGGGCGGAAATCACCGCAGCCTGCGCCGACTCGAGCGCTCCCTGCAGCCACAAGGGCATGGGAATGCCAGTTTCTCCGGTCTGATCAGCGCGCAGTTTCATCGTGTTCCATGGTGTCACGGGAGGCGGCCGGTGCCCGTCTGCGACAGGCTCAAATCCGGGAGTTACCAGAGCTCATAGTTGTCCCTGCTGATCATGAAGCCGTGCCCTGTCCGAAGATGCGCGCAGGTCATGGCGCCCGGAGCACGTTCGCACACCATGTTGCCCAGCCGCACCGTCTGGCCGTCCTGGATCCACGGCCCCGGGAATGCCGGCCCGGCCACTTCCTCCGCCTCCATGGGGGACGTTCCGTTGCCGCACAGCCCGTACTGGGCGCCGCCGTCGAGCGTCACCACCGCATAGCCGCCAAAGTATTCGCTGAGCCCGGTGCATTGGCCCTTGATGTCCCCGGGCCGGGGCGCGACGTCGGTGAGGAAGTGGCAGGCCGCCGCGTCCGCGCCGATGGAGCACTGCATGTCCTTGCTGGCGGACTGCACCACCACCGGCAGCGGCGCCTGCCACGGCTGCGCGTTGACCTTGGGCAGGAGCTGTTCGGCCCTGTTCAGGGGTCGGGCGTTCAGCGGACGGGAACCGGCTGTGGGCGCCGCCGGCCTTGCGGGGTCCTGCATCTTCAGCGCCCCCACGGCGGGGGCCTGGCTGGCCGGAACGGCCACGCTGCAGCCGGCGCCGAGCAGCAGCATGACGGTGGCCACGAGGGTTCGGAGCATCAATTGTGAAGGGCGCATGGTCCTGCCAGTCCAGCAGAACAGGGCGGTTCTGTCGCTGGGCAGAAGTCCCCATCCCCGGCGCTTTTTTCATTACTGGGCCGTAAAATTGGAATGTCCGCAATCAGTGGTTGGAGGCAGAAAAATGACTACCGCATCCCCACATGCACATGGCGTTCACTTTGGACGTACTGACGTTCAAAACGTTGGCATGGGTGCAGGTATTGTCCTTATGTTGGTGGGTGTTCTGGGGTTCATCCCGGGCATTACCCAGCAGTACAGCGAACTGAGGTTCCTTGGGCCTGATTCGCACGCCATGTTCCTGAACCTGTTCCAGGTGTCCATGCTGCTCAACATCGTGCAGCTGGTCATCGGCGCAACAGGCTGGGCAATGTCCCGCAGTGGAATGGGCGCCCGGAACTTCCTCATGGGCTTTGGTGCGCTGTACATCGTCCTCAGCATCTTCGGGCTCAGTGTCGGAGTGGGATCGGCAGCTAATTTCCTGTCGCTGAACACGATGGATAACTGGACCCACATGGTGCTGGGTGTGCTGATGATTGGCGTCGGCTGGATCCTTTCGCGGCATCTGGCCGAGGACCGCCCGTAGCCCGGATCGCCTTAGCCGGGACATAAGGAGCCGCTAATGAGGAACGCTTCATAGCAATCTGAAATGTTTTAACCACCGGTTGGTGCAGTTGTCCTGTGAAGTCGCAGGCGGCTGCACCAGCTTTTTTGCGTTAAGGCCCGACGGCGGGTGGGCAGCTCGGATGGGCAACCCCGTGGGCGCTGCGGCCGCCGGAACCACTCACGAATCTTCATTCCTGTAATGATTTTCAATTTAATGAAGAAGAATCATTGACTCGCTAAAAATCTTCACTATAGTTGTGTGAGTCAGGTCACCCAGTGAAAGATACGCCAATGACCACCGAGAGCACCACCCCCGCCCCGCCCGCCACCAGCGCCCTGCTGGTTACGGTCGGCAACAAGGTGCGGTCCATGCGCAAGGAAAAAGGCATGACCCTGGCCAAGCTCTCGGACATTACCGGCCTCAGCCAGGCGATCGTCAGCCAGATCGAGCGCGGCATGGCCAACCCATCCTTCACCACCCTGGCGCAACTGGCCCACGGCCTGGACATTCCGGTGGGGAAATTCTTCATCGGACAGGAAGCCTCCAAGTCCCCCGTGGTCCGCAAATCCGAACGGCGCAACCTCAAGGGCGTCACCCGCGAATCCGTTGGCGAAGCAGTGCACGAGCTGCTCACCCCCGGCCTCAACGGCGGCATCGAAGCCCAGTGGATCATGACCCCGCCCGGACACGACACCAGCTCAAATCCCTTTAGCCACAGCGGCGAGGAGTTCTGCTACATCGTCTCAGGCCGTAAAGACGTCTACCTTGACGGCGTCTGCCACAGCCTCAGCGAGGGTGATTCGATCACATATTCATCGGAGATCCCGCACTGGTACAAGAACAGCTACGAAGAGGTATGCGTAGCGATCTGGGTTAACGCACCACACGCGTGGTAATCCGCCGACCCCAACCGGCACTTACCGTCTCATCACTGTCCGGGCCTGAAACCATGCCCGCCGACAGTCCTTGCATCCTTCGCATCTTCCGTCCTGCCCCCCAAGACATCGATGCGTCATACCCTCCCACGCCCACTACGGCGTAAGCGTAAGGACACTTCCATGCTCGACACACAAGCGACAGACCCCCGAGGGACAGACAAAGTAGTCACGCCCCCGCACCAACCCGCACACCCGAAAAACTCACCCCGGCCGTCCGCAAGGGCCTGCTGGGACTGGGCCTGGGCAACGCCCTCGAATGGTACGACTGGATGGTCTTCGGCCTCCTCTCCGCCTTCATCGGCCCCAACTTCTTCCCCAACACCGATCCCCTCTCCGCCACGCTGAACGCCCTGGCCGTGTTCGCCGTCGGCTTCGCGTTCCGGCCGCTCGGCGGCATCCTGCTCGGCACCTTGGCGGACCGCATCGGCCGCCGCCGCGTGATGCTGCTGTCGATCATGCTGATGGCCGGCACCACCCTGGTCATCGCCGTCTGCCCGAGCTACCAGCAGATCGGTGCCTGGGCCGGCATCATCCTCGTCGCGTGCCGCGTCCTGCAGGGCATCTCCACCGGCATCGAAGCCCCGCTCTCCACTTCGCACGCCGTGGAACTGGTTCCGGAAGGCCGCGAAGGCTATGTGGCCGGCATCATGTCCTTCTACGTCAACATCGGCATCCTGCTCGCCTCGCTGGTCAGCTTCCTCTGCAGCCTCACCCTCGGCGGTGCGGCCATGGCCGACTGGGGCTGGCGCGTACCGTTCATCATCGGTGCGGCCTTCGGCTTCGTCGTTGTCTACCTCCGCCGCGCCCTGCCCGAAACCCTCAAGCCCGAGGAAATGGCCACCAACACCCCCGGCGCCGTCTGGACCGGAGTCCGCAAGCACTGGCTGTCCGTCCTGGCTATCATCTTCGTCGTCGGCGCAGCCCAGGCGTACAACTACGCCTGGAACGTGGGCCTGCCCAGCGCGGCACGCAGCGGGTTCAAGGAAGATCCCACGGCAGTGTTCGCCCTGACCACCATCCTCGGCGTCGTCCTGGTGCTGGGCAGCTGGATCATCGGCAAGCTGGCCGACGGCAAGTCCATGTCGCGCTGGTTCCTGATCACCCGCATCCTGGCCATCCCGTCCGTGTTCCTCATGCTCATGTACGTCCAGCCCGGCATCGGCGGCTTCGCTGCAGTCCTCCTGGGCGGCTCCGTGGTCCTGGTCCTGAACATGACCCTCTACAACGTGGTCAGCACGTCCCTGATGCCCAAGAACTGCCGCGGCACCGGCGTGGCCCTCGGCTACGGCATCGGCGTTGCCCTGTTCGGCGGCACGGCGTCCTACCTCCTGGTCTGGCTCCAGTCCATGAACCTCAGCTGGGTCTTCCCGGTCTACGTGGCCGTCCTGTCCATCCTCAGCATCGTCTTCTACCTCGCCGCCCGTCGCCGCAGCGGCCTCTTCGTCGGAAACTAAGGATCCCTCCCATGAACTCGCTTGAAACAACGTCCTCGCTGGAACTTGCCACCACGACGGCGGACCTCACCGCCCCGGTCATCTCCCGTTCGAACGTCCTCGTGGTGGGCGGTGGCCCCGCAGGTGTGGCCGCAGCCGTCACCGCAGCCCGCTCCGGCGCCACTGTCACCCTGCTGGAACGCTACTCATCCCTCGGTGGCCTTGCCTCCGGCGGCATGGTCCTGGTGCTCGACGACATGATCAACGGCCAGGAAATCACCGTTACCGGCATCGTGTCCGAATACGTCGAGCGCCTGCAGAGGCTGGGCCTCGCCGTCGTCCCCCCGGCCGATGACCGCAAGACCTCCGAGGAACTCTGGAACAAGTGGGGCCGCTACGGCACCTTCGACTTCCACTCCCACACCAATCCCAAGCCCATCTGCTACGCCGCTGCGTTCGATCCGGACGGCTGGAAGCGCGTCTCCAACGACCTGGTCCGCGAGGCCGGCGTGGACCTGCGCCTGCACTCCTGGTTCTCCCGCCCCATCGTGGACAACGGCGTGATCAAGGGCGTCATCTGCGAGACCAAGCTGGGCCCGCAGGCGTTCATGGCGGACATCGTCATCGACACCACCGGCGACATCGACGTCGCCTCCCGGGCCGGCGCCAGCTACGCCAAGGACAACTACCTCACCACGCTCGTCTTCCGCCTGGGCAACGTGGACACGGACGCAGCCGAGGCGTTCGAGCAGGCCAACCCGAAGGAAGCCCGCGCCATCAACCGCAAGATCAAGCGCCTCCTCGGCGGCGCCTGGGAACTGTGGTGGCTCAAGACCCCCATCGACGGCGTGGTCTGGTGCAACGCCCCGCACATGACCGGCTTCGACGGCGTGGACCCGGCGGACATGACGGCCGCGGAGTTCGCCGCCCGGGACCGGATCTCCGAGGCTGTGGACTACGTCCGCGCCAACCTCCCCGGCTTCGAGAACTGCTACATGCTGGACGTCGCCTCCCAGATGGGCGTCCGCCAGACGCGCCTGCTGCAGGGCGAGTACGTCATGACCAAGGACGACGTCACGCAGCGCCGGCACTTCGCGGACACCGTGGCCCGCGGCCGCGACTACTACTACCCGTATCGCTCGCTGCTGCCCAAGGAAGTGGACCAGCTCCTGGTGGCGGGCCGCCACTACTCCGCCACCCCCGAGGCGCAGAAGATGTCCCGCGAGATCCCGCCCTGCATGGCCATGGGCCAGGCCGTCGGCGTTGCCGCAGCCCTCGCCGTCGGGAACGGCGTCCTGGTCCGCGACGTGTCCGCGCTGGACATCCAGCAGGGCATGCGCCGGCACGGCGCCGACCCGGGCGACGTCCCGTCGTCGAACGCCACCGTGGACGCCGACGCGGCGGTTCCGGCATGAGCACCGTGACTGAGGAACGGACGGAACAGGCACGCACGACGGCGGCGCCCGCCGCCGCTGCCGTCCCCCAGACCGATGCCCAGAGCGATGTCCAGCCCGTCGGCACCCCGCTCCCCCTCCACGGCATCAAGATCGTGGACTTCACGCAGGTATTCATGGGCCCGTCCTGCACCCAGCTCCTGGGCGACTACGGCGCGGACATCATCAAGGTGGAACGCCCGGGCGCCGGGGATATCTCGCGCAACTCCTTCCCGGACAAGGACGGCCAGGACAACCCGATCTTCCTGTCCATCAACCGGAACAAGCGCAGTATCTCAATCGATACCCGCACCGAGGAAGGCCGGAATGTCCTGCACGCCATCATGGCGGACGCGGACGTGGTGGTCAGCAACTTCCGCTCCGGCGTGATGGAGCGGATGGGGTTCGGCTACGAGGAGCTCAAGGCGGAGAACCCGGGCATCATCTGGGCCTCCGGCACAGGCTTCGGCCCGGTGGGCCCGTACTCCCACAAGGGCGGCCAGGACGCGATCGCCCAGGCCTACTCGGGCGTGATGTGGCGGCGGGAATCGGACGACCAGAAACCCTCGATCTACCCCACCACGCTGTGCGACTACATCACGGGCATGCACCTCATGCAGGGCATCCTGCTGGCGCTGCGCACCCGGGAAACTTCCGGCGTCGGCCAGAAGGTGGAGGTGACCATGTACGACTCCATGCTGCACCTGCAGATGCAGGAGGCCTGCATGCAGCTCAACCGCGGCTACGAGGTCAACTGGGGCGCCATGCCCCTGAGCGGAGTGTTCGAAACCACCGACGGCGCCGTGTGCATGGTGGGCGGCTTCACCCCGGACCCGCTGGCCCGCATCTCCGAGGCACTCGGCCTGGACGAGGACCTCACGCTCCGGCCCGAGTTCGCCGACCTGAGGCAGCAGTTCCAGCACAAGCCGGCCCTGCAGGCCATCTTCCGCGAGCGCATTGCCACCAACACCACCGAGTACTGGACCGGCAAGCTGGAGGACCAGGGGCTGCTCAACGCACCTGTCCACACCCTGGAGCAGGCCCTGGCCGATGCGCAGACCGAAGCCAACGGCATGATCGTGGAGGCCGAACACCCCGGCGTCGGCACGGTGCGCATGCTCAACGCGCCCATCCGGCTCTCCGCCACCCCGCCCACGGTTCGGCGCGTGGCGCCGCGCCTGGGCGAGCACAACGTGGAGGTCCTGCTGGAGAACGGCTTCGATGAGGAGACCATCGAGCGCCTGCAGCAGCTGGGGGTGCTGCGGTGACGGCCGTTGTGGAACAGGCAGTGGACCAGGTCACACTGACCATAGAGAACCACGTGGCCACGGTGGTGATCGACCGGCAGCACGTGCTCAACGCCGTCGACGGCACCGCCCAGGCACGGCTCAACGAGATCTGGGAGCAGCTGGAGCAGGACCCCGACGTTCGTGCCGTCGTCATCACCGGCGCCGGCACCCGGGCCTTCTGCGTCGGGGCGGACATGTCCGCCTCCGCCGTGGACAAGACCGGCCTCGAATACTGGGCCAGCCTGGACCCGAACGGGTTCGGCGGGCTCAGCCTGCGCACCAGCCTGGACATACCGGTCATCGCCCGGGTCAACGGCTATGCCCTGGGCGGCGGCATGGAGATCGTGCTCGGCGCGGACATCGTGGTGGCATCGGAGAACGCCAAGTTCGGGCTGACGGAACCCCGCGTGGGGCGTTTGGCGCTCGACGGCGGCATCCACCAGCTGGTGCGGCGCATCCCCCACACCCAGGCGATGGGCATGCTGCTCACCGGCCGGAAGGCGGATGCCGCGGAGATGCAGTCCAGGGGCCTGGTGAACGAGGTGGTCCCGGCAGAAGGGCTCGACGCCGCGGTGCAGCGCTGGGTGGACCAGATCGTGGTTTGTGCCCCCACCTCCGTCCGCGCCGTGAAGCAGATGGTCACGCAGACCGGCCATCTCACCGCCAAAGAGGCCCGTGGCCTCCGGCTGCCGGCCCTCATGGCCGCACTGGACAGCGAGGACTCGGCCGAAGGCGTACGCGCCTTCCAGGAAAAGCGGCCGCCGGTCTGGCCGGGCCGCTGATGCCCAACAATTTTGAGGAGGATTCAATGACTGGATCACTGAATGACGGCCCCGGGAAGGATTCCTGCGAAACCCAGGCACGCGAGTCCCATTCCCGTGAGTCCCTGGCGCCGGGTGTCTGGGGTGTGGTGGCCACGCCGTTCCAAGGCAGCACGCTGGACGTGGACCTGGACAGCCTGTCCGAGCTCGTGGAGCACTACGAGGCCATCGGTGCCACAGGGTTGACGGTCCTGGGTGTGTTCGGCGAAGCCGCGGCCCTCACCGCAGAGGAGCGCCGCCAGGTCCTTGAGACCGCCGTCGAATGCACGGACCTCCCGCTGGTTGTGGGCATCACCGCACTGGCCACCCGCCCTGCCATCGACGAGATCAAGGCAGCCCAGGCCGTGGCTGGCGAGCGCCTGGCGGCCGTGATGGTGCAGGCCAACTCCGCCCGGCCGGAAGTGGTGATCGCCCATCTGGATGCTATCCACCGGGCCACCGGTGCGAAAGTGGTGCTGCAGGACTATCCGCTGGCCAGCGGCGTCAGCATCAGCACTCCCGCCCTCATCTCCGTGGTGAAGTGGTGCAGCTTCGTGGTCGCGGTGAAGGCCGAGGCCCCGCCCACCAGCGTGGCCGTCGCGGAACTGACCGCCGCCATCGGGGTTTCCGTCTTCGGCGGGCTCGGCGGGCAGGGCCTGCTGGACGAGCTCATGGCCGGCGCGGCCGGCGCCATGACCGGATTCTCCTACCCGGAGGCGCTGATCGCCTGTGTCCGGTCCTGGCAGCGCGACGGCTATGAGGCCGCACGTGACCAGTTGCTGCCGTACCTGCCGCTGATCAACTTCGAGCAGCAGGCCAGAATCGCGCTGGCCGTGCGCAAGGAATGCCTGCGGAAGCGCGGCCTCATCAAGGATTCGGGGGTCCGGGCTCCGGCCGCGGCGTTCCCGGAGAAGCTTCGCTACGGCATGCTCACGCACCTGCGGGAAGCCGCAGCCGCGCTGGAATCAGCGGCACATGATGCCAACAACCAAACCCCTGTAGGGAGTTACTGATGGACCTGGGAATCGCCGGCAAGACCGCCCTGGTGGCCGCCTCCACCGGAGGCCTGGGCCTGGCCGTGGCCCGCGCGTTGTCCGCGGAGGGCGTGCGCGTGGCCGTCACCGGCCGCCGCCGCGACCGCGCCAAGGAGATCGCCGCGGACCTGCACACCGCCTATGGCACCGGTGCCATCGCCATCGAGGCGGACCTCACCACGCCGGAAGGCATCGAGTCCGCCGTCGAACAGACGGTGGCGGACCTCGGCCCAATCGACATCCTGGTGCTGAACGGTCCCGGCCCCAAGCCGGGCGCCGCCGCGACACTCAGCTCCGAGGACATCGCCGCGGCCTTCGAGCTGCTGGTCAAGCCGCACCATGCCCTGATCTCCCAGGTGCTTCCGGGCATGCGGGAGCGGCGCTGGGGCCGTATCCTCGCCGTCGGCTCCAGCGGAGTGGCGGCGCCGCTGCCCAACCTGGCCGTGTCCAACACCGGGCGCGCCGCACTCGCCGGCTACCTCAAGACCCTCGCCGCTGAAGTGGCCCTGGATGCCGTGACCGTTAACATGCTGCTCCCCGGCCGGATCGCCACGGACCGCGTGGCTGAACTCGACCAGGCCGCCGCCAAACGACGCGGCACCACGCTGGAGGAGATCCAGCTGGAATCCCGCAAGACCATCCCCGCCCGCCGCTACGGCGAACCCGAGGAGTTCGGCGCCGCCGCCGCCTTCCTGTGCAGCGCCCCGGCGTCGTACATCACCGGCGTCGCGCTGCGGTGCGACGGCGGCCTGATCCGCAGCCTGTAGCCTCCCCTCACTCTTCAGAAGGAACACCATGACTTCCACAGCCCCCGACGTCTCAACCTCCACCGACCGCGAACTCATCACCGCCCGGCACCTCATCAACGGCGAATGGCTGGGCGAGGCCGACACCGAACGGATGAACCCGGCCCGCCCGGGCGAGCTCGCAGCCCTCTCCCCCAGCGGCACCGCCGCGGACACCGACGCCGCCATCACCGCCGCCGCAACAGCCCAGCCCGGCTGGGCTGCAATGCCCGCCCCGGCCCGCGGCGCCATCCTGATCACCGCCGGAAACCTGCTGCTCGAACGCCAGACCGCCATCGCCGAGGACCTGGTCCGCGAAGAAGGCAAGACCCTCGCCGAGGCCAAGGGCGAGGTCAAACGCGCCTCGGACGTGCTGCGCTTCTTCGGCTCGCTCGGCTGGGCCGCCACCGGCGAGGTGCTGTCCAGCGGCCTGCCGGACACCACCATCACCACCCGCCGCGAACCGCTGGGCGTCGTCGGGCTCATCACGCCGTGGAACTTCCCCATCGCCATCCCGGCCTGGAAATCCGCTCCCGCCCTGATCAGCGGCAACGCCGTGGTCATCAAGCCGGCCGAGCTCACCCCGCTGTCCGCCACCCACCTGGCACGCGCCCTGCACGACGCCGGCCTCCCCGCCGGCGTGTTCAACATGGTGCACGGCAAGGGACGCGTGGTGGGCGACGCCCTGGCCCGCGACCCGCGCATCGCCGGGCTCTCGTTCACCGGCTCCACCAACGTGGGGCTGGGCCTGCAGGAGATCCTCAACGCCCGCCGCGCCCGCGTCCAGCTGGAAATGGGCGGCAAGAACGGCGTCCTGGTCCTCGACGACGCCGATGCCCGCAAGGCCGCCCAGGTGGTGGCAGCCGGCGCGTTCGGCCTCACCGGCCAGGCCTGCACCGCGACGTCCCGCGTTTACGTCACCCCGGGCGTCCGTGCCGCCTTCCTTGAGGCGCTCACCGAGGAGGCCGCAGCCTACAGCACCGGTGACGGCCTCGACACCGGCGCCCGGATGGGCGCCGTGGTGAGCGGGCAGCAGTTCGAGCAGAACCAGGCAGCGGTGCGTACCGCCGTCGAACGCGGCGTCACCCTGCTGCACGGCGAGTACGACGGCGACCCGGACGCCGGGTTCTTCTTCCCCGCCGCTGTGCTCACCGATCTCCCGTCCGACGACGCCGCAGTCACCGAGGAGATCTTCGGCCCCGTGGTGGCTGTCCTCGAAGTGGCCGACTACGAGGCCGGGCTCGCCGCGATCAACAACTCGCGCTACGGCCTCACAGCCGGCATCTGCACCGATTCCCTGGCACGCGCCACGGACTTCGCGGCCCGCGCCCAGGCGGGCGTGGTCAAGGTCAACCGGCCCACCGCTGGACTGGACCTGAACGTGCCGTTCGGCGGCGTGAAGGACTCCTCCACCAATACCTTCCGCGAACAGGGGAAGTCCGCGCTGGACTTCTTTACCTGGGGCAAGACCATCTACACCGGTGTGTAGCACGCCATGACCTACGTGATCGCGCAGCCGTGCGTGGATGTGAAGGACAAGGCGTGCATCGAGGAATGCCCGGTGGACTGCATCTACGAGGGTGAACGCTCGCTCTACATCCACCCGTCCGAATGCGTGGACTGCGGCGCCTGCGATCCGGTGTGCCCGGTGGAGGCGATCTACTACTCGGACGATGTGCCGGATGCGTGGGCCGATTACGTCCTGGCAAACGTGGAGTTCTTCGAGGAGCTCGGGTCGCCGCAGGGTGCCTCGGCCCTAGGGAACCTGGGCCGCGACCACCTGGTGATTGCCGCCCACCCGGTTGCCGAGCCCGCCCACTGACCAAGCGCGGACGGGCACTTGAGGTCCCACCCGAATAAGCCGCCGCTCCCTCAGACCCCAAACTGAGGGAGCGGCTTTTTCGTGGGCCGGCACGGTGGGCCGGCAGCCAAAGCCACCAACCTGTCCCCGGCCGCGCGAGCCGAGCGCCGCCGTCGTGCGTCAATGCCGTTGCCGCAGGCAAATATCGGCCAGACTCTGGACTCTTGGGCAGGGGCCAATCAGACTGTCTACAACAGCTGGCCCGGCAGGCCCGAATTACCCGCATTTGAGCCGGCAGGAAATGTGCAGCTGCATTAATTGGGGCTTCACCGCGATGCCTGTTGCACAACCGTGAAAGGATCTGGCCATGCCGGACTTATCAGCATTCTTCCCGCTTATTGCAGCCCTCATAGGCGCAATCCTTGTCGTTGGCTTTATTTGGGTGGCAATAAAACTGATGTGGAAAGTGGCTGAACCCAACGAGGCCCTCATCATCTCCGGCCTCACCCGCGGAACCTTGGAAACACGGGCCGGAATGGACTTCAAGATCGTCACGGGCAAGGGCGCGCTGGTATTTCCGGGGCTGCAGACAGTGCGCACGTTGTCGCTGACCCTGAATGAAACTGAGCTGAAAGTTTCGTGTGTTACCTCGCAAGGCATCCAGGTGATTGTGGAGGGTGTTGTTATTTACAAAATCGGCGATGCCCCGCCCTTCATTGCAAATGCCGCCAGGCGTTTTCTGGGCCAGCAACCGAAAATGGAAAGCCAGGTGTACAACGTCTTTGAGGGCCACCTGCGCTCGATCATCGGCAGCATGACCATGGAAGAAATCATCCGCGAACGGGACAAGCTCGGGTCGCAGGTCCGCAGCGCCAGCGGCGTGGAAATGGAGAAGCTGGGCCTTGTGGTGGATTCGCTCCAGATCAAGGACCTTCAGGACCCCACGGGGTACATCCAGAACATCGCCAAGCCGCATATCGCCCAGGTGAAGATGGAGGCCCGCATCGCCGAGGCCACCAGGAACCGTGAGGCCGCCGAGAAGGAAGCGGAGGCGGCCGCGCTGATTGCGGACGCGCAGAGCGTGTCGGCCATCCGGCAGTCGGTGGCGCAGGCCAATGCCGAACGGGCCAAGGCCAACGCGGCCCAGGCCGGCCCGCTGGCGGACGCAACGGCGCGGCAGCAGGTGGTGGTCCAGGAGACCGAGGTGGCCAAGCTTGAGGCGGACCGCGAAGAGCAGAAGCTCCAGACCACCATCCGCAAGCCGGCGGACGCCAAGGCTTATGCCAAGCGGACGGACGCGGAAGGCCAGAAGGCCGCCGACATCAGTGCCGCCGAGGCACTGGCCCGTCGAACGGAACTCGAGGCCCAGGTCAACGCACGGCGCACGGAACTGCAGGCCCAGGCGAACGCCACCGCCGCTGCGGCCGCGGCTGGCGCCACCAAAGTCACCGGTGAGGCTGAGGCCGCAGCCACCAGAGCACGCGGTGACGCTGCGGCGTCGGCCATCAAGGCGAAGGCGCTGGCCGAAGCCGAGGGCATCAAGGCCCGGGCCGAGGCACTCGGGACCAACCAGGACGCCGTCATTTCACAGCAGCTCGCTGAGAACATGCCCGCCATCATCGCGGCGGCAGCCGAACCGTTCTCCCACGTGGGCCAGATGACCGTACTGAACGGCGGCGAAGGCGTCAACAAGATGCTCGGCGGGATCCTCGCCCAGGTGGGCGACTATCTGCCCGCCCTGTCCTCGGCCCTGAAGAACAGCCGGGAAGGCAAGCGCCCCGCGAAAGCCCCAGATGCATAAAGACGTCGACCGCAGCCTCACCGGGAAAATCGGGCGCGTGACGGGACGCATCGGCCCCGGCACCATCGGCGAGGTCATGCTGCCCTACCTTGGGGGCACCATGGCCTTCCACGCCCACCCGTTCGACAGGGCCAGTGAGTTTGCGGTGGGCGAGGAGGTGCTGGTGATCTACTTTGAGCCGCCGCAGACGGTCTATGTGGAGGAGCTGCCGGAGGTACTGAGGCACGACGGCGGGCGGTGAGTCAGGGGGCCAGTCGCACCTACCCGGCTCAGAACCTCCATACGGAGTACGGAACGCTGGGCAGGTTACCTGCCATCCACGGCTGCTCCGACTTCTCCCGCGGCAGGACTCCGCGGCCATCACGCACGACCACCACCACCGTGCCGATAACGCCCCAAACGGCAACAACGGCAAGGAAAATCAGGACGACGACGATTGGCCCGGACATTTGTAGAACACCTCTGATATCCATTTTACGGCGGTCGGACCGGCCTGCCGAGGGCTTGGGCGCGATGGTCTCCAGGACTGTTGGCGGTACCCCTCCCCCGGTGGCCTCCGGCGGGAAAGCGCAAAGGTATGGACGGGCTGACAGCGCGGGCGTATCCTGATCTTCCATTGCCACTGGGGGGTGATCTGGGTGGGCGGTACTTCGCGTGACCGTTGGCTCGCTGGTTTGCGCCCATTGGTCCTCGCCGCCCTGCTCACCGCAGCGTGGCTTGCGTGGGCGGCCGGCTCGGCAAACGCCGCATCCGACGACCCCAACCCGCTGGGTTCGCTGGGTCCGTTCGGGCAACCTGCCGTAACGCTCTTCCAGGAAGCCTCCTCGGCGGCGGCCGCCGTGTCCGGCCTTTCCGACAGCGCTCCGGCACCTGCTACCGGGGCTGTCCCCGCACCCGCGCCCGCACCTCAGGGTGTCCCAGTTCGGGTCGCCGCTGCACCGCTTCCGGTCTCCGGTGCAGCGGCGACCGTCGTCGACGTCGTGGACCCCCTGCTGAGCGACACAGCGGATGTTGTGACCACGGCGGTCCGGGCCGCCCCGGCGGTCACGGACGTCACCAGCGCACTGCCCACCGGCCCCGTCACCGAAACAGTCGCTGGAACAGTCACGCAGACGGTGACGGACACTGCGGACGCCGTCGTGTCCGTGGTGGATTCGCTTACCCCTGTGTTGCAGGGCACTCCGCTTCCCACGATTCCGCTTCCCACCGTTCAGCTTCCGACCGTGCCACTGCCGACCGTCCCGTTGCCCACGGTTCCGCTTCCGGCGGTTCAGGTTCCGACGCTGCCAGGGCACGTGCCGGCCCCGGCCGGCCCCCGCGACGCACCCGCAGCCGCGGATCCGTCGTGGGCCCTCGCTACTGAACCAGAGGCACCCGCCGGATCAGTGTCGTCCGAAACTGCGGTGGGCACGGCTGCCGCGCTGGGCCCGCTACTGCGTTCGGTGTCGCCCTCGGAGTTCCTGGCGAACACCCATATGCTGGCCGCTTTGGCGGCAACCGTCGGCTATGCCGTTGCCGCCGAGCCTGCACCTGCGACGGAGCCCAACGGGTCGCTGCGCTTTGGCGCCGTGCAGGGCCAGGCCGGATCAGCGTCGGCGGGTGCGGGAAGCGGCGAGGGTGCGGCTGACGTGGCCGGGGCATGGAACCCGCTGCATGATGCCCTCGGCGCCCTCATGCCGGACGCATCACAGTTCCCGTCGGCCGGCCCATCATACGATCCGGGGTCTTCCCCCGACTGAGCAGGACATCTCTGCCCTCTTGCAGGCAGAGCATGGCCACCGTCGCCGTCGGCGTACGGAATCGAAAACTCAGTCAGGAGAAGTGTCATGTCCACCAAGTCCCAGTTCAGTGCAGTCGCCATGCCCAGCAACACCCGGTCCCGTGCCTCGATCGGCAACTGGCCCAACCTGATGAACTCACGCATCGGCAACTGGCCCGACCCGATGAACTCACGCATCGGCAACTGGCCCGACCCGATGAACTCACGCATCGGCAACTGGCCCGACCCGATGGGTCGGACGGGTTCGGCGAGCCGCTGAACCCCGCGGTTCGGACGCCGTCCCGCGCCTACCTGGGGGTGGTACGGGGCAGCGTCCGGGCCTTGCGCAAGGCCAGGACCCAGATATGGCGCCGGCTAGATAGAGCCGCCCGCCGCCGTCGTGCTCCAACGCGGCCCCGCTGTTAACCCAACCTTCCACTCCGCGTCATTCCCGCTCCCCCGTTCGGCAACACGCCCCGCGCACCGTTGAGGGGTGAGGATCGCAATTGTCGCTGAATCATTCCTGCCACTGATGAACGGGGTAACGCACTCCATCCTTCGGGTGCTTGAGCATCTGCAGGAACGGGGCGACGACGTCATGGTCATCGCCCCGTCGACACAGGACACAGAGGTCCTGGATGTGGTGCACGGCGCCTTTGTGCACCGGCTTCCGTCGGTGCCGCTGGCGGGGTACACAAACGTGCGGGTGGCGTTGGGCGGTGTGAACCGGGTCAAGAGAATCCTTGCCGATTACGCGCCGGATGTCGTTCACCTCGCGTCCCCGTTCGTGCTCGGCTGGCGGGCCGTCCAGGCGGCGCATCAACTGGGAATCCCCACAGTGGCCATTTACCAGACCGAGGTTCCCAGTTATGCGGCGCGCTACGGGGTGCCGTTCATGGAGAACTGGGCCTGGAACCGGGTGGAGAACATCCACCTGCTGGCTTCCCGGACGCTGGTGCCGTCCACTTTCGCGCTGAACCAGTTGCGCGGCCGCGGGGTTCTGCGGGTGGACATGTGGCGGCGCGGTGTGGATACCGCGCGCTTTGCGCCGGGAAAGCGCGACGACGGGTGGCGGGCTTCCGTGGCACCCGGCGGTGAGCGGATCATCGGCTACGTTGGCCGGCTCGCCGTGGAAAAGCAGGTGGAAGACCTGGCCGTGCTGGCTGACGTGCCGGGCACCAGGCTGGTGATTGTGGGCGACGGGCCGCAGCGGGAGGCGCTGCAGGAAGCCCTGCCGAACGCCGTGTTTGTGGGTTTCCTCGGCGGCGAGGAGCTGGCCAGGGCGGTGGCGTCCTTCGACCTGTTCGTGCACCCGGGCGAGTTCGAAACCTTCTGCCAGACCATCCAGGAGGCCATGGCATCGGGCGTACCGGTGGTGGCCACAGGGCGTGGCGGACCGCTGGACCTGGTGGAGAATTCCCGCACCGGCTGGCTGTACAAGCCCGGCGACCTGATCGGGCTTCGTGCGCATGTCATGGACCTGATGGGCGACGACGCCAAGCGCCGTGCGTTTGCGTCGGCAGCGCACGCTTCGGTCCAGGGCCGGACGTGGCCGGCGCTGAGCGCGGAGCTGGTGCTGCATTACCGCTCGGTGATAGCCGGCGATCCGGTGCTTGAGCCCGTGCCAGTTCCCGTCCGTCGCCCGGTGGTTGAGCCTGGGCCCACGCCGGCAGGGTCCCCTGGCCGAGCTAGCGAGGTTAGGGCGCCGGTGGGGAGCGAAACCAAGAGAGGAGTGTCCCTGTGAAAATTTCCGTGGTGGGCTGCGGCTATCTCGGTGCCGTGCATGCGGCCACCCTGGCGTCGATGGGCCATACCGTGGTGGGCATCGACGTCGATGCCGCCAAGGTGGACCAGCTGGCCCGCGGCCTTGCGCCGTTCTTCGAGCCCGGCCTGGACGAGCTCCTCCAAGACGGACGGGCTACCGGACGGCTCACGTTCTCCACGGACTTCGCGGACGCTGCCGGGGCGCAGGTGCACTTCCTGTGCGTAGGTACACCGCAGTCCAAGACATCCGACGGCGCCGACCTCAGCTACCTGCTGTCCGCCACCGAAAGTCTCCTTCCGCACCTGGGCCGGCGCGCCGCCGTCGTGGGTAAGTCAACGGTCCCGGTGGGGACTGTGGACAGGCTGGGCGGGATACTGACCCGGCGGCCGGATGTGCTGCTTGGCTGGAACCCGGAGTTCCTGCGGCAGGGCACCGCGGTGAAGGATTCGCTGGTGCCGGACCGCCTGGTTTATGGCGTGTCCGGCGGCAAGGCTGCCGCGTTTGATCCGACAAGCGGTGCCGCGCAGGGCGTGACGGCGGCACTGGACGCGGTGTATGAGCCACTTCTGCGCGCCGGGATTCCGCGTCTGGTGTGCAATTTCGCCACGGCCGAGCTGATCAAGTCGGCATCGAACGCGTACCTGGCCACGAAGGTCAGCTTCATCAATGCGATGGCCGAGCTGTGCGATGCGTCCGGCGCGGACGTCACCGAGCTGAGCGAGGCGATGGGCCTTGATCCGCGGATCGGCAGCCGGTACCTGCACGCCGGCCTGGGCTTCGGCGGCGGCTGCCTGCCCAAAGACATCCGCAGCTTCCGGACGCAGGCCGCCGCCCTGGGGGTCGGGTCGGTGGACGACTGGATGGGCCTGGTGGACGCCATCAACCTGGGTCAGCGCACCCGGACCGTGGAGATCGCCCGGGAGCTGTGCGACGGGTATCTGGCCGGCCGGACCGTTACAGTGCTGGGCGCGGCGTTCAAGCCGGACACTGATGACATCCGTGACTCGCCCGCGCTGGATGTGGCCCTGCAGCTGGCCTCGGCGGGTGCGCACGTGACAGTGACCGATCCGAAGGCGATCAACCATGCATGGATGAGGTACCCGCAGCTCCGGTTCGAGAAGTGCACGGACCGGGCGCTCGAGGACGCCGAGCTGGTGCTGTTGCTGACCGAGTGGGAAGAATACCGCTCCTTGTCGCCGCTGGTTGCCGGAGCGCTGGTACGGCGGCGGACGGTCCTGGATGCGCGCAACGTCCTGGACGCCGCTGAGTGGCGGACCGCGGGTTGGACAGTTCGCGGTCTGGGGACGGAGGCTAACGGGGCGGTCGAGCATTCCGAGACTAAGCCTGCCGGATCCCCGCCTGAGGTGAATAGCGTGCCCTGATATCCGCGGCCAAAGCATTGTTTGCGTGGTTCCGTGAGTTCTTTGTTGCTTTCTTGATGATGCTTTTCCCTGTGACAAGCAGTTCTGGCGTATCCCCTTTATGATGTGCGGAGGGAGGACATTCAATGCAGAAATTGCGGTCTCACATTGTCTTTGCGCCGGCATGACGGCGTCACTCGCGGGCCAGGAACCAACCGGGGTTCCCGGCCCCGACTACCAGGCTGTGATCGATTCGCTGCCGGATGCCCTTTTCATCATCGCCGAAAACGGCAGCATCACTTACATGAACGCTGCTGCGGAACGTATGTTCGGCTATCCTCAAAGCGAACTCATTAGCCAGGACCACCGCGTGATTCT
Source organism: Arthrobacter sp. 24S4-2 (assembly GCF_005280255.1). NCBI lineage: Bacteria > Bacillati > Actinomycetota > Actinomycetes > Micrococcales > Micrococcaceae > Arthrobacter > Arthrobacter sp. 24S4-2. The sequence continues at coordinate 1,339,118 of NZ_CP040018.1, read as the reverse complement.
TGCGGAGGATTTCCGGGAAGGGTTCCGGCGTCTCTTCAACGCCCTCCGCCGCGACCCTGAAACACGCGATCACCCGCCGCTTGAGGCCTACGGCCTGCGGCGCGACGGCACAGAGTTCAAGGGTGAGGTTGCATGCGCGCTGCTTCAGTCGGGCACCGGTGTATCCATGACCGCCACCATACGGGCTGCCCGTCACCTCGAGGTGGCCGATGCGGGGCTCAGGGAGGCGATGTCGCTCCTAAACGCAACGCTGGAGTCGACCGCTGACGGCATTCTGGTAGTGGATACCGAGGGCCAGATCGCCGGGATCAACGAGCAGTTCGTGTCCATGTGGGGCATACCGCACGAGTTGCTGGCCACCCACGACGACGAAGCCGTGATCAGCTTTGTCCTCGGGCTGCTGCAGGACCCGCAGGGCTTCCTGGACAAGGTCCACGAGCTGTACGCCGACCCGATGGCGGAGAGCAATGACATTCTGAAATTCATCGACGGCCGGACCTTTGAACGGTACTCCCGCCCGCAGAAGGTGGCGGACAAGGTGGTGGGCCGGGTGTGGAGCTTCCGCGACGTCTCGCCGCGACTGGCTGCACAGGACCAGGCGAAGCGGGCCATGGCCGATCTCGCGGAGCAGGCGGCGCAGCTGAAGGCACTGGCGTTCCAGGATCCCCTGACCGGACTCGCCAACCGCAAGCTGTTCCATGACCAGCTGGCCGAGGCTCTCCGAGGCGACCGGGCCGTCTCCGTCGATGTCCTGCTGCTGGACCTGGATGACTTCAAGGAAGTCAACGACATCCTTGGGCACCATGCCGGTGACGAAATGCTGACGGAGGTGGCGCGCCGGCTCCGGGCTTGCGTCCGTCCCGACGACACCGTGGCGCGTCTGGGCGGTGACGAATTCGTGGTGCTGCTGACGGATTCCCCGCACCCGGACAGTGTCGCTGAACGGATCGTGGCATCTCTGAACGTGCCGATGTGGGTTGACGGAACCATGCTCCGCCCCAGCCTGAGCCTGGGCCTTGCCACGGCTGGCGAGGACGCCGTGGCCGGTTCGGAACTGCTGCGCCAGGCTGATGTGGCCATGTATGCGGCCAAGGCCGCGGGCAAGAACCGGTACATGCGGTTCGAGGCGGAAATGATGACGGCGCTGGTGCAGCGCACGGACATGGAAGCCGGCCTCCGGATGGCTGTCGACAGCGGACAGATCATGGTCCACTACCAACCGGTCATTTCGCCGAGGCTCGGTGACGTGGTGCAGTTCGAAGCCCTGGCCCGCTGGAAGCGCGACGGCGAAATGGTGCCGCCCGCACAATTCATTCCGACGGCGGAGCGCAGCGGGCTGATATCAGCCATCGGTCTGCAGGTCATCCGCCACAGCTTCACCCAACTGCGGCCCTGGCTTGCTGCGGATGCCACGCGGTCCGTGGCCGTCAACGTGTCGGGGGCCCAACTGAAGGACTGCAAGTTTGCCGAGAGTGTCCTGCAGCTCGCGGCCTCCTGTGCCACGGATCCGCGGCAGCTTGTCCTGGAAGTAACGGAGAGCGTGTTCTTCGATCCGGACGCGCACGTGATCCGGCAGTTGGACGTTCTCCGGGACGCCGGTGTGCGTGTTGCACTGGACGACTTCGGCACTGGCTATTCCTCCCTCGGCAGGCTGCAGGATCTTCCCGTGGATGCGGTGAAGATAGACCGCTCTTTTGTCTCCATGGTCCGCACGGGTGCCGAGAAACTGCCCATCCTGAACTCCATGATCAACATGGCCCACAGCCTTGGCCTGACGGTGACGGCGGAGGGAATCGAGACCGGCGCCCAGGCGGCGTACCTGACCAATCTGGACTGCGATTCCTTGCAGGGTTATCTGTTCTCCCATCCCGAGCCGGAAGCGGGGTTGGAGCTGGCCCTGCTTCGGTCAGCCGATGCCATCGATGAGCTCCAGGGTGTGCGCCTCGAGGGGTAAGCGAATCCGCGGCTCCGCTCAACCTTCGAGTCCCTCCACCACGTCGATTCCTGTCAGGTCGTAACAGGCCTGACGGAGCGGGCCCAGATACCCCATGGTCTCCGCCGACGCCGGCTTGTCGCTCGGATACAGGATCTGGCCCCACAGGATCCGAACAGCGATGCCGGATTGGACCCGGATTTTCGGAGGGGCCGCTGCAGTTGCCTCTTCCAAGGGCGTCATGGCTTCCTCGGCTGACACGCTGCCCTCCTCGAGAACCGCGAAGCCTTGTTTCCAGACACTGCAGACTTCGTCGACGCTCATTGTGGGACCTGCCTGCTCGGGCTGCCCTCCCGCTGCCGCTGGAGAGTTCACGAAAATGGGCGGCTCAGCGGCCTGACCGGTGGGGTCTTCAATACCCGGATCCGGAACAGGCGCCGAAGACGAGACCGGGGCAGAAGCCTCAGGCGACTGAGGCGCGGACGCCGGCGCGGACGCTTCCACCGGGGTTGAACACCCGACCAGAGCCAGTAAGGCGGCAATGCTCAACGCAGTGATGAACTTGTTCATGGTTTCCCCTCATAACGTTTGCACTCACGCTATGAGGGCTCCGGACGGAGCGGAATAAAGGCCGGGTGTTATGTGGATAAACCGGGACGCGGCCGGCTTGGTGAGCCGGCCGGCTCCGTGAGCAGCCTCGGAAGAGGGTCAGCCCTGCCGATCGATCTTGTCGAGGTCTGAACTGACCATTTCTTCGCTGCGTTCCCACAGCTTGCGTGCCAGCTCGGCATCGTAGGCCTGGCTGTTGGCATTCGCCAGCGCCCGCTTGGCATAGTAGGCGCCGGAGACCCAGTCCTGCCCGGGCTTGGTGCTCGCGAGCCACACCAAGGTGTCGGCCCCTTGTTCCGGAGTGAGCATGAACCGCTTGATGAACGTCTTGTAGGCGAAACGGAACCAGCTGCTCGATTCTGCGGCGAAATTCGTGGCCACCCCGCCCGGGTGGAAAGCAGCAGTAGAGATGCCAGCGCCGTGGAAACGGTGGTGCAGCTCAGTGGTAAAGAGGATGTTCTCGAGCTTGGCGGTGCCGTACGCGCGGTTGGTGGAGTAGCTGCCGGCGGAGTCAAGGTCGTCGATGTCTACGCGGCCGAACGCGTTCGCCGCGCTCGACGTGTTGATGACCGTTGCTCCGCTTGCCGTCAGCACGTCAATGAGCTCGTTGGTCAGCAGAAAAGGCGCCAGATGGTTCACCTGGAAGGTCTTTTCGTGACCGTCCACGGTTAGCTCCCGTTTCCCCATGATTCCGCCGGCGTTGTTCACCAGGACGTCGATCCGTGGGTATTTGGCTTTCAGTTGCGCGGCAAGTGCACGCACCTGCGACAGATCAGCAAAGTCGCTGACGAAGAAGTCACCGCCGATTTCCGTCGCCACCGCCTGCGTCTTCTCCGCCGACCGCCCGACGACGACAATCCGCTCCCCTGCCCTTGCCAGCGTCCGCGCGGCGGAGGCGCCGATACCGTCGCTCGCTCCGGTGATAACGATGGTGCGTGCAGTCATGAACTATCTCCCAATCAATGGCTGAGCTACCGATACCTGACGCATCGAAACTCAGTACTACAACGACGCTGGTGGAGCTGGTGTTCCTCGAATAGCTCCGACCCGGTCAGGACGCTCTCTCACTTCCCGCAGGAAAACCACGGACGCTCTCTCACGTCCCGCAGGAAAACCACGGACGCTCTCTCACGTCCCGCAGGAAAACCACGGACGCTCTCTCACGTCCCGCAGGAAAACCACGGACGCTCTCTCGTGCGTTGACACTAGTGCGGTCGTCAAGTTCTTGAGACAGGTTCGTCGTTGTTGTTGGTTAGGCGGCCAGGGGTTCCTGGGCGCTGGTGTGGTGGTTTGCGTGGGCGGTGGCTGGTGGGATGCCGCAGGCTCTGCGGTTGGGCCGGCGGCGGTTGTACCAGCCCTCGATGTAGTTCATCACGGCGGTCCGGGCGGCGAGCCTGGAGCCGAAACGGTGGTGGTGGTAGAACTCGGTCTTGAGGTGTGAGAAGAAGTTTTCGGCGACCGCGTTGTCCCAGCAGACCCCGACCTTGCCCATGGACTGGGTCACCGCGTTGGTGCCGCACCATTTCTGGAATTCCTCCGAGGTGTATTGGGTGCCCCGGTCGGAATTAAGCCGAATTCGGCTTAACTCAGATTATGCCGAGGTAATCGTTAAGCCGAGGTTGGGGAGTTTGCCCTTGTGATTCCTGGGTCGCGGCCCTGTTTCTCGGCTTAACGTTTCGTGCTATTTCAGTGAGTAGAGCAGCTGAAGTTCGTCGTCACTGAGCGCCTCGGTGCTCATGTCGCTGATTGCCGGGGTGGCGGCATTCATTGCTGTCCGCATCATGTCGAGGGTGGCGAAGGCATAGAACACGGAAGTGGTGCTCATGCTTTCGTGTCCAAGCAGCTGCATGATGATCGGTAACGGTATGCCTTGCTTGTAAAGGTCCATGGCCTTGGTCTTCCGCAGCATGTGGCAGTGGAGGTTGCCCGGGATCGAAGGGCACCGTTCGCGGGCGAGATCCCCGGCTTTCTTGAGCACCGCGGCGACGGTGTCGCTGGAAAGGGCAGTTGGTTGCCCACGGTGCGAGCTATAGAACAGGGGCCGCGTCGCGGGCCGGGTTGCGCGTTGCGGGTGGAACTCGTCGAGATAGACCTTGAGATGTTCCACGGCTTTTTCTCCCAGGGGGACAACGCGGCTCTTGTCCCGTTTTCCCGTGAGGGTCAAGTGGGCCGGTCTTGCCAGTGCCAGGTCGTCAATGGTTAGCGGTGATCTCGCCGACGCGCGCACCGCTGTCGTAGAGCAGGATGAGCAGCATGCGGTTCCGGCGTGACTTCACGTCCTTGCCGTCATAGGCGGCGAGAATCGCTGCCGTTTCGTTCTCCTGGAGGTATTCGATGGGTTTGCGCGGTGTGGCCGGTGCCTTGATGTTCTTGGCAGCTTGGTAAACAGCGACCAGGGTGAGGTCTTCCGCGGACGCGAAATTCAGGAAGGCCTTGACGGCGCTCAGGCGCAGGCCGATGGTTGCGGGCAGGTATTCCTTGGCTTGCCGCATCCATACCAACCAGTCCTTCAGGAATTGCCGGTCGAAGTGATCAAAACCGATGTTCTGGCGGCGGACCTGCTTCTCCGTGACCAGGTAATGGACGTAGCTCTCCAGACTGATCCGGTATGCCTCAATGCTGCGCGGCGCCATTTCCCTGACGTTGGGCAGGAAGTCGTGCAGGTAGTTCCGTGCGTAACCCCAGAAATCAGGGGTCGGTTCGTGCGTTGTGCGTTTCATTCGAATCCCACCTCGGGAAATACGCCTGGGCCGTCGTGGGTGAGTGCTGCGTAGCCATCCATGAAGTCCGGTGATGTGTGGATGTAATAGAAGGTGCTGTCCAGCGATGCGTGCCCCATGTAGCGGGCGAGGTAGGGCAGCATCGCATTGACGTCGGTGCCTTCGGCCATCCATCGTTCGATGTTGGCGTAGGCGAAATGGTGGCGGAAGGAGTAGGGGTGAGGCTGTCTGCCACCAACTGCTCGCGGCAACCCGGCTTGGTCCCAGATCCGGTTAAACGTGACCCCGATCGATGCCGGTGATACCGGGGCTGCGGTCGAGGAGACGAAGAACCCGGGACGCTGTTGCCCGAACTTCCTGCGGGATATCCGGTCGCAGTCGGCGAGAATATCGATGATCTGGCCGGTGATTGGCAGGCGCCGGCTCCTGTTGCCCTTGGACCACAGCACATCGATTTCCCGTTTGTCGAGGTCAACATCCCGGGGTTGCAACCTGCGGGTTTCGCAGGTCCGAAGCCCGCACGAATGCATCAGCGCAAAAAAGGCGACGGACTGCCATTTCCACGGCGAAGTGGTCTCCAGTTCAGTAGCGGATCGGAAGAACAACGAGATTTCTTCGCGGCTCAACAAGTAAGGCTGGGAGCGGAAGAATCCGCTCTTCCAGGATTCGGCAAGCACATACGCCTCCGCGTTGCCGTGGGTCCGCAACCAGCGGCCGAAATCCCTGATGTATGACATCCAGGACGGGCTGGAGCCCGGCTGGGAGGATTTCTTGAAGATGACCCAACCTTCGACGGCCTGCTGGTCAAAAGACCTCACCCCGTGTTCCGTGCAGTAGGTGTCGAAGCTGCGCAGATACCAGATGCGCGATGCACCGTAGCAGCCCATGCCCTGTTTGAAGGCAAGATACCGCGTCAATTCCCGGGCGAACACGCTGGTGAATTCATACGTGCTCATCGCGCTGCCCCTTCCGGCAGCGGAAGGACACACGAGCGCAACCGCTCGGTATCCGCACTCAGATACACATTGGTCGAGTCACTATGGGCATGACCGAGAATCGCCGAAATCGTCGGCAACGCGGTGCCCGCCCGCAACAACTTGGACGCCGCGTTGTAGCGAAGGGAACGCGTTCCAACCTTCACAGCTTCCACCCCGGACGCACGAAAGACCTTGTTGACGATCACGTAAATCGCCGTATGGTCAGCCAAGGCGACATGCGGGGCCTTCAGCCTCAAGAACATTTCTTCTTCGTCGGAGACCGGCCGCTCGTCAAGCACGTAGTGCGCAAGCTTGGCCAGGACCAGTGGCGGTAACGGCAGGGTCAGTGGGTTGCCGGTCTTTTGCTGCACGAGCCCCATCGTGCCGCCCCGCCAGTCGATGTCTGCCAGCCGCAGGCCGCGGATATCGCACGAACGCAACCCGGTGGACAACGAGAGCAAGGCAATCGCCGCGTCCCGTGAGGACACCAACCCTTGCCGGCAGGCGTCAACAACTTGTCCTTCAACTCCGGAATCGAGCAAGGGAACAATCTCGTGGTGCCGCCTGGTCCGGGCCAAGGCCAATGCATCAAGCAGATCCGTGCGGGATGTGAATTTCAGGAACGGGCGGAAGCTGGCAACCGCCGACCACATGCTCGACTCGGCCCACCGGCTTCGAAGGGACTCGAGAAATCCCAGAACGCTGGATCCGTCGGCGGCAGCCCACGAGGAAGTCCCGGCAGCTTCCAAGAAGTTCAGATACTCGCAGGCCAACGAACCGAAACTGTCTTGCGTGGAACGCGCGAGGCCACGCTGCACCATGTCTTGGGACCATGCAGCCAGCAACCCGGAGAATTCCGGGCTGTTGGGCCTTTTCCTCAGTTGCCCGCGGGGTCGTGTGGAAAGATCCACCGTGCCGGTGAGTAGACACGAGTCGAACAGCCACACCAACCGGCTGAAATCGGTGTGGCGCTGGGCGCTGTACCTGCCGGTCCGTGGGCTCGTTGTCATCGAGGCGAATTCCGTACCCAGCTTGCTTGTATAGACGCCTTCTTGTTTCTTGGCCAGAACACCCAGCCACTTGATGGACTTGCGATACTGGCCGATCGTGGACTGCATATAGCCGGCGTCTTCCAACGCTGCCACAACGACATCTCCGATAGCCGTGACTGTCGTAACCATTGCCTTGTCCTTCTGCTAGGAGCATGGATACAAGGCAGGTTAGGCGGAAACATTAAGCCGAGGAACGAGCCGGCGACCCAGGAGTCACAAGGGCAAACTCCCCAACCTCGGCTTAACGATTACCTCGGCATAATCGGAGTGAAAGATGACGGAGTGCTCGTCGAAGTAACCGTGGTTCCGGGCCATCCGCAGGGCCGCGGTGCACAGGCTGGCGCGCATGTGCTCGGCCATGGACCAGCCGATGACCATGCCGGAGAACAGATCGATGACCGTGGCCAGGTAGAGCCACCCCTCGCTGGTGCGCAGGTAGGTGATGTCTCCGACCAGCCGGGTCCCTGGCACCGTGGAGGTGAAGTCGCGTTTGCCTTGGTCATCGAGCATGTGGTTTTCGATGTGGGCGGTCTTGGCCTGCGGGTCCTGGAGCGTGGTCCTCTTCCAGGCCTGGGTGCGGATGGCCCGCAGGCCGTTCTCGCGCATGATGACCCCGACGGTCGGGGCGGAGACCTTGGTCCCGGCCGCGTTCAGCAGCAGGGTCAGCTGGTCCCGCCCGGCACGGCCGGCCTCCTTCGTGTAGAGCTCGGTGACCGCGGTGACCAGCTCCTCGTGCCGCAGGGCCCGTGGTGAAGGGCCGGCGGGGTTCCGCCACCGGTAAAACGAGGCCCGGGAGACTTTCAACGCCCGGCACAGCCACACCACAGGATGGTTGGCCTTCTCCGCTTCGATGAACTCGTAGAAGTCCTCTACTTTTGCTTCGCGGCAAAGAAGGCGCTGACTTTTCCCAGGAACTCGACCTCGGCCTTCAGCCTGGCGTTTTCGGCCAACGCCTCCTGGTGTTCGTCCCACGGCACAGGGCCCCGGTCCTCAGCTGGCACAGCGGTCACCTGTTCCTTCTCCCGGTACCGGTGGATCCAGTTTCCCAGCGTGCTCTCCTTCACCCCGATCTCCTCTGCGACTTCCTTCACCGGCCGGTCCGAGGACAAAACCAGCCGAACCGATTCCTCACGGAAAGCGGCATCGTATTTCTTCCTGCGCGTGGTCATCTGAATGCGAGGCTCCCATCAAGCTGTCTCACAAAACCATACGGCCGCACTAGGGACGACGGCGGTGTGCCGGCGTGGGTGCCGCGCCGGCCCTTCGCGGAAGGGTGGGAGAGGGAACCCGGCAAGGCTGCAGGATGTGGGAGAGCGTTCCGGGATTCGGTGCAGGATGTGGGAGAGCATTTGGCCCATCACAGCTGAGGGGGTAGCGGTCGGCGGCGCGTTCGACAGCGACACGGCAACCGGCATGATGCCGGTTGCGCACCGCGTTGCCGGCGTGATAGCTTCCCGGTAATCGTGATCAATCGGCAGGAGGTGAGACCCATGAACGCAGTATCCATAGTGGGCGCTCCCCTGCAGTCCACGATCTCGCGACTGAGGTAGTCGTCACCGGGAGCGCCCGACAGGCAATTCGCGAAAGGCGACTCCCATGAACACAACACCTTTTTCTACTCTGCACTTAACCTCGACGACGGCCTCCGACCGGCCGAGGTCCGACCAGGAGCAGCTGCAGGTCGACGCCACAAGGCGGGTGCGCGCCGCGGGTGCGCGAGCGTTGGTCCTCGGTGGTGGCGGATCGACAGGCAACGCGTGGCTGATCGGCGTCATGGCCGGCCTGTTTGATGCCGGGTTGGATGTGACCGAGGCCGATCTGATCATCGGGACGTCGGCCGGATCGACGGCCGCGGCCCAGATAGCTGGCGCGACCCCGACCGAGCTGCTTGCCGCCATCCTTTTCGCTGCGCCCCAGCAACGGACCGGTCCGGCCGGATCCGACCAAGGACGCGTTCCGATCAGGCCGGTGGCAGACCACATGGAGAGGATAAGCAAAATCATCGCCTCCGCTGAGGATGCGGCCGATATGCGCCGCAGAATGGGCGCGGCGGCACTCGATATGGATGCGGCCTCGGACGGCTCCTGGCAAACACAGTGGCGCGCTACCGTCTCGGCTCGGCTGCCCAGTCAGCGCTGGCCCCAACGAACGGTGCTCATCACGGCGGTCGATGCCCATACCGGTGAACCGGTCGTGTTCGACCGCCACAGCGGAGTCGACCTGGCGGACGCCGTTGCCGCCAGCTGTGCCAGTGGCCTTCCCTACAGGATCGGGGACAACCGATACATCGACGGCGGCTACCGACGCAATGAGAATGCCGATCTGGCAGCCGGATACGGGCGGGTGCTGGTGCTGTCACCCTTCGGCGGCAGAACACTGCAGCCGCATGAGTGGGGCATGCAGCTCGCGGCGCAGGTCGACGAACTACGCGCCCGTGGCAGCAGAGTCGAAATGATCTTCCCGGATAGCAGCTCCGAGCACATGTTCGGCGCCAATGGGATGGATCTGTCGCTGCGTCCGCCCGCTGCTCGAGCTGGTTACGACCAAGGCAGAGCCCTTGCCGAGCAGCTCACCGAATTCTGGCGCTGACGCCCTCGAAATCAGTCGACTCGGTAGGCGTGACGACGCCTGATGCCTCGGAGGCCGATGGGCGCGACATGTCGCACGCTACCTTCGTGAGCCCTGACCTTGAGGTGTACTACTGATGTGAGACACAGTTTGAAAGGATTGTGCCCATGTCTTCCCGTCCCAGTTATTCCGATGAGTTCAAGGCCGATGCCGTGAATCTCGTCATTTCCTCTGACCGTTCGCCCGCCTCAGTTGCCCCCGAGCTGGGGATCTCCGTGACCGCGCTGAAGCGGTGGGTTCAGCTGCATCGGGAAGGAGAGGCCGGGGCCGGCGGCAAGCCTGATGATCCGGTGGATCCCGCGAAATACAAGGCGATGGAGGCACGGCTGCGGGAGCTGGAAAGGGAGAATGATTTCCTGAAAAAAGTTTCGGCGTTCTTCGCCAAAGAACAACGGTAGAGGACCTCTACCGGCTTGTTCAGGAGAAGAACGCCGAATTCCCTGTCACCTGGATGTGCGCCCGGCTGGGCATTCCGCGGGCCTCGTATTACCGGTGGCTGGACCACGAAGAATCACCGACGGCTGCCCGGCACCGTGAGCTGACCGGACTGGTCAAGGCGATGTTCGATTCCTCCGACGGGATCTTCGGCCATCGCATGGTCCACACCAAACTCGCCGCCACGGGTGTGGAGATTTCCGTGGGGACGGTCGCTGCCATCATGGCGGATAACGGCTGGGCGGCCAAGCGGATGCGCGCCTTCAAACGCACGACCATCCCCTCGGACCCGGACAAGGTTTTTGCCGATCTCATCGGCCGGAACTTCACCTCAGATACTCCCGGCACGAAGCTCGTCGGGGATATTACCTACCTGCGTACCGGCGAGGGCTGGCTGTATCTGGCCACCGTCATCGACCTGTGCACCCGCATGGTCGTTGGCTGGGCGATGGCCGATCACATGCGCGCCTCCCTTGTCACGGGCGCGCTGGCGATGGCCCGGGACCGAGGACACCTGGCCCCGGATGCCATTTTCCACAGCGACCGCGGCACCCAATACACCTCCCGGGAAATGGGCGCTTGGTGCACCGGAAACGCTGTGCGTCAGTCCATGGGGGCCACCGGGGTGTGCTGGGACAATGCCGTCGCCGAGTCGGCGTTCTCATCCCTGAAGAACGAGTTCTACCACCACCACAGCTTCGCCACCCGGCAGGACGCCCGCCGGGCGACCATGCGCTACATCGAAGTGTTCTACAACCGCTGGCGGCCCCACACCAACAATGATGGGCTGCCGCCGGCAACAGCAATGGCCAACTTCAAGACCAAAAACCAGCCGCTACCTGCGGCCGCCTAACCCAAAAAGAAACTAACCGGCTGTCTCACATCCTTGACACACCCCACCTGGGCTCGTTCTGCCGTCTTGACGAACTCGGCCTGCAGGTCGTGGGGTCAACGGCTCGAGCCCGGTCGTGCGGTGTCGGCCTACCGGGTCGTCGAGACCGACGAGTTCGCCCGGTGGCGTCGCCGCTGCGGATGCGAGGCTGCGCCGCTCGACAGCGTGACCCGGCGGCTGGCGCACGAACCGCTGAGGTGGCGCCCGACGACGCTGCTGATCACGATCCGTCGCTATCGCTGCACCGGCTGTGGGCATGCGTCGCGCCAGGACACCAGCCGGGCCGCCGAGCCGCGGGTGAAGCTGTCGTCTCGCGCTGGGCGCTGGGCGGCATCGTGTGTCAGCACTTGACGGTCGCTCGGGTCGCCGAGGGCCTCGGCGTGTCGTGGAACACCGCGATGCTGGCCGAGGGCAGGCGGGTGTGGATCGAGGAACCACACCGGTTCGACGGCGGGCTGTTAACGCCAACCGAAAATGGGGCCATTAGTGCCAATTGAAAACGGGGCCACGGGGTTGTGGTTCTATTGTGCCGTACTGGCGTCGGGTTGGTGTTTTTTGAGCCGGTAGCTGTTGCCTTTGAGGCTGATGACGTCGGCGTGGTGGACGATCCGGTCGATCATGGCCGAGGCGATGGTCAGGTCCCCGAAGACGTCGCCCCAGCGGGCGAACGGGAGATTGGACGTCAGGATCATGGATGCGTGTTCGTAGCGGCTGGAGACGAGCTGGAAGAACAAGTTCGCCGCGTCCTGGTCAAACGGGATATAGCCTACTTCGTCGACCACCAGGAGGCTGTAGCGGCGGAGTTTGACCAGTTCCTGGGCGAGTTTCCCGCGTGAGTGGGCTTCCTGGAGCCGGGCGACCCAGCCGGTGGCGGAGTCGAAGAGAACCCTGTGCCCGGCCTTGGCTGCCTTGATGCCGATGCCGACCGCGAGGTGGGTTTTCCCCGTGCCGGGTGGCCCGAGGAGGACAATGTTCTTGGCCTCGGAGAGGAACACCCCGGTGCCCAGGTGGGCGATGAGGTTCCGGTCCGCGGAGGGCTGATGGTCGAAGTTGAACTCCTCCAGGTCCTTGCGCGCCGGGAACCTCGCGGCCTTGATCCGGGTCGCGGCGCCGGAGGCTTCGCGTTCGGAGACTTCACGGGACAGGACCGCTGCCAGGTACTCCTCATGGGACCAGCCGGCGTCTCTGGCCTGGTCCCCGAGTCGGCGGAAGCCGTCGCTGATCCGTGGTGCGCGCAGGGCCCTGGCGTAGTACTCGATCTGTGACGGTGTCCCGGTCATGACGCCACCTCCAGAAGGGCCGGCTGCTGGCCGAGGTCGATGCCGAAGATCTCGTCGTAGGCGGCCAGATCCCGCACCTGCACTGCTTCTTCGGGTTCGGGACGGTGCACCCGCTGGGTCCGGAAGTCCCGCCGCATGACCGCCGCGCGGGCCACGTGGGCCGGATCGGTCAGGACCAGGTGCCGGGCCCATGCCCGGACGTGGGTGGCGATGATGACCCCGTCATGGGTGACCCAGACGGTGTCCAGATCAGCGGTGACATCCACGATCCGCCCAATGAACGACGGGTCCACGGAATAGTCGTTGGAGAACACCCGCACGTAGTAATCCCGCGGCAGCCGCACCGCGTTGCGGAACACCGCTTCCGGGGTCACCGGCGGCAGTTCCCGCATCCTCTCCCGGTCCAGGACGATCAGCTCGTCAGGGCGGCCGTGGCGGGACCGCGAGTACCGGTGATTGGCCTTGGGCAGCCAGTCCTCCAGCTGGCCGTTGAAATCCGCTGGGGAGCGGAAGTCCCGGCCCGGCATGAAGCGTTGACGGAAGAACCTGTTCATCCGCTCGACCATGCCCTTGGACTCCGGATCCCGCGGCGGAAGCAGCTTGATCTCCAGCCCCAGCGACCCCGCAAACGCGGCTACCGGTTCCGTGGGCCGTCGCCGGCCGATGCCGGACTCGTTGTCCCACAACAGCCTGGACGGAACCGCCTGCGCGTCCTGCAGCAGAGTCCACATTCCGCCCAGAAGATCCGGCGTCGTCCGCGACGGCAGCATCCGTGCCTGAATGAAACCGGAGAACGCCGAGGTCATCACCAGCACCGGTGGCGTGTCGTTCTGGCCCTCACCAACAGGTAGCGGTTCGTGCGGGAACCAGAGATCGCACTGGACCTGGAATCCCGGCTCGTGGACGAGACGGTCCGCCGGGTCAGGCGGCGCGTATTCAGGCCGGATCGCGGCGACCTTCGCCCGGAACAAAGACGCGGAACCGGACCAACCCACCCGCTCCGCGAGCGTCGCGGCCGGCATCGTCGGCGTCTTCACCAACAACTCACGCACCCGGGGAGCAAACGCATCAAAACTCGACACTCCGGCTGCCCGCTGATACTTCGGCGCCCGGTCCGAGGCCAGCGCACGGTCAACCGTTCCGCGGGAAACACCCACGATCCTGCCGATCTCACGCTTCGAGTGCTTGCCTGTCGAAAACAGGTGGCGTATCTCCGCCCAATCATCCAAATTGATCACCGTCCATAATGGTTGGTGGCCCTGTTTTCAAATGGCAGAAGTGGTCCTGTTTTCGGTTGGCGTTAACACGGGCGCGTGATCGGCGTCGACGAGCACTGCTGGCGCCACACCCGCCGCGGCGGTAAGTACGTCACCGTGATCATCGACCTGCCACCGATCCGGGACGGTACCGGTCCGGCGCGGCTTCTCGATATGGTCGAGGGCCGATCGAAGCGGTGTTCAAGACCTGGCTCGGCGAGCGAGACACGTCCTGGCGCGACTGCGTCGAAGTGGTTGCTATGGATGGGTTCACCGGTTTCAAGACGCCACCAGCGAGGAACTGCCCGACGCGCCCTGCACACCGGAATAGACCTGCTCACTGACAAGCAACGCCAACGGCTGACCGCGCTGTTCGCCGGCGACGAGCATGTCCAGCTCGAAGCGACCTGGGGTATCTACCAGCACATGATCGCGGCCTACCGCGAACCTGACCGGAAACGAGGCCGCGAACTAATACAGCAGCTCATCGGCTCGATCAGCCACAGTGTGCCCACCGCCCTACGCGAGGTGATCACCCTCGGCCGGACCCTCAAACGGCGAGCCGTCGACGCGCTGGCCTAGTTCGACCGGGCTGGCACCTCCAACGGGCCGACCGAGGCGATCAACGGCCGCCTCGAACACCTCCGCGGCTCACCCCTCGGCTTCCGCAACCTCACCAAGTACATCGCCAGATAGCTTGTGGAGACCGGCGGGTTCAGGCCCCGACTACACCCTCGATCATAAAGTGCCGTTAACGTGGGAGAGCCCCGACCAGTTGCCTGGTTGGGGCTCTCGACCTAATGGTTGTCCGGCGGTGACCTACTCTCCCACACCCTCCCGGGTGCAGTACCATCGGCGCTGTGGGTCTTAGCTTCCGGGTTCGGAATGGGACCGGGCGTTTCCCCCACGCTATGACCGCCGTAACCCTTGTACCCGTTCCGCCCTGGCTTTGACCGGGGTGGTGGGAAATCTGTGGTTACAACATGTTCCTGCCGGTTAAGGCAGGTGTGGTGTTGTTATTCAGTTATCGGTTTCCGTGCAACGTGCCCGTGGTGCGGGTTTGTTGGTTGGGAACCACATAGTGGACGCAAGCAGTCTTGTTTCTTTTTACCATTGTTGGTGTGAACCCCTTTTGAACGGGTTCACCAATGGTGTGTGGTGTAAGTTATCGGCCTATTAGTACCGGTCAGCTTCACGAGTCGTTAGTCCTCGCTTCCACATCCGGCCTATCAACCCAGTGGTCTGGCTGGGGGCCTCTCACACACAAGGTGTATGGAAATCTCATCTCGAAGCGAGCTTCCCGCTTAGATGCTTTCAGCGGTTATCCCATCCGAACGTAGCTAATCAGCGGTGCACTTGGCAGTACAACTGACACACCAGAGGTTCGTCCGTCCCGGTCCTCTCGTACTAAGGACAGCCCTTCTCAAATTTCCTGCGCGCGCAGCGGATAGGGACCGAACTGTCTCACGACGTTCTAAACCCAGCTCGCGTACCGCTTTAATGGGCGAACAGCCCAACCCTTGGGACCTACTCCAGCCCCAGGATGCGACGAGCCGACATCGAGGTGCCAAACCATGCCGTCGATATGGACTCTTGGGCAAGATCAGCCTGTTATCCCCGAGGTACCTTTTATCCGTTGAGCGACGGCCATTCCACAATGTACCGCCGGATCACTAGTCCCGACTTTCGTCCCTGCTCGAGATGTCTCTCTCACAGTCAAGCTCCCTTGTGCACTTACACTCGACACCTGATTGCCAACCAGGCTGAGGGAACCTTTGGGCGCCTCCGTTACTTTTTAGGAGGCAACCGCCCCAGTTAAACTACCCATCAGGCACTGTCCCTGACCCGGATTACGGGCCGAAGTTAGATGTCCAAAGTGACCAGAGTGGTATTTCAACGATGACTCCACCCGAACTGGCGTCCGGGCTTCAACGTCTCCCACCTATCCTACACAAGCCACTCCGAACACCAATACCAAACTATAGTAAAGGTCTCGGGGTCTTTCCGTCCTGCTGCGCGTAACGAGCATCTTTACTCGTACTGCAATTTCGCCGAGTTTATGGTTGAGACAGCGGGGAAGTCGTTACTCCATTCGTGCAGGTCGGAACTTACCCGACAAGGAATTTCGCTACCTTAGGATGGTTATAGTTACCACCGCCGTTTACTGGGGCTTAAATTCTCAGCTTCGCCTTGCGGCTAACCGGTCCTCTTAACCTTCCAGCACCGGGCAGGAGTCAGTCCGTATACATCGTCTTGCGACTTCGCACGGACCTGTGTTTTTAGTAAACAGTCGCTTCCCCCTGGTCTCTGCGGCCCCGATCCCCTCCCCACAGCAAGTGTGGTTCAAGGTTGGGGCCCCCTTCTCCCGAAGTTACGGGGGCATTTTGCCGAGTTCCTTAACCATAATTCTCTCGATCGCCTTAGTATTCTCTACCTGATCACCTGTGTCGGTTTGGGGTACGGGCGGCTAAAACCTCGCGTCGATGCTTTTCTCGGCAGCATAGGATCACCAAATCCCCCCGTGAGGGGGTCCCATCAGATCTCAGGCATCATGAACGGCGGATTTGCCTACCGTTCGCCCTACATCCTTAGACCGGGACAACCATCGCCCGGCTCGGCTACCTTCCTGCGTCACACCTGTTAATACGCTTACCTCCCAGGATCAGGTCCCGCGCTCCACCAAAACCCACACACCCCGAAGGGTGCTAGGGCAGGTCTCGGGCGGTTAGTATCCCCTGTTCAGCATGGGCGGTTTTTCGCCGGTACGGGAATATCAACCCGTTGTCCATCGACTACGCCTGTCGGCCTCGCCTTAGGTCCCGACTTACCCAGGGCAGATTAGCTTGACCCTGGAACCCTTGATCATTCGGCGGACGGGTTTCTCACCCGTCTTTCGCTACTCATGCCTGCATTCTCACTCGTGTAGGCTCCACCGCTGGTTTACACCGCGACTTCACTGCCCACACGACGCTCCCCTACCACTCCAGACGCCTGAACCAACCCCACAAAGGGAGCGGCTTGGCTACTATCTGAAATCCACAACTTCGGCGGTGTACTTGAGCCCCGCTACATTGTCGGCGCGGAATCACTTGACCAGTGAGCTATTACGCACTCTTTTAAGGATGGCTGCTTCTAAGCCAACCTCCTGGTTGTCTTCGCAACTCCACATCCTTTCCCACTTAGCACACGCTTAGGGGCCTTAGTTGGTGGTCTGGGCTGTTTCCCTCTCGACTATGAAGCTTATCCCCCACAGTCTCACTGCTGCGCTCTCACTTACCGGCATTCGGAGTTTGGCTGACGTCAGTAACCTTGTAGGGCCCATTAGCCATCCAGTAGCTCTACCTCCGGTAAGAAACACGCAACGCTGCACCTAAATGCATTTCGGGGAGAACCAGCTATCACGAAGTTTGATTGGCCTTTCACCCCTACCCACAGCTCATCCCCTCCATTTTCAACTGAAGTGGGTTCGGTCCTCCACGACGTCTTACCGTCGCTTCAACCTGGCCATGGGTAGATCACTTCGCTTCGGGTCTAGATCACGCCACTGCAACGCCCTATTCAGACTCGCTTTCGCTACGGCTGCCCCACACGGGTTAACCTCGCGACGTAACACTAACTCGCAGGCTCATTCTTCAAAAGGCACGCCGTCACCAGAATCAGACTGGCTCCGACGGATTGTAAGCACACGGTTTCAGGTACTGTTTCACTCCCCTCCCGGGGTACTTTTCACCTTTCCCTCACGGTACTGGTCCGCTATCGGTCATTAGGGAGTATTTAGGCTTATCAGGTGGTCCTGACAGATTCACACGGGATTTCTCGGGCCCCGTGCTACTTGGGATACTCTCACAGGCGGTACACAACATTACGGTTACGGGGCTCACACCCTCTCTGGCCGGCCTTTCAAGACCGTTCACCTATGCCTGCACATCACACCCCACTGTCCCGGCAGAGACAGTACGGAAAGTCCCACAACCCCGCCCATGCAACGCCCGCCGGCTATCACACATGGAACGGTTTAGCCTGATCCGCGTTCGCTCGCCACTACTAACGGAATCACTATTGTTTTCTCTTCCTGCGGGTACTGAGATGTTTCACTTCCCCGCGTTCCCTCCACGCACCCTATGTGTTCAGATGCGGGTCACCAGGCAGCTCGCGCCCCTGGCGGGGTTTCCCCATTCGGACACCCTGGGATCACAGTCCGGTTATCGACTCCCCCAGGCTTATCGCAGATTCCTACGTCCTTCTTCGGCTCCTAATGCCAAGGCATCCACCGTGTGCTCTTAAAAACTTGACCACAAAAGATCAAAAACGCTAATTTTCGAGAGAACCACAGAAACCAACCACACCCAACAACCACCAACCCCCAAAAGGGCCAGCCATCATCACGCGCAGCCAGATCCAGGTTCATATTCTTGGAAATTGCTTCTTATAAAAGATGCTCGCGTCCACTATGTAGTTCTCAAACAACAACCCCAAACCACACACCCCACACACCGGCATCTCCCAAAGGAAAAACCATCCGCGCATGATCGCTGCAGCCAGGAAACCAGAAACAAACAAATCCCGGGGCTAACCCCGGTCCTGTTGCCTCAGGACCCAACAGTGTGCCAAACACTAAACCGCGGTCCCCCCACCCGCACCGTTCCAGGACACCAGGCTCCAAAGAACCGGCATCCGTACTAGGCAGGATGAACAAAACCCGCGGCCGCTATCTGCTGATATTCCACCCGTGAGCACCCGCCGCAGAACAAACGTCTGCGCAACGGGCGTTACTCCTGACAACCCCACCACACGGGCATACGCCCGGCAGGGTGATTGTAGGTGCTCCTTAGAAAGGAGGTGATCCAGCCGCACCTTCCGGTACGGCTACCTTGTTACGACTTAGTCCCAATCGCCAGTCCCACCTTCGACAGCTCCCTCCCACAAGGGGTTAGGCCACCGGCTTCGGGTGTTACCAACTTTCGTGACTTGACGGGCGGTGTGTACAAGGCCCGGGAACGTATTCACCGCAGCGTTGCTGATCTGCGATTACTAGCGACTCCGACTTCATGGGGTCGAGTTGCAGACCCCAATCCGAACTGAGACCGGCTTTTTGGGATTAGCTCCACCTCACAGTATCGCAACCCTTTGTACCGGCCATTGTAGCATGCGTGAAGCCCAAGACATAAGGGGCATGATGATTTGACGTCGTCCCCACCTTCCTCCGAGTTGACCCCGGCAGTCTCCCATGAGTCCCCGCCATTACGCGCTGGCAACATGGAACGAGGGTTGCGCTCGTTGCGGGACTTAACCCAACATCTCACGACACGAGCTGACGACAACCATGCACCACCTGTGAACCGGCCCCAAAGGGGAAGGACTGTTTCCAGCCCGGTCCGGCCCATGTCAAGCCTTGGTAAGGTTCTTCGCGTTGCATCGAATTAATCCGCATGCTCCGCCGCTTGTGCGGGCCCCCGTCAATTCCTTTGAGTTTTAGCCTTGCGGCCGTACTCCCCAGGCGGGGCACTTAATGCGTTAGCTACGGCGCGGAAAACGTGGAATGTCCCCCACACCTAGTGCCCAACGTTTACGGCATGGACTACCAGGGTATCTAATCCTGTTCGCTCCCCATGCTTTCGCTCCTCAGCGTCAGTTAATGCCCAGAGACCTGCCTTCGCCATCGGTGTTCCTCCTGATATCTGCGCATTTCACCGCTACACCAGGAATTCCAGTCTCCCCTACATCACTCTAGTCTGCCCGTACCCACCGCAGATCCGGAGTTGAGCCCCGGACTTTCACGGCAGACGCGACAAACCGCCTACGAGCTCTTTACGCCCAATAATTCCGGATAACGCTTGCGCCCTACGTATTACCGCGGCTGCTGGCACGTAGTTAGCCGGCGCTTCTTCTGCAGGTACCGTCACTTTCGCTTCTTCCCTACTGAAAGAGGTTTACAACCCGAAGGCCGTCATCCCTCACGCGGCGTCGCTGCATCAGGCTTGCGCCCATTGTGCAATATTCCCCACTGCTGCCTCCCGTAGGAGTCTGGGCCGTGTCTCAGTCCCAGTGTGGCCGGTCACCCTCTCAGGCCGGCTACCCGTCGTCGCCTTGGTGAGCCATTACCTCACCAACAAGCTGATAGGCCGCGAGTCCATCCAAAACCACAAAAAAGCTTTCCACCCCCCACCATGCGATGAGGAGTCATATCCGGTATTAGACCCAGTTTCCCAGGCTTATCCCAGAGTTAAGGGCAGGTTACTCACGTGTTACTCACCCGTTCGCCACTAATCCACCCACAAGTGGGCATCATCGTTCGACTTGCATGTGTTAAGCACGCCGCCAGCGTTCATCCTGAGCCAGGATCAAACTCTCCGTTGAAGTAAAACAAAAACAGACACACCATGCGCCCCCGGGAAAACGGGATGCACACAATGCACAAAATTTGAAACCAGCTGTAAAAACCAGACCACACCACGGGGTGGCATAATCCAGTCAATTCAACCAATCCATATAAACAAATTGGTATCAACAAACTTGGCACACTATTGAGTTCTCAAACAACAGACACACCCGGCACCACCACAACCAACAATTCGGTCGCGGATCGCTCCGGAGCAACTTCCCAAACTTACCCGCTTTCGAGGAACTTTGCAAATCAGCGTTTCCGCCGATTTCCATGTCCACAAGAGGGTCCCCACCCGGTTTCCGCACGCCATAAAAGCGCCGTTTTTCAGGCCATTCAGAAGGGGGTCGGTCGCTATCTTTCCGCATCAGCGGCGGCGACTCGAATTACTTTACACGGCCCGTAGACCCGGCGCAAACCGGGTCAACCAAGGTGTCCTAACGGCCAAAATCCCCGGAATCACGGGGGCTGCGGCGGATCCAGGAGGTCCCGGCCCCGCGATTCCGCTGATATGGCTTTTTGTGGAGCCCGTCACACCGGCAGGACCGCCCAGCAGAGCCGCCCGGCAGGGATCTAAGTAGCAGCAGGTGTCGCTATCAGAGCCCAAAACGACATCTGCTGCTACTTAGTTGGGGGGCACCGCCGTCGGACGGTGCCCGCCCACCTCCGGAAGGCAGGCAGAGGCAGAACCTACCGTTCCGGCTGAAGCTCCTTGCGCCACAGCACCGTGCCGTTGGCGTTGCGCAGGCTGACGGTGAAGACGTCGTCCGCGTTCAGGTCCACGTGGCCGAAGAACTGGTTTTCGCCGCTGCGCGGGGACTGATTGGGGTAGGCGCCCGTCTTGAAGAAGGCAACCTCGGGGCCGAAGGTGCCGTCCAGTTCGCCGGGGCCGAAGCTGCCCGCATTGATGGGCCCGGCCACGAATTCCCAGAACGGATCGAAGTCGGTGAAGGCCGCACGGTCCGGCGAGTAGTGGTGCGCGGCGCAGTAGTGGACGTCCGCCGTCAGCCACACGACGTTTTTAACCCGGTTGCGCTTGAACGCGGACAGCACCCCTGCGATCTCGAGTTCCTTGCCCAAGGGGGCACCGGCGTCGCGGTTTGACAGGGATTCCTGGTTCACCGGGCCGTCCGGGACCACCAGTCCCAGCGGGAGGTCCGCGGAGATGACCTTCCAGGTGGCCTTGGACTGGCTCACTTCGCTGATCAGCCAGCGCGCCTGCTCTTCGCCCAGGATGTGCGTGAGGCGCGTTTCCTTGCCGTCGGTATTGGGGTCCTTGAACGTGCGCATGTCCAGGCAGAACACGTCCAGCTGGGGCCCGCGGGAGATCTTGCGGTAGATGCGGGCCGGCTCGAAGCCCGTGCTCCCGTCACCGATCCGGGCGCTCCGGCCGGAGATGGGCTGGTATTCCTGCCACGCCTGGAGGCCGCGGGCGGCGAGTACGTCCACGCGGCGTTCGGTGTAGCGGGTATCGGTCAGGATCTGCCCCGGGTACCAGTTGTTGTGGGTTTCGTGGTCGTCCCACTGCGCAATCACCGGCACTTCAGCGTACATAGCGCGGATGTGGCTGTCCATGAGGTTGTAGCGGTGCCGGCCGCGGAACTCGTTCAGGGTCTCGGCTACCTTGGACACCTCCTCGGTGACCAGGTTGCGCCAGATCTGCCCGTCGGGCTCGGTGACCTGCGCGGCGATGGGCCCGTCTGCGTAAATGGTGTCGCCGGAGTGGATGAAGAAGTCCGGCTTGGTGGCGTGCATGGCCGCGTAGCCGCGCATCCCGCCGATCTCCTCGTTGATGCCCCAGCCCTGGCCTGCGGTGTCGCCGGTCCAGACGAAGCTCTGCCTGCGGGGCGCCCGGCCGCTGTTGAGCAGACCCTGGCCCGGCGCCGTGCTGAAGGAGCCCTCCGCGGTTTCGCCGGCGTTGCCGTCGGTGTCCTCGAAATGCATGGTGAGCGCGAACCGGGTGCCCGCGGGGAGGTGGTCGGCGTTGATCCGGGAGGTGAAGTCGGTGGCTTCGCTGGCGGCGCTCCCCTTCAGTACCCGCTGGAAGGCGCGGCCGCCGCGGAGCGGGGTCCCGTCGTCGTCCACTGCCAGCAGGCTGGCCACCAGCCGGCCGGGGCCCGACGCGCGGGACCACAGCACGCCGGACTCGGTGGTGACATCGCCGGTGGCGATGCCGGACGGGAGGGCCAGCCGGTTACGGACCAGCGCGACGCCGGCAGGCCGGGCAGCGTGGGCGGCGCCTTGGGTTGCGGGTACGACGGCGGCGGCACCGGCCGCGGCCAGGGCACCTTTGAGGACATTTCGGCGGGTGAAAGCAGTCATGCCTTCATGTTTGACCGCGCGAATGAACCGGTGGTGGCGGGGGTGTTAACCGGGCATTGATCCGGCCTGTCGAGATCCGGCGAACACGGACCCGCCGCCTGCCATACTCGAAGCGTGACGACGTCGTACGCGTTCCGTGGCGAGCTGTGGCACTATCCCGAGGAATCCGGATGGCACTTCATCACGCTGCCGGCGGACGTGGCCGAGCAGCTCCGCGACGACTCCACCCCCTTCCGCAAGGCCTTCGGCTCGGTGAAGGTCAGCGCCTCCATCGCCGGGCACAGCTGGTCCACGTCGATGTTCCCGGACAGCAGGAGCAACTCGTACCTCCTGCCGGTCAAAAAGGGCATCAGGACCGCGGCGGGCATCCGTGCCGGGGACGAGGTGGACGTCGAACTCGTCCTGATGCTCGAGGGCTGAGTGCACGCCCCTTGAATCCTGCAGGGCCGGGCGTATGGTTCTTCCATGGGACCGATTCGGGCCATGTTTCTTCCGGGCGCAGTTCTCCCCGCGCAGCCTGCGTACGGCGCACTGATTGAGGCGCTGGGACCGGACGTCGACGCCGCAGCCAAGGACCTTGAGCTCTATGCCGGCGAGGATCCGCCGCCGGGCTGGAGTCCGGACACTGAGATAGAGGGCGTGCTGCGCGAAGCCGATGCCCGGGGATGGGAAACATTCCATCTCGCGGGGTATTCCGGCGGGGGCGCAGCGTCGCTGGCCTTCGCCGCCAGGCGCCCTGAGCGCTTGCTGAACCTGTCCCTGCTTGAGCCGGCCTGGGCCGGAACCTGGGATTGGAGCACGCCACCACTTCGATCCCCGCACCGGATCGAACCCGAACGCCTGGCCGGGCTGCTGCGTGAGCACTGGGATCGCGCCGAGAGCAAGCGCCATGCAGATCTCCGCTGATCCTCTCCCGGCAACACCCGCGAACCACCCGACTGGCACGGACACCCTTGTGGTCGGAGCCGGACAGGCGGGACTGGCCCTGAGCTACTGGCTGAACCAGGCCGGCGTCGAGCACCAATTGCTGGAACGGCGCGAAAGCCTCGGCGGGGCGTGGCAGGACCGGTGGGATGCGTTCTGCCTGAACACGCCGAACTTCTCGCTGACGCTGCCCGGGATGCCGTACAACGGCCCGGAGCCGGAGGCGTTCATGCCGCGCAATGACCTGATCGGCTACTTCCGGCACTATGCGGAGAGCATCGGCGCTCCCGTCCGCACCGGCACCGATGTCACGCGCATCGCGCCGGCGGACGGCGGCCGCTTCAGCGTGGAGACCACCCAGGGCAGCTGGCGGGCGCGGAACGTGGTGCTGGCCACCGGCGGCTACCAGAAGCCGAAAATCCCCGCCGTGTCCGCGAAGCTGCCGGGCCACCTCCTGCAGCTGCACACCGATGCCTACCGCAACCCGGGCCAGCTGCCGGACGGCGCCGTCCTCATTGTGGGCACCGGCCAGTCCGGCGGCCAGATTGCCGAGGAACTGCTCTCCGCCGGCCGCGAGATCCACCTGGCGGTGTCCACCTGCCCGGAGGCGCCGCGCCGGTACCGCGGCCACGACCTGCTCTTCTGGATGATGCACCTTGCCGAACACGGGCCAACGTACGGGCTCAACGGCCTCACCGTGGGGCAGCTGCCCTCCCCCGCGGCGCGGTTCGCCTGCAACCCGCTGGTGTCCGGTGCCGACGGCGGCCACGACATCCATCTGCGGGACCTCGGCCGCCGCGGCGTCCGGCTGCACGGCCACCTGGAAGCAGCCGACGACGGCGAACTCACCTTCAGCGACGATCTTCCGGAGCGCTTGGGCACGGTGGAGTCGGTGTTCTACCAGCGCATGCAGCCGATGTTCGACGCCTACGTTGAAGCCACCGGGCTGTCGGCGCCGCCGGCGGACCCGCGGCGGGTGGACGATTGGCTTCCGCCCGCCCAGCCTCCACGGCTGAACCTCAAGGCCGCGAACATTACGTCAGTCATCTGGGCCACCGGCTACCGGCTGGACTTCAGCATCCTGGACATTCCGGTGCTGGACGAGTGGAGCTACCCGCGGCACGTCCGCGGCGTAACCGAACAGCCCGGCCTGTACGCCGTCGGGCTGCCGTGGCTGACCGGGCACGGTTCGTCGATTGTGGCCGGCGTCGGGCGGGACGCCAAGTACATCGCGGAGCACATCGCCGGGCGGTGATACCGGGCGCGTTGCGGGGGCATGAAGGTGTGCGCGTGACACACGCGGTTGCGCCCGCTGACTACTCCGTGAAGAGCCCGTCGAAGTGCGCCGGTCCGGCCAGGCCGGCCGAGCTGAACCAGTCCTTGGCCCATGCCTGGACCGACGGCAATCCGAGCTGTTCAGCCACCGCATCCGGCGGTCCGTCGAAAACGGAAGCGCCGCCGTCGTAATCCCCAGCCCCGCTGCCGGCGAGGTGCCGGAAGAGGGCCGGTTGGTCCAGGAAGGGCAGCTTGTCGGGGCCGCCGTCGGTCAGGACGCCCCAGCGCGAGCTGTACAGCGAAAAAGCCTCCGGACGTTCCCCGCCGTCCAATACAAGCGGACAGGCGTCGGCGTCGAGCTCGATCCGGCGGTAGTTGGGTTCCGTTTCGTCCAGTGCCATCAGCTGGCCCTCATCAAGCCACGACACCCAGACGGTGGTGCACTCCCCCAGCTGGAGATACGGGGCAGCCGCGATGTAACCGGCCCGGCTTACGTGCGCGGAGTGGCCCACGGCGATGTCGTGGAGCTGGCCGCGGACCAGAGGCAGGACCGGGCTGACAGGCTGGTGGCAGGTGGCGAACTTCCGCCTCATCACGTCCGGACTCGCATTCGAGCCGATCGAAACCACCAGGGACCGGTCTTCCAGCGGTGCCACGTTGGCAGCCAGGAGGGCCTCGTCCAGGCCGGCCGCCAGCTCCAGCGGCAGGAAATCGTCGCCACGGATGACACCCGAGGCTTCAGGCGGATCCCACGGATACAGCAGCGGATCGAGCTCGCTGGTGTGATCAGTTCTGGGCATTCCTGTCAGTCTTCCTCGTGGTGCAGCAGTCAGTCACCCATGCCGGGGTGGACGGGCACGAAGTCGATCTTGTTTCCCGGGCTGGCCTTCTTGGTCGGAGACCGCGAGAATCCTTTCGCGTCCAGGTGGTTCTGTGCCCGGTATTCGGCGAGGGCCTCGTCGTAGGCCCTGTTGAGCCTGCGGCCGGAGAGCTCCTCCGTTGTGCCGTCGGCAAAGGTGACACTAATGAGGACGCTTTCCGGAAAGCGCCGGTTCATCCGGACGTAGCCATCGGCATCCTGCTGGAGATTGATCAAAGTGTGGTTCGCTTTCGTGGTGGTGACTTCCAGTCTCCCGCACTTTTCGTCGCCGCAGGTGATGCGGCGCAGTCTAGCCACCGGCCACAGCCGCCCTTGGGTTAGCCCCGGTTAGCGCCGACACCTTTACATCCCCTCCATCCGCGGCCAAAATGACTTCCATCACGGCCTCCAAGGGGCCCACAACGCCCCGGCCACAGGGAACCTGCCACAGCAGAGGGGCACCACCATGAATGACAAGACCGACGCAGCCGAAGCGGACCGGGCGTTGAAGCAAGAACACCGCGCCATGTGGGCACAGGGCGATTACCCGGCCCTCGCCAGCGAACTGGTGTCAGACCTCGGAGCGATCCTCGTTGATGCCTGCGGCATCCGGCCCCGCCAGCGCGTCCTGGACGTGGCCGCCGGTGCCGGCAACGCGGCCATTCCGGCCGCCATGATGAACGCCGAAGTCATCGCCAGCGACCTCACCCCGGAAATGTTCGACGACGGCCGCCGGCAGGCAGCCGATCGCGGCGTTGAGCTGGAGTGGAAGGAAGGGGACGCCGAGGCGCTGCCGTTCGCCGACAACGAGTTCGACGCCGTGATGTCCTGCCAGGGCGTGATGTTCGCGCCGCACCACCAGGCGGGCGCGGATGAGCTGGTGCGGGTCTGCAAACCTGGCGGCACCATCGGCCTGCTGAGCTGGACGCCGGAAGGGTTCATCGGGCAAATGTTTGCCACCATGAAGCCGTTCGCTCCCCCGCCGCCTCCGGGCGCCCAGCCGCCGACTCTGTGGGGCAGCGAGGAGCACGTCCGCGAACTCTTCGGCGGCAGGCTCTCGGATGTCAAGGCAGAAAAAAGGACGGTGGCCATCAGGAGCTTCCACCACCCGGAGGACTTCCTGCACTATTTCAAGTCGCACTACGGCCCCACGATCTCGGTGTACAAGTTCCTGGGTGACGACGAGGACAAGGTCAGCGCCCTGGATAAGGCCCTCACGGAGCTGGCTGACACGTACCTCGAGGCCCACGGCGATGCCACGGCGCAAATGGAGTGGGAGTATCTGCTGCTAACCGCCAAGAAGGCGCGTGCCTGAACCCCCGGCGTCCCTGAACTTGACGCCATTACCTGCGTTCGTCATCACGACAGGCATTTCTGGTGACGGTCCCTAGGCGGCTCCCGTGAAGGGACTTGATGAACAGCAATACCACCACCCCAAGCCCAACGTGAATGGCGCACGCCATGCGTCCCGACGGCGGGACCGCGGGCCGGGCCGCCCACCGCCGTCGAGACCGATGGGGCTCTTACGGCTGCGCCGGGAGCACCAGCTCCCCGGTCTTGTCCGTCGACAAGGCGAGGGACGAGATGTACTGCCTCTCGCCGTCGGGTCCGTCCTGGGCGGAACGGACCATGTCCGGACGCTCGAACTCCAGGCCCGTCACGTGGCACAGCAGCTTGGCGTCGCTGGGGTTGCCGTCGGCGTCGAACATGGGCAAATCGATCCCGTCATCAGAACGGCGCAGGTAATATTTTCCGCTGGTCAGGACAGCCAGCAGCGGCGTGAGTACGAGGGCCAGTCCGATGGCGAAGATCGGCGAGTAAGGCTGGACGGCCAAACCAAAAGTACCAAAGAACACGGCGATCGAGACGGCGGCGGACACCAGCATGGAGACGAAGCCAACGGGGTTGACGGCGTAGAGCATGCCGCGGCGGAACTCCGGGACTTTTGGCGAAATCTTCAGCAGGTACTTGTTGATCGCGATGTCGGACGCTACGGTGACCACCCACGCCATGGCGCAGTTGGCGTAGAACCCCAGAATGGTGTTCAGGAAGTCGAACATGTTCGCTTCCATCAGAACCAGCGCGATCACGAGGTTGACCACCACAAAAACCATGCGGCCCGGGTAGGTTTTGGTGATGCGCGTGAAGCTGTTGGTCCAGGCCAGCGAGCCGGAGTACGCGTTGGTGACGTTGATCTTGATCTGCGAAATGACCACCAGCATCACGGCAAGGGTCATCGCGAGCCAGGCCGGCATCATTTCCTGGTAGACGCCCAGGAACTGGTGCACAGGTTCGTTAGCGTGCACGGAGGCCGCCGGATCCAGCGTGGCGATCAGGTAGATGGCAATGAACATGCCCACGATCTGCTTGATGGCACCGAAGATGACCCAGCCCGGGCCGGCCAAGATGACGGCACGCCACCAAGCCCCCTTGTTGTCAGCCGTTTTCGGCGGCATGAAGCGCAAGTAGTCGATCTGCTCGGCGATCTGGGCCATCAGAGACAGACAGACACCAGCTGCCAGCATCACCGAAGCCAGGTTGGTGCCCTCCGCCCCGGATTTGCCGGTGAACGCGAAGAACCCGTCGATGCTTTCCGGGTGCGACACCACCAGATATCCCACCGGCACCACCATCAACAGCAGCCACAGGGGAGTAGTCCACACCTGCAGCTTGGCCAACGTGTTCATCCCGTAGATGACCAGCGGAATGACGATCAGCGTGGAGGCCGCGTAGCCCAGCCACTGCGGGATGCCGAGTCCCAGCTCGAGCCCTTGGGCCATGATGGACCCTTCGAGGGCAAAGAAAATGAACGTGAAAGTCGCGAAGATGACGTTCGTGACCACGGACCCGTAGTACCCGAAGCCTGAACCGCGGGTGATGAGGTCAAGGTCTATGTTGTACCGGGCCGCGTAATAGGCGAGCGGAAATCCGGTGGCGAAAATGACTACGGCCGCCACAACAATGCCAAGAATCGCATTCACGGTGCCGTAGGAAATTCCGATGTTTGCCCCGATGGAAAAGTCGGCCAGGTACGCAATGCCGCCCAGCGCGCTGGTGGCAACAACTCCGGCACTCCATTTGCGGTACGACCGCGGCGCGAACCTAAGCGTGTAATCCTCGAGGCTCTCTTTAGCCGCGCCCATCGCATCGGCGTTGCCGGGCGACTGGGCGCTACCCGCTGTCGTAGCCGTCCGTGAAGGATCGACGACGGCGGTCCTGCCCGGCGCCGTCGGCGGCTCCAGTACCTGTGTGTTCTTCAAATCGTCAGTCATCCCCAGTCACTTTCCTCGTCTGAACATCTGCCTCGACGCTATAGACGGGAAGCAACAGTGGAGTCACCACCGTGTTTCCGCACTGTTACTTGTATCAGCTGGACGGGGGTCAAGATTGCCGCCGATTTGTGGACTCCAACAAAATCACGGCAGCGCCGTCGTCGTCGGTCATTAACGAACCCAAAGCCCGGTTTGGGGAACCGGGCCTTGGGCGTTTTCGGGAGCCGGGCTCAGCGGCTCCCGGGGAGGGCGTCAGTTCGACATTGAAGTGACGCCGCTGTAGTACCAGCCCGTGTACGGGGACCAGACGCCGTTGCTGCCTTCCTGGAAGCTGACCTTCTGGTAGATCTCCTCGTTGCCGATCTCGCCGTCCACCAGGGTGCGGACGTTGTGGATGGTCACGGTGCCGCTGTACTGGTTCAGGTGGCGGCTGAAGTAGGAGGTGCCCAGGTGGTCGTCGCCGTTGGGCCAGTCGTCTTCCTCCCAGCGCTCCTGGGTGATGTTGATGTAGCGGTCGGAGTTGCAGTGGACCTGGATCTGGTAGTCCACCAGCTTCACGCCGGATGAGTTGTGGCCGGCGAACACGGGCCGCAGCGGGGTGACCGAGCAGGCGTAGCTGGTGCCGGCTGCCTGCGCCGGGGCGGCCAGGGCGAACGGTGCCGCGACCATGCCAAGCCCGAGGGCGGCGACCATGGCGGCCTTGCCGCGGCGGCCGGTGCGGGACTTCTTGGCGGTTGATGCGTTGAACATGCGGGTGCTCCTGAGGGAAGATGCGGTTTGGATGGGTGCTCTGCCCGGCGATTCCGGGGCTCCGGATCTGCCGGGATTCTCCGGCGTTCCGATGTATCCATAGTGGATCCGGGTACCCCTCCCGCACTTCCGTGCTAGCACGGTTTCTACCGGCCAGTACCGAAACGCGCCTGTCGCTCGCGGACGCACGACGGCGGGAGGCTGGCAGTTCTGCCGGCCTCCCGCCGTCGTGGTTTTGGTGGTTGAGCCTGTCGAAACCGGGCCCGCCGAAACCGGCTACCGCCGCGGCGATGCGTAGGGCGCGCTGGGAAGGTTGCCTGCCGTCCACGGCGCGGTGGAGCGGACGTCGGGCGTGTGGCCCCGGCCGTCGCTCAGGACAGCGCGGACGGTCACGCTGAGAACCCAGAGTCCAAGTAGCAGAATGCCGATCAGTTCCATGTTGATGCACCTCTTGTGAGTGTGTGCGGATTGGGTGATTTCAGTGTGTGCGGCCGGCGTGTGAGCAAGCGTGTGAATCCCGCAGACGCCGGCGGCGGGCGGCGGTACCATGAGCCGTATGGCCGAGAACTGGATTCGGCTCCTCGGTCCGCCCGTTATCGAGTCGCCCGGAGCAGCTCCCCCGCAGCCCAGAGGCCGCAAGGCCTGGGCGGTGCTGGCCTACCTCGCGCTGCAGTCTGACGGCACCGGCCGTTCCCGCACGGCATCGCTGCTGTTTCCGGATGCCGTGGACCCGCTCGGCGCCCTGCGCTGGAACCTGTCCGAGCTGCGGCGAACCCTCGACGGCGTGACGGTGGCCGGCGATCCCCTGCGGCTGGTGCTGCAGGCACCGTGGCGCTGCGACGCGCTGGAAGTGGTGGACTCCGCCGGCAGCACGGGTGTTGATCCGCGCGGCTTCAGCGGCCAGCTGCTGGAGGGCCTGAACTTCGCCGATTCCCCGGTGTTTGATTCCTGGCTGGCGGACCAGCGGTACCGGCTGGACAACGCCGTACAGTCCCTGCTTTATGAGGCCGCGCTGGCGGCCCTCGCTGCCGGCGCTCCCGGCGAGGCGGCGGAGCTGGCGTCGCTGGTGCTGCAGCGCGATCCCTTCCATGCGGACTGCAACGCCGTCCTGGTCAAGGCACTCGTGGCGCTGGGCGAGCACCGCCGGGCCCGCGAGCACGTCACCAAATGCGGGAACGTGTACCGCCAGGAGCTGGGCCTTCCGCTGCCCGCGGAAGTCCGGCGGGCCCTGTCCGATGCGGCTCCGGAGGCGGACCCCGGGATGCCGGCCACCGCGGCGACGGTACGGTCGTACCTCGACGCGGGCGGTTCGTCACTCTGGGCTGGAGCCGTGGACCGGGGGCTGGACCAGCTTCGGCTGGCGGTGGTGCTGGCCCAGCGCACCGGTGACGACCATCTGCTGGCCGAGTCCCTCGTGACGCTGTCCGGTGCGCTGATCCACCAGGCGGGCCGCCGCGGGGCGGAAGTGGCGGATTTCCTGCACCGTGCCCTGCAGGCGGAAGGGCCCGACGGCGCCTCCCGCACTGCCGCCGCGGCGTACCGGGAGCTGGGGTACCTGTCCGTGCAGCGTGGTGTCCCGGACCGCGCTGCCGGCTGGCTGGACCGCGCGACGCTAGCCGCCGAAGGTTTCCCCGACGAGCAGGCGAGAATCCTGGCGATCCAGGGAATGCTGGCCTCGGACACGGCTCGATACGACGATGCTGTGACTGCGTTGACAGAATCCGGAAGGCTGGCCAAGGCTGTCCGGAACCGCCGGCAGCAGGCGTTCAGCGAGGCGCTGCTCGGCCGGGTGCACCTGCTCCGTGGGGAGCTGGAGCTGGCGGCTGCTTGCCTGGACCGGGCGCTGGTGTGGATCGCGGAGGAACACTGGACGGCATTCGAGCCGTTTGTCGCCGGGGTACGCGGAGAGACCTACTTGGCTGCAGGCCGCCTGGAGGAAGCTGCGGCGCTGATCGACAGGTCCTGGGTGATGGCCGAGCTGGCCGGCGACCACTGCTACATGGCCCTGGCGGCAGGCGCCGAGGCGCGCCTGTTCCTGGCGCACGGCGACCTCGCGGCCGCCGAGCACTGGATAGACCGTGGGCTTGAGCCCACGCCGTGGTACCTCTGGTATTCGGCCAAGCTGCTGGATACGGCGGCGGAAGTGGCCATCGCCAGTCAGTCTCCGCGGGCGTCCGGGTTTGTGGAGCGGCTGGCCGAACTGGCGAGCCGGAGCGGCATGCGGGAGTTCGTGGTGCGGGCGCAGTCCCACCGGGCCGTGCTCGGTGATGAGGGGGCGGCGCAGGCCGTGCCGTGGCTGGCTAAGGAGATCGACAACCCCGCGTTGGCAGCGTTCCTGGCGGAGCGGAGGCAGCTTTGACGGTGGCCGGGCTCCGGGGCTGCGCGCGGGCACTGATCACGGTGTTTCAGCAATGGGGTCAAATCATTGTGGTGTTAACGAAGTGCATAAACGCCTTCAAATGGCGGTATGAATAGCTGAGTTATAGGTGCCCAGAACAACTAATAATAAAGTTGCAGAAATAACTTCCCAAGCGCTCTGGAAGGGCGCTAATATCCTGCACCTAAGCATTAGTAAAAACGTTGATGCTGAGAGTTGACGCTTACTTTCAGGTAAGCAATAGCGCATAGAAATAGAGGGTGAACACCCTTCCCGCGGCTAATTATGCGTGGCTAAGCGCACCTTCGGCATGGTCTCCTACCTGGTTCCAGGTTGTGCCGCATTCCACGCTGCTCCAAAAAAATTGGAGGAAATAGTGAAAAGCAAAATTGGGCGTATTTTCGCACCCATAGCCATTCTGTTAGCCGCACTTATCGCACCTGCGCAGCCAGCGACTGCAGACGACCCGATCTTCGTTCCCAAAGGACAAGGCTGTGCGGACTTCAACCTTGTTCTCTCATCCACCGGCGGAAACCTGCACACCAAGGACTTTTACGATGCTAACGGCAACCTCGTGCGCAGCATCACGGCAGGGAAGGGTGTACTGCTGACATACACGAATTACGGGCCCGATCCGGCAAATCCGGTAGCGGGCAAGTCAATCACGTTCCGCACCGACGGTTCCGTCACACAAACGCGCGTGAATGCGGACGGGACCTTGACTGTGACCGCCACCGGGCACAACGGCTTGGTCCTGTTCCCCACTGACGTTCCCGCAGGACCGACTGCCACGCAATATATCGGAAGGATCGTATTTAACATTGATCCCGCAACAGGCGTCTTCACACTTGTCAGCACTAGCGGCCAGGCAGTGGATGTCTGCGCCGCACTCGCCTAGTTCCGACTAGCACACCCGGGTTAAGCAAAAGCAGGGCCGGTCAATGACCGGCCCTGCTTTATGAAACCTAAACGGTCCCGGGTATCTAAGAAATTAGATAGCCTGGATGTTTACAGCCTGGGGACCCTTGGGGCCCTGCTCGGTTTCGAAGGAGACCTTCTGGTTCTCTTCGAGGGAGCGGAAGCCGGAGGAGTTGATCGCAGAGTAGTGTGCGAAAACGTCCTGTGAGGAGTCATCGGGGGAAATGAAGCCGAAGCCCTTTTCAGCGTTAAACCATTTGACGGTACCAGTAGCCATTATTTATGTCCTTCGTGAAGGTGGAGGAACTGTCCCGACTTTCGGGTCCTCCGGTGTGGGGTGTTCAAAACCGCTACTTCAGAAGAACGAGGACTTTCGACCCCGCGTACTGCCTGAACTACCAAATACAAACACAACAACGGTCTCTACTGTACACGGTTTTGGAGAGCGGCATTACCACCGGCATCAGCGGGATGTCCGGCACGGTGATGGACCGCGGCCCGTCGAACCCCTGCATGAACACCGTGACGAAGCTGAGCGACACCGTGCCACCGGATTCGGACAGCTGGCTCTCGAAGTTGATGGTCCCCTTGCGCTGGCCCCCGGGCGGTATGTCCGGCTGCCAGGTGCTGCGGAAGGAATCGGCGTCGAAGGTGGTGCCGTCCGGGCCGGTGAGGATGGCGTTGTGGAACAGCGGCAGTGACATGGAGCTGCTGGTTCCGTTCCGCACATGGATCTCCACCCGGGTGAAATGCGCAGTGCTCTGGATGCCGAGGACGGTGACAGTGACGCCCTGGGCTTCGGTGGCCACCTGGCGTGCCAGCCGCTGGGTACCTTCCTCGTTGCCCGAGAAGTAGCCGACGGCGTAACTCACCCCGGCGGCCAGCAGCCATCCGCCGCCGCCGAGCAGGAGCAATATCGCCAGCACCGTGGCGATGGCTGGAAGGGAACGCGGTGCGGCCTCAACCGGCCTGGAAGGATACGCGGTCCCATGGGATCCCCCGCGGGTATCCGGGGGCCGGGCCTCAACGGGCGTGCGGGTCTCGCCGGCTGCACCCGACTCGACGGCCGATACTGCGGTTTGGGCCGCTTGGGCGCCGGCTCCCCCTTGTCCTTGAGGTAATCCAGCGCCTCGCCGCCCAGGGCAACTGCCAGGCCCATCGCCGGGGTGACGAACCACGTCCAGGTGGGCGTCAGCTCGGTCAGGAACGCGGTCAGGCTATTGCCGATCAGCCCCACCACATTGATCGCGGCCGCGAAGAGCAGCGCCGCGCCGAGACCCTTCTTCCTGCCAGCCGCCGGGACGGGCTGTTGCGAACCCGGCCCGCCGGCCGCCCCCGGCGGTGCGCTGCCGCCGTCGTACGTCCCTTCAACAAAGCGGAGCCTGACCTGCCCGAACTGGACCTCATCGCCGTCGGTGAGTTCGGTGGGCGAGGTGATGGCGAGGCCGTTGACCCAGGTGCCGTTGCGCGAGTCCTGGTCGTCGAGGATGGTCCGGCCGTCCAGCGAGGTCAGTAGGGCGTGCCGGCGGCTGACCCCGGAAACGGCCAGGCGCAGCCGTGAGCCTTCGTCGCTGCCGATGGTCGTCTTCCCGTGCGGGATGGCAATCCGGGTCCCCGCCGCCTCCCCATTGACGACGACGAACGCGTTCCGTAACCCAGGTCCGTCCATGACCTACCCCGACCAGCCAAGAGGGCACGCCGGCCCCCGCAGGAGAGACACTGTCATCCGCCGCTGACGCATGACATGTTGCAAGTCTCCTCCCGGCGGGAGTGGCTGACAAGGACGCAAAACCGGCTGCCGGCGCCCGTCCAG
Organism: Arthrobacter sp. 24S4-2; assembly: GCF_005280255.1. Classification (NCBI taxonomy): domain Bacteria; kingdom Bacillati; phylum Actinomycetota; class Actinomycetes; order Micrococcales; family Micrococcaceae; genus Arthrobacter; species Arthrobacter sp. 24S4-2. The sequence continues at coordinate 1,304,444 of NZ_CP040018.1, read as the reverse complement.
GGGCCTCGACCTGGGGCCTCGACCGCGCCCCGGAACGGGCATATCCTGCAGGCAGTCCATCTCTGACAGTACGTTCCGGCACATAAGGGAGACGTTCACATGGAAATGCCCAAACCGTCCGACGCCGACAAGGAGCACTTCCGGAAAGTAGTGCCGGACCATCCGGATGTGGTGGTCAAGCCGATGTTCGGCAACCTGGGCGCCTTCGTCAACGGGAACATGTTCGCCGGGCTGTTCGGCCCCACCATCGGAGTCAAACTCTCCGATGCGGACAAACACGAACTCGAGGGTACAGAGCGGACCGTCCCCTTCGGGCCGCCGGAGCGTCCCATGGGCGGCTACACCGGCCTCCCGGAGGTGTGGAACGCCGAAGGTGACGGCGATGACGCCCGGGCACAGGCCTGGGCGGAGAAGGCGTACGAGCACGTCGCCAGCCTGCCGCCGAAGGAGCCGAAGGCCAGGAGCGCCAAGAAGTAGCCCCTCCCGCAGGGGCGCTCTCCCGCCGCGTACCCCGCACGGCGACCAGCCGTTCACTGCTCATCCAAGGCAAGAGTCTCCCGCTCGCTGTCAACGGGGTCTCTGGTCTTCACCTGAAAGTCATTTGCGAGCCCTCACCGAAGCTGAAGCAGAAGACCCAACCCAATATTGGTGTGGTGACCACGACGCGCGTGGTACTCGAAGCCGCCCCGCCTGACTACGGGGTCACCAGCTTCGACCGACTGCTCGAAACAGTCACCACTGATCCGGGTTTCAATTCCTCCGGCGCGCAGCGGTAATGCCCGGATACAACTCCCGCGGTTGCCGTCGGCTAGCGCCAGCCACTCCCCTAGCCACATACTGCGAGACGGAGCACCACTGGGCATTGACGCCTCAGGTAAGTCGGTCGGTGATTGGACCAGTCAACGCCCCAGGCCAAGAAAGACGGCAAGGGACTGCTCAACGGCAACCATGGTCTTGGAATCTATTCGGCCTATCCGCTGCCCGAGGTGGGCACGCCGCACTGTTGTGAGCTTGTCCACCATGATCTGGCTGACTGCCTCCAAGCCGGTGAGCTGTCCGGGGTCAACCGTCAGCCTCAGCAGCGGGGCATCCGTCAAGTGGGACGTTAGCGGCAGAAGGGTGACCGATTCCGCGGCCGCAAACAGGTCATCCTGGATGATGAGTACTGGCCTGGGTTTCTGCGCATATGTTCCCCCCGAAACCGTCCACAGCTCACCGCGATTCACTCCGGCCAGTCTTCCGCAATCTGGTCGATGCAATCTTGATCGTCGCTGGTGTGGTCGGAGGCCGCGACCGCCAACGCTTGCCGCTGGGCTTCACGCCTGAACTCCTCTGTGCGTGTGTCCGGAACCCACATCTGAATCTGCCGGAAGCCTCGCTCGCGCATGGCAACTCGGTGCCGTGCTACACGATCCCTTACGCTCATAAATGAACGTTACATGTAACGCTTCCCAGCGCCACCCGGCGTGGTGGCCCCGCCACCCGGGGCAACAGCCACGTCAGATTCCGACGGATCTGTCGAAGCTGGAGGGCGGCTTCCGCCGCCGTTGTTCCCGGCCCGCTGAGCACGGCGACCATTTCCATCCCTGGTCTAAAGGCGGATCCACCAGCCTGCAGAATTTCGTCGCCGCCTGCAGCCGGTGCAACCGGACGAAAGGCGCACGGATCCCCTCCCCCGGCCAGCAGGAAAGGCTTGAACGACGACGGCGGACAATAAGTCGCGCTCGATGACGCGGTTGCCGTCGGCGAGCGCCGGCCACTCGCCTAGCCACCTGCTGCCCTCCCGGGCCCTCCGTTGGACCGTGCCCGGCGTTACGCCGACTCTTCCGCCCACAGGAAAATGTCGGAGCCGTCCCTTAGAGTAATCCCACACAGTGACCCACAAAACACGGGATTCCGGATGGACTACTACGCCATAAACACCCTTCGCGAGAACCACGCTGGATGGTCCCTGCTCCGGGCGCAGAACGCACCGCTGGCCGTCTCGTTCTTCATCAAGGCCTTCACCGCTCCCAACCAGCGCGACGTCGGCCGGCAGGAACTGATCGATCATCTGGACGACGTCCTGTTCGGCCTCCGGGATGTCTACGGCGAGGACAAGTTCCCGCGGCCGGCCGGCGAGTACCTGGACGACTGGGCGGCACCTGAAAAAGCTTGGCTGCGCAAATACTATGTGCCAGGCCAGGACGAGCCGCACTACGACCTCACTCCCGCCGCGGAGGACGTGGTCCGCTGGGTGGAGAGCCTGCGCGGGCGGGACTTTGTGGCCACCCAGTCCCGGCTGACCAGCATCTTCGCCGTGCTGAAAGCTTTGGTCCAGCAGTCCGAGACTGATCCGGAAGTCAGGCTGGCTGAGCTCCAGCGCCAGCGTGACGGGATCGACGCCGAGATGCAGCGCATCAGGGACGGAAACATCAAAGTCATGACGGCTCCGGAAGCGCTGGACCACTTCCAGCAGCTGACCGCCCTGGCCAAGGATCTCCTCTCCGATTTCCGCGAGGTCGAACAGAACTTCCGGAAACTGGACCGCCAGGTCCGTGAACAGATCGCCACTTGGGAGGGCGGGCAGGGCGAACTCCTGGAGACCATCTTCGCCAACCAGCAGGGCATCAGCAGCTCCCTCCAAGGCCGCACGTTCCAGGGGTTCTGGGACTACCTCATGTCTCCTCAGCTCCGCACGGAACTGCAGGATCTTCTGCAGCGCGCCACCCGGATCGAGGCCCTGTCCGGGGTCGAGGACCTTCACGCCGTGACCAAACTGCACCAGGACTGGCTGCCGGCCGTGGACCAGACACAGTCCACGGTCCGGCAGCTGTCCGAGCAAATGCGCCGGCTCCTCGACGACAAGGTCTTCCTGGAAAACAAACGGATCATGCGGCTGATCCGCAGCATCGAATCGGGTGCCCTGGGCACCCGCGACGCGCCGCCGTCGGGCGTTTTTATGGACATCGCGGCGCAGTCCGTAGACGTGGCGCTGCCATTCGAGCGGCCCCTGTATGAGCCCAGCCAGAAAGTGATGGTGGACGACGACGTCGTCACCGCCGACGACGCGGACGTGGACGCCGGTGCCCTGTTCAGTCAGTTCCATGTGGACAAGGAGCGCCTGAAATCCAATGTGGACGCCGTCCTGGCGGACGCCGAACAAGCCACCCTGGCTGAGGTCACGCAGGCCCATCCGCTGCAGCAGGGCCTCGCCGAGATTGTGGCGTACTACCAGCTGGCCAGCGAATCGGAATGGGCCAGCATCCATGACGAAGTACCCCAGCAACTGCAGTGGCAGCTCCCTGACGGCAGCATCCGCGAAGCGACCATAGACCAGATCATCTTTGTGAGGCCCGCATGAACCCCGCCGACACCACCGAAACACAGGCCCGGACGCCCGAAGAACTTCCCGGCGTCGTGACCCGGCTTTTCCGCGGCGTGGTCTACGCCGAGTCGGACGAGAAGGCCTGGCAGTCACTGATCGCCCTCGAGTCCCAGGCCCGCGACTATGTGGCCGTGCTGGGGCTGGACCTGATCCTGGATGAGTCGGAGGGCTATGCGTTCCTCAGGTCCCGGGAGGACCCGGAGGGAACCCTCCCCCGGCTGATTCCGCGGCGCAGGCTGACCTTCGACGTCAGCCTCCTGCTGGCCCTGCTGCGGGGCCGCATGCTCGAATTTGATACCAACAGCAGCGAGCTCCGGCTTATCATGACCGAGCAGGAGATCATGGACATGGTGGCCGTGTTCCTGCCCGAATCGAGCAACCAGGCCAGGATCCTGGACAGGCTGGGCGCCAACATCAAGAAGGTGGTGGAACTGGGCTTCCTCCGCAAGCTCCGCGGCCAGAGCGACACCTACGAAGTAGCCCGGATCCTGAAGGCCTACGTTGATGCCCAGTGGCTGGAGGAATTCGATGCCCGCCTGGCGGACTACCGCGCCTCGCTGGGCGGCTCGCCGGAAACCCCGCCGGGCACCGCCGCCGCACCGGCCACCACCGAAGGGGAGCTCCCGTGACCGCCGACCTGCAGGACAGCCTGTTCAGCCTGGAAGACCCGGCCCAGGGGGCAATGGACGGCGCCGGCATTCCCCCGGGCTACCGGCTGCACCGTCTGGAGCTGCTCAACTGGGGCACCTTCCACCAGGGCGTGCGCACGTTCCGTCTGGACGGAGCCAACAGCCTCCTCACCGGTGACATCGGCTCCGGAAAGTCCACCGTGGTGGACGCGATCACCACTCTTCTGCTCCCGGCCAACAAGATCGAGTACAACAAGGCCGCGGGGGCGCAGAAGAAGGAACGCAGCCTCATGTCCTATGTCCGGGGCTACCACAAGAGCACGCGCAGCACCGGCGGCGAAAACTCAAAACCGGTGTCGCTGCGGGGAACCGGCGCGCTCACCGTGGTGCTCGCCGTCTTCCACAATGCCGTGCTGGCGAAGTCCGTCACCCTGGCCATTACCCTCTGGGCCGTGCAGGAGGCAGGCCAGCCCAACCGTTTCTACTCCCTGGCGGAAACGGACCAGTCCATCGCTGCGGACTTCTCCAATTTCGGCCAGGACCCCGCCAGGCTGAAGAAGAAGCTGAAAGCTGCGGGCGTGGCCGTTCACGACACCTTTGATCCGTACGCGGCCGCTTTCAAGAGGCAGTTCGGCATCAGCGGCAACCAGGCCATGGAGCTCTTCCACCGCACAGTCTCCATGAAACAGGTGGAGAACATCACCCACTTTGTGCGCACCAACATGCTGGACGAGGACGACGTCGAAACCCGGCTCAGCAAGCTGATCGGCCATTTCGATGACCTCAAGAAGGCCCACGGGGCTGTACTGCGGGCCAAGGACCAGATCAGCCTGCTGACCCCCATCCGCGACGGCGCCGCCAGGCACGCCACGCTGACGCTTGAAGACGAGCGGGCCAGGGCCCAGCGGGACCAGCTGCACCCCTGGTTCACCAACCAGCGCCTCATCCTGAGCCTGGAGCATCAGGCGGAGCTGGAGAGCACCGGCAAACGGCTGCGCGAGGACAGCGCCTCGCTGGCGGCCCGGATCTCAGAACTGCGGCATCAGATCAGCGCCGTGGCCGAGGACATCCGTTCCAACGGAGGCGGCCGGCTGGCGGCCATCGACGCCGATGTCGCCCGGTTGGGCGCCGAAGCCAGCGCGCAGCGGACCCGCTACCAGACGTATGCGGCAGCGGCGGCGGCGCTGGGTCTGCAGGCGCCGGAGGACCGTGTTCTGTTCGACGCCAACCGGGACGGACTCGCCGCCGTCGAGTCCGGGCTGGCCGGGAAGTACAACGATCTTCAGGAAAGCCGCACGGGTCTCACTCTCCAGCGCAGGGAGCTCGCCGAAAATGCCGCCGGGATCAAAGCCGAGCTGACCAGCCTCCAGTCGAGGCGCAACCTGCTGCCGCTGCAGCAGCTGGATATCCGGCGTCGTCTGTCTGAGGGAACGGGGGTGGCGGAGAAGGCCCTGCAGTTCGCCGGCGAACTGCTGCGCGTCCGCGACGGCGAGGCAGCCTGGGAAGGCGCGGCGGAGCGCACTCTCCGTGGCTTTGCGCTGTCCCTGCTGGTGCCATCGGAGCACTACGCGGCCGTGAGCAGCTGGGTGGACGCGAACAATCTCCGCGGCCGCCTTGTCTATCTGAAGGTGGGCGACTCGTACTCCCCTCGGGCGGCGGAGCCCGGGATACTCGCGGCCAAGATCGCCGTCAAACAGGGCACGCCGTTCCGCGATTTCCTGCTGGACGAGCTGGCAAGCCGCTTCGACTACGTCTGCTGCGACACGCTGGAGGACTTCCGCCGCCACCCCAAGGCACTCACCGCCAACGGCCAGTTGAAGGGCGGCCGCGGCCGGCATGAGAAGGATGACCGGAAGGACCTGGCGGACCGGCGGAACTACGTGCTGGGCTGGGACAATCAGGACAAGATCAACCGTTTCCTCGCCGAGCTGGATGACGTCAACGGCCAGCTCCAGGTCGCGGAGACACAGCTGGCCAAAGTGGACCGGCAGCTGGGCGACATCGGGCGCCAGAACCAGCAGCTGGGCACCGTCCGGTCCGTTTCCGATTTCGGCGAAATCAGCTGGGAACTTACCGCCCGCCAGATTGAGGAGCTCAAGGAAGAGCGCCGGGCCCTGGAATCCACCAACGACGTCCTGCAGGAGCTTGCAGCCAGGGAAACAGCCCTCAACGCTGACCTCAACCGGCTGGTCGGCAAGGCGGACAAGATCCTGGAGCGGCTGGGAGGAAACAACAAGGACGCGGAAAACCTTGCAGAGGCCATCGCGGAGTGCCGCGCGCTCCTTCAGGAGCAGCCCCTGACGGACGACGCCGGCCTGCTGGCCTCCGTAGCCAGCCTCGCCGCCGCGGCGCCCGGGGAGAAAGTCCTCACCTACAAGAACACCGTGACAGTGGAGAGTTCGGTCCGGTCCGGGCTCACGGCAACCATCGATGCCCTGTCCAAGCGGCTGGCCACGGCGGAGGCCGGTACGGTGCGGCTGATGGCCGACTTCCGCAACAAGTACCCGAACGAAACCACGGAAATCGACGCGTCGCTGGACGCTGCCGGGGACTACGAACGGCTGCTGGACCAGCTGGAGAAGAACGATCTGCCCAAGTTCGAGGAGCATTTCAAGGAGTCCCTGAACCAGAACACCATCCACGAGGTGGTGGCATTCAACGCGTTCCTGGACAGCCGCCGGCAGGACATCGTGAACCGGATCACCGAGATCAACCTGTCGCTAGCCACCATCGAATACAACCGCGGGCGCCACATCCAGCTGGAGCACCAGAACAGCACCGACTTGGACGTCCGTCAGTTCGGGACGGACCTGCGGGCCTGCTCCGAGGGCACGATCGGTGATGACGAGCAGTACTCCGAGCAGAAATACCTGCAGGTGGAACGGCTGATCGAGCGGTTCCGCGGGCGGGAAGGCTTCACCGCGCTGGACGAGCGGTGGACTGCGAAGGTTACGGATGTGCGGAACTGGTTTACCTTCTCCGCCTCGGAGAAGTGGACCGAGACCGGCGAGGAGTTCGAGCACTTCACCGATTCCGGCGGCAAATCCGGCGGCCAGAAGGAGAAACTGGCCTACACCATCCTGGCCGCCGCGCTGGCGTTCCAGTTCGGACTGGGAGCGGGCCAAGGGGCTGGTCCGGGCTCGGGCCGGAATGCCGGCAAGGGCCGCAGCTTCCGGTTTGTGGTGATCGACGAGGCGTTCGGGCGCGGGTCCGATGAGTCGGCGCGGTACGGCCTGGAGCTGTTCCAGCGGATGAAGCTCCAGCTCCTGATTGTCACTCCCCTGCAGAAGATCCACGTGATCGAACCCTTTGTGGCACACGTGGGCTTTGTGGCCAACACCAACGGCAACGATTCGCAGCTGCGGAACATGACCATCCAGGAGTACCGGGACGAGCGGGACCGGCGTGCCGGCTGAGGGGTCTGCGGGGCGGGCGCAGGGCTGGACCACACTGGCCGACGTGCGCGCGCAGTCGATGAAGGCCTGGAGCAGCGGGGCGCTGCTGCGCGAAGTGCTGGAACCAGGCGGCGTTTATCCTCGCCGGCGTTCGCTGAAGCGTCCGACGGCGGCGGGCCTCTTACGCGATTATGCGGCGGCCCGTTCGTGGGCGGGTGAGTTGTTTGCGGTGGCTGGTCCGTTCAGCCTGGAAACTGCTGAGGTGGGCCGAACAACCATCGGCTCCAACCAGCTGCCGGCGGCGGCTGTGTTTGCCTCGGTGGACGATGAGATTGCGTTTGTAGGCAAGGCGAAGGATGCAGCCCGGTTCGTGGAGCTGGCAGAGGGGCTGTCCCTGCTGGTTCCGTCTTTTCGCGCCTGGGCTTTGAAGCGGCCGCTTCGTCTGCTGGAACTCGGTACTGACGCGCTGACTGCCGGCCAGGTGGCCCTCTGGCTGCGGGACAACCCTGAGCCCGGCGTTTATGTCCGGCAGCTTAGCCTGCCTGGCGTGCACACAAAGTTCGTGGAGAACCATCGGAAAGTGATCGACGAGCTGGTTGAGGGGCTTGGTTCGGAAGCTGCAGTCGAAGCGGATCCTGGCGACGATGAGCAGCTTATGGACGTGCCGGCGGCCCCGGGTTCCCTGCTGGGCCTGACTGCAGCGAGAACTCCTGCGGCCCGGTTCGCGGCGCGGCACGGCTTCCTGCATCCGCCCGAGCTGGTCCGGTTCCGCATGCTGGATCCAGAAGTGCCGCTCCTGGGTGGCGCCCGGGACCTTACCGTCACCGCCGGGGCGTTCGGCGCGCTGAACCTGCCAGTCACCAACGTGATTGTCACCGAGAACCTGGTGAATTTCCTGGCCCTGCCGGAGCTACCCGCCACACTTGCAATTTATGGCGGAGGGTACGGATTCTCGTCCCTGCGGGATGCCCGTTGGCTGGCGGATTGCAAAGTTCTGTACTGGGGCGATCTGGACACACACGGCTTCCGGATTCTGGACGAGCTGAGGGCCGTTCACCCGCACGTCGTCAGCGTCCTGATGGACGAGGCCACGCTGTCGGCACACCGGGATGTCTGGGGCAACGAGCCGTCGCCCTCAAGGGCGGCGTTAACCAGGCTGACTGCTGAGGAGCACGAACTCTACGCGGCGCTGGGCAGCGACGTCTTTGGCAAGGCCGTCAGGCTCGAGCAGGAGCTGATCCGTTGGGATTGGGTACTGGAGAGACTTCAGCCTGGCGGTTGAGCCTGAGGCACTCGCACTACTGAAACGGCCATCCGAAAATTTGGGGAACAAGCGGACTTGCGCAGAAGCGTCATTCGAACAGCCAGACGTACGCGCTCCGATAGTGAGCGGCGCGTTATCCGGCCAGATGGACCTGCGGCGCTTCCTTCCTGCGCTCCGCTGCAGCTGCACCTAGCGACGAGCGGACGTGCCGCCCCAGCATCAGCAGAGCTACGAAAACGGCCGCACCGGCCACTGCAACGGCGAACGCTGCAGGGCCCGGGAAGGCTTCGCTCATGCTTTCCTCGCTTAGCGCGAGTACGGTCTTCCAATCTGCCTTTGCGAGAAGTTCCAGATCGCCCAGATCCGAAGGTAGGACGACGGACTTACGCATGAGGGCCAACGAATAGTCGGCGTTGCCTGCAGGGTTGATCCCGGCTAACGAAGCCATGGTGGTGAAGACTGAAATTGTCAGCACGGGTAGGCTCAGCGCGGCCAGGCGGTTCTTCATGGAGGCAGTACAGGCGAAAACGACCGCGAAATGAGCCGCGATGAACCCGCCAACAGCTCCGGCGAGTGACAGGTCTGCGAGAAGGGACAGGGAAACTGGCTCCTGCCCCACACCGCTTGTCGCCATGAACCGCAGCGGAAGAAACGAAAGGGCTCCAGTCAACAGACCGATGACGCCGCCAATTGAAACCCAGTTGGCCACGATCGACAGCGACGACCGCAACCTGATCCTGCATTGAATCGCGCCAGTTGCGGCAGCATACTTCAGTACTAGCCATGACAGCGTAAATGACGGGGTCATGGACACGGCGACCATAAGAACCCAAAAAACTGACCAGACGCGGACAATCTGGGTAAGGGCACCTTGCCCGGTTCCTACAAGTGTCAAAAGGCTCATGACGGCAAGAAGACATATGCAAAGACAAAGCGCCCCAATCGCGCGGTATTCACTCTTGAATAGAGGCTTTGTTAGGTTCCATGGCTGAAGGTCGCGGAAGCCATCCGGCAAGAGCTTCTCTTTGAGCAGCTCCGCGGCCCGGCGGAACACAGACACCCATGAGGACACCGCATATGCCAAGAGCTTTCTGAATGAAACGCCGATCAGCTCCGGATGGTCGAACGCCGCTGCGAACTTCACCATCACCTCGGTGGCGATGTGGGCGGCGATGATGCCAACGAGCAATAGCCCCATGTACGTGATCGCCCAATTGTCGGTTTCCGGAAATACCGTCCAGATCAGTGGGATCACGAATAGCGTACAGAACGCTATTCCGAGAAAGACATGGCTTATTCCGTTGAGCCTCCGGGTCCAGAGTTGAGATCGATCACGGGCAACTTGCCCGGCCCTTCGAACGCCGTATCCGAAGAAGGCCAACGCCGCAGCATAGAAGATTATGGGACCGAATTGAACCGCGGGGCCGGCGGCATCTGCAGGAGTCATGAACCATTGGTACCCGGGGGCACTGACAATTAGGGAAATCGTCGTCGCAGTTCCGGCGGAACGATCAACACTCCCAGGAGCGTATTCTGATCCACTGACCGTGCCATACCCGACGGACAGAGCGCGGGCTTACGATTGCCACCGAGGCTTGCCAGCCTAGACAGGCGCTTTGGCCGGGTCCTCGGGCCCGGGAATGCCAAATCAGCCTGAGCCATAGGCCCCAGCTGCTGGACTTGCGCGCCCGGATCCGGTTCCTCGTGCCGATGCAGCCGGACCCATACGTGAACTACTTGAGGCTGAGCACCTCGTCGATCGGGCGGCCGTTGACGAAAACTTGGGCGCTCGTTGCCCCGGCCGCGGCCATGGCGGTGTACTCCAGCTGTGCCTTGGCTCGCGGGATGTCGCACACGCCGCCCAGCATGAACTGCCCGGTGAGGTAGATCGTGATCGTGCTGCCGTCCAGCTCGCCGCCGACGTAGGTGAGGTTCGACTGGTACAGGACGTTCACGAGACCCGACATGCCGACGTCGCGGCTCTTATTCGCGAGCAGGGTCCCGATGCTGGGGCCCACCTGGTCCGTGAAGCGGACCGGGGCCGTGGTCGTAGCGACGAGGCTGTCACCGCAACCGATCCTGGGCCCTGATATGCCGTTGTCGTCGACGGCGACGTAGTAGATGGTCAGCGGGGCAACCTGCTCCGGGAGGCCTGTCGGGGTAGGTTCCTCGGTGACCGGCGGGCTCACGGGGGCGGACGACGACGGGGCACTCGCTGTGGGGGTCGGAGACGCCGACGGACTAGTCGACACGGACGGGCTTGCTGTCGCGCTCATGGAGGCAGACGGGCTCGCCGTCGTAGTCGGGGCGGCGGAACTACTCGTGGGTGCCGGGGCCGGCGGGCCGAAACAGCCTGAGAGCGCGAACACGGCGCAGAGCCCGAGAACGCTGGATGCCAGAAGCCTGGGCCTGGTCATGTTGCCCCTTGGGTGCGGGCCCATCATTTTCAGGGCTCGCCTTCAACCTACGCCTGAGCCGCCGTCCAAAACAGGGACTTTAGTCCGACGTCAAGGCAGGAACCGGGCCGGCCAGATGGGTTAAGCACCCCGGCGAAACCAGGCGGCCTGGCCATTTTTCGGCATGAGGGCAAGCGATACGATGCTGCCGGAGAGAGGTCCTGGTTTGGTTTGATTGCCGTTAAGGGCCACCCAATGACTGACGTTTTCACCATGCAGCCAGGCGAGACCACAGCTCCCCTACCACCGGGGCCCGTCCTGTCCACCGGGTCGGCGGCCATGCGGCGCATCCACCGTTTCCCGCCCCTTCCTCCGGAGTACGTACCTCGCAATGAGGGCTGCAATAAGACCGGCGAGAGTCACCAAGTGCACTTCGTCAAAGGACAGTCCGTCAATATTCGGCTGCAATTCCTCTTTCGTCGCCCAACCAAACCAGACTTCGCTGACTAGTAGCCCCGCAAGGAAATAGGCGACAGCCGAGTAGAGCCACAGCCGGCGCGTCACGCGTCTCCCGACGATCAGGTGGGCCACAAGGCCGAAGGCCAGCGACATGAACGCAAGCAGTCCCAAACCGGCAATTCCCAGGTCCCATCGGGCCACCGCCGATCACCTCCCCCCTCTTTCTGCCAAGAGTCTCCTCATTCGGCCCTGATGAATGTAGAGCCGAAGGTCCTCGATGCCCCGCTGATCCCCGGCACCCTGTGAGAGAGGGATTCCCGTTTCGGCCCCAAAAGTGAGAGAGCGTCCGTGGAAAAGGTGCAGGAAGTGAGAGAGCGTTGCAGGGGTTGGTTTCGGCAGGGGGCAGCTCGAGTCACCAGCAATTTCCTCGACCGCCGGTTGGGTTACAGCGACGCCCCGCCGCAGATGACGTAGTTCTGCCCGGTGATGGACTTTCCATGGGGCCCCAGCAGAAACGCGGCCAGCGCGGCCACATCCTCCGGGTCCACCAGGGCACCCAGGGCAGGCATCCGCACCGGGGTGGTTGCCCGGCCGGGGTCGTTCAGCATCGGGGTGTCCGTCGGGCCCGGGGAGAGCACGTTTACGGTGATCCCCCGCGGCGCGAGTTCCTGCGCCCACGTCCGGCCCAGCCCCATCAACGCAGCTTTGGTGGCCGCGTACTGGCTCTTGCCCGGGGACCCCGTGGAGGTGCGGCTACCCAGCAGCAGTACCCGCCCGCCGTCGGGCATGGACGGCACCAGGGCGTTGGCCAGGACACTGCCAGCCGCCACGTGAACAGCGAACATCCCCGCCAAAGCCGATGGATCAAGGTCACCCAGCGCCGCGGTCCGCTGGAACCCGGCGGCGTGCACCAGCGCATCAGCAGGCCGCAGCCCCGCAACGACCTCCGCCAGGGACTCAGGCTCGGACAGGTCCGCCTGCAGCCACTCGAACTTCCCGTGCAGCGAAGTTGAGCTCCGACTCAGGCCGGTCACGGCCCATCCGTCGGCCAACAGACGGCGGGTGATGGCCAAGCCGATGCCAGAGCTGCAGCCCGTTACTACCGCGTGCTGCTCAGCCGGCATTGGCGCGGCTCGCTTCGGCTTCCCCCGGGGTCTCGGTGCCTTCGTACGCCCACTGCGGGTCCACCCGGACGAACTTGATGGCCTGCCGGAAGTACGTGTAGGCGATGTTCAGAGCACCGTCCGGCCCCTGGTGGATGGACGGGTAGGAGTACTCGCGGTTGAGCCCGTCGCGGGAGTTGTTGGAGAGGCAGTACCCGTCGCCCACGTCCAGGTTGCGCCGGATCGGCCACGAGCGCCCCGAGTCCTCGGAGATCGCCAGCGTCATGGGAGACCGCGGCGTGCCCCAGAACGCGCGGCGAGCGCCGTCGTCGGACGAGGAAGCGGCGCCGGGTACCGGCTCGGCGAGCTGGCCCTGCTCCTCGGCCAGGCCGTCGTCGTCGATCTCGTCGTAGAGGGACAGCCGGCGCTCGGTGTTCTCCTCCGCCCGGCTGTGGTTGTACACCAGGGCCAGGCGGCCGTCGGCGAGCGCGGTGAACTGGATGGAGGAGTTGTTGTTGGGCAGCTCGGTGGGGACCGGCTCGCTCCAGGTGGTGCCGTCGTCGGTGGAGCGGGATTCGTAGATGGAGTCCGCCCAGCGGCTCCGGAACAGGGCCAGCAGCGACCCGTCGGCCACGGGCTGGATGTTCATGTGGACGCAGCCCAGGCTCCCCGGCAGAACGTGCTCGGTCCAGGTGGCGCCGGCGTCGTCGGAGATCATCACGGCGCTGTCGTCGCTGTTGCCCACCCACTTCTCCCCCGGCGTTGTGATGCACCGGAAGATCGGCACAATCAGGCGGCCGGACGGCAGCACCACCGGGAGCTGGCGGACGAACACGCCGCCGGTCTCGTTCGCGGGGAACAGCGTTTCCACCGGCCCCCAGGTGCGGCCGCTGTCCGTGGAAGTACGACGGCGGACCTCGGCGGTGTCCTGGTTGCCCGCCTTCTGCGCGGTGTACAGCAGCCACAGGACCCCGTCCTCACCGGCAGAGCTAGGCGCGGTGAACAGGATGGGGTTCTGCTCCGAGCGGGTGGAATCGTCGGAGAGCTGCTGCGGTTCGGACCACTGGCTGCTGCCGGGGTCCAGGGTGGAGAACCAGATGGAGATGTCCGGCACGCCTTCCTGGGTGCCGCCGAACCAGACGCAGCCCAGCCAGCCGTCCGGCAGGGTGAGGAGGTTGGCGGCGTGGCTCTGCACGGTGGGCGCCGGGAGGTAGGCGAAGTCCGCGCCGTCCGCCCGCTTCACGGTCCCGTCCGGGGTAATGGTGCTGTAGGCATCCTTGATGGTGTTCTGCATGGTTCAGCTCTCCTTGGTTCCGGCATCGGAGCGGACGGCGCTGGTGGCTGCGGCGAGGTGGGACTTGGCGATCTGTTCCAGGTGCGTCAGGTCCGAGGCGATGGTGGCGAACGTGTAGCCCTGGCTCAGCCGGAGCGCCGCCACCTCCCCCGCCGGGGTGTGGATTCCTGCGGCGATCCCCGCAGATGCGGCTGCCTCGGCAATGGTCTCCAGCGCGGCTTTGAATTCGGTTTCGATGGCCGGATCCCCCGGGAACGCCCCGCCCACGGCGATGGCCAGGTCCGACGGGCCCACGTAGATGCCGTCCAGGCCCGGGGTGGCGCAGATTTCCTTCACGTTGGCCAGGCCGTCCGGCGTCTCGATCATGGCGAACACCAGCGTGGTGGCGTTCGCTTCGGCGGGCACCGGCCCGATCCGCAGGGCCGATCGCATGGGCCCGTACGAGCGGCCGCCCATGGGCGGGTACTTGGCGGCGGCAACCGCGGCGGCAGCATCCGCCGCCGTGTTGACCAGCGGAACGATGACGCCCACGGCGCCGGCGTCCAGCGCCTTGCCGATGGCCGTCAGGTTGTTGTCCTCCACCCGGACCATGCCGACGGCGGTGTGCCCGGCGTCGATGGCCATCAGCCCGTTCAGCACGCCCGAGTAGCCGAGCAGTCCGTGCTGGGCGTCCAGGGCTACGTAGTCATAGCCCAGCCGGCCGATGCGTTCGGTGGCCACGGGCGCGTCCAGCACGGCCCAGTAGCCCACCGCCTGTTCCCGGGCGCGGATCTTGCGGGCGAATTCGAGGGCCAGTTCGGATGTCATGGGGATCGTCTACCTTCAGGTCGGGTGTTCGGAGGGGCGGCCTGGGCCGGTTTTTAGGGCGTCGGCCGGGTGTTTCGAGGAGTCTGTCAGCGGTTGTAGGCGGGCATGGGGCCGCGGAGTCCGGCGCCCACGGCGTCGCAGGCTTCCACGACGTCGGCGGGCAGCGGCCCGTTGGCGACGGCGGCGATGTTGGCGCGGAGCTGCTCCACCTTGGAACCGCCCAGCAGCATGGAGCCCACGCCGTCCCGGTACGCAAGCCAGCGCAGCGAAAGCTCGGCCAGCGTGATCCCCGCACCGTCAGCAATGCGGGAGAGTTCCTCGATGGCGTCGAACAGCTGCCGGTCCCAGTAGCGCTGGGTGTACATGGCGGCCAGCTTGGAGTCGCCGTAGCGGCCCTCGGTGGGTTTGGCGTCGAAGCTGTGCTTGCCGGTGAGCAGCCCGCCGCCCAGCGGGTTGTAGACCATGGTGTGGACGTTGTGGGTGGCCGCGAATTCGAGGTATTCCTCCTCCACCCGGCGTGCCACCAGGTTGTACAGCTGCTGCGCGACGACGGGCCGCGGTGCCCCCACTTCGCGTGCCGTGTGGATGACGTCGGCAATCTGCCAGGCCGCAAAGTTGGACACGCCCAAGGCACCGATCTTGCCCTCGGCAAACAGCTCGGCCACGGTGGCCAGCGTGTCCTGCAGGGGCGTGGCGCGGTCCGGCTGGTGCAGGTAGAACAGGTCGATGCTGTCCACACCCAGCCGGCGGAGGCTGCCTTCCACGCTGTTGCGCAGCCCGGCCGGGGACAACGGCGAGTGCTGGCCGTGGTCCGGGTGCGGCATGCCAGCCTTGGAGGCGAGGATGACGTCGCCGCGCCGCCCCTTCAGGAGGCGGGAGAGCATTTCCTCGGTGGTTCCCCCACGTAGGCGTTGGCGGTGTCGATGGTGGCGATGCCGGCGTCGAGCGCTTCCTCCACCATCCGCCCCGCGGTGGCCTCATCGACCGTGTCGCCGAACGTCATGGTTCCCAGGACCAGCCGGGAGATGGGGAGTTTCAGGCCGTCCACCTGGGCGCCTTCGGGCTGCTTGCTCATGCGTTGATTCCTTGCGGTTGCAGTATTTGTAAGAGAAAGGGCTAGTTCGCCTGGGCTCAGTTTGATTGTCCGCTGAGCGCCAGGGAGCGGACCAGGTGCCGGGGCTTGAGGCCCTGCATGGTGGAGGGGTCCAGCGCGGCACGGCGGAGTTTCCGGGTGTAGTCCTCCTTGGGGCGGTCAGGACGGACGCGGTGGAGCCGTGTTCAACTACCTTGCCGCGCTGCATCACCATGACGCTATCGCTGATTTCCTGCACCACGCCCAGGTTGTGCGAGATGAACACGTACGTGATTCCCGTTTCCTCCTGGATGGATTTCAGCAGCCGCAGCACCTGCGCCTGCACGGACACGTCCAGTGCGCTGGTGGCCTCGTCGCAGACCAGCAGTTCGGGCTTGGACGCCAGTGCCCGGGCAATCCCGATCCGCTGGCGCTGGCCGCCGGAGAACTCGGACGGGTGCTTGTCCAGGGACGCAACGGGCAGGCCTACCTGGTCCATCAGCTTGGCGGCTGCCTTGTGGCGCTCCGCCTTGGACCGGACGCCCTGCAGCTTCAGCGGCTCGGCCACGATCTCCTGCGCTGTCATGTGCGGGTCCAGGGAACCGTACGGGTCCTGGAACACCATCTGGAACTTGGAACGCAGCGGCCGCAGCTTCGCCTCGCTCATGGCCGCGATGTCCGTTCCGTCCAGGTCGATGCGGCCGCTGGTGGGGGTGACCAGCCGCATCAGCGCTTTGGCGATGGTGGACTTTCCGCAGCCGGATTCACCCACGACGGCGATCGTCTTGCCTTTGTCCACGGAAAAGGACACGTCGTCAACGGCCCGGAAGGTGCCGCCCGGAACGTGGTAGTCCACCACGAGGTTTTCGACGGCGAGGAACGGCTTAGTCATGGCTTGCTCCGGTCTGGGTCAGGGCGGAAGAGGTGGCTGGGTCAGCGGGTGGCTGGGATGCGTGCGCACCCCGGGAACCGCTGGAGTCAGCGGGTGTTTCGTCCCACGGCCCCAGCACGGGCACGGCTGCCAGTAGCGCCCGGGTGTATTCGGTGGCGGGGTGGTCCACGATCTGCTGGACGTCGCCGGACTCCACGAACCGGCCGTCCTTCATCACGTGGATGCGGTCCGAGATGAGCCGGGCCACTCCGAGGTCGTGGGTGATCATGAGGATGCCGATGCCGCGCTGCTCCTGCAGTTCCAGGAGCAGGTCCAGGATGCCGCCCTGCACCGTGACGTCCAGGGCCGACGTCGGCTCGTCCGCCACGAGCAGCTGCGGCTCGCTGGCCAGGGCGATGGCGATCAGCACACGCTGCAGCATGCCGCCGGAGAGCTGGTGCGGGTACTTCTTCAGCTGCTTCTCCGGGGTGGGGATGTGCACCTGCTCCAGCAGCCGGACGGCCCGGGCCTGCAGGGCACCCTTGTCCTTAGCCGAGGCGGCGCCGGCGATCCGGATGGCCTCGAAGAGCTGGCTGCCGATCGAATGGACCGGGCTCAGCGCCGTCATGGGGTCCTGCGGGATCAGCGCCAGGGTCTTGCCGCGCACCTTCTCGATGGCCTTGGGGTCGGCGGTGACGTCGACGCCGTCGATCAGCACGGTGCCGGAAAGCACCGCCAGGTCCTCGGGCAGCAGGCCGAGGATGCCCATCGCCGTCGTGGATTTACCGGAACCGGACTCACCGATGATGGTGACCGTCTCGCCCCGGTGGATGCTGAAGCTGACCGAATCCACGGCCCGGACGATGCCGGTGTCGGTGATCAGTTCCACCTGGAAGTCGCGGACCTCGAGGAGCGGCTGTTCCTGGTGGCCGGTGGTCTGGGGTTGTGCAGTCATGTCAGGCACCCTTCTTCTTGCGGCGGGGACGGTCGCGGAGGCCGTCGCCCAGCAGGTTCACGCCCACCACCATGAGCACGATCACCAGGCCGGGCAGGGTGACCATCCACCAGGAGGTGGTGATGTAGGCCTGGCCGTCGGAGATGATGCGGCCCCAGGTGGCGAAGGGGCGCTGCGGGCCGGCGCCCAGGAAGCTAAGCGCGCTTTCGAGCAGCACGGCCTGGGCCAGCAGGAGCAGGACCACCAGGGTGGCCTGCTTGATCACGTTGGGGATGATGTGCTGGATCAGGATTTGGATCCGGTGCAGGCCCAGGATTCTCGCGGCGGAGACGTAGGGTTTTTCCCGTTCCACCAGCACCATGGAACGGGTGAGTCGGGCCACTTCGGGCCATTGGGCGATGGCGATGACGAAGGTGATCACCGGGATGGAGGGGCCGAACAGGGCCACCACCAGCAGCAGCATCATGAGCAGCGGCAGGGACATCTGGGCTTCAAGGACGCGGGAGACGATGTTGTCCACCCAGCCGCCGAAGTAGCCGGCGGCTGAGCCGAGGATGATGCCGATGGCGCCGGAGACCAGCACTGCCAGCACGCCGATGGTCAGCGAGACCTGGCCGCCGTGCAGCACCCGGGAGAGCAGGTCGCGCCCCAGCTGGTCGGTGCCGAACACGTGCCCGTCCGTGAACGGCGGCAGGCGCCGGGCGGCGAGGTCCTGGAAGTTGGCGTCCGGCAGGGGCAGCACCTGGGCCAGGATGATCGGGATGATCACCAGCAGCGTGCAGACGGCACCGATCCACATCTTCCACTTGGAGGCATTCCGACGGCGGGTGGTGCCAGCCTTGGCGATGTCCGCCTTGGTGACGGCGCTGGGGGTCGGCTGCCGGGCGGCGGTTCCGGAAGAACCGGCGGTAGGCGTTGCGGTGTCGCTGAGGCTCATGCTGATGCCGCCTTTCCAAGACGAACGCGGGGATCAAGTAGCGGGTAGGCGAGGTCAATGACCAGCTGGACACCCACCGCCAGCAGCGCGGTGAGGAGGACCGTGGCCTGGATGAGGGGGTAGTCGCGGGTTTCGAGGGCCCGCACAATCAGGGAGCCGACGCCGGGCCAGGCGAACACCACTTCCACCACCACCACACCGTTGAGCATGGCGGCGAACCGGGTGCCGAGTGCCGTGAACACCGGGATGGCGGAGTTGGCCATGGCGTAGCGCCAGGTGAGCACCGAGTTCCGGACGCCGCGGGAGCGGGCAACCGTGAGGTATGGGGCGGCGAAGTTGGCGGTCATTTCCCGCCGGACCATCCTCGAGATCAGGGCGATCTGCAGGATGGCGATGGTGATGGTGGGGAGCACCAGCCCGCCCCAGGTGGCGAACCCGGAGGCAGGGAAGATCGGTATCAACACAGCGAAACCCGTAAGGAGCATGATGCCGGTCCAGAAGTCGGGCATGGACTGCCCGGCGATGGTCAGCACGTTCACGCCGAGTTCCTTGCCGGTGTCCGGGCGGCGGGACATCCACACTCCGAGCGGGATGGCCACCACGGCGGTGAGCAGGATGGAGGCAGTGGCGAGGGTCAGCGTGTAGGGCATCCGCTCGGCCACCACCTGCATGGCGGGGGCCTGGAACGAGTAGGACGTTCCCAGGTTGCCGCTGAGCAGCTGCTGCAGGAAGATCCAATACTGCTCCAGCAACGGCTTGTCCAGGCCGAACTGTTCCCGCACCTTGGCGAGCTGTTCGGTGGTGGCCAGCGGGCCGGCGTAGGACACGGCGGGGTCCCCCGGGGCCAGCCGGATGAGGATGAACACGGTGGATACCGTGAGGAACACGGTCAGCAGGCCCTGTCCCAGGCGCTTCAGGATGTAGTTCGTCATGGCTCAGGCCTCCAGTCGGACATCAACGAGGGGGTAGGAATTGGTGGGCGCCAGGTTGATGCCGGACACCCGCTTCCGGTGGGCGAGGACGGATTTGGGCACGAACGCCCAGGCGCAGGGCCAGGTGTTCCAGACGGCCTGCTGCGCATCTTCCAGCAGCTTCTGCCTGCGGGCCGGGTCCGCTTCGGCGGACGCGGCCTGGATCTTGGCCTGCACCTCGGGGATCACGTAGCCCTGGTAGGTGTCGCGGGTCTTTTCCTTTTCCGGGGTGCCGGCGTACATGCCCTGCAGCATGGTGATGGCCAGGCCGGTGGGGCTGGGGTAGCCGTTGCCCAGCAGATCCCAGTCGCCCTGCTTGCCCTGGCGCCAGGCCAGGATATTGCCGCCGGGTTCGAACTGCTGCAGCTCCGCCTTCACGCCGATGGCACCGAACATTTCCACCAAGGCTTCCATCACCGAGGTATCCGACGGGAACTCGCCGGTTTCCCAGATGATCTTCAGGGTGAGGTCTTTGACCCCCAGCTCCGCAAGGGTGGCCTTGGCCTTCGCCGGATCGTAGGTGTAGGTGCCGGTCTTGTGGTACCCGGTGAGGCTGGACGGCGTGACGCCCTCCGCCTGGGTGACGGAATCCACCAGCACGTCCTTCACCAGTGCCCCGCCGTCGATGGCCCAGCTGAGGGCCTCGCGGACCCGGGGGTCGGCCAGGGGGTGGCCGGCGGGCTTGCGGAAGTTGTAGAAGATCTGGTTCAGCCGGAGGCTTGAGGCCTCCTTAAGTTCGACGCCGGGAAGTCCGGCCAGCTGCTCACGCGAGTCCGGCGTGATGGAGTCGATGACATCCACCTCGCCGCTGCGCAGAGCGATGACGCGGCTGGATTCCTCGGGGAGGAACCGGACTTCCACGTTGTCCACCTGCGGTGCCGGGCCCCAGTAGTTCGGGTTGCGTTCCAGGCTGTAGGTGCCGGCGCCGCGGTTGAACTTGGTGACCATGTACGGGCCGGTGCCCACGCCTTCCTGCAGCTCCTCCGGCTTGTTCTGCGCGGCGGGCGTAATCAGGATCATGCTCATGAGCGAATCCAGGATGGGAACGGGTTTCTTGGACACCATCTTGAAGGTGCGGTCATCCACCGGCACCACGGCGGGGAACTCGGGGAAGAAGCCGGCCACGAAGGAGCCCTGCACCTGCTGGTACATCTTCAGCGCGGTTGCCACGTCCTCCACCTTTACCGGGCTGTTGTCCGAGTAGCGGATTCCTTCGCGGAGCCGGACGGTCCACTCGGTGGGGCCGGTCATCTCGAAGCGGTCCGCGAGAACCAGGATGGGCTTGGTTTCGGGGCCGATGGCGGTGAGGCCCTGGCGCACGGCGCGCTGGACGGTGACGGCGGCGTCAAACTGGTTCAGCTTGTTGTCCAGGCTGACCAGTGACCGGTTGAGGGCCAGGGTCAGGGTGCTGGGTCCCGGCAGGCCGGTGGGGCCGGCGCAGCCGGCGAGGCCTCCTGTGCCCAGCAGAAACCCGGCCGCGGCGCCGAACTGCAGCAGGCGGCGGCGGGAAATCTCACTTCCTTGAGGAAGAACGGTCATCGTTGACCTCTCGGTAGAACGGGGACGGCCTGCCGGTTGGCTGCGCCGAATGTTGTGTTCATCACTTTGCCACTCCTGCGCAAATTGCGCAACCCATCTAGCGTGATTCGCGCAATCGTGTCATGATGAATGCATCCCCGCACCTGGCGGGGTCAACCGACTACTGCGTGGAGAGGAGCAATGTGGCTTCCGTATATGTGCAGGCCGACGATTTCTCCGGCGCCGCCGAGGTTGGCTACTGCTTTGTGCAGCATGGGCTGTCCGCGCAGATTCTGCTCGGAACGGGCAATAGTGCAACGGACGACGACGGCGCCTCCCCCGCGGGGCACGTCACCGACGTAGTGGTCACCGATGCGCATTCGCGCGGACTTCCTGCCGCCGCCGCCGAGGCGCTGGTGGCTGAGGCTTTCTCCAGTCCCGAAGCTGCGGCTGCGCAGGTGGCCTTCAAGAAGATCGACTCGCTGTGGCGTGGGAATATTCGCGCCGAACTTACCGCGCTGACCCGGCTGGGCTACCACGCCGTTATTGCCGGGGCACTCCCCCAGCTGCAGCGCTCGGTCCTTGACGGCAAGCCGTTTATAACCGGGACTCCCCTGGCGGAGACGGAGCTGTGGCAGGCAGAACTGTCCGCGCCTCCTGCCGATATTCCCTCCCTCCTCCGCCCGGAGGATCCGGCCTCGGTGCAGACCCTGGACCTGGCCGAGGTGCGGTCCGGCTCGCTTCCCGCGAAGCTCGCCGGGCTGCTGGAATCCGGGCAGCCGGCCCTCGTGGTGGCTGACGGTGAAACCGTTCAGGATCTGGAAAACGTGGTGGACGCCCTGCTGGAACTGGGCTTCAGCGCGGGTGGCCGCCGCGTAGTTCTGGTGGGTACCGGCGGTACCGCGGATGTCCTTGCACGACGATTCACAGCGCAGCGGCTCGCTGCCCAACTTGCGCGAAATGCGCAAGCCGGGGCACAGGCGGAATCAGCCACCGCAGAACCGCAGCGGCCCACCAAACCCGTGCTCGCCGTCGTCGGCTCCGCTTCCGGAACGGCGCAGGCGCAACTGGCTCAGCTGGAAGCGCGCGGCTTTACCGTGGTCCGGCTCCACCCGCTGTACGCGGGCGCAACCGGCGCGTACCAACCGCAGCTGGCCGAAGTCCGGCAGGCGCTGGCAGCAGGGAGCAATGTAGCCGTCACCCTGGCCGCAGACAAAGTAAACCCGGCGCGCGCCGCCCGCATCGTCCAGGCGCTGTCCACCTTCGCAGCCGAGGCAGCCAAGGGAGCGAACGCGGACCTGATCCTCACCGGCGGCGAGACGGCCCGGGAAGTCCTGGACGCCGTCGGCCTCCTACGGCTGCTGCCGCTCGCGGCCGTGCAACACGGGGCGGTGCTCAGCCGCGCCGAGGACGGAACGCTGGTGGGCACCAAGCCCGGCAGCTTCGGCGATGACCTGGCCCTCCTACAGCTTTACGAGGAAATCCGGGAGCGTCGCGGCCCGTCCGCGCAGGCTCCCGCCAACACCCTTCCCAGCAAGACTTCCGAAAGATCTGGAGCAGAAATGACAACCGCCGCAACGAGCAAGACCGAGCAGAACGCCCTTCCCATCGTGGCCGTCACCATGGGCGACGGCGCCGGGGTGGGGCCGGAGGTGGTGGTGGCCGCCGTGCTGGATCCGCAGAGCAACAAAGAGTGCCGGCCCGTGGTGATCGGCGACGCGCTGCGCCTCCGTCAGGCCGCAGACATCTTAGGTCTAGAGGCGGACATCCGGACGATCGAAAACGTGGAGGACGCGGTGTTCACGCCCGGCCGGGTGAACGTGATCGACCTGGCGCTGCTGCCGGAGGACCTGCCGTGGGGGCAGCTCTCCCCCGTGGCCGGCCATGCTGCGTACGAGTACATCCGGGTGGCCAGCGAGCTGGCCATGGCCGGGACGGTGCAGGCCATCTGCACCGCGCCGCTGAACAAGGAGGCGCTGCACGCCGCGGGCCACATCTTCCCCGGGCACACCGAACTCCTGGCGCAGCTGACGGGCACGGAGGAAGTGTCCATGATGCTCTCCACCCCCAAGATCCGGGTGATCCACGTGACCACGCACATCGGGCTGATGGACGCGATCCGCAAGATCAACCCGGACCTGGTGGAGCGCACCATCCGCCGCGGCCACGAGGCCCTGGTCCGCGCGGGCATCCCGAACCCGAAGATCGGCGTCTGCGCCATCAACCCGCACGCCGGCGAGAACGGGCTGTTCGGCCAGGGCGAGGAAGCGGAGAAGATCGAACCCGGCGTGAAGGCCGCGCAGGCTGCCGGGATCGACGTCACGGGCCCGCTGCCCGCGGACACGCTGTTCTTCCTGGCCGGCCGGGGCGATTACGACCTGGTAGTGGCCATGTACCACGACCAGGGGCACGGGCCGGTGAAGGTGCTGGGCATCGAGGCCGGCGTGAACATCACGGTGGGCCTGCCGGTGATCCGGACCTCCGTGGACCACGGCACCGCCTTTGACATTGCCGGCAAGGCGATCGCTGATCCGCGCAGCATGGTGGAGGCCCTGCACCATGCGGCGGAGATGGCCACCCGGCCCAGCACGGCCGTGTAGCTGTTCGTCGCCGTGCTGCGGGGAGTTGGCGGGGGCCGGAACTAGCATGGTAACCACGCCCACGGGAAGGAGACCGGGAATGCTGAACGCAAATGCCAGGCGCGAGGAGATCTACCACCTCGCCGTCACCACCGGCCTGGCCTCCGTGGAGGAACTATCCGCCCGGTTCGAGGTCACGGCCTCCACCATCCGCCGCGACCTGGCGCTGCTGAACGGGCAGGGCCGGCTGGCCCGCACCTATGGCGGGGCCATGGCCCTGGGCGCGCATCCGGAGGCATCGCTGCGGCAGCGCACCGGCGAGGCTTTCGAGCAGAAGCACGCCATTGCCCGCTGGGCGGCTTCCGCGATCCGGCCCGGCGAGAACATCCTGCTCGACGCCGGATCGACCGTGGGTGCCCTGGCCCACGAGCTGCGGGGATTTGACCGGTTGTCCGTGACCACGCCGGGCATCAACACCATGCAGGAGCTGGCCGATTCGGAGGGCATCGAGGTGGACTGCCTGGGCGGCCGGCTGCGGAGCCTGAGCCAAAGCTTCGTGGGCCCGCTGGCCGAAGCAGCCCTGGAACGGATGAGCTTTGACCGCGTGTTCCTGGGCGCCGACGCCGTGACGGCCGAGGACGGCATCTGCGAGGCCGACCACTCCCAGACCAGGCTCAAGGAGCTCATGGCCCGCCGCGGCAACAACGTCTATGTGCTGGCGGATTCGTCCAAGCTCGGCCTGCGGCCGTTCCACGCCTGGGCAAGGCTCGCGCTGCCCTGGACCCTGGTAACGGACGACGGCGCCGATCCGGCTGAGGTGGACAAGTTCCGGGAGGCGGGGGTTCAGGTGGAGGTAGCGGCGGTTTCGGGCGGACCGGCGGTTGAGCCTGGAGAAACCCCTGGTGGTTGAGCCCGCCGAGCCTTTACCGGCGATGCCCCGAAGTCGCCTCTGCCAGGGGCCGGACGGGTGGGCCATCCGGGCTGTCCGTGCAGGCGTCCCGGCTGATCCAGCGCCCCACAGCACGCCCTGCGGCTATGGAGAGCCGGTGGGCTGGTCGTTCCACGTAGCGCTGGAAGAGCTCGGCGACCACAAACGAGACGGCCACGGATACGGCCAGCGCCAGAGGAAGTGAGACTGACCTCAGCAGCGTGACGCCGGCAAGAATGATTGGAAGGTGCACTAGGTAGAGGCTGAAGGAAACGCGCCCGAGCCATTGCGCGAAGGCCGTATCTCCGAGCCACTTGGCCGACTTGCACTGCACGAAGAGTAAGACAATCAGTGCCGCACCCACTGTGACAACGCCCCGGACACCGACAATCGGCTGATCGGGGCTGATCCATTCCGCGTTGGCCAGGAATAGGCCAGCGGCGGCCACGAAGAACCAGGCGGAGCGGGGCCAGGAATGGGTCAACTCACTTATTCGCTCACGTTCAGCGCCGAGGATGGCCCCTATGGCGAAGATCGGGAGATAAGACATCCACTCCAGGTCCTGCACAGCTCCAACGACGGCCAGCAGAAGTGCGATGCCGATTTTCACGTGCCAGAAATTCCTCCAGCGGAGGGCGATGAAGACGTAGGCCGGGAGCAGGAGGGAGAACGCGACTTCCCATTTGAGGGACCAAAGCGGAGTGTTGATGGTGCTCGCGTTCAGCAGGAGCAGGGCATCCTTCAAGACCTGACCCATGCTTGGTTGGACCACGTACATGTCCGCCCAGGGGCTCTGCTCCGGCGACGCCGACCGGGGAACAATCGTAATCAACGCGACGGCCACCGCTAAGGATGCCCAAGCCGGCGGGTAAAGGCGGAGCAAACGCTTGGCGTAGTAAGGGGCCCAACTGGTGACCGCCCCTGGTCTGGTGAATGGCAGGACCAGGACGAAGCCGGAGAGCATAAAAAAGACGTGGACAGCCGGAGTGCCATTCCAGAGGACGTGCAGCGGCGAGAAAACCGCCCACATCTCCGCAGTGTTGAGTCCCACGGATCGGTTGCTAAATACACCCCGACGCCCGGGAGTGTGGACACGAGATGGCAGGCAACAACCACAAGGGCGGCAATTCCCCTGAGGCCATCCAACTGCGTGACTCGTGTTTGACCAGACTGATACCGCATTAGTCCTACGTTACCAGTCCGTTACATTACGCGGCGTCTGCGGTTTTCTGGTTTAGCTCGCGGCGGGCAGTGCGGCGGGGATCCGGGGTTTGGTGTTTCCGGCGAAGGTGAACTGCGCGTCGTCGCCCTCGCCGTCAACGTCCACCACCACGATGTCGCCCGGGTGGATCTCTCCGAAGAGGATCTTCTCGGACAGCTGGTCCTCGATCTCGCGCTGGATGGTGCGGCGCAGCGGCCGGGCACCCATGGCCGGGTCGTAGCCGCGGGTGGCCAGGAGCACCTTGGCCGCGGTGGTGAGCTCGATGCCCATGTCCTTGTCTGCCAGGCGCTTCTCCAGTCGGCCGATCATCAGGTCCACGATCTGGATGATCTCGTCCTGGGTCAGCTGGGGAAAAACGATGACGTCGTCTACGCGGTTCAGGAACTCGGGGCGGAAGTGCTGCTTAAGCTCTTCGGTAATGCGGGCGCGCATGCGGTTGTAGCCGGTCTGCGTGTCCGTGCCCGACTGGAACCCGGTGGAGACGCTCTTGGAGATGTCTCTGGTGCCGAGGTTCGTGGTCATGATGATCACGGTGTTCTTGAAGTCCACCACCCGGCCATGGCTATCGGTCAGCCGGCCGTCTTCCAGAATCTGCAGGAGGGAGTTGAAGAGGTCCGGATGGGCCTTCTCCACTTCGTCGAACAGGACCACGGAGAACGGTCGGCGCCGGACTTTTTCGGTCAGCTGCCCGCCCTCGTCGTAACCGACGTAGCCCGGAGGGGCACCGAAGAGGCGCGACACGGTGTGCTTCTCGGAGTATTCGGACATGTCCAGCGTGATGAGCGTGTCTTCTTCGCCGAACAGGAACTCGGCGAGGGCCTTGGCGAGCTCGGTCTTGCCGACGCCGGTGGGGCCGGCAAAGATGAACGAGCCGCCGGGACGCTTGGGGTCCTTCAGGCCGGCACGGGTGCGGCGGATAGCCCGCGAAACCGACCTAATCGCGTCATTCTGGCCCACGACGCGCTGGTGCAGCTCGTCTTCCATCTTCAGCAGACGCGAGGATTCCTCCTCGGTCAGCTTGAACACCGGGATGCCCGTGGAATTCGCCAGCACCTCGGCGATCAGTTCCTCATCCACCTCGGAAATGTCGTCCATGCCGCCCGCCTTCCACCGGCGTTCCTTCTCTCTACGCTGCGCTACGAGCTTCTGCTCCTGGTCGCGCAGCGAAGCGGCGCCCTCGTAGTCCTGGGCGTCAATCGCGGACTCCTTCGCCGTCCTGACGTCGGCGATCGTCTCAGCCATGGCCTTCAGCTCCGGCGGGGCTGTCATGCGGCGGATGCGCAGGCGCGCACCGGCTTCATCGATGAGGTCGATCGCCTTGTCCGGCAGGAAACGGTCCGAGATGTAACGCTCCGAGAGGTTCGCCGCGGCCACCAGCGCACCGTCGGTGATGGTCACGCGGTGGTGCGCCTCATAGCGGTCACGCAGGCCCTTGAGGATCTCGATCGCGTCCGCAACCGAAGGCTCCTTGACCTGGATCGGCTGGAAGCGGCGCTCCAGCGCGGCATCCTTCTCGATGTGCTTGCGGTAGTCGTCCAGGGTGGTGGCACCGATGGTCTGCAGCTCGCCCCGGGCCAGCAACGGCTTCAGGATCGAGGCCGCATCGATCGCACCCTCGGCGGCACCGGCACCCACCAGGGTGTGGATCTCGTCAATGAACAAAAGAATGTCCCCGCGGGTGCGGATCTCCTTAAGGACCTTCTTCAGGCGCTCTTCGAAGTCACCGCGGTACTTTGAGCCGGCCACCACGGAGCCCAGATCCAGGGTATAGATCTGCTTGCCCCTGAGAGTCTCCGGGACATCGCCACGCACGATCGCCTGGGCAAGGCCCTCGACGACGGCGGTCTTGCCGACGCCGGGTTCACCGACCAGCACCGGGTTGTTCTTGGTGCGCCGGGAAAGGACCTGCATGACGCGTTCCATCTCCTGCTCGCGCCCGATAACCGGGTCCAGCTTGTTCTCGCGCGCGGCCTGCGTCAGGTTGCGGCCGAACTGGTCCAGGACCACGGAGCCGGCGGGAGCCGCTTCAGCCTGGTCCTGGCCGGCGCCGGGGCCGGCGGTTTCACCCTGGTAGCCTGAGAGCAGCTGGATCACCTGCTGGCGGACACCTTTCAGGTCCCCGCCGAGCCTGACCAGCACCTGGGCGGCCACGCCTTCACCCTCATGGACGAGGCCGAGCAGGATGTGCTCCGTGCCGATGTAGTTGTGGCCCAGTTGCAGGGCTTCACGGAGTGCGAGCTCCAGCACCTTCTTGGCGCGCGGCGTGAAGGGGATGTGGCCGGCCGGGGACGGCTGGCCCGGGCCGAGAATCTCCTGCACCTGCTCGCGGACGCCGTCGAGCGAAATGCCCAGGGACTCAAGGGCTTTGGCGGCAACGCCCTCCCCCTCCTGGATCAGACCCAGGAGGATGTGTTCGGTACCGATATAGTTGTGGTTCAGCGTGCGTGCCTCTTCTTGGGCAAGGACCACGGCGCGTCGGGCCCGGTCCGTAAATCGCTCAAACATTTTCGCCACCCTCCTGGCTGCCGCTTACTCTGATGCTACGTTGCCGCGGGCCCTCATGGGGTGTTCGCCGGAGGCAGGATACGGCGAACCAGGTTCCGTGACTTTCCCAGGCAAGACGCAAGTCTTTCGCCGGCTATCCGGCACCCACGGCGAGCAATTCCTGCGGAGCCCAGGAACCTCCCGAAGCCCGCACTTGTCCAACAAACGTGTCGGACCGTGGAGTACGCTGGAAATCCCAGACCCAATAAGCGAGGCATAACGTGCACGACGACGCCGTCCGGTTCTTGTCCCAGCCGATCGCGGCCCAGCCCGGCTCCCCGCTCCGGGTTGCCGTCTACTCACGGATCGCCGAAGCGATCCGCAACAACCTCCTGCAGCCCGGATCCATGCTCCCCACGGAGACCGAGCTCGGCACCGACATGCAGGTGAGCCGCACCGTGGTCCGCGAGGCCCTGATGCTGCTCGAGGAAGACGGCCTCATCCGGGCCCGCCGCGGCGTCGGCCGGTTCGTCTCCGACACCCTCCCCCGCATCGGCATCGAGCGCATCCGGCCCTTCGAAGAAGTCCTCGGCGGCCCCGGCCAGCACTTGGAAATCAAGCGGACCCAGGTGGTGCGCCAGCCGGCCTCCGAATTCGCGGCACCCGGGGTTGGCATCGCGCCCGGCGAGGACTGCTGGCTGTGGGAGTCCGTCCTGATCAGGGACGGCGAACCCATCGGCCAGCTGCAGGAAAACATCTCCGCCCTGCCCGTCCGCTTCGGCAGCGGTTCCGCTGCCGCCGCCCCCTTGCAGGTTGAGGACGACGGCGGAACCACCCTGCTTGCCGCCCTCACCAAGATGGCGGGACGCGGCCTCGGCCCCGGCGAATGCCAGATCAGCCTCAGTCAGGTGGGGCCGAGCCGCGCCAAGCTCCTCGACTTGCGCCCCTCCGACCCGGTGCTCGTCCTCACCCAGTACGTCCGCCACGCCAACCGGCCCTTCTACCTGGCCAAGTGCCTTATCGCCGCACGCGCCGGGCATCTCTCCGTGATGCAGTCCGTCCAGTCCTAGTACGGCAGTGGCTGCGGCCACGTGCCGTAGCTACCTAACCGCGTTGTTGGCGTTCACGCGGCCGAATGCGTTCCCTGAATTCGTCAGGGAGCGAGCAGTCCGTCCGCGACCACCGCGAGCATGGAGGCCACTGAGTCGGCGGGAAGCTCGCTGTTGTCTGCGACTGCAGCCACACCGCCGACAAGCCGACTGATTTGCATTGCCTCGACCCCCGGGCGAAGGGCCGAGTCCATGGCGTCAATCAAGCGCTGGTTCGCATTGACGTAGGTCGTGCATTTTGCCGCGAATGGAGACCCGGGATCACCCAGCGCAGCAGTGATCCGCGCGGCTGCACCCTTGTGTTCTGTCAGCATCGCCGCATAGTCGGTCAGCCAGGTCAACAGCCGCTCCCGCGCGGGGGCGTCGAGCGAAAGCGCCCTGTCTACCGCCGCGTTGACCTTCTCCGCCCAGGCCTCAAGGACCGCGTCGTACAGCGACTCTTTGGTCGGGAAGTGCCGGTACAGCGTGCCGGGGCCCACCTCGGCCCCCTTAGCGACTTCGTCCATCGAGACGGCGTCGAAGCCTTTGGCGCGGAAGGACGCACGTGCAACCTCCACAATCCGGTCGCGGTTGCGTTGAGCGTCAGCGCGCAAAGTAACACCTCTCAAAACATGGTTGCCAAACGGAGAGTGTCTCCGTATAGTTCTAACCGGAGCTTCTCTCCTCTTAGTGTACGTCAGCCCATCGGCTAGAACAGGACACCACCCCATGACATCCACAATCGCCACACGCGCGACCGCCGGGATCGCTACATCCGGCCGCCGCGCCGGCAGCATCGGCCTCTGGCTGGTCATGCTCGCCCAACTCATGCTTGTCCTCGACGCGACAGTCGTAAACGTCGCACTCCCCCACATCGCCACCGACCTCCATTTCACCCGGGCCGAGCTCAGCTGGGTCCTGAACGGCTACGCCGTTGCCTTCGGCGGCCTCCTGCTGCTCGGCGGACGGATCGGAGACGTCTTCGGCCGCCGCCGCACGTTCCTGGTGGGCGTCGCAGCCTTCACGCTCTTCTCACTGCTCGGCGGCCTTGCCACCTCACCCCTTCTCCTCGTCATCGCCCGCGCACTCCAAGGCCTCGGTGCCGCGTTCGCCGCCCCGAGCGTGCTCGCGCTCATCACCACCAGCGCGCGGGACGACGGCGCGCGGAACCGGGCGCTCGCGCTGTTCTCCGCCATCGCCTCGATGGGCGGAGCGCTCGGGCTCATCCTCGGCGGCCTGCTCACCGACCTCACCAGCTGGCGGTGGACCCTCTTCATCAACGTGCCCATCGGCGTCGTCGTTCTCATTGCCGTGCCGCGCCTTATCACTGAAACTCCCCGGAGACCCGGGCGCTTCGACGTGCTCGGAGCGGTGACCGCAACGGGCGGCGCCGTCGCCATCGTGTGGGCCCTCATCCAAGCGGGCGACGTCGGCTGGTCCAGTCCCCGCACGATCGGCGGCCTCGTGGTCGGCGCGGCGCTGATCGCTGTGCTCGCCATCACCGAGCGGAGAGTGGCCCACCCCCTGCTCCGCCCGGAACTGCTCCGCAGCCCGAGCCGGGTGGCGGCGCTGGCTGCGATGGCGGCCACCTACGGCGGGATGCTTGCGATGTTCTTCCTCATGGTCCAGTACCTCGAAGACGATCTGCACCTCTCGCCGATGGTGACGGGCCTGGCTTTCCTGCCGATGCCCTTGAGCATCTTCGCGATGTCGCGAATCGTCCCGCGGCTGGTCGAGCGCTTCGGGGCCGTCCGCCTCGTCATCATCGGCGCCGCCCTTCGCGTCGTCGCCTTCCTGCCGCTCACGCAGCTGGGTCCGGACACCCCCTTCGTGGTCGTCATGGCTGCCCTGCTGTTGACGGGAATCTCGGCCGGCATGACGTTCATGCCGCTCACGACGCTCGCGCTTCGCAACGTCGAACCCGAGCACGCAGGGTCCGCCTCCGGGCTTTTCCAGACAATGCAGCAACTTGGCGGCGCCGTCGGACTGGCCATCGTGGCTTCGACCTACGCGGCCTTCGCTGTCCCCGGCGACTTCCTGACCGGTGGACGGGCCGGGTTCTGGTCGGCGACCATCCTCTCCGCCCTCGCGCTGGCAGCCGTCGTCGGGCTGGTCATCAGGCCCCGGAAGGTGGCCTGAGGTCACCCGTTCACCGGTCGCCCTATTCCCTGCCCGGCCAGGAGCTGCTGCGGGGCGCCGTCCACCACGAACCGGGCGTCGGCCACCCGGCCCAGCCGGACGCCGCCGGCATCCAGGACGGGGGTGCCCAGGACTTCGCGATCGCCGTCTACCGTCGCAAGATCAGCTGAGGCCGAGCTCTGCGCGCGGATGGGGCGCTCCACCTTGCACGACGACGCCGCCTCCCCGCACTGGGGAGGCGGCGTCGTCGTTACCCGCCGTGGTGCGCCGCTCCTGTGTTTCGCTCAAGCTCTGTGCCGTGCGAGCAGGCTGAAAGCATTCGGAACCTGGCCGTCCCAAGCGGCTGCGTCCATGCCTTCGGGCCGCCAGAAGGGTTCGGCGTGCTCCTCGAGGTGCAGGATCTCGAAGTCTGCACCGGTGATCGCCATGATCGTCTCCGCGAATGTCCGCTGGTACTCGACAGCACCGCCCGCAGGAAATGAATCGTTGACATGGCTTCGGGCGAAGTACCCACGGCCACGACGCACCTCGACCTTGTCGCGGTCCCAACTCCACAACGGCGTCATGGGGTGCGCTTCATAGATGAAGAGGTGGCCTCCTGGTCGCAGCAGGCGGCGCATCTCGGTCAGCCATGCCTCAAGATCCTCGACCCAGATCAGCGCACCCTTGCCGGTGTAGACGAGGTCGGCCGAGTTATCGATGAGGCCACTCGCCGGCAGCGTCGCGGTCACATACCTGCAGTCGACGCCGAGTTCGTCTGCCCGGCGTTGCGCTGCGGACGCGGCTGCTGGGCTGTAGTCGACACCGGTGACGCTGCGGGCACCAAGGTGTGTCAGCGCCACGTCGTCGATGCCGTGGCCGCTCATCGGGTGCAC
This sequence comes from Arthrobacter sp. 24S4-2, assembly GCF_005280255.1. Lineage (NCBI taxonomy): Bacteria > Bacillati > Actinomycetota > Actinomycetes > Micrococcales > Micrococcaceae > Arthrobacter > Arthrobacter sp. 24S4-2. Next base: position 1,272,091 of record NZ_CP040018.1, on the reverse strand, counting down.
TACGTCGGCGCCGACGACGATGTTGCGGAGCACGGTTTCCTCGATGGGAAGCAGACTGGCGTACTTCGCCTCGTCCAGCACCTCGTCGTACTCGTTGATGTACTTGTGGGACGCTGACTCCTACGCCTGCTGCGTGTTGTTGTGAACGCTCATCGCCCGACTCTCCCAGAGAATCGGTGCTGACACCATCCCTCCGACGTCGTACCCCTGAGAGCGTTTGTTTGGCACCTCCAGCGCGAACGGGTGGTTCGGGAAGGTCGAGTAGACGTTCACGCCGGGTGCTGCGACGTCCACCCAACTGGCCCCGCAGGTCGAGAACGACGCTTTGGCGTCATTGTTGTCGGTCGCGCCGACCGCAATGACGTTAGGGATGCGCCCGGGTAGATCTTGGTCTGGTTACCGCCGTTGCCTGCCGCGGCAACTAGCACAACTCCTGCCTTCCAGGCGTTGTCGACGGCAGTTTCGGGAGTGCGTGATGCCCTCACTCCGATGCTCATGTTGATCGCCTTCGCCCAATTGCTAACCGACCAGTTGATACCGTTGACAAGGCCTGAGGTAGATCCAACCCCGCTGTCGTTGAGGACTTTGCCGGCCAGGATCGTACAACCCGGGCACACGCCAGCGACACCAACCTTTGGCGCGATGTCGGGGTTGTCGCTGGCGACGCCTGAGTCGAGAACAGCGACTTTAATGCCGGCACCGGTCGTGACGTTCCACGCTTCGACGGCGTCCACGTCGGCGTTCACCTTGCCCCCGGCTACAAATATGTCGCCCTTGGTGTTGGTGAATGATTGACCAGTGTTTTGCAGAGCGTACTGGCGATGCTCGCCCGTGCCGGTCTGGTACTGTTGCTACACCTTTCGGCGCACAGATGCTGTGCCGGCACGCCTGCACAGGAGGCAATTCATGACTGAAATCTTGTCGGACTTTTCGGGCGAGTGGCGCTTCGACCCGACCCATACCCGAATCGGTTTTTCCACCCGCCACGCGATGGTGACCAAGGTGCGGGGGGCGTTCAACGATTTCGAGGGCGCCATCCAGGTCAATGCGGAAAACCCCGAGCTTTCGTCGGCGCGAATGACTATCAAGGTGGCCAGCATCGACACCCGTAACGCGGACCGCGACCAGCACCTGCGCACCAACGAATTCTTCGACGCCCCACAGTTTCCGGAGATTACCTTCTCCAGCAACCGGGTGGACCAGGTCGACGACGGCCACTTCATCGTTGGCGGTGACGTCACCATTCGCGGAGTCACCAAGGACATAGCCATCCCGCTGGACTTCATCGGCGTCGAACGTGACCCCATGGGCAACTTGCGGGCCGGCTTCGAAGGCTCCCGCCGGATTGACAGGCAGGACTTCGGCCTCACCTGGAATGCTGCGCTTGACTCCGGCGGGGTCCTCATCTCGGACAAGATCACCCTTGAATTCGAAATCTCCGCCGTGAAAGTCGAAGAACTGGCGGCCTGACACCCGCCGAGCTTTTCCTGCGGTTCTGCGGTAACAACCGGAATAGCATGGTCAAACGGTACGACGGCGGCTCTCCTGGCGATGACCTCACCGAGGGCTTGGCTTCCTGCCGTCGGGCGCAAAACAGTCACCACACGGAGTCGCCCCGCAGGACGACGTCGCTGCCGCCGTCGACGTAAACGACCTGCCCGCACAGGTGCGTATTCTCCTCGCTGTTGAGCCAAGCCAGCAGGCGGGCGACGACGATCGGCTCAGCAATACCGTTCAGCGGCATCGGGACCACTCCCAGCAGCGACTCCCGCCCTTCCGGAGTGGCGATCAGCTCGGCCGTCATGGGCGTGGCGATGATGCCGGGTGCTACTGCATTCAGCGGGATCCCGGCCCCGGCCCACGCCGCCGAGGCGGCTTGGCGTCGAACCCACCGCGAGAGCGCCAGCTTGGTCGAAGCGTAGATAAGCTGTCCGGTGGTCGTCGGCTCCTTGGCCAGGACCTCGGCGCGGGCCATGGCTGCCGTCTCGTCCCCCTCGGCCAGCAGGGCGACCAGCTCACCGTCGCTTGACATGAGGGCTGCCATCGATGAAACGAGGACGGCCCGTGGAGCCTTCGCGCCGGCCAGAAGGGGCCGGAGCCCTTCAAGCGTGGCGACAGTGCCGAAGTAGTTCACGGCAACAGTGGCGGGGGCCGGAACGGCCAGGCCGGCGACGGCGTAGATGGCGTCGAGCGAGCCGCCGCTGAGCCTGCTTGCCTCCTCGACCAGGGCCCCGCGCCCTTCAGCCGTGGAAAGATCCACCACCACGTCGGCGTCGTGGATGTCGGCTCCGATGACGCGTTCGCCCCGGTGCTCGAGGAGTTCCTTCGTTGCCTTCCCGATGCCTGAGGCGGCGCCCGTGATGACGGATGTGCGAGGCATGATGCCTTCTTCCCTAGCCTGATAAGGTCTGCCTCGACTTTGCCCGGCTGCCCTCCGCCCGGCCAGAGTCCAAAGGCCCGCGGACGGCAGGATCGATGTCCCGAGGGTGGTCGCGCCGCGAAGTCGCCCTCCACTGCCAGCACCACCTGGCAGCGCGCGCCGGGCTGCTCCGGGTAGCCCATGTGCACCCCGCGCAGGTCGCAGATGGTCTGCCCGCTGCTGATTCAGCGGCTCACATGCCGCGGCAGCGCCCACCCGTGGCGTCCATACCTCCAAACGAAGACCCCCGCCAGCCAGGCGAGAACAAACAGACCGACAACGGCAAAGCCCATGCGCGTCAGATCGATGCCGCCAATGGCCTCAAACATCCCGGAAGTGACGCCCGCTTTCGCTGCGATCACGGACAGCAGTTCCACTGTCCCCACGGCCAGGGCGACGGCGGCGGACAGCCCGGTCAGGGCGATGTTGTACAGCAGACTCCGCCCCGGCTTCGAAAAAGCCCAGTCATAGGCGACGTTCATGAACCATCCGTCCAGGCTGTCCAGCAGGCTCATGCCCGCGGCGAAAAGGACTGGCAGGGCAAGGACCGCGTACCAGGGAAGTTCGGCGGCCGCCGCTCCCCCGGCAACCACCAGCAGCGTGACCTCGGTGGCGGTGTCGAATCCCAGGCCGAACAGCAGCCCCACCAGGTACATCTGCGATGGCCGGGTGATGCACCGCATGACCGGGCGCAGGACCCGGGCCATCAGGCCCGAGGTGAAGCCGCTCTCCTGGACTGCCCCATGGCCGGCCCGCAGCCGGCGGAAGTCCGAGATGACGCGGATCAGCAGGGCCAGGTTGAGGAACGCCAGGATGTAGAGAAACAGCCCTGAGATGGTGGTGCCCACAAATCCCAGAACGTCGCGCCACCACGAGGCGTCGTCACCGAGTTGGCTTCCCAGGGCACGAGATCCCGCAGCGAGCAGCAGGCAGAGGCCAAAGACGATGCTGGAGTGGCCCAGTGAGAACCAGAAGCCAACGGAGACGGGCCGCAGGCCTTCTCCCATGAGCTTACGGGTGGTGCAGTCAATGGCGGCGATGTGGTCGACGTCGAACGCGTGGCGCATGCCGAGCAGATAGGCTCCGACGCCGATCCCCACGCCGAAGACCTGGCTGGAACCGGGGTGAAGGTTCTGCGGGGCGAGACTTATAAGCAGCGCTCCCCAGCCCAGGACGTGCAGCAGGAGTACGACGGCGGCCATGCGGGCCAGCGGTGCCAGCGACTTCCGCGCGGCTACTGCGGCGGGCGCAGCCCAGGGCCTTTTCCGCTCAAGGTGGGGCTGAACGGCCATGGCCTTCCCCGTCAGCCCCTCGGAGGAGTCAGGCCGTACCGGGCGATGATGTCCGGCAGCCAGGGCGCCTCGCCGAACTGAAGACCGTATTCGGCGGCCAGTTTGCCGAGAACCTCTGGGTCCGGCGGTCCCCCGCCTTCGAGATTTTCGGCCAGCCCCCAGAAGAAATGCTCGAACCCAGCGGGACTGATCACTTCGATCATCCTCGCCGGGACTTTGCCCGCGTTCCACATGGTGTGCAGCTCGCCGCGTGGCTTGGTGATGTAACCCCCGGCACCGAGCACCGCCTCGCGCTCACCGGAGCGGAATCCGATCTCGCCTTCGAGGACGATCGAGTACTCGTCCTCACGGGTATGAGTATGCGGCGGAACCAAGGCACCGACCGGGAACGGGTGCTCCACGATCGAGAGCCGATCGTTGGTGTGTTCACCAAACAGTTTGAAGACAACCCCGATACTCCCGAGGCTGCCCTGGCGTCCTTCCCCTGGCTGCACGACCGTAAGCCGCGGAGCCTTCTCAGCGCCCATGACGGGCCACCTTTCCTAATTCGATATACAATGGTGTATCGCCAATTATCCGCGCATAGGGACCGGTGTCAACACTTTGAGTGAACAGGAGCGTTCAACCAAACTTCGTCGTTATCAGATGAATAAGCGCGCCGAGCAGGTAGAGACAACGCGCCAGCGCATCGTCGACGCCGCCGTGGCCCTGCACGGTTCAATAGGCCCTGCCCGCACCACCATTGCCGGCGTCGCCGAGCAGGCGGGGGTGACACGCTTGACCGTCTACCGGCATTTTGCCGACGACGAGGCGCTGTTCTCTGCGTGTTCCTCGCATTGGCTCTCACAGCAGCAGCGGCCCGACCCGGCTGCGTGGTCAGAGCTCGCGGACCCCGTGGAACGCCTGCAGGCCGGCCTGACTGACCTCTACCGGTTCTATCGCGACGGTGAGCAGATGCTCACGCGCATCTACGGTGACTGGCATGCAATTCCGGACAAGCACCGCAACGAGCTCAAAGCGCGCGATGTGTATTTCCGGGACACGCTCGTTGAGGCCTTTCCGGCGCCCGGCAGGAGGAGCCGGCTGCGCGCCGTCGTCGCCCACTCCGTTTCGTTCTGGACGTGGCGGTCCCTCTGCCACGACAACGGGCTTTCGAATCGGGACGCCGTCCAGGCCATGACCAACCTGGTAGTAACCACGGCACGCCCGCACCGGCCGTAGCCCTGTCCAATCCCTGCGCAAAGGCGCGGGACACGCTTTGGTGGTTTAGCTCCGATCCGGGATCTCCACGCGGGTCAGGTCTGGCGCCATCCGCCGGGTGCTTTCCAGGACTGCGAGACCATAGAGCACGGCAGCGGGAGTCCCGACAGCAGCCACCACCAGGCCGAAAGGCGAAATCTGTCCATCGTGGGCCAGCAGGAGCCCGGTGGGACCCTGCAGCGCGGTGGTGGCGCAACCAACCCAGGTGATGAGCGCTGCGGAGCGTGCGCGCGATGCCGATCTGCCCATAATGAGCGGCGCCAGGAACCCTGCGACCGCGGCGATGCCGGTTACGGTAAGGACTGTGCGTTGTGCGATCGAATTCATGCCGAGCGGCCCGCTGGCTCCCGGCCCGAAAATGCCCCAATAGAGCATTGCGGCGGCAAAACTAAGCATTCCAATTCCGCCGGCCGCCGTGGCCCATCTGTGCGCGGGCGGCTGCACTCCGGCCGCAACAAGTTCTCCCCATCGCTCATCTGCGTACAGCGCCAGGAGAACCGCAAGCGCGACAGCCATCATGCCGAACCCGCCGTAGATGACCGCGAACGTCCACCCCTCAAGGTTTCCCTCGCCTCCGGACGAGAGGCCACCTTCAACCGCCAGTTGCAGAACACTTCCCACGGGAATCCCGATCAGAATTGGTGCCAATAATCCGGTGGCGGCACCGCCAACAATGAAGACGGACCAGGCGGGGATGCGTCGTCCCCAAGGTTGGATCAGCGCCAGTCCCAGCAGTACCGACAGTACGTCCATGGCGATTGTGACGGTGTTGCCGATGAGGAAGCGCGGGGTTCCCATTTCCCCTACGCCTGTCCCCTGCTTCATACCGAAGTCGGAGCCAGCCAACCAAGCAATTTTTATCAGGCCGTAAGGCGTCACCGACACTACCAAAGCCCAAAAGGCGGCGATTCGCCAAGGTCGTTTGTTCAGCACGCTCTTCTCCCCCAAGTCGTTCTAGAGATCCGTCTCTAGATGAGCTTCTCCAGAGTGGCAAACCATGGAAGAAATGCCAAGACCTGTTTCATACTCCCGAGAAGAAATACTCGACGCCGCCGTGCTCGCCGTCCATGAGCACTGGCGTTCCGCCGCCGTGGCCCATGTAACCGCCAGGCTCGGAGCCCCGTCGGCTCGATCTATCACCGCTTCCGCTCACGCGATGCGCTTTTCGCCTCAGCCTGGGTTCGGTCCATCAAGCGCTTCCATGACGAGCTCCAGCGGATTGAGGCAGCTGACCCGATCCAGGCAATCGTCGATACCGCACTGCTGATCCCCCGTTTCTGCCGGGACAACCCGCTGGACGCCCGGATGATGACCGTCTACCGGTACGGTACAGGGACCTCATGGAAAATCCACCTGTGGACGTAGTGTTTCGGACTTGACCGGCCTGAACGCGCCGGTCGGTGAGCACCTGGGGCGGCTGACTGTTGCGCGGTACGGACGCTTAACGCCACGTGGGCTGAAAGCCCGAGGACCCCGGAAGCAATCGCCTCGTCTAGAACCGAATTGGCCGGGCCCGATTCAGTCTCCGTCGTAACGGGCAAGTGCTTCTATGTAGACTGCGGCGGTTTCATGGTCGCCCCTGTCGGTGTATTTGGCGATGATGTTCGTTAGATCCCTTTTGACGGCCCAACGCGCGTCATACGGTTCACGAGGACGGGGAAAGCAATCGTTCATGATTCTCGTCGCCTAATGAGTCTTCACGGTCCAGCAGATAGCGCAGAAATGCTGCCTGGTTGTCAACCTCCCGCTGTTTGCGCGGGGAAACCCAGTCCAGTAGTTCCTTGTCGTCAGCCATGATGTTCACTCCTTCCAGTCATGAATTCATGCTGACCCTGTTCGAGCAAGGTCAGCGAAGGTTTCGGGCAAGATAGGCGAAGGTCTTGTGGGTGAGACCCCTCCGCGCCGCATGTGCGGTACCGCTGGTCAGGTCTGGCTCCGCGACTATGATCCGTGCAGCTGACTTCGGAAACTGACAAACGGCTTGGTCGACTCAGAGTGCTTGGACGAAGGCCGCCCTCCAGATTCAGGACGAGTTTCCGGGGCTGGTGGCCCGGGCCTGGCCATCCTGTTCAGGGATCCGGAAACCGCGGGTATCGATGTCACGCCAGTAGAGGACCTGCCGTCACGGAGCCAGACGGCATTCCGAAGCGAGGAGAATCCGTAGCCGGCTCCGAGTCCCCCGATTCCCAATTGTTTATCAATGGACCCATCCGGAATGCGCTGGCACCCGAATAGCTGGCATAACCCCTTGGGTTAGCTGGCAAAGACCGGCTGATCCATAAACACATATCGCATTCAGGAGATCATCATGGCAACACACACCAGCACCGGCATGGCCACACGCACTAACGTCCAGAAGGGATCAATGCTGGTGGGCGCAGTATTCCTGCTGGTCGGTGTCCTGGGCTTCGTCCCCGGCATCACCAGCAACTACGGCGAGCTGCAGTTTGCGGGCCACCACTCCGAAGCCATGCTGCTGGGCCTCTTCCAGGTCTCAGTGCTGCACAACATCGTCCACCTCCTCTTCGGCGCAGCAGGCCTGCTCCTGGCCCGCAGCGCCACCGGCGCCCGCTCCTTCCTCCTCTACGGCGGAATCGTGTACCTGGTCCTGTTCGTCTACGGCCTGGTGTTCGACCAGGAATCGGCCGCGAACTTCGTCCCGCTGAACGCCTTCGACAACGGACTGCACCTGCTGCTCGGCGTCGGCATGATCGCCCTCGCGCTGGTTCTCACCAGGGGCCATGCCACGAAGGTGCGCTCCTGACCATTTCCCTCTGGGATACGCACGCCAACGCCCGACGGCGGGACTCACCCGATGGTGAGTCCCGCCGTCGCGCGTTCCCGGCTGTTGTCCGGGCCGCTGACGTCAGGAATTCAGGGAACGTCGGATGCCGCGACTGAAGAATTCTCCGGCGAGACCAGGAATCCATGGAGCAACGACGCCGTTCCCTGCAGGTGATCGAGGGTAACCTGGTAGGCGCCATCCGCGTCGCCGCGGAGAATAGCGTCAACAATTTCCTGGTGCTGCCGGTTGGAATGCTCAAGGTTGGGCTCCAGGAACGGGATGCGGTCTAGAAGGTCGCTAACCCGTGCACGGGCGTCTGCAACGGCAGCAACGAGGCTTGGCGATCCACACAATTCCGCGATGGCCACGTGAAACCGCGCGTCCTTCGGCCTGTACAGCTCTACCGGAGCCGCTGCCACATCGGCCAACGTATCCAGCAGATGACGCCGCTGCCTTGGAGACAGCATGGCCTTGGCGGCGAGGGACGCGGCGGCCGGTTCCAGCACGGCGCGGTAGGTCAGAACGTCGTTGACTTCCGCAGGGTCCAGATCTGCGGCGCCCCTAAGTTCCACGAGCCTTCGTGCCGATACGTAGGTTCCGCCAGACCTGCCGCGGCGGATTTCCACATAGCCGGCCTTTTGAAGCTCCGCTAAGGCGTCGCGCAGCGTCGCCCGTGACACGCCCAGCAAATCCGAGAGCTCCCGCTCGGCGGGCAACTTGTCACCGACGCCGAAGAGCCCCAGCTTGATGTTCTGGAGCAGCCGTTCGATGGTTTCTTCAAAGGCGTTTCCGTGCCGGACCGGCCGTATGAGCGTAGTGGGAACCTCAAGCGATGCCTCTTCCATGACACCATCCTAGCCCGGTCTAATAAAATGCCATTTATTTACCGTGGCTTGAGCCGGAACCGGGCCTCTTTCAAGGAAAATCAGCATCCACTTGACTCTTGCGGGTGACTTGCACCACACTGACAAAGGACTTTTGGACTAATTACAGACCATTAAGACCTTTGGAAGAAGGGAAATCGCATGTCATCACGTCCCTTGGAGCAACCCGTCAACGACGACGAGGGCTACCTCCATCACCGTCAACTCAAACGTGGAGCGGCCGGGTGGGTCCTACTGGCGGGCCTCGGTGTTGCCTATGTCATCTCCGGAGATTTCGCCGGCTGGAACCTGGGCCTGGCCCAGGGCGGCTGGGGCGGTCTCCTCATCGCATTCATTCTGATGGGCATCATGTACACCTGCATGGTGTTCGGATTGGCCGAACTCTCCTCCGCATTGCCCACCACCGGCGCGGGCTACGGATTTGCGCGCAGGGCTCTTGGCCCGCTGGGCGGCTTTGCCACCGGGATGGCCGTGCTGATCGAATACGCTGTCGCGCCCGCCGCCATCGCCACCTTCATCGGCGGCTATGTCGAAGCCCTGGGCCTGTTCGGCCTCACCAACTCCTGGCCGGTCTATCTCATCACCTTCGCTGTCTTCGTCGGAATCCATCTTCGCGGAGTCGGCGAAGCGCTGAAACTGATCTTTGCGATCACCACAATCGCCGTCATCGCTTTGGCTGCCGTGGTCATCGGCCTGGTACCGCATTTCAACGCGGCAAACCTCTTCGATGTCGTGCCGGACGGTTCCCCGACCTCCAGCGCCTTCCTTCCCATGGGCATCGGAGGTGCAGTCGGAGCCCTCGTGTACGCCATCTGGTTTTTCCTGGCAGTCGAAGGTGTCCCGCTGGCTGCTGAAGAGACAGCGAACCCCAAGAAGGACATGCCCCGGGGCATCATCGTTGCCGTTGTGATTCTCGTGGTCTTCGGAGCACTGATGCTCGTCCTGGTTCCCGGCGCAGCCGGGTCAGAGGCGATGGGTGTCTCGAACAACCCGCTTCCGGAAGCGCTCCGCCTGGCCTACGGGGGTAACACAGTCCTTGCTGACTTTGTGAACTATGCAGGGCTGGCGGGGCTGGTGGCCAGCTTCTTCTCCATCATCTACGCCTACTCCCGGCAGCTCTTCGCCCTGTCCCGCGCGGGGTACCTTCCCAAGTGGTTGTCATTGACGGGCAAGAGGCGGACCCCGTACTGGGCGCTCATCGTCCCCGGCGCCCTCGGATTCCTCCTTGCTGCCACCACCGGCAACGGTGCCCTGCTCATCAATATCGCGGTGTTCGGAGCGACCGTCTCGTATGTGCTGCTGAACCTGTCGCACATAGTCCTGCGGGTGAAGGAACCCGGCCTTTCCCGGGGATACCGGACCCCTGGAGGTGCCGTCACCACATCCGTCGCCCTGCTTCTCGCTGCTGTTGCGGTCGTTGCCACGTTCGTCGTCGACGTCATGGCAGCATCCATCACCGCCGCAGTGTTCGCCGCCGCCCTCCTCTACTACTGGTTCTACAGCCGCCACCGGATTGTGGCAGGGGCGCCCGAAGAGGAATTTGCACAGCTCGCGGCAGCCGAAGCCGAACTCAGCAACTGAATCGCCCTCTCCGGCCCAGTTCGGCGGAGAGCACCTATCACGTCCAACACCCAGATCGAAGTTACGGAAATCAAATGACCAATCAATTCGCAGGGAAAAACTCCCAGGCACAGCTGACCGTCGAGGAGCTGAAGCAGAAGGTTGCCACGGGTGAAATCGACACCGTCGTCGTCGCCATCACCGACTCCCTGGGCCGGCTGCAGGGCAAGCGCTGCGGCGCAAGGTCCTTCCTCGAGGATGTCCTCGGACATGGCGCCGAAGGCTGCAACTACCTCCTATCCGTCGACGTGGAAATGAACACGGTTGATGGATACGCCATGTCTTCCTGGGCCAACGGCTACGGGGACATGGTCATGCGACCCGATGTCAGCACGCTCCGGCTTGTGCCGTGGCTGGAGGGCACCGCGATGGTCCAGTGCGACATCCTCTGGCTCGACGGCCGCCCCGTCACCCAGTCCCCGCGGCAGATACTTCGTGCCCAGATCGAACGCCTCGAGACGCTCGGATACCGTGCCCATATCGGCACGGAACTCGAGTTCATCATGTTCGACGACAGCTATGCCGAAGCATGGGACAAGCAATACGTCGGGCTGAAGCCCTCAACCCGCTACAACGTCGACTACTCCCTCCTTGCCACGGCCGGCCTCGAACCGGTCATCCGCGACATCCGAAACAGCATGGAAAGCGCCGGGCTCGTCGTCGAATCCTCAAAGGGGGAATGCAACCACGGCCAACAGGAAATCACCTTCAGGTACGCAGAAGCGCTCCAAGCCTGCGACGGCCACGCGTTCTACAAGAACGGCGCCAAGGAGATCGCAGGAAAGCATGGAAAAAGCATCACCTTCATGGCCAAGTACAACGAGCGCGAGGGCAGTTCCTGCCACATCCACTTCAGCCTGACGGACCTGGACGGCAACCCGGTGCTTGCCGGTGATGGCGAGCATGGCTTCAGTCCCGTCATGGAGCACTTCGTCGCGGGTCAGCTGGCCGCCATGAAGGAACTCTCGTACTTCCTGGCGCCCAACATCAACTCGTACAAGCGCTTCGTCGAGGGCAGCTTCGCGCCAACGGCGATTGCGTGGGGACTGGACAACCGCAGTTGTGCGCTGCGCATCGTCGGGCGTGGACCCGGCCTGCGGGTGGAAAACCGTGTAGGCGGCGGCGACGTCAACCCTTACCTGGCCGCGGCAGCACTTATTGCGGCAGCCATTCACGGCATCGAGAACGAGTTGCCCCTTGAGTCCATCATGGTTGGGAATGCCTACGAGTCCACTGCCGACCGGATCCCGACGGCGCTTCGTGACTCGCGCGCCCTGCTCGTCAACAGCGAAATCGCCCGCAAGTCCTTCGGAGACGAAGTGGTGGACCACTACGTGCACGCCGCCGACGTCGAACTGAAAGCGTTCGACAGTGCCGTCACAGATTGGGAGCACAAGCGTGGCTTTGAACGTCTCTGATTCCTACCGGCCGCGAATCGGCCTCACCACCTACTACCAACAGGCAGCCTGGGGAGTCTGGCAGGCCGATGCGGCCATCCTGCCAGGCACCTACGTACAGGCAGTAGTCGCCGCCGGCGGCACACCTGTCCTCCTGCCACCCGTCGGCACGGACCCCACAGTGATCGAGCTCCTGGACGGGCTCATCATCGCGGGCGGATCGGACGTGGACCCGGAACAGTATGGCGCCGAGCCCCATGAACTGACCCGCGCCCAACCAGCGCGGGACGCCCACGACATCGCCCTGACCAGAGCGGCGCTGGCCACTGGACTTCCGCTGTTTTCCATCTGCCGCGGCGCCCAAATCCTCAACGTGGCACTGGGAGGAACGCTGATCCAACACATCCCGGACGTCAATCCGCAGGCAGCGCAGTACCAGCCGGCACCGGGTGTGTTTGGGAACGTCGAATTCACCACAACACCCGGAAGCATCAGCGAGAGCCTGCTCGGGCCAAACGCCAGCGCCCCTGCTACCACCACCAGGCCATGGACAGGATCGCGGACGGCCTGTGGGTGACGGCGGCAGCGCAGGACGGAACCGTACAGGCCCTCGAGACGACAACAGGCGGATGGGTACTGGGAGTGCAGTTCCACCCCGAACAGAACCCGGACGACCTGCGGCTTTTCACGGGATTTGTTGAAACAGCCCGCAACTACCGCAAAGAACGATTGGAGAATGCAGTCGATGTCCACCAGCACGTTTGATGTCCTGAACCCGGCAACGGAAGAGATCATAGAAACAGTCCCGCTCGCCACACTGGAGGAAACGGACCGGGCAATCGAAAAGGCCGCGGCGGCTTTTGAAACGTGGCGCCACATCTCACCCGCCGACCGGGCGATGTTGCTGCGCCGCTTCGCCGCTGCAGTGGATGACGACCTGGAGAACCTCGCCCAACTCGAAGTGATTAACGCCGGCCATACCATCGGAAACGCCCGGTGGGAGGCAGGAAATGTCCGGGACGTCCTCGCCTATTATTCCGGCGCCCCGGAGCGCCACACCGGCCAGCAGATCCCCGTTGCCGGAGGCGTCAATGTCACCTTCAACGAGCCCCTGGGTGTTGTGGGAGTCATCGTCCCGTGGAACTTCCCGATGCCCATCGCCGCGTGGGGATTCGCTCCGGCGCTTGCAGCAGGCAACACGGTGGTTCTCAAGCCTGCTGAGCTGACGCCGTTGACGGCCCTGCGCCTCGGGCAGCTTGCGCAGGAAGCCGGGCTGCCTGACGGTGTACTCCAGATCATTCCCGGAAAGGGATCCGTCGTGGGAGAACGCTTCGTCACGCACCCGGCTGTGAGGAAGGTGGTTTTCACCGGTTCAACAGGCGTCGGCAAGCGGATCATGGCCGGCTGTGCAGAGCAGGTGAAGCCAGTGACCCTGGAACTGGGCGGCAAAAGCGCCAACATCATCTTCGCCGACGCAGACCTGGAGGCAGCCGCCGCAGCGGCCCCGGGTGGGGCCTTCGACAACGCCGGCCAGGACTGCTGCTCCCGGTCCCGCATCCTGGTTCAGCACGACGTCTTCGAAAAGTTCCTCGAACTGCTTGAACCTGCCGTCAAGGCGCTGAAGGTCGGCGATCCCCGGAATGAGGACTCGTTCATGGGGCCGCTGATTTCCGCCGCACAACACCGCACGGTCGCAAGCTTCGTGCCGGATGGAGCGCCCATCGCGTTCCAAGGATCAGCGCCCGAAGGCAAGGGATTCTGGTTTCCGCCCACCGTCCTGACTCCGTCCCGCGAGGACCGGGTGATGCACGAGGAGATCTTTGGCCCGGTTGTGGCAGTAGTCCCCTTCAAGGACGAAGCTGACGCGCTCCGCCTCGCCAACGACACCATCTACGGCCTGTCCGGCTCCATCTGGACCAGGGACATAGGACGGGCCCTGCGCGTAGCCCGCGGACTGGAATCCGGAAACCTCTCCGTCAACTCCCACTCATCCGTCAGGTACTCCACACCCTTTGGCGGATTCAAGCAGTCAGGCCTGGGCCGTGAGCTGGGGCCCGACGCCCTGAACGCCTTCACCGAAACCAAGAACGTCTTCATCTCAACCACCGACTGAACACAACACAAGGAAAAGCAAAATGATTGAAGTTATCTCCAACCGACTCAAAGGCCGCAGCGCAGTCATCACCGGGGGCGCAAGCGGAATCGGACTGGCAACCGCACGTCGGTTCGCCTCCGAAGGAGCACACGTTGTTATCGCCGATCTCGATCCGACTGCCGGACAGCGTGCCGCCGACGAAGTCGACGGACTATTCGTCAAAGTCGACGTCACCAGCGAAGAAGAGGTCAAGAACCTCTACGCCGTGACCAACGAAACCTACGGAAGTGTGGACATCTCGTTCAACAATGCCGGCATCTCCCCGGCAGATGATGCCTCGATAATCGATACGGGGATCGACGCATGGCGAAGGGTTCAGGAAGTGAATCTCACTTCCGTGTTCTACTGCTGCAAATACGCCCTGTCATACATGCAGGCGCAGGGCAAAGGATCCATCATCAACACAGCATCCTTTGTCGCCGTGATGGGTGCTGCCACTTCCCAGATCTCATACAGCGCCTCCAAGGGCGGCGTACTGTCGATGAGCCGCGAACTGGGTGTCGAGTTCGCCCGGCAGGGCATTCGGGTGAATGCCCTGTGCCCTGGCCCGGTCAACACGCCCCTGTTGAAAGAGCTCTTTGCCAAGGACCCCGAGAAGGCCGCCCGCCGGCTCGTCCATGTTCCCCTCGGCAGGTTCGCCGAACCTGAGGAGTTGGCCGCTGCGGTTGCGTTCCTTGCCAGCGATGATGCGTCGTTCATCACCGCCTCCACTTTCCTGGTCGATGGCGGCATTGCCGGAGCCTACGTAACCCCGGAGTAAGCCGCGGGGCCGCTGAGGGCCACGATTCGCGTGGTCCTCAGCGGGTGTGGAAGCGCGCTGATGCCGCCGATGGCCGGGGCAGCTTCGTCAGGCGAGGGCGGCTGCTGAGGTGAGCGCCGCCGTCGTGCTTTCCGAGGAGGAACGCAGCGTTTCCACCAGGTGCGGGGCGAAGTCCCCGTCGAGCTCCAGCACCACGCGGCACCGCGCGCCCGGCTGCTCCGGGTAGCCCATGTACCGTCCGCGCAGGTCGCAGACCGTCTGGCCGCGTCCGGGACCGTGGGTGGTGTCGACGTCGACATGCACCACCGGGGCGACGGCGGCTTTGACGCCGCCCACCGCGAGTGCCGCCGCCAGGGGGTCGTGCATCGCGGAGCAGGCCCGCCCGAACTGGCTCTCGTAGAAGCGGAAATAGTAGCCCAGCATCTCCCCCAAGGCCTGCGGGACCGGGTGACCGGCGTCGAGCAGTTCCTGGCGGTGGCATTCCTCCAGGACGTTGGACATGGTGACGTCCAGCGGCACCAGGGTCACGTTCCAGTCGGCTGCCAGGACTTCGGCGGCGGCCTCGGGGTCATTGGCGATGTTGGCCTCGGCCACGGGCGTGATGTTCCCGGGGGCAAACGCGGCGCCGCCCATGATGGTGATTTCCTCCACCAGCCGGGGCAGCTCCGGCTCCAGCCGCAGGGCTTCGGCGATGTTGGTCAGCGGGCCGATGGCCAGGACGCGCAGCGTCCCGGGGTGTTCATGGGCCAGCCGCACCAGCATTTCGGCCGCGGTTCCGGGGACCAGTTCGGCGGCGGCCGCAGCCAGTTCGACGCCGCCGATGCCGTTGTCGCCGTGGACCCACGGCGCCCCGCCGTGGAACGCGCCCGCCTGTGGATCGTGGGCTCCGAGCGCGACGGGGACGTGCGCGTGCCCGGCGAGCTGGAGGAGGTCCAAGGTGTTGCGGGCGCCGACGGCGGCACTGACGTTGCCGCTGACGGTGCCGATCCCCCGCACGTCCGCCCGCGGGGAGGCAAGCAGATAGGCCAGGGCGAGGGCGTCGTCGATTCCGGTGTCGCAGTCGAGGTAGAAGGGGTGGCTGGTGGTGGTCATGGCGGTGTTTCTCGTTTCGTTGGTGCCGGGAGTGACGTGGGGTTTCAGAGCTTTTCGCCCTTGGGGGCGGCGACAAAGAGGCTGACGATGAACGCGGCGGCGGTGATGGCCACCGAGATCCAGAGGGCGGTGGCGTACCCGGCGGAGGTGGCCTGCGCGGCGAACGGCGCAACGATCACGACGCCGAGGCTCGCCCCGATGCCGAAGGAGGCACCGTTGATGCCGGGCAGCGCGGCGGGGGCTTCCTTGGGCGAGAGCAGGACGGAGAGGCCGTTGATGGCGGTCAGGAAGAAGCCGTTGTAGAAGATGCCCAGGGACGCGACGGCGATCATCACCGCCACCTGGTTGTCGGAGAAAGTGGCGGCGGCGATGGCGCTGGCCAGGCTGAGCGCGGTGCCGGCGCGGAGGGTCTTGATCCAGCCGCGTCGGTCGGCCAGCCAGCCGGCCAGCGGGGCGGCGAAGACGCCGATGAGCGCGGCCGGGGTGAGGAACAGCAGGGCGGAGAGGGAGGCGCTCAGCCCGAAGCCGTGGAGAACGTCCTGGCTGAGCAGCACCACGGTGAAGTTGATGACTGCGAAGATGCCGGCAAGGCCCAGGACAGTGGTGGCGATGACGGGCCAGACCTGGCGGGAGCGCAGGTGGTGGGTTGCAATGAGGGGGTGGCTGCGCTTTTTCTCGATCATCCAGAACGTGGCGAAGGACGCCACTGTGCCGGCCAGCAGGGCCAGGGTGCCTGGCGCGGTCCAGCCGGCCGCCGAGCCGCCGGACACGAAGTAGGTCACGAAGACCAGGAACACCGAGAGCGAGCCCGCTCCCCACCAGTCCATGGTGCCGCGGACGCCCTGGGGCCGGCCCTTTGGGACGATTTTGAGGATGCAGCCGGAGGCGATTGCGGTGAGGACCAGTACGACGACGAAGATGGACCGGAAGCCGAGAGTCTCGGCCATCAGACCGCCGACGTAGCCGTCCACTCCCCCGACGCCGCCGTTGATGGCGGCGATGATGCCCACGGAGGTGCCGAAGACTCTAGCGTGCAGGTTCTCGCTGAGGACGATGTAGGCGAGCGCGAAGACGGCACTGGACACGCCCTGCAGGAACCGGCCCGCGATGAGCAGCGGCAGCGTGGGTGCGGCAATGCAGAGCAGGGTTCCGGCGCCCATGACTGCCAGTACCAGCAGGAGCGACGCACGGCGGCCGATGAAATCGCTCCACCGGCCGATCACCGGGCCTGCGATGGCGCCGGCAAGGAAGAACATGGACTGGACGGGCGCGGCACTGTCGGGGCTTAGTACTACAGTCGCGTTTAAGGGGTGTGTCCGCGGGTCTTGTAATGACAGCATCGGGCGCGGTGTTGGTGTTTCCGTCGCCAGGTTGAGTGTTCCAGGACGTGTTTCGGGCTGGTGGTGCGGTGCCAGACGAGCCTGACGAGCAGACGCCTGATTTCGGGCAGTGAGAGCCGGATCAGTTCCTCGTCTGCGGCGGCAGCGCCCCTTTTTTGGAGCGGATCACGGTCAGGAAGGCCTGGGCGAACATGGAGAGGGTGATGTGCCGGTACCAGCCGGTGTATTGGCGGACCTGGTAGTGGTCCAGCCCCGTTTCTCCCTTGGAGGTTTGGAAGGTTTCTTCGATCGCCCAGCGGGCGCCGGCGATCCGGACCAGCTCGGCCAGCGAGACCCGGTTCGGGCCGTGGCATATGTAGTAGGCCAGGTCGGTGGGGTCCTTCAGGGAGCGGCGGGCCAGTAGCCAGTGTTCTCCGGTTTCGGTAGGTCCGTTGATGCGGGTCCGTGCCCAGGAGTAGCGGCGGTCGCCCTTGGTTCCAGCCCCGGCCGTGCGGGTCCGCCAGGCGTTGGCGCGCAGGGAAGCGATGAGTTTATCCGCGCGCCATTGCTCGCCCGGCCAGGCGGTGGGGGCGATGACGTTTTGGTTCATGGGAACGGCCAGCACGTAGTGCAATCCTCTGGCTTCCAGGCGGCGGCGCAGCCCCGAATGCTGGCCGTAGACCGCGTCCCCGGTGGCCCAGCGGGCCGGGATCCCGGCATCCAGGGCGCGGTCGATCATGTCCGCGGCCAGTACCGGTTTCGTGGCGAATTCCCTGGTTTTGGGGATCCCGGCCCGGGTGCATCTTTCCCGGTCATCGGCCCAGGCTTTGGGCAGGTAGAGTTCCCGGTCCAGCAGGGTGCGCCCGGCCGGGGCGGAGTACGTCAGGAATACCCCGATCTGGCAGTTCTCCACCCGGCCCGCGGTGCCCGAATACTGGCGTGCGACCCCGGCTGAGGCGGCGCCCTTCTTGAGGAATCCGGTCTCGTCGATGATCAGGATCCCGTCGGGATTACCCAGATGGCGGTTGACGTAGGTGAACAGGTCATCACGCACAGCATCCGGGTCCCAGTCAGTGGTCGAGAGCAGGCGCTGCATGCCATCCGGGGTGCCGTGCCCGGCGCGTTCAGACAGGGTCCAGGAGTTTTTGCGTTCCTCATCCGAAAGCAGCCCGCGCACATACCCCACAGCATTCCGCCGTGGTTCGGACCGGACAAACCGCGGCCCAATAAGATCGCCGATTTCCTCCAGACCTTCGGCCCACTCTTCTACGTCCGCCACACAAATATCATCACTCACCACCAACGATTAACAGGCCACGAGCGGAAAGTCCGGTTAAAACGCCGATGCAACCCAAATTAAGCGCGACTGTAGTACTAGGCGAACGTTCCCTGTTCGAAGGCGCGGATCGCCTCGATCACAGGTGCGGCGCCTTCGAGCCGGTACACGTCGATGGGGCGGGCGCCCAGGTGGGGGTCCTGGCCTTCCAGCCAGAGCCTGGCCTGGGCGGGCGTGAATGCGCTGTGCAGATGGCCCACCAGGGCATCGAGGTCCGCGAGCTGGGCGCGGTTCTCTTCGTTCGGCGCGTCCTGGCCGGAGACCCACCGGCTGGGCCTGTCCTTATTAACCCCGAGGAGGGCTGCCACGGCGTTGTTGCCGAGCGCGTTCACCAGGCGCTGCGTGATGGCGCGCGGTCCATAGTCCGGCGCGTCTTTCAGCCCGGCCAGGTTGACCGTGCCCGCCTTCCCCGGCGTCCTGTGCCGGGCCGGGGCCCGGCGGGGTGCAACCTTGAATCCCTTAGGCAGAAGAATGACGCCGTTCCGCATTTTGACCGGGGTCTCTTTGCCGCCGCCTTTCAGGATGACGGTCTGCTCCGCGGCTTTCCGCTGCTTTTCCATAGCCCAACACTATCTGTTGGGCGATGGGTGTAAAAGACCCTGCTAGTGGCTCTACAGGGGAACATGCGCAGATTAGTCCCGGGGCGCTGGCTCGTGCCGGCGGCCGGTGTACTTAGACGCTCCCTGGCGCGTCCGGACCGGACCGGCGACGGGCACGTCGTCACCGAACTGCTTCAAGTAGCGGTACATTGTGGCGCGCGACCAGCTGACCGTTTCGGCCGCCGCCTTGGCTGCCATGCCTTCCGACATCATCTGGCGGCACAGCCGGACCTTGTTCTCCACCGTCTCCGCCTTGGGCGCCGGTTTCCCGAACTGCACGCCGCGGGCCTTGGCCGCCATGACCCCGGCCTTCACTCTTTCGTTGATGAGCTCGCGCTCGTACTCCGCGAGACTGGCGAAGAGAGCCAACTGGAGCCGTCCGTGGGCCGTGGAGGGGTCGACGCCGTCCATGATCGAGTACAGCCTGATGCCACGTGCAGTGATTTCGTTGACGGTGTTGATGACATCGACCAAGGACCGGCCAAGGCGATCGATTCTCCAGACAAAGATTTCGTCGCCGTCGCGGGCGTAGTCGAGGAGCTTGGACATCTGCGGGCGTTCGCGGGCCGACTTTCCACCCGACATCTCGTCGACGAAGATCCGCTTTTCATCCACTCCGGCGGCGACCAGAGCTTCCACCTGCATGGCGGCATTCTGGTCGCCCGTGCTGATCCGTGCGTAGCCGACTTTCACGTCCGTCTCCGTCCTGTCTCGTCTCGCTAGTCCTTAAGGAGTATCAAGACGCCCTGATAAGACAGAGTGTATGAGACAGCTGTGACATTGAAATGGCGGGAAATCAGGGCTGAGGAGATGATCCCTCTTAACTAGAGTCTGTGAGACCCTGCCGTCGTCCGGTCCGGTGAACAGTTGGCTGGCGCGTAAGGACAAGGCCAGCTGCGCCGCCTACTCCACGACGGACATAGGCAAGCCGGCCGAATTCACGGAGGGGGCGATGCTGACGAACTGCCACCCATCCGCGGATGCCGTTCGGCGCAGGCCCTCCGGCCGCCTCCGCGATCTTTGCCAGGGTGAAGCCGTCCCGATACATGAGCACCCACTGTTGACCATTGGCCACCTCCCACCTCGTTGACGCCACGGCATCCATCCTGCCTTCTGTGTCGCGGCCTATCGGTTCGCAACCCGATCACCCTTCTTGGCCGGTGGTCACTGCACCCGACCGTGGTGTTTAGGAACAAAGAGTTCATTGGCAACAGTGTGGGTATCGAAAGCCGTGGTCTACTCCGACCATGTCTTAATTGACACTGAGGTGAGCAACGATTTGATCAACTGGTATTCCTGCGATTTGACGTAGTCTCGCGCCTCCTGCTCCGTCGCGAATCCGTGTTCGGAAGAGAGCTGGACAATGACGCCGTTAGTTGCGCCCAAGAGGATGCCACCGCTTTCCTCACCCTGCACGGGAGGGCTGACGGGTTCCGCATCCGAGAGAAATAGGTCGACAGCATAATTGATGCCGGGTGGGAGTCCCCAGCCCGGTCCGCGGCTGTAGAGCCTGGCAATAAAGGCCGTGTGGTAGCCAGGGCCCATCCCGGGAATGCCGGGAATGGTGACGGGGGTGTTTTCCAGCGATTGATAGGGGCTGGAGCCAGCGGCCCCTTCTCTGTCGGAGCGGAAGTCGAACGTGACCTCCTCCTTGCCTTGGGAGTTGAGGAAGGTCAGAGTGTCGTTCGCCGGGCGCCCAAAACGCATTAGCGATGGCGTCCAGCCGTGGGGGTATCGAACGCTGAGGGACGCGCGCAGAGGAGAGAGAGTAGGCGGCCCCGGCTGGAACAGGTATCCCGTGTGGAACGTGCCGGTGTAAAGGTCGCCAGGGGGTGTGGGGACTATTGGTGCGGGGCCGAGGAAAGCCTTGAGGGCTTGATCGCTGGGTTGGAAAACGAATTGCCGTGCAATCGGGTCCAGCAGCAGATCAGTGAGCGCGTCGGCAACGGGAGCCAGAACTTGAACTGCTGCGTAGATCTGAGCTACGGCCAGGATACTTTTCGAAGCAGTTGCGGCTCTCTTTTCGATTTCTGTGATGGTCGATGCCGGATCCCGGGTCGCCCAAAACTTGGCAGCGGCCTGAGCTATGGACTTGCTTTTGCCGGATAGGCATGGCGCAAGCCGTGCCATCATTCCTGGGAGCTCCGAGGCTACAGACTTCAGGGACGAACTGGACAGCACCAGATCGACGCCCCCAGAGATCTCTGATGAGCACTGGATCAATGCCATCAACGTCGTTACCAGGGACAACGCCGGAACGACTGACGAATCCGAGATCTGGTTGTAAAGCAGTCCGGCGAGAACGTAAGGAACTGTTGCGTCGACCTCGATGAGCGATTTGGTACGATTCGAGTGCCAAAAGTTGAGCAAATCGGATTTGTTGAAGCGGAACGCGAACTCACCGGTGGGCTGGATGAAGTACGTGTCAAGGTTAGGGATCAGTGCATCCGGACCGCTGAGGACCATGGTCGCCCAGGTTTCGGGCGTGTCGCCCTGCCAGAGGTCACTCTGTGCCCACACAGGTTTGATGGCGGTTGTGATTGAGGCGGCGGCGCCGCGGTTCAGCTTGAGCTTGATTTCAAGGTCGTCCGGGTGCTCAGGATCTGTCGTCGCGCACCAAAGGACGGGCCCGTTGATGTCGTCATAGAACTGGGGGGCTGTTTTGTCGTCCCAGGCTGGCGGGTCAGCAGTGCACTCCGGTGGCGTGGTCCGGGCGCCGACGAGTTTTCCGATGCCATTGCCCAAAAAGTCCAACAGACCGTAGGTGGAAAAGTGTTCCAGCTTGGCACTGACCGTGGTCCGGTCCGGGGACGTATCGCTCGCCAGAGGAACCCATGTGAGGTTCTGGCCGTCCCAGCGGGCGATGAACGGCACCTTGTCCGCGGGTACCGGTCGGTCAACGGTGAACGTCAATATGGCACCGGACGAGGGGAAGGTGCCGTTGCTCATATCGAGGTCTACAACCTTCTCCAGAGACGATTCAGCCGGGACGGCGGATTTCATATCCGGGGTCTGGGGAACGTCCTTGCTCTTCGCGCTCAGACCTGACGCTCCCGGGAAAGATACTTGGACGTTGGCCGGGTCAGAAGTTGATTGGGTGTCAGCGGCCGGATGTTCCGTAGGGGATCCGGTGCAGCCCGTAAGGGCCATGATGCTGCCCACTGTCATGAAGCAAACCATGTGGAGCCACCGGCGGGTTATCAGTCGCAGCGCCTGGGGGAAGTGTCCGTGTCTTCCAATTCTCATGAGCAGGGACGTACGGACTGGTCTGGCGGCGTCGTATTGTCCAAGACTTTGACATAGGCCTCGTCGGCGAACTGTGAGGCAGCCACACAGGCCTGCGCCAAGGTATCGAATGGTCCTCCGTACACTGCGTAGATCATCGTTCCCGTATTCGACATTGGGTTTAGCGACGAGCAGCTGCCCAGCGTAAGAAGGTATTTGGATCCAGGATGGCTCGCTAAATTGGCTTGAACATCCTCTGCGTAGGTAGCCGGGACCTTGGACGAGTGATAAAAGACGATGAACTTTCCTGTGCAGTCCACGGGGCGCAGTGGCGATGCCAGGCCCAGATCACCCGGCTGGGGAGCAGCGGCCTTCGTTGGCAGTACAGGCGGCGGAGCCGCAGTCGGGACAGCAGCCTGGACCGTCGGCGACGGGCTGGGGGTTATCTGCTGGGTGGGTGTGTCCGGCGGCAGTGCTGGCTCCGCGACCGGCTGAAGAGCGGGGGCAGCAGGCTGGACGGAGTCTTGCGCAGAGGGTCTCCACGAGTTAGCACCTAGAAAGATGCCGAGTACGAGGAGTGCGAAGGCAATGCCTCCGGCGATGATCCCGATCGACTTACGGCTCATCGTGGAGAAGCTGAAAGCCGGCTTTTGCTCCCGGTTTGGCGGCAGTTTCTGCCCCGACGCGTAGGCAAAATAGTCGTCGACCCTATGGGAGTCGAGGGACGGCTCACCGGATTCGTAGCGTTGCCTGCCCGAGGTTTCAAGGGCTGCTTTTCGGCGTGCCTGATAGAAGGGGAGATCCGATTCATCGACGGGTGTTGGGGCCGTTGCCAGCGGGCTTCCTTCCGGC
Source organism: Arthrobacter sp. 24S4-2 (assembly GCF_005280255.1). Classification (NCBI taxonomy): domain Bacteria; kingdom Bacillati; phylum Actinomycetota; class Actinomycetes; order Micrococcales; family Micrococcaceae; genus Arthrobacter; species Arthrobacter sp. 24S4-2. Next base: position 1,249,096 of record NZ_CP040018.1, on the reverse strand, counting down.
GATGGCGGCATCTGACCTGCCCAAGGCATCGCCGGATAAAGCCCGGGCTTTGGCGAAGGTCCGTAAGCATTGGTGAACGGCTGGCTGTCTTCAATGCTGTAGATGAATATGATCAGGTCTCCAGCAAACGGGACGAGTCGGATGAGCATCCAAGTCCCCGGCCTGCCTGTGTCGTGCAGCCTCCGGACTCCTACAGACAGGAACGGTATGACGGAACCGAGAAGAACGATTGCGGCCAAATAGCCGAAGATGCTCCAGTTCGTAATGTTGTAGAGGATCGCTAACCCGAAAAGGGCAATGACATAGGCGGCGGTGAACTTCCAGTATTCCTCCCGGCTGGAACGGCCGGAAAAAGTCGCATACTTCGTAATGCAGGATGAAGCGGCCTCTCGAAGCGTCATTTTCTTTCCTCCAAAGAAAAGCGAACTTCTGAATATTGAGACCGGCACGCGCAACCCAGATGCGTCCACCCATTCTGCTCCGGATGCGAGGAGATGACCAGTATTAGCAAACTACTATGTAGCCGTCCGGAGCAGATCTGTTGACGTTTGTTCGTCCCTACAACCGGCTGTGGGTTCGGTTGGTGCCTCGTCGACGACGCTGTCAGTCGGGGGAACCAACGGCATATCAGCCCCAATACCCTTTTCGTAGCCCCAGTCCTGCTGCAGGAAAGGGGTGTGTTGGCAGGTCGGCCCGGGGACGTTTCTGGCCCCCATCATTCATGACCCGGGGGTGGCGTCACTTGCGCATCGATAGGTGACGGCGCGCCCGCTCTGGTTCCTAGCTGGTCTCCGGGTAGATGCTCTTGAGCAGGTAATGGCTGGATGACTCCCGTTTCCTGCTGATTTTGAAGCTGGCCTGCAGGGGCCCGCTCGGGACGGGCCCCTGCAGTGAGCTGTACATGAATGGTGGGGACGTCGTTGACAACCACGAACCGGGTGACCTTCCCGATCTCCTTCAGATGCGCATCCAGCAGCGCCGAGGACGGGTGATGGGGGCCTGCCTCATGTATGCGGCGAACTGTGTGGGCAGGACGAAGACGGCACTGGTGCCGTGAGTGCGTTCGTGGGTGGCGGGCACCCGATACTTCATGGCGGGAAGGATCCCGTTCAAACCGTCATCGGTCATTGGGTTCACCTCATTTCGGTTCCGCCGTCTTATCCAAGAGAGAAGGCTGCCGTAGCAGGTGCCCTGCTGGGTTCAGATTAGGTGAGCAGCGGAGCGCACCGTGGCGAGGCACTCATCCAACGTCGGGGCGGCACCGTATATCAAGCCCGTTGCCAGCTCGTAGGATTTGTCCATGTGCGGCCTGGCGGTATCGTCCGGAGTAAAAGCCACACTCGCCGCGTAACCGCCTTTCGGCCTCTCCGTAAACGGGAATCCGGCTGCCGCTGAATGCTCGCCAATGTCGGCGACCAACCTTACTACCCCTCCTGGCCGGCATCAGTCAGCGCGGCCCGGACCCGTTCGTCGTTCAGAAGGCAGTGAATGTCGTAGAAGTGCCGGCCGCCGCGCAGCAGCGCCGCCTGCGCTGTTTCCTCGGGTAGCCGGGTCACAGCATCATGGACCAATGCCAGCTTTTCTAGGAGGGTTCGCTCCGGGGCCAGTACCTGGACGTGTACGGGTGTGAACTCCTCGTATGTCGATTCGTCGTCACCGAGCGTTTGCAACGCATACTCCGCTGCCAGGGAGCGGATGCTGTGTCCTTCGGTGGGGAATGTTCCCCCTCGGGTTCCCATCTCCAGCAGCACTCCGCTTGTTATCTCCGCCGCACCGTAGGCCGCAGGAAAGTGGTAGCGCATATTGCGCTTTACCCCCGTCGATGAGCCCTCGAGAACGCAATGGTCCTGATCGAGATCGAGGTGCTCTCCGACTTCAGAACAGATAGCCTTCAGAACCCTGTCTCTGGCTTTTACGGAGCAATCCCCGGGGAAACTGATGAGCAAATCAACATCCTCAGAAAAGCGTTCAATGATGCCAAAGCCCCGGCTCAGACTCGTACCACCTTTGAATACGGCAACGACTGGCAGAACTTCACCGGACTTGTCAGCGATTGTCCGGGCCCGCATCGCAGAGCGAAGCACCTCGATAACCCAGAAGTCTTTCTCGACGAAAGCCTGAGGGAGGCTGTAGTGCCTCGCGGCAGCATCCACGAGGGCTGTCAGGTCGTCCGGAGAGTCGCGTACATCGTGCTGGTCAAACTGCCAGCTCCGACACGAGCTCGTCCCAGCGACGACGAACGTCCGGGCCTTCCTTTGGAACCGCATCCGCGATCAGCTTTGGATGGACCTTCTTCTCCTTAACTGAGCGGGAGACCACATTAACGAGGGCGCTCCATCCGAAGTCAATAACGCCTGGATCGCGCAACACTTCCAACAGTGCGACGTCGAGGTAAGACAGTTTCCGTCGGGCAGGGTTGTTCCTGGTGTGTAGCTTCACACCCTCAAGCCCCTCACGGATCGGTCCGAGCACAGCAAGGTCAATTTTCGCTGGAACTTGAGTGGTGAGCCCCAGCGCCCGGGCCGCTGAATAGCCGCACGGACCGGTCCCCTCGCTACCAAGGACCTCCAACGCGGTTTCCAGGACACTGGGGCGCGCCATGCCGTATCGCGTTTTTGGTCCCTTGTAATAGAGGCCACGGGCAGCCTTGACGAGCTTTCCGTCCCTGGCGGCGCGTGAAAGTGCCGCTCTCGACGCATCCGGCGTGCCGGGAAGATCGCAGGCGCGAACGTACGACTTCACCGGAATTCTCTCCAGGTAGACGGACGCGGAGGCGACGGTGGATGGCTTCATGTCACAAAACCATACGGACTTTGTGACACATGAGCAAGCATAAGCGAGCAGAATCACTGAGGAAAACCCTCAGTCGGTGCATACAATTTCCGGCGGCAGACGGGATGAAGACCTCTGCCTCGCCCACCTTGCCTCCGGCCGTCCGTACGACGACGTACAGCATTGCGTCGAATGTCCCAGTCTTCGGTCGACTTCAGAGGTCCTGACGCTGCGAGTGGCGACGTTCCTGACCAGTTAGAGCCCTTAACACCCCCACTCAGCCGCACAGTCGCTGACGCTCGACGCCTCGTAATGCGCCCGCTGTTTCACCAGGCGCTTCCGGCGGTCTGTAAAGTGCAGCCATGGCGACATGTAATGAGTGCAAAACGGAATTTGATGTCGATGAGGCACGGGAGGCGGTCAACGCCGAATACGCGGGAGACATCGACTATGACGAAGAGATGGAGGGAGAAGTCTGTGGGGACTGCTCCATTTCGCGGTTCGATTCGGACATCAACCTCGGCCGAGCGATCCAGATGATGAACGGCGACGAGGATTACGACGAGGACCACGTCGAGAAGTATCTGTGAGTGATTGACCGGCGGCGCCGGGCGAGTCACGGGACTTTGAAAGCCAGCGGGCTTCCTTGCAGTCCTGATCGGGAACGCTGGATTCGTCGGTCATCTCATTACGTCCGTAATCTATGACGCGGAGCCCGGAATGCAGCCGGGCAGGATCGAACGAAGGCTGTGCATGAACGACGACATCTCGGGTGACCTGAAACTTGGGCACCTTTTTCAAGCCGCGGGCCTTGCTCCGGATGATGTGGCTGTCATCCGGCACACGCTCAATCCTGGTGGTTTGAAAACCCGGGCTGATGCCTTGGGGCCGAATCTTCTGCGCTATACGCGCGAACAAGGCCACAACAACAAGCTCGGCAAGACGCCTCCGAGGATCTGGCTGAATTTTCTGGCCACCACGGGACGGCGGGCCCGGTTCATCACCGCTTTCGAGAACCACGGCGAAGTTCCTGAAGAGCGGACAGATATTTGGCGGTTCTTTGACCTGCGGCCCTCACCGGTTTTTTCGGCTCTGGCGGACCGCCTTGTTATCGAGTGGACCCCGGACACAGTGAACTGGGCCAAGTCGGGAAGGACAGCCAGTCCCATGGCGGTGGTTGAGATTGCTGATCCTAATTCAGAGCCGTTCCCCGGCTTCGACTCGCTCCTCATCAGCTACGACGAGCTCCAGGCCGTCGTCGCCGATGACCGCTACAGCCAGTGGCGGACAGCCCTCAGCTCTATGCAGGGCATCTACCTCATCGCAGACGCCAAGACCGGCAAACTGTACGTCGGAAAGGCCGATGGGGCCGAACGCTTCCTGGGACGCTGGAGCGACTACGCCCGGAACGGGCACGGCGGAAACGTCGCCCTCCGGGAACTGGCCGGCGCCGACGCCAGCCATGCACGGCACTTCCAGTTCAGTATTTTGCGGGTCTTCTCCCCCAGCGCACCGACTGCGCAGGCGGACGCCGCCGAAGCCCACTTCAAAAAGGCACTGCTCTCACGCCAAACAGGTCACAACCGGAACTGACATCGCACCCAATAGCCCGAGAAGGCCGAAGAAGTAGGTGACGTGGAGTAGGGGCGCCGAGAAACTAGAAGGCGACGCCTGTGGCAGACAGGTGAGGGTCAGATGCCGTCCACGAAACTGCTTACGCTGGACCAGTAATTCGACGACGTTATCTCGCCCCCAACGCATTTTCGCAGTGCGCCTTCCCGTCCGTGTGCCTTCACACGTGCCAGCGTCATTATGGCGTAGCTATGCCCTGCGTGCTGGGGCTGCAAGGACGGCACCGGGTACGGCCCTGCCTGGGCAAGGATCTCGTTCGTGAGTTTGTCTGCACCCTGTGGTCTAAACTCTTCAATCCTGCTCAGCCATTCCTCAACTCTGTCACTGGAACCTTGAGCGGCTTGGTCAATTTCCGCGCGTATTGCCGCGTGTTGGCGCTCCCGCTCTTCCTCTGCCGCACGCTCGGCAGCTTTGCGTCCTCCACCGAAAAGTCCCATGGTTCACCCTTCGACGATCCAGCGCCGGTCGCGGTTCGGACACGACGTGACTCCGATGCTAGGCCACGCGGCCAGGCATACCTAGAGTCGTTGTGCCCTTGGTTAATCCTGCCCCCAGTCTTGGCGCAACCGGGACTCTCAGGCGGCTCTCGGCACGGCATGGCAGATCGACGCACTGCACGGCGAGGGCATCCCCGCCCGGCACATCTACGTGGACAAGAAATCCGGGTCCACCACAAACCGGCCCGGACTTCATGAAGCACTCGACCACGCCCGCGAGGGAGACGTCGTGGTGGTGCACACCCGGGATCGGTCGGGCCGCACCGTCCGGGACACCCTGAACCTCATCCACGACCTGGAAGTCCGCGGAGTCGGAGTCCGGAACCTGGCTGACCCGATCCGGGTTGATTCCGCCAACCCGGAGGATCCCATGTCGCAGCTGGCCGTCGTAATGCTCGCGCTCTCCGGCCAAATGGAACGAACCTACGCAATCGAACGCGCAGCGCGTCCGCGTGCCGTTGCTGCTGCTAAAGGCAAAAGGATCGGCCGGCCCAGCGTGGTCAATCCAGCGAAGCTCGCCTACGCAGCACACCTTCGTAACCAGGAGGATCGGTCCATCTCCGAGATCGTCAAAGCCACGGGTATCACCCGCTCCAGCCTCTACCGTTAGCTGCCACCCCGTCCACCAGAGAGGCTGACCGCAGAGAACCAGCAGAACGCCTACGGGCCCAGCGTTGGTGGCGGTTCGTGCAGGCGACTTCAGACAGAATGACGGTTGGTGCAGACGGCTTCGAGCGCTTCCGTTTCAGGAGTCGTCTGCACAAGTCCCGTACCTCCGCCGGATCCAGTGCAGACGACTCCTGAAACTGACATTCGGCGTGTTCAGAGCACGTAGCACCAAGCTAGAGTCTGCGAGACCCGGCCGCCGGTCAGCCCAGGGATTGTGACTTTTGCATCCCCAGCCTCTCAGGCCGACACCTGAGCGTCCGACACACTGCTGGGATGCGAGAGGCCGAAAGCGCCCTAGCATTTGGGGATGTCAAATGTCCCAGCCCCGGAGCTACTCTCTGCCCGCGACCTCACACTGATGAGGCAAATCATTATGGGCATTTTGCCTGAGGCGGAGCGTTTGACGGACCTGTCAGTCGGCCGGCACCCGAGGGGCGGATCCGCGGCCTTCAGGTTTCTGGAGGACACGGTAAATCAATCGACTTCGAGAGGCAGCACGCTTGTCCGCCACGCTCATCTCGCGATGGGTCTCCACGCATTCGCTGCGTTGGACCACTTGCGGGCGTTCGTACCGTTACTCAAGACAAAGCGGCACATCATGCCGCTGGCAACGTTGACCCGCGGCTCAGTGGAAGCCTTCGGCAAAGCCAACTATCTCCTCAGTGCCAACTCGGCCGCGGACCTCATTTGGCGACATGCGAGCCTGGCAACAATCGAACTCCGCAATTCGGTAAGGCACAGCGAATTCGCCCTCTACGACGGAACGCACGTGGACGGCAAAAGTCACGTCGAAGCGCTAGAAAGTCTACTTGTTCAGCTTGGTCGCAAGGCCGACAACATTTCTGTGACAGCGATGGCATCAGATCTTTTGAGCGAAAGCTCTCCCGGTGCGCCTGGCCGGGCGTTTTACTCGCAGCTCTCAGGGGTGGCGCACGGGGAGGCAGCGGCGGTGTCAATGTTCATCGCCGCGGATCTCGGCGAAGGGCTCCGGTTTGTCCACAGACGAGATGTTCTACTTCCGTACGCGGGGATGCTGTTCACCACGTGCCGACTCGTCGTGGACAAGGTGATCGACCATTTTGGGGTCGAGGAGGAGCGCTGCAATGGCTGGCGCGGGACCACGGAGCGAGCTGAGCCATGGATCATGGAGCTGCGAGAGTCAGCCCCAAGCCTATAGCAGCGCGATGCGAACAGTGTCCGCCCGCGAACCCTCACCGGGCGGAAATTGGCGTTCTCACTGCGGACCGAAAACGATGCGGCATGGGCAGTCGCAGGGAAAGCGACCTTGGCCGGGCGCGCACGATCACGATCACGATCACGATCACGATCATCATCTTCGTGCCTGTAGGCTCCCTTGACATGGGGGACTGGAATTATCGGGGAGAACGTAGACAGTTTGGGATGTCAGTGATGTGGCTTGGGCTGATTGCTCTGGCTATCGGTGTTCCCGCTTACTTCGCCGCTACCGTCTGGATTCAATGCCCACCGTCCAGGCGTGTTGTCCTGCAGGGAAGTTGAAAATAGCTCATTGTTCGCTGGTCTGCTGGTCATGTTTTCCGGTGCCACGGCTTTTGTCGGTGCAGGACGCGGACTCGTTGCCCTGATCCGACGCGAGCGGCCGTTGGCCGCCCTGCTCCCGATTGCCATTGTGGCTGTCTTGCTGGGGAACTGGATTCTCCGCTGGCGCAATTGACCACGTGACCAAAAGCAGCATGAAGGTTCGGACGCCGCTCGGCGGTTTCGTCCCATCGTGTCGCGCGTCCTGCCCCGTTTTGCTGCTGAACCTGGCTTGCGCCCAGCCAACCCTGAACGGCCAACCTTTCCGTTGAGGAATATGCCTCCCGGGAAACTGTTCATTCTTGAACCCTAAATTGGCCCGCCGGAGCACCTCTCGTTTAAGGCACGCGATCGATATGTTGCCGGAAATAGCGGGGGTACCCTTCCGGGCACCCACCACCACACGAAACACAGCGAAGCATTTCTCGCTGCCCGGCCCGCACAGACTGTCCGGCAAGCCGGTCGGTTCGCAGAACAACCAAAGAGTGCTTACGGTGCCCGGCACCGCACGGCCGTAAATTAGGTCATAGTGCCCGCCCGGCGGCGAGGGTGCGCGGCTGAGACCTCGTGCACCAATAAGCCGTCGCCGGCCCCTTACTCCTTCAGCTGCCTACTTTTCCGGACCAACTCTCCTTTAGGCTCGACGGAATCACAGCCTGAGGGGCAGCGCTATGAAACAGCTTCACCGACCATCGAAGACCGCCGTGAGCGTCAAGCCTTCAAATTCGGGTCCTTCGTGGGGATCGGCGCCGCAGTCCTCGTCATGATCTCTTCGGCGTACCGGCCCGCTAACGAACCGTTTCACTGGGTCGATGAGGCCTTGACCGCCCGCCGGCGTCGGACTGGCCGTTCACACTGCCCGGCATTACGCGGACGTGCTGGTTGTGCCAGATTGCTGACTCAAGAAGACTATTTGTTTTTGATCTTTATCTCAGTCGTGATCTCAACTGTGGGGCAGTCGAAGGTGGGTGAACAGACTTGCATGAGGACGGTTGCCGTCGCTTTCCCGATCTTAAGAGGGACGGCGCCGCCCTTGGATGTTGCGGGTGCGGTCACTGTGATCGTCTGGCTCTCCCCTGTGCAGGTGAAACCACCTACGCCCTGGCCGGCTGCTGCGAAATCCCCGTTACCAAAGTCCTCACGTACTTCAAGGTTCAGTCCCGTTTCAATCGAGTCCGCGGGACAGACGAAGGTCACAGGAACTTCGACGGCAATGCCCTTCCGGACGAGTGTGCCATTCCCTATGTCGAGGATTGTCAGGTCAGCCGCGTGGGCTGGCGCCGCCACTGACATCAGGGTGAGGACGGCAGCGAATACTCCCGTTATAGATGCGCGCGATTTGAGATTCATCATCTTTCCTCCATCAATTCAGACGCGTTGCTTCTTTGGATTGCGCACCACCAGAAATCTGACAGGAGACCGTGCGCCGCTAAACTTCGGGACAAAACCCTGACCGCGGCATAATTGGACTACGCCGCTCAACTCCACCGATGGGATCACCGGCTCAGCGGGAGCATATATGAGCCAATGTCGAAACGTCGCGAGTGGTGACTACCTGTTAATGTTCGCTGCGGGATCCCGGCGACAACGCCGCAGTTTAAAGAACAGGTTGATTCGAGAATCGTGGTGGTTACGGCGAGCGGCCACAGAGGGACGTCATTCTGCGGGGATGTGAATCACCAGCGATATGTGGCGCGCTTTACGAAATTCAGGTGAAGAGCGGGGCAGGCCATGCCGGGGAATGGCCTGCCCTCCGGTAGAGAGGTATGTCTAGCAGGGCTGCAACTCGTTGATCGTGAAGATCGCCTTGCTCGCAGCTTTGATCAGACGGCGGGCATCAAGGTTGGCGATGACGGTCACTGGGAGGGCGTTGACCAGGTCGCTAAATTTCTGCAGCTCCTTGATGGCATTCCCATCGTTGGATGTCGAGGCGTCGCTGAGATACCCGGTGGCCTTCTTGAGCGGGACCTGCAACGCGGTCTTGACGCCGTCGTTCAGATTAAAGGCAAGGACCATGGCTTGGACGTCCGCGATGCGTGCTATCGGATCGACGACCTCGAGCGAGCCCGGCGCACTGCCGGCGAACAGATTCACGAACCGGCGCTGGCCGGATCAAACAGTATGATCGTGGTCTGCTGCTGCTGGGCCGCTGCGGCGAAGGCCGTGGTCGTCGGGAGAGCTGTGCTGTTGAACATGGTGCTGTTGAAGTCGATCAGGTTCACCTGGGCGAGGCTCAGGTTCAAGCCGAACAGTGTCGGCGCCGAGGACGGGGCAGGCGACCAAGAGGCGACGTACGAGTCTTCCGCGAAGAGTGGCAACTACCTGTTTTTAAGTGGAGTTACGACCCTATGGCAATCGGCGACGTCAGCGTAGACTCGCGCCAGCGCGCCCTGTCTGACTAATCACTGTCTCGGGTCCGCTGGTTCTCAAAAGGGGACGTCATGTCCGTTGCAATGATCCGCTCCGAGATTCGTGGGCCCTTGCCCTTTTACGAGGGGCCCCGTGTGCTGTCTCAATGTATAGCCCTCCCGCTGCTGGAAACTTGGATCACCTCGGCCTTAAACGTCGGAAAAAGCCATGAGTAGGCAAGCTTCGGGCGGCCTGCTCAATGCAGATTCATGGAAAGGAAACCTTTTCGGGGCCCTCGGATGGGAACCTGCGGCTGGCGGTGACATCGCTGTGATTGAGAAGGCGACGGGACGCCACCTCGCTTGGATCGGTCAGGCTTCCAAAACTGACGTTCTCACAGCGGCCTCCCGTGCCGCCGTTGCTCAGCGCGGATGGGCTGCGGCTCCATATGAAGAGCGTGCGGCCATCCTACGTGCCGCCGGTGAGGCGTTGAGCCGTCATGCGTCGGAAATCGAACACTGGATTGTGCGCGAGGCAGGGGCCGTTCCGGTGAAGGCCGCATCAGAGGTTTACGGGGCTGTCCTGGAGTGCCAGGAAGCGGCGGCACTGCCCTCGTTTCCGTCTGGACGTGTATTGCCGACAGGTGCTCCGCGCTGGAGCTTTGCCCGTCGTCGCCCCGCGGGCGTGGTCTCGGTCATCGCGCCATTCAACACACCGCTATTCCTCGCGATCCGTTCGGTTGCCCCGGCCCTCGCGCTCGGCAACTCCGTACTCCTGAAACCCGATCCCCGCACGCCGATCAGCGGAGGGGCGGTCATTGTTGCAGCCTTTCAAGCGGCGGGACTGCCAGCTGGGGTATTACAACTTCTTCTCGGCGGCGCGGGGGTCGGTGAAGCGCTGGTCACAGCCCCCGAGGTGCGCATAGTTTCGTTCACGGGCTCCACCTTGGCAGGGAGATCGGTTGCCCGGCTCGCCGGAGAACACCTCAAACGAGCCCATCTCGAACTTGGCGGTAATGGCGCCCTCATCATCCTTCCCGGGGCAGACCTGACCAAGGCGGCCGCGGCAGGCTCCTTCGGTTCCTTCATGCACCAAGGCCAGATATGCATGACGACCGGACGGCACCTCGTCCATGAAAGCCTGCACTCGGCGTACGTAGAAGCATTGGTCGAAGAAGCCCAGCGGCTGACGGTGGGCAATCCTGCCACGGAGCAGGTGGCACTCGGGCCCGTTATCGATGAGGTCCAGGTCGCCCGCATTAACCGCCTCGTCACATCCACGGTGGCGGCCGGCGCGCGCCTGGCCACCGGTGGAACCCACGAAGGCCTGTTCTACCGGCCCACGGTTCTCGCTGGAGTCACCCCGGAAATGCCGGCCTATGCCGAGGAGGTCTTCGGCCCCGTCGCGCCCGTCGTGCCTTTCGCCACCGTCGACGAGGCGATCGCGCTGGCTGGCGACACGGAATACGGTCTGTCGCTGGGCATACTGGGCGACGTGGGTATGGCGATGGAAGTTGCCGACAGTATTCCCTGCGGAATTATCCACATCAACGAACAAACAATCGGCGATGAAGCGAATGCACCCTTTGGCGGTGTACGCGCCTCCGGCAACGGATCGCGGTTCGGGGGCCGGAGGCCAACATTGAGGCGTTCACGGAAACTCAGTGGCTCACAGTGCGCCCCGACATTGCCACCTATTCCCTCTAGCTAGGGCTGATTGACCATTGACCATGCAAAACCACAACTCGACAGGAACGATGATTTGGTTTGCCGACCCGCAGGGCCGGGAATAGTCCCGGTTCCCGCCCGTCAGCTCCACCATCTGAGCCAGGATCCGCACCTCCTCCGACCGGCCCCCGCAGGCCTACGCCCGTGCCTTGATCACCGTGACAGCCTTGCGCTGGCTCATCGTCAGTCCCATCCCTCAAGGATGTCCGCGCCCACCCCTTCCCGGACCTTTTTGCAATGAGCTTCCCAGCGCCCGGTTCGGGCGCTTCGTTCATTTCGGAAAACTTCGCCGGTCACCGTTCCAACGTCGGCCTGCGCAGGCCGACGATGGAACGGTCTGTTCCGGTCTACGCCGGTGTTTCCTTGGTGCCTTTCGAGCCCGTCAATGAGCCTGGTGTCGGAAGACTTCCACGGGTTTCGTGGATTGTTGCTTCGAGCACGAGAGTCAGACTCCAGATTTGCCCTGTCTTCCCCGGAACAGCACAAGGGCTTCGGCAGCGTGGGCCGCTGCAGCCGTCGCTGCTCATGAAGGAGAAGGTCATGGAAGTGCTGTACTATCGGTGCGCGGGGATGCGCACACGGACTCGTCAGGACCTCCTTCGTGCCGCCCGAACATATCCGCCCGTTACTGGACCTCACCAGATCCCGAACTATGTTCGTCGCCGAGTAAAGCCGAGAGATTCAACGCGTCGAGAAACTGCTGGAAAATGCCAACATCAAGATCTCGTCGGTTGCCACGCACCCTCGGCGTTTCCGGCAGAGCCACGCGCGAGGCCCTCATCGCCAGCGAACGCGACCCGCTGCTGTTGGCGGATCTGGCCCGTGGACGGCTCAAAAACAAGATCGACCAGCTCACTGAGGCCCTCGATGGCAGGTTCAACGACCACCACGCCTATGCGACCCAGATGCACCTGGACCATTCGATTCGCTCAACCAACGGATCATCAGCCTCAGCGACCGCATCGATTCCGCCATAGCCCCACTGGCTTGGTGCATAACTACTCACGACAGTTCCCGGTATCAGCAAGACCGTCGCGGAAATCATCATCGCCGAAACGGGGGCCGACATGACCCAGTTCCCATCTCGCATCGGCATAGCCGCCATGGCAGCAGTCAGAACCAACGGCACCTTCTGGCAATCACGCTACAAGCGACTGACATCGCGCAGAGGGCCGATGAGAGCATGGTGGCCATCGAACATTCCATGATCGTCACCATCTGGCATCTGCCCACCGACGGCACCGTGTTCGAAGACCTCGACCCCGAACACTTTCAGCGCACCCACCGCAGGACGACCGAGCGCCACGCCCTCAGCCAGCTCCATCAACTTGGCTACGACGTCCAACTCACACCCACCGCCCCGACAAACTGAACGAAAACGGCCGCACACACCGCCCTCCTAACGACGGTGCACTCACCCCTGCCCCTGAACCAGCCACTTGCGTCTCGTGCCCTTCATTTTCACGTCAGGCAACATATATCCGGCCACGCGGACCTTTTCCAC